>NZ_CAKJTJ010000026.1 GCF_917563925.1 Sutcliffiella rhizosphaerae
CTCCTGCGGGAGAAGTGGCCAATGTGAGACCCCGCAGGCGAAGCCGAGGAGGCTCGCGGGTCACCCGCGGAAAGCGAAGTCTTGCACGGAAATCAATAGCGGTATTTATTGTCGGCCATTAAATTGTTCGTCTTTTTGTTTGTGTTCTTTAGTTTTGTCCCAGCCTCTTTATTTTGATAAAAGTCATTCATACTTACTTCCATAAAATATGTGGGTTAGAGAATACTCTTTGAGCAGAGACGATGCCGTTCATAATTGTCATATTTATGAACTTTCCGCCATTTCTTGGGACAAATAGCCTGATGACTACCTTAAATTTATATAAAGTTTATATATGAAATATATACTGGAAAGGGTGATGAAAAGGAGGAAGATCATGAATTTTTTAAGATCATTTACAGATAAAGTAGCTACAAGAAAAGGTGCATGGATAACGGTTGTACTTTGGCTAGTTTTCATGATTGGCATTAGTGCAGGACCTAGATTGGGTGATTATAAAGTAACCAATTTTCAATCATTACCTGATGAAGCGCCATCTATCATTGCACAGAATAAATTAGATGAGTATTTTCCGAATGATCAAGGTACACCTGGGATATATGTATTCCATCACCCTAATGGAGAATTGGATATAGAAGAGGTTACTACCATTATTGCTGGCATTAAAGAAGCAAATATTGAGGGGATAGAAGAAATTTTAGATATTACTGCATTACCTCCTCAAGCATTATCGGGATTCTTATCAGAAGATAAAACGACTATGATTGTTCCGATGAATCTTCAATCTGGTTTAGGTAGTGCAGAATATGCAGAAATTAATGATGAAGCGACCGAAATTGGTACCAAAATAGCGGCAGATTTAAATACAGACTTTTATATCACTGGCCCAGCAGGTATTGCAGGAGATACTGTAAAGTTGTTTGAATCTGCAGATTTCCAGCTTTTATTGGCGACGATCGGTATCATTTTAGCTTTATTAATTGGAATTTATCGTTCGCCATTATTAGCGATCATTCCTTTATTTGCAACAGTAGTGGTGTATCAAATAGTCAATCAAACCTTGGCCTTACTAGGTGCAGGTGGACTTGAAATCAATAACGCGACAACCTCCATCATGAGTATCTTATTGTTTGCGGCTGTTATTGATTATTCACTATTTGTATTCTCTCGTTATCGGGAAGAATTAAATCATTATGAAGATAAATACGAAGCAATGAAAGTGGCCATGCATGCAACTGCGACACCGGTATTATTTGCTGGTGGTACGGTATTTGCTGCCATGATTATTCTATACTTTGCGGATTTCCGCGATTATCAAAACTTTGCCCCGGTCTTCGGTACAGCCATGATAATCATAATGATGGCATCTGTCACACTTATTCCTGCTTTATTTGCATTATTTGGTCGTAAAGCATTCTGGCCGAAAGTACCTAAATATGGTGAAGCAAAAGAAGTGAAACATGGTATTTGGGGACCTGTTGCAAAGTTTGTGGTAAGTAAACCTGGTTTAGTTGGCGGTGTGGTATTACTATTTTTAGTAGTGACATCTGCCAATGTATTTAATTTAAATTATGAATTCAACTCAGTGAAAAATTTCCCGGAAGATTTACCATCTCGTGTAGGATTTGAAATAGTAGAAGAGAAGTATAACAAAGGGGATTTGGCTCCAATATCGGTACTGGTTACTGGTAAAGAGTTAACGCAAGAACACTTACAAGAAATCTCCACCTTCTTCTCAGACAATGCCCAGATTGGATCTGCTCGACCATCTGGATTAACAGAGGATGCAGAATACGGTAAAATTACGGTAGCATTAAAGGATAATCCTTATAGTAAAGAAGCTATTGATTTTTTATCAGATTACCGTGAAGATTATGCAACCTATCGTTTATCAAATGATCAAGTAGTGGAGCTTTCTTATGCTGGCACAACGGCAAAATTAGTTGACGAACAACAAATTAATAATCAAGATATCATTAAAATTGTGATTCTTGAAACACTCCTGATTTTTGTGTTGTTACTGGCTCTTACACGCTCTATTAAAATGCCAGTTTATATGATGGCAACGATTTTAATTTCATTTGTATCAGCTTTAGGTCTAGGGATTTTCTTGGTAGATGTATTATTTGGATTTGATGCTATTTCCACACGTGCACCTGTGTATGCCTTTATATTTTTAGTGGCCCTTGGTATTGACTATAACATTATTCTTGTAAGTCGATTCTTGGAAGAGCGAAAGAATCTAAACGTTAAAGATGCCTTAGAAGTAGCTTTACGCAATACAGGTGGGGTAATTTCGTCTGCAGGTATTATACTTGCAGCAACATTTGCTGCATTAACGACCATGCCGATTATTGATTTATTTGTTTTCGGATTTATCGTAGCAATCGGAATTGTCATTGATACTTTTTTAGTTCGGGGTATGCTATTACCATCACTCATTTTATTTTTTGAAAAAGACAATAGGAAATCTATAAAGGAGGAAATGTAATTGCCCATATTAATCGTCGATGATGACGAGGTCATTTTGCAATTAGTTTCCATCCATTTAGAAAAGGCTGGATATACCGTGGAGAAAGCAAGCAATGCCGAGGCAGCGCTTGCTTTTTTGCAAAAACAATCATTCGATTTAACGATCATCGATGTCATGATGCCTGGAATGGATGGATTTCAACTAGCAAACATCGTCACTAACCAATATGAAATTCCTGTTATTATGTTAACGGCAAAAGGGCAAATGGAAGATAAGGAAAAGGGCTTTGAACAAGGAATTGATGATTATATCGTGAAGCCTTTTGAAACAAAAGAGTTACTTTTTCGTGTTCGCGCCATTTTACGTCGTTATCAAAAAGCATATCAAGCTCAAAGTGTAGTGGGGAATGTCAAAATGGATAAGGACACCTGGGATCTTAGGATTGGAGAGAAACAATATATTTGGCCGATGAAGGAATTAGAGATTTTATTATACTTTTTGCAACGGTTAGGCAGAAATGTGAATCGTTGGGATTTAATTGATGAAATATGGGGTGAAACATTAGATCAACCAGAATTTACTTTAAATACCCATATCAATCGGGTTCGGGAGAGATTAAAGAAAGCCGAGGCAACAATTGAAATCGTTACAATACGGGGTTTAGGCTATCGTCTTGAGGTAAAAGGATGAAATTACTGCAACGTTTTATTTTATATACCTTTATTATTATCTGTATCAGTGTTTTCATTGGTTTTATCTGTTCGAATATCATTTATGTCTCTTTTGTAAAAGAAAATTTGAATAATCGTTACTTAGCTATTGCGGAACAATTAACAGAGCAAATGGAAGAACATGAGATGACTCTTCAAGCGTCTTCTGATTTTCTTCAAACAATGAGTCACTTAGGGTACCAAATTGCCTTAGTGAAAGAAGATGGGGAACAGATTGTATTTGGAGAACCCTTTCGTCAAAATCAATTAAATGATCAGATGGTTTCATTATTTGAAGGAGAAGAATCGTATCATGGTGTCGAATCTTTTAAAAACTCCTATTTGATGATGAGTCATTTTGAAAATAATATAAAAAATACTGTTGGGACAAAGCTGGAGCTTGAAGGGGAAGAATATGCTTTATTTTTACGTTCCAATAATACAAGCTTCTTTACAGAGTTCCATTTAATTATTTTTGGATTTATATTTTCAGTCTTTTTTAGTAGCATTATTGGAATTTTATTAATTTCACGGAAGCTTACCCAATCATTATCTGAGTTAACGAGTGCCACGCAGGAAATTGCCAATCATAATTTTGAGTATCCGTTAATGATTAATCGAAAAGATGAAATCGGACAGCTCGCAGATAGTTTCCGTATAATGCAACATAGGTTAGCGAATACAGATAAAGCTAGGAAAAATTTTGTGAATAATGTATCCCATGATTTTCAATCACCACTTTTGAATATTCAAGGGTATTCAGAGTTATTAGATCAAGAGATAACTTCAAGCGAAGGTAAAAAATATAACCAGATTATACAAACAGAAGCAAAAAGGCTATCAAATTTAACAAAACAATTGCTTGTCCTTACCTCTATTGATCAAGGAACATACCCAATTAATAAACAAATAGTAAGAATAGATGAGCAGCTTCATCAGGTTGTACATTCTATGCTTTGGCGTATAGAAGAGAAAGGACTTGAAATTAAGATTGATTTGCAGCCTGTAAAGGTTTATGCTGATCGCTCGTTGTTAATGAATGCATGGGAAAATTTAATTGGAAACGCGATTAAATACAATAAAGAAAATGGGGAAATAAGCATTCGATGTTATGAAGAGAAATCCCAGGTTATTGTGGAAATTAAAGATACGGGTATTGGGATTGAAGAGCAGGCATTGGATAAAATATATGATCGATTTTATCGCGTCGATAAGGCGAGAAACAAAGAAGGAATGGGATTAGGGTTATCCATTGTTAAAGAGGTCTTGTCCTATCATCATGCATCCTTTCATGTTGAAAGTATGGTAAACGAAGGAACTACTTTTGTGATCGTTTTTCAAGAAGAAAAGCACCTTTCCACTGTGTGAGAAGGTGCTTTTTTATCAACTGAAGTTCGTAAAAATCGCCATTATTATTACTTACCTTCCAAAACCTCCACAACGTCCTTCAATGTCTTAGGCTGTCCAACGTTTCCAGGAAAAATCACATAAGCCGAGCCTGGGAATTTACTCTCCTCGCCTGTTTTCCAAACGGGAATTCCTGGCTTTACTTGGCCCATTACATCCGCTCGCTTTACAGACAAGCCCTCGGTACCAATGGAGCTTGAAGTGATTCCACCTTTAGCGACAATATAGGAAGGCTTCACTTGTAAATCTTTGACGATGCTTGTTACAGCGTCAGAGATTTTTACAGATAGCTTGAGCTCTTCTTCCTTCATATTTTCGCCAAGGTCGAGACGTTCACGGCGAGTGTAGTAGACGACAGATTGTCCGTTAGCAATCGCTTCTTCACATGCAAGACGTACACGTTTTGTTTCGTTTTGGAACTTTTCCTCATCTAAAACGAGGTGAACATCGAACTCAATGCCTTTCACTAATCCACTTTCTAGAAGGTGACCTAGTTGTTGGGTCGTTTTCTGCACATGTGATCCAACTGCAATCAATCCGCCATTGGTTGTACCAGCATCCACTAAATCTTGACGGGTTAGCAATGCCTTATCAGGAATCCCACCCAAGACCTTCGTTAAGGCTGCTGCACTTCTGCATAAGAATTGCTTGCCAGCTTTTAGGGCTTGTAAAAAGGCAGTGGAGAACACTTCTACGTCTTCGTAACCAACTGCATTGACAACAATCTTTTGGAAAGAGCTTGCCTTCAGAAGTTGGTCTTTAATTTTTTCGACACGTTGGTGACGTAAATCATCCAATGAGATGTAAATGGTTTGTTCTTTAGTAAAACGTCCTTCTGTTTTCTCTTCTACCCACTCACCTAGATGAGAAGACTGAAAGCCAAATGTGCGATCTTTTGCAAATTCGGTTTGGCCAGCTGGAACTAACACGTCACCATCTTGTACGTAATGCACGTTATCGATTGTAAAGCGTCCACCTTCTTTAAAGAATGGAATAATCACTTCTCCATCAAAAGAAACAGCAGAGTTTGCTTCAATTGTATCTTTGAGTACTTCTGTTTCTAATGGGTAATGCCCACGTAATGTTGAGTCACCGCGACTAATAATCACATATGGAATGTTTTCTTCGTCAGATACCTCTTGTACCCGTTTAGCAATTTCTTCATGAGCAGTTGTTGTTTCTTTCTCCGTAAAGCTACGAGAATTCGTTAAGATGAAGAACATCGAGTTTTCTTCTGAAAATCCTTGTTTAATCGAATCTTTTTCCCAATCGGTATAAACTGAAATACCATGAACGGTTTGAATACCAGTCGGATCGTCGTCTAATACGACAATTTTATATGGAGAGTTGTCTAGCTCCTTTTGTAAGGCGCTTTGTGTTTCTTTACGGCTTACAAAAGGTATAGTAGTCATAGTTGTCGTTACATCTAGTTGTTTCATTATGCGTTCTCCTTTCGAGATACCGTTACATTCGCCATTTTCTCGTAGTGTTGAACGATGCTTGCGTGGTCAAGTGCTTCCTTTCCATCAGCTGCAAGGGAGTGGAAAATCTCCAGCAATTGACTTGATAATGGAAGCGGGACATGCAATTCATGCGCAGTATTCATCACATTTGTTAAGTCTTTCATGTTAATGTCTACTCGTCCACCAGCTTGGAAATTACGGTCAAGCATCATCGGGATTTTTGCGTCCATTACGGTGCTTCCAGCTAGACCGCCACGAATCGCTTGGTACATTTTTTCAAGATCAATCCCTGCTTTTGAAGCAAGTGTTAATGCTTCAGAAACAGCAGCAATATTAAGGTTTACAATGATTTGATTTGCAAGCTTGGCAGTGGTTCCGCAACCAGATTCACCAACTAGCACGATATCTGTTCCCATTGCAGTAAGCACTGGCTTTACTGTTTCAAATACATTTTCTTCTCCACCAACCATAATCGCAAGTGTTCCATCAATTGCCTTTGGTTCTCCACCACTTACTGGAGCATCAAGGAAATGAACGCCGGCTTGTGCAGCAAGTGTAGCCATTTGTTTGGAATCAACAGGAGATACAGAGCTCATATCGACAATAATAAGCCCTTCAGAAGCTCCTTCCATCACACCGTTATCACCAAATACAGCGGCACGAACATGTTCCCCTTTCGGAAGCATCGTAAACACTACTTCGCTATTTTGAGCTACTTCTTTACTAGAAGAGGCAGGTGTAGCACCAGCAGCTGTAATGGTTTGGACAGCTGCTTCGTTTAAATCAAAAGCAGTCACCTGATATCCAGCTTTCAAGAGGTTTCTTGTCATTGGCATTCCCATAATTCCAAGTCCGATAAATCCGATTCGTTGTTTCATTTATATCTCCACCTTATTTAAAAATTTAGTAAAGTTTAGGGTTGGTTTTTAACAACCTAGCTGCTGATTGGAGCACAAGACTCCACAAGCGTCCGACAAAAAGCGAAGCCTTGTGCGGAAATTAACAGCTGTGTTTATATAAAGTTTTAATTTTATAGTCCAGGTAAAACCCCTGAAATCGCACTTAATAAGTAAATAAAAGTTAATGCTGTTACACCAGCGATAAAGCCACCAATACTCCAAACACGGATTGTTTCAGGAACTGTTAAGCGTCCGAATTTAGATACAACCCAGAACCCAGAGTCGTTCGGAAGGGATAAACCGATACCACCCGCACAAATTGCAAGTCCAAGTAAGACAGGTGATACGCCAAGGTCAACTGCCATAGGCCCAAGGATAGTTGCTGTTGTCACTAGGGCAACAGTTGCACTACCAAGTGATGCACGTAAAATTTGTGCAAAGACGAATCCAAGTAATAACGCAGGCATATTTAATCCTTGCATGACATTAATTATTAAATCACCTAGGCCAGTTTCCTGTACGACTTTTCCGAATGCTCCACCCGCACCAGTAATTAATAAAATCATCCCTGATGCTTCAAAGGCATGCTTCATCACATCAGCTGTGCTTTCTTTTATGAAAGGTTTAAGAACAAAGATGGCAACGATTACACTGATAAGCAAGGCACTGTTTTTATCACCGATAATGGCAAATAATGTTGGGATAAACGCCTCTTGGTTGCCGCGGAAGACGACATTGTTCATTACTGTATTCGATAAGATAAGTACAATTGGCAGTGCAAGCATTGCATATGCTAACCATGTTGGTATTTCTTTGCGGTTAGTCGTCTCAACTGTTTCGTTTAAATCTTCTACTACATCATTTAACTTATCACCAGTAGGTATGCGCTTTCCTATGAATTTCCCGTAAAGCACACCACCAACAAGTGTTGCAGGAATTGCTACTAATAAACCGTATAGGAAGAATACTCCGATATCAGTTCCCATTTGATCCGCTACCACAAGAGGTCCAGGAGTAGGAATAATCAAACTGTGGGAAACGATTAATCCAATTGCTAAAATGGCTACTAATGTAGCAAGGGAGATTCTTGTTTTTAACGATAAGCTATATACTAGCTTGTGTAGAATAATGAATGCTGCATCAAAAAATACAGGGATGGCAACGGTTACAGAGGTTGCCGCAAGTGCATAAGGTGATTTTTTTACACCAAAAGCTCGAAGCATGGAGTTGGCAATCTTTTCAATCGCTCCTGATGATGCCAAAAACTGCCCAAAGATAATACCAAGACCAATAAGTATTCCAACACCAGTCAAGGTAGCTCCAAATCCTTCTGCAATAACGATTGGTACCGTTCTAGCAGGAATAGCAGAAACTAATCCTAACCCAATGGCAACCACTAAAAGGGCAACAAATGCATCCCATTTAAATTTAATAATAAGTACAAATAGTAATATTAAGGCGATGATAAAACCAATGATAAGTCCATTACCTGTTAACATAAGTGTCACCTCTAATTTAGTATATTATTTTTTCATTCTTGTTACGGCAAGATGAGAACGGCTAATATTCTCTTTTACAACTAGATCAGACTCTGCTGCTACTTTAGTAAAAAGAGTGTCCATTAAAGACAATTGAATGAGCCTAGAAACGTATGCTCCTGGTTGTTTCATGGTTTCCTGAGCGTGTGTCACAAGAACCATATCTGCAAGCTTAGCAAGTGTTGCATGCTTACTGGAAGTAATGACAATTACATAAGCATTATTATCTTTTGCTATTTCACATACGTTAATGGTGTCAATAGTTTCACCAGAGTGAGAGATAGCAATAACTACATCTTTGTTTGTCATATGTGTTGCATAAATTGCTTGATAATGCGGGTCCTTCACAGCCATTACCATACCGCCAAGACGCAAAAACTTATGGGCACCATCCTCTGCCATCGTTCCAGATAATCCTTGGCCAAAGAAGTAAATACCTTTTGCATCCTTAAGCTTTTCAATCGCAACGTCTAATTGCTCTAAAGGTAAGTTCTCTTTTGTTAATGAAACCGCTTGAAAAAATTGCGAGCCGAATTTCTCAAAAATTACGTCGACGGAATCGTCGGGTAAAATATCTAAGTCACTTTGAGATGGTGTACGAAATTCTGCTTGTTCTTGGGCAAGCGCCACTTTTAATTCTTGATAGCTCTTGTAACCGAGTTTTTTATAAAGTCGAACAACACTAGGTTCACTTACCTCACTTAACATGGCCAATTCATTCATTGAAAGAAGAAAGGGCTTTTCGTGCTGTTTTAATTGAAAAATTATTTTATCTTCTGATTGTGTAAGCGTATTCTTTTTTGCCGTACAACGGTCAAGAAAGCTTTCCATTGACATACCTCCCACGTAATATGTAGTAATTTTACTACAATTACATTCTGTATTACAAGTGGTTTTTTAATATTATACTAGAATCGCTTGTTTTTGTAGGTGAAAACGTTATATTATGAAGGTATAAATGTAGTTTTACTACAAAGATAAGGATGATTGACTTGTTTACTACAACAAAAGAGATTCTTGCATTTGCTGAACAAACGAATAGTGCGATTGCCGCCTTTAACTGCTATAACGCGGAAACAATTCAAGCAGCAGTTAGAGCTGCAGAAGCTGCAAACCAACCCGTCATAATTGCTTATGGAGAACGATACCAATCATATATGGATTTAGAGGCATTTGCCGCTTTTACTAAGACGATTGCAGAAAAGGCTTCTGTAAATGTAGCGTTACATTTAGACCATAGCTATCAGTTTGAAACGATCAAACGCGCTGTTCACGCAGGTTTTTCCTCGGTAATGTTTGATGGCTCGGCTTTATCGTTAGAGGAGAATAAGGAAGAAACGAGAAAAGTAGTGGAGTATGCTCATGCACATGGTGTGGACGTTGAAGCGGAAATTGGTTCTATGGAGCGCGGGGCTTATTCCGATGAAGAAGTAGGCGAGGGACGTTTAACTGATCCTGATGAGGCCGCTCAATTTGTACAGGAAACAGGTGTTGACTTTTTAGCAGCATCCATTGGGACGGTTCATGGTATGTATGACGGTGAACCGAATATCCGCTTAGATTTATTAGCGCAGATTAAAGAAAAAGTAGATATACCTTTAGTATTACACGGAGGATCAGGTACACCGGCAAATCAAGTGCTCGCAGCCATTAATGAAGGAATCCGTAAAATTAACGTAAACACAGAAATTTCCCTAACAGCGGTGGAAACTATCGGTGAAGCACTAAATAAAAATCCAAAAACACATTTGAGCTATGTGATGGAAGAAGCGCAAGATGCGATGACCGGTCATATGCAGAAGATTGTGGAGACATATAAAAATAATTGATCGTATGAAAAATCCCTCCTATTTAAAGGAGAATATCCTTACTACACTTTATTCTTAAAGCTTAACTACAAGAAAACTCTACTGTTTGAGGGAATCACAGTAGAGTTTTCTTTTAAGGTTTTTCTAACACATTTTCAATGTAATCTTTCCCCCATTTATACATCGCATCTAATATGGGCATTAAGCTTTTTCCGTGTTCTGTAAGGGAGTACTCCACTTTAGGTGGCACCACTGGATAGACTTTACGATGTAAAATATGGTGCTCCTCAAGCTCACGCAACTGATTTACGAGCATTCGCTGGGTAATACCAGGTATAAGCGCCTTAAGCTCACCAAAGCGTTTCGTTCCTTCCTTTCCTAAATGCCAGAGGATGAGCATTTTCCACTTTCCCCCGATAACAGATAGCGTTAATTCTTTCTCGCAATTAAAGGTTCTTTCTCCTAAATTTGGCACAAGGGTTCACTTCCTTCTACATTTAAGTATAGATCTCACAGTATACTTTCAGACACTATATGCGTTTAAAGTGCGTACTTTTAACCTTTTAGTGTACTAAGTATAATGGGATGCAGACAGTTAAGCAAATCGTAAAAATGACTGTCAAATTACTTTTAAAGGAGTTCTTTACTATGAAATTACAATTAGCATTAGATTTAGTTAATATACCTGAAGCAATCGAACTTGTTGCGGAAGTTCAAGAGTCCATTGACATTGTTGAAGTTGGGACACCAATCATCAATAGCTTAGGACATGCAGCTGTTCGAGAAGTCAAGAAAGCATATCCAAACTTAACTGTTCTAGCAGACGTGAAAATTATGGATGCGGCAGGCTATGAAGTGGAACAAGCTTCCGCTGCAGGTGCTGATATTGTAACTATTTTAGGAGCAGCAGAAGACAGTTCTATTCGTGGAGCAGTGGAAGCAGCTAAAAAAGCAGGAAAAGAAATTTTAGTCGATATGATTGCTGTAAAAGATATTGAAACGCGTGCGAAAGAACTTGATCAGCTCGGAGCAGACTACATCTGCGTTCATACTGGCTATGACCTTCAAGCGGAAGGAAAGGATTCCTTCGAAGACTTACGCAAAATTAAGGCAGTTGTTAAAAATGCCAAAACTGCAATTGCAGGTGGAATTAAGCTTGAGACTCTTCCAGAAGTTATTAAAGCACAACCAGATCTTGTTATTGTTGGTGGCGGAATTACATCTAAAGAGGATAAAAAAGCAGCTGCACAAGCAATCAAAGCGCTTATCAATCAGGGATAATCGATGAATACAATTACGTATCTGGAGACAATCATTAAAGAGCTGCAAGGCACTATAACTGAAGTGTCTGAGGTGGAGTCTGAGCAGTTAGTAGAAGCTATATTATCTGCAAGAAAAGTTTTTGTTTCTGGTGCTGGGCGCTCAGGATTTATGGGTAAATCCTTTGTGATGCGCATGATGCATATGGGCATTGATGCTTATGCTGTCGGAGAAACTGTTACAGCCAACCTTGAACAAGATGATTTATTGATTGTTGGGACAGGTTCAGGGGAAACAAAGACCCTAATACCTATCGTAGAAAAAGCCAAAAGCCTTGGTGGAACAGTAGCTGCAATCACGCTCTCTACTCAATCAACTATTGCAAAGCTTGCAGATCTAACCGTCACTCTACCAGGAGCACCTAAGAATCGGGAAGACGGTCAGTACGAAACAATTCAACCGATGGGCTCGCTATTTGAACAAACTTCCCTATTATTTTATGATGCCATTATTCTCCGTTTTATGGAGAAAAAAGGACTAGACTCCAAGCAGATGTATGGAAAGCACGCAAATCTTGAATAGATGGAAGAACATCTTTGCAAAACTGCAAAGTGGCAGTGGTATCAAAGGTGATGCACAAGGTATCAAAATAATCATCGTACGAAATAACAGCTGCACTTCGAAGTGTCATTCTTTCTATTTCAAAAGCCTTCATTGTTTTTTAATGTTCAAAATAAAAAAAGTCGGAAATACATATGGGTAAAAAACCTTGTGTACTTTCGACTTTTTTTAAATTTCATAGATATCTCAACGTAGGCTCCGTCTAAATATCAAACGCATTTCTGACAGATCCCCATTTAGCGTGGAGAATAGTAGTCTGTTTGAATCTAAATGCAGAAGAGATTCTCTTGTGAACACACTTCTCAATCATTCAATTTATTAAATCATTTCATGCAAATTCATACCAGATTCTTTCTTGCTGCTTCGTGAACGTTCAAGGATTTCTCTCCTCAATTCAATGGGATGAGAAACTCCTTTGATCCTAGTAACTGGATGAGTTATATCTGATGAAATTACTATCAGATCTCCAAAGTCAAACATTCTCCCCAATATTCCTTGCTGCAATTGAACATCCTTCACCCTATACCATTCCACCTGGTCAATTCTTCTAGAGATAATTCCATTTGTGCTAATCAGATAATTTTCAGTTATCTCGTAAGCAGTGGAAAGGATCCTCATGATCGGGATAATAAGCCACATAAAAGCAGTTAGCATAGCTAATATAATATTTGTTCCAGTAAGTAAGGTAAACCAGCTTTGTCTGAATACTCTACCCCTATGTAACGAATTAGCTCCTATCCCACTTAAATGATGGGTCTGCAACATATCCCGAAGCCTCATAAAAAAAGATTCTATTCTTTCCATACTTTGCTCCCCCTTTGCTCTTTATTGCATATTCTCTCTATATTTATTTTATCAAAAAAAAGCCATTTAAAAGATATTTTGTATAATATTCATGAATTTACTACTAATTTTTATTTCATTTTGGTTCATTTTAGAAGGAATTTGTTTTATTTGATTCTGCTATCTTATGTAAACAACAAAAAGACCCGAACTAATTTAATTTAAACTCAAATAAGTTCGGGTATTATTTAAAATTTATTATCTTTGTCCTGGACTGGTGATATAGAAATCTGCGTCTCTTATGCGGATTTCTGGAACTTCTAGTCAACTTACAAAGGTAGCCATGCTCTTCTTCTAGTTACAACGATACCTAAACTTAGGCTCCGTCTGAATATAAAACGCATTTCTTACTTGGGCACTCCAGTTAGCAAAGGCAGATCTCCATTCAGGAGTTCGGAAGAATTCTTCAACTGTTTGGGTTTCGGAGTGCCAAACGATGAAGAGGTTGAGTGGTGCAATGCCTCCTGCCCAAATACCATTATTAGTGTCTGTATCTTCTTCCCTTACTAATAATAGCGGCAGACCAAACTGAAAGGCCATCGATGGTTCTACTTGGGAATATACTGACCCTTGCCATACAGGAGTTGGAGGAGGAACCGGACCAGTGTTCACATCCATTGTTTCTACGAGAAATCGACGGAAGTTTACAGCGAGCATGCCGTAGCTGGATGAAACTAAACGGCGAATGTCGGTTAGTATCGACTCTGGATAGCTTTCGCTTAAAGGTAATGTCCGTGGAAAGAGCAATGCATTTTCAATTTCAAAAATTAAGCGGTCCAAAAACCGTTGTTGATTGGCATTTAGATGGGTGGTAGTACTTAAAAATATTGGAACACGAAAAGCACGGTCCATACACTCTTGGTGTTTAGGATCTAGTTTTCCTTTACGAGAGGGCCTATGATCATTATTACTCACCTGTTCGGCGTCTTTTTGGGATTGATACTTATACTCATAATTACTCACTTACTCACCTGCTTTTTAATTACTATATGGTGGTGTGAGGAAAAAGCTTGGACGTAAAAACTAATTTCTATAGGAAAGGCCTCTATCAATTTCTGTAGATTGGCTATAAAAAGGGGAGTTTTACCAGAGGTTTTTTCAGTATTTTCAAATAATTATAATACCAATTAGAAAATTGGCTATATTGAATACTAAATTTTTTCATTATTCTAAATAATGAAAGCGCAAACATTTTTTTGGGGGGATGAAAAATGAAGAGGTTCTTACGAATTGGCTTGGTCATGTTGATGGTGGTAGCGCTGATTGGCTGTAGTCAAGCTAGTGGTTCTGAACAAAAAGATATGAATTTAAAAATTAGTGTCACAGTGTCAGAGCATGATACTTGGGCTGTAGCTGCAAAGCAATGGGCGGAGGATGTTGAAGAACAGACAGATGGCCGAATCAAAATGAAAATATATGCCAATGAATCTCTCTCAAATGGAAATTCACCAAAAGGGTTAGAGGCGGTTCAAAATGGTTCAACCGAAATTTCTATCCATTCAACGATTATTTATTCTGTTTTGGATAATAAGTTTTCTGTGCCATCTCTTCCATGGCTGCTTCCGAATTATGAGCAAGCAGAGAAAGCAATGAATGGAGAAGGCGGCAAGGAGTTAATGGAGTTAATAAGATCGAAAGGTATTGAGCCATTGGCATTTGGTGAAAGTGGCTATAGACAAATTACGAATAGTAAAAAACCCATTACTTCTCCGGAAGATTTGAAAGGCTTGAAGATTAGAACACCTTCCATGGAGATGATGGTAGATACGTATAGAGAGTTTGGCGGTGACCCTACTGTTATGAACTTTGCAGAGGTGTTTACGTCTTTACAGCAAGGGGTTATTGATGGACAAGAAAATCCACTGCCAATTATTTTAAATTCTAAGCTAGCCGAGGTTCAAGACTATTTAACTGTTTGGAACTATATGTATGACCCACTTGTTTTCGGTATGAATAAAAAGCTTTTTGATGGACTGGATGAAGAAACTCAAAACATTTTAAGGGAAACAGCACAAGAGGCAGCAAAGTACCAAATTGAAATTAATAGACAGCAAAATGAAGAAATTCTTAAAGAGCTAGAAGCGGCAGGGATGGAAATTGTAGAATTGACACCGGAACAAATTGCAGCATTTCAAAAAGCAGTTCAACCTGTTATCTCTAAATATGAGGATTTAGTTGGAAAAGATTTGCTAGATTTATTCAGGGATTAAATTTTCTTATACAAAGTAAATTTTTTAAATGAGTGGTCCTTTATGAGCGGAAATGGACAGGTTACCACCTGAACTCCTCTTTCTAAAGGGCCTTTCTTATAAATATTTTCAAAGAGGAGGAGCGTCATTGGGGATATTGGTAAAGCTAGAAGAATGGATTCTTATTACCCTTATGGCCGTTATATGTGTTCTGACATTTGGGAACGTTATTTCAAGGCATTTGTTTCATACGTCATTTTCTTTTACAGAAGAGCTAACAACAAATCTGTTTGCCTTTATTATTTTTATTGGAGCGGCCTTACTTGCAAGAGAAAATGGGCATTTAGGATTTAGCTTATTAACAGACTATCTATCAGATAAATATAAAATCGTTGTTTTGATACTAGTAGGGTGTTTGACGACTTTCTTTTTTCTGGTGATTTTATGGTATGGAATGGGGATGGTGATGCAGCAGTTTACGTATAATCAACGAACACCTGCTATGGGGTTGCCTGAATGGATTATGGGCTTTTCCGTTCCTTTGGGGGCATTTCTATGTATCTTTCGTTTCTGGGAAGGCTACTTGATTGAATGGAAAAGAATTAAAGCAGGGGGAGAATTGAGATGAGTACAGTAGGCATCGTATTATTTGGTTTGTTTTTTGTGTTCCTTTTTCTAAGAATGCCTATTGCTGTTGCATTAGGACTCTCTACAGTGTTGACATTGCTATTTTTTGATTTACCCATTCAATCTGTACCAGCGACGCTCTATACTTCCTTTACAAAATTCACCTTATTAGCCATTCCGTTCTTTTTCTTGGCAGGCTTGATATTAGAAAGGGCGGGAATATCAAGAAGGTTAATTTACCTTGCGCAAACCTTAACAGGACATTTAACTGGCGGACTGGCCATTGTTGCTGTAGTAGCGGCATGCTTCTTTGCAGCCATTTCAGGCTCTGGTCCAGCAACAATGGCTGCTGTTGGTGCCATCATTATTCCTGCGATGATCAAGGCAGGTTATCGGAAGGACATGTCTGGTGGTCTTTTAGCTACTGCAGGTGGAATTGGAATCATTCTACCACCGAGTATTGCTTATATCGTATACGGCGTTATTGCAGAAGTGTCCATTGGTGAGCTTTTTATTGCCGGAATTATTCCTGGTCTTTTTATGGGCTTAGTATTGGCGATTACAAGTTACTTTATTGCCAAAAAAGAAAAGATACCAACATTGCCTAAGGCTAGTAAGGCAGAAATGTGGAAAGCCTTTAAAGATGCGACGTGGGGATTGCTTGCTCCGGTTATTATTCTTGGTGGGATATATAGTGGAATTTTCACTCCAACAGAATCAGCTGTTGTTGCAGTGTTCTATGGTTTGTTTGTTGGATTTTTTATCTATAAGGAAATCAAGATTAGCGATCTGCCAAAATTATTGCTAGATTCATCCAAAACGACAGCGATGATTATGCTTATTGTTGCTTCTGCCTCTACATTTGCCTGGTTATTGCATATCGAGGGAATAGCTGAAGACATGGCAAATGTATTAATGAGTGTTGCATCAAATAAATATACCATTTTGCTAATGATCACCCTTTTGCTCTTATTTGCAGGTATGTTTGTCGATGCGATTTCAGCCTATTATATTTTTCTACCAATCTTTGTTCCTATTATGGCAGCCATGGGAATTGATCCCGTTCACTTCGGTATCTTAATGACGATGAACTTAGCGATTGGTCTTGTTACTCCACCTGTGGGGCTTGATTTATATATAGCCTGTGGTTTGACCGGACTCTCACTCAAGGAAATAACCATCGGGGTTATTCCATTTGTGTTGGCAGCAATTGGAGTATTACTTGTTATTACGTACGTTCCTGCTATGAGTCTATGGCTGCCGGAATTATTAAATATGAGATAGGGGGAGTCCATTGTCCACGATGTTATGGGAGCAAATAATAGTAGATACAGAGGATAGAATTCCCCTCTATAAGCAAATATCACAGCAGTTTGAACAAATGGTGCATGAGGGGAGGCTGAAACCAGGCGTGCGCCTGCCTTCTGAACGAAAAATGGCTGAAATATTAAGGGTTAGCCGGATGACTCTAACGTTGGCATATGAAGAAATGAAGTCACGGGGAATTGTGCGCAGTCAGCAAGGAAGCGGTACGTTTATTATGAAGGGACCAAGAATCGATACATCTGAGCAAGCGATTACGTGGCATACGAATTTTGCGTACCAGACAGACAGCGTAAATCTTGCAATGGAAGAAATAATGCGATTTGGAAGAGATTCTAATTTAATTCATCTTGCAGGGGTAGGGACTGCGGCAGAGGTTCATCCAGGGATCGATTTTAGTCAATGCTTTGCGGAGCATTTACGGAAGAATCCTATTCTATTGCAGCTTCCAGCGCCAACCAAAGGCTATGAACCACTTATTCATGAAGTCCAATCATGGCTTCAGGATGGCGGGATTCTTGCGGAAGAGAAAGAAATCATGATCGTATCAGGAGCCATGCAAGGTTTAGATTTAATAAGTCGTTTATTTTTAGGGCCGGATGATTATGTCATTATGGAGGATCCTGGCTTCTTGGCTGCTTCTGATGCATTTGCTGCTACAGGTGCCAAGATATTGCGTATCACTCATGATAGAGAAGGGATTAAAGTAGATAGTATCGAAAATTTGCTCATGCAATTCCCTGTGAAATTTATTTACATTAATCCTACCTTCCATAATCCAACTGGTATAACGATGTCCTTGCAACGACGTAAGAAGCTATTAGAGATTGCCAAAAAGTATCGTGTACCAATCGTGGAGGATGATCCGAATAGTCTCCTTTACTACAAAAGAAAGCCTGTACCGTCCTTTAAGTCATTGGATAAAGATCATTTAGTAATTCATCTGCAGTCCTTTTCTAAATACCTTTTTCCAACGATTCGTGTAGCAGTATTGGTGGCACCTGTTGGGATAATTTCTAATCTTGTAAAAATAAAACAAAGGGTAGATTTGCATAGTAATAACCTTACCCAAATAGCGGTTCATGGGTATTTGGCGGAGGGAAGATTGCATAAGCATGTGAAAAAACTGCGCGAAGCCTACGATATAAGGCTAGCATTAATCAAAAAAATCTTAAGCAATAAACCAAACCTTGAATGTGTATTTCCAGATGGCGGTGTCTTTTTATGGTGTAAAATCCCCAAAGGTATTTCTTCCGAGCGATTGCTTGAAATAGCCTTAAAGAAAGGGGTCTCATTTGTACCGGGCAGCTGGATGAGTGGGGTTGGAATGTATGAGAACTACATTAGGTTAGCCTTCACCCACCCTCCACCGGAAGCTTTGGAAAAAGGAATCGATTTGATTGACCAGGCCATTAATGAATATTATTCATACCAATATTGAGATTGGTTATATTGATTTAAAAACGCGCCTTTTATACTTGATGTAAGCACTTACATTTAAAGGATAAGAGGTGTTTTTTAATGGAACATAACGTAAAAGAAGGTCAATTACAGGATTGGTATTATCGAATGCTTTTAATCAGGCGGTTTGAAGAGACAATCAATGAAAAGTTTTTGGCAGGAGATATCCCTGGTTTTGTCCACCTTTATATTGGCGAGGAAGCCACTGGAGTAGGTGTTTGTTCCGCCTTAACGAAATCCGATTACATCACAAGTACCCACCGTGGTCATGGCCATACGATAGCAAAAGGTGCCGACATTAATCGTTGCATGGCTGAGCTATATGGACGGAGAACAGGCTATTGTAAAGGAAAAGGCGGTTCCATGCATATTGCCGATTTTGGAATTGGCATGCTTGGGGCAAATGGTGTTGTTGGCGGCGGATTTAATTTAGCTGCAGGAGCCGCACTTGCTATCCAATTGCGAAAAAGCAGTGAGGTTGCGGTATGTTTCTTCGGGGACGGAGCAAGTAATCGTGGAACCTTCCATGAAGCTCTGAATATGGCGTCTGTTTGGAAGCTCCCTGTTGTTTTTGTTTGTGAGAATAATCAGTGGGCATCCACAACACCTTTGCATGAGGCTACCGCTGTCACAGATATTTCTATTCGAGCACATTCCTATGCTATGCCAAGTGTCATGGTAGATGGAAATGATGTGTTTGAGGTATATTCTGCTGCTACAGAGGCAGTCGAAAGGGCAAGAAATGGTGATGGACCTACTTTAATAGAATGCAAGACTTACCGAATTAAGGGCCATTTTGTCGGAGACCCGGAGCAATATCGCACACGGGAAGAGGTCATAGAACAAATGGAAGTGAACGACCCTATAAAGAAATTTTTAGAAAAGGTATTAAGCGAAGACCTAATGTCAGAAGCGCAATTAAAGGAAATTGAAGATAGAGTTCAAAGGGAAATGGTAGAGGCGGTTAAATTTGCAGAAGAGAGCCCATTCCCTGAGCCAGAAGAAGCATTTGAGGATCTTTATGTGGAAGTGGAGGTAGCGGAGCATGCGTAATATTACTTTTTCTCAAGCAACGTTAGAAGCCATGCAGGAAGAAATGCGCAGAGATGAGCGAGTCTTTATCATGGGAGAGGATATTGCTAGTCAAGGAGGAATTTTCGGTCAGTTTAAAGGCTTACCAGCAGAATTTGGCCTTGACCGAGTCCGAGATACCCCTATTTCTGAAACTGCCATCGTTGGAGCAGGAGTAGGCTCGGCACTGGCAGGAGCAGTTCCTGTAGTTGACATGCATTTTGCGGATTTTATTGGAGTGGCAATGGATGAAGTGCTCAACCAAATGGCAAAAATTCGTTATATGTTTGGGGGTCAAGGGACGCTTCCACTTGTTTTACGTGCACCAGATGGGGTAACGCAGTCAGCAGCGGCGCAGCATTCCCAATCACTTGAAGCATGGTTTCTTCATATTCCTGGCTTGAAGGTAGTCATTCCGTCTAATCCGGCTGATGCAAAAGGACTTTTAAAAGCAGCCATCCGCGACCCGAATCCTGTTATTTATTTTGAACATAAACAGCTGTTCAGTCAAAAAGGAGAAGTGCCAGATGGAGATCATCTCACACCAATTGGCAAAGCTGCCATCGTTAGGGAAGGGAATGATGTAACGATCGTTTCTTACTCAGCGATGCTTGGAAAATGTTTGGAAGCAGCAGAGCAGCTAAGCAGTCTTCATGGAATAGAAGCGGAGGTCATTGACTTACGGACGATTGTACCAATGGATATGGAAACCATCTATCAATCTGTGAAAAGAACACACAAGCTTGTTATTGCACATGAGGCAGTTAAAACTGGCGGTGTTGGAGGAGAAATAGCTGCCGCGGTAAGTGAAAATATTCTTGAGTATTTGGATGCACCTATTATTAGGGTTGGTGCTGCATTTACACCAGTTCCATTTAGCCCTGCGTTGGAAAAGCACGTTATCCCGCAAGTGGAAACAGTCGTCTCTGCTGTATTAAAGGCACGCTGGTAGTGGATTAGGAAGGAGGGAATAGGATGGCAGTCGTTATTACAATGCCAAAGTTTGGCTTAACGATGAAAGAGGGTACTGTGTCCAATTGGTCAGTTCATCAAGGCCGCTGGGTTGATAGCGGAGAAACGTTATTTGAAGTGGAGACAGATAAAATTACCAATGAAATTGAAGCTCCCCAATCAGGTATTTTACGGCATATTTTTATAAAGGATGGAGAAACGGCAGATGTAGGAACACCTGTAGCAATCATAGCAGAAGAGAATGAGGATATAAGTAACTTTCTACAGACTGATAGTTTCTCAGATGACCAGGAGGTGGATGCTGTTAATAGCCCTCCACTACAGCCGGAGGAGGCAGCAAAGTCTGAATTTATTAAGGCTACACCACTAGCTAAAAAGCTTGCAAGAGAACAGAGAATTCCTTTAGACACGATAGCACCATCTGGACCAAATCAAGTAATTGTTGCTCGGGATATACGTGATGAAAGCACTAATAGAGCCAGTAAGCCAGCTATCTCACCACTTGCTAAAAAGTATGCAGAGGAACATCGTGTAGATTGGGAAAATGTGAATTTGAAAAATAGAATCATGCTACCTGATATCATTGAGGAACAACTCAAAAATCAAAATACGTATGAGGTTAAAAAGGAGCAGCAAGATTTGCCTCCAAGAACTGTCCCGATGTCTGGTATACGAAAAGTAATCGCAGAAAGGATGACTAGCAGCTGGAGTACTATACCACATGTGACATTGCAAAAAGAACTCGATGTCAGTTCTCTAAAAAAAGCCCTGTCTACCTTATCAATAGATGGAGATACAAAGCTAACCTATACCCACTTTCTTATTGCCATCGTTGCTGCTGCCCTAAAGAAACATCCAGCATTAAATGCTTGGTGCGACAACAACGAACTAACCTACCATGACAATGTCCATATAGGAGTAGCTGTTTCCTTAGAAGAAGGTCTTGTCGTTCCTGTGATACGAGATGCAAATAAATTGGATCTGCTCCAAATTGCCAAGCGTTTAAAGGATGTATCTGCCCGAGCGAAAGAAAATAGATTAACAGTCGATGAAATGCGTGGCGGCACTTTTACAATAAGCAACCTAGGCATGATGGGCATAGATGGTTTTACACCAATTATCAACCCACCTGAAACAGGAATTCTAGGGGTGGGACGAATTATAGATAAACCTGTATATGTTGGGGAGACAATCGTGAAATGTCCGATGCTGACTTTATCACTATCATTTGATCATTGTGCCCTCGATGGTGCCGAAGCAGCAAGCTTCCTTCAAACCATTCAATACTATATACAAGAGCCACTCAGACTTTTAGCGAAGGGGTGAGGAGATGAAAGAGGTAGTTGTAATTGGCGGGGGACCAGGTGGATACTCTGCAGCTTTAAGGGCAAGCCAATTAGGGGCAAGTGTAACCTTAATCGAAAAAAGCCTTCTAGGTGGAACATGCTTAAATACAGGCTGCATTCCAACAAAGAGTTTGCTGGATTCCTCGTACTTATGGTCGAAAAGTAATAACCTTTTCCAGATGCATACAAATCAGGCGGTACCGTGGGACCATGTAATGTCGCGTAAACAAAAAGCCGTTACTCAACTGAGAAGAGGGGTAGCAAGCCTATTAAAAGCAGGAAAGATTAGAGTGGTAGAAGGAATCGCATCCCTCTCTGGAACTAATCAAATTTATGTTCATGGAGATAATTCTCAAACCCTTCATGCAGATTTCATTATCCTTGCAACAGGAAGCCGACCTATTCTGCCTCCGATTGAAGGGATTGAAACAGAGGGTGTTTTAACGAGCAATGAAATCCTTTCGCTTCAAAAGCTACCACCCTCTCTCTCCATTATTGGAGGTGGTGTTATCGGCATCGAATTTGCGACCATTTTTGCAGAGCTGGGAGTAAAGGTACACGTAATAGAAGCCGCTGATCGAATTTTACCGAATATGGACAGAGCAATTTCCGAGCAGCTGCAAGCCCATCTAGAAAAACAAGGTGTTCACTTCTCTCTTGAAAATAAAGTAACAGCTATTGGAAAATCGGACAAAAGTGAAGTGCAGTTGACCGTTAATGAAGGGCAAATGTTAACGTCGGATTTAGTTTTAGTGGCTGTAGGAAGAGAAGCAGTGATAGGAGGCTTGCAGCTTGAAGAGAACGGTGTGATGGTAGAAAATAAAAAAATAAAAACCAACTCCTATCAGCAAACTAGCATTTCATCTATTTATGCCGTTGGAGACTGCTCCACTTCCATCATGCTTGCACATGTTGCTATGGCGGAAAGTAAGGTTGCAATCGAGCATGCACTTGAATACGAGACAAAACCAGTAATCTATGATTATATCCCACAATGTGTCTACACACATCCCGAGGCAGCAGCTGTTGGATTAACAAAAGAAGAAGCGGTTAAAAGAGGGTTTGAAGTTGAGGAAGGTGTCTTTCCGTTACAAGCAAATGGCAGAGCATTAATTGAAGAGGAAACAGTAGGATTTTTGAAAGTCATTGCTGATAAAGAATATGGACGGATACTAGGAGTCCACTTGCTGATGCCACATGCAACAGAAGTTATTTCGCAAGCAACTCTTGCTCTTCAACTTGAAGCAACGACAGAAGAGCTATTGAATATGGTTTACCCGCATCCGAGTATTACAGAGGGAATTCAAGAAGCAGTAATGGACATGACGAATAGTGCCATTCACCTTCCATCGTTGGAAAAGGTTTAATAAGAAAAGGCTGACCAGAATACATCTAAGTAATCTAGGTCAGCTTTTCTGCAGTATTTTTATGTAACTGTTAAGCCTCCACAAACATTTAAAGACTGTCCAGTAATATAATTTGCGTTGTCAGAGGCGAGAAAAGCGACACTTTTAGCTATGTCAGAAGGTGTGCTTATCCTCCCAAGTGGAATGGCTCCGAGATAGTTTTGTAAAGACTCTTCAGGACTTGTCCCTGATAAATCTCCCATTTCAAGTGACATCTTTTCAAGAAGCTCCGTCTCCATCGCTCCGGGGCAAATGGCATTTACTCTTATACGCCTTGGTGCAAGCACGATGGAGGCAGTTTTTGTTAGGCTAACCATTCCAGCTTTGGATGCCGCATATGCGACAGAAAGTGGACGAGGGCTATTGGAGGCTATGGAAGAAATATTAATGATGGAACCACTATCCTCCATTAACGGTGCTGCATGCTGAATCATAAAAAAAGAAGCCTTTAAATTGATATTCATGACCTTGTCCCAATTATCAGAAGTAACTTCATCAAACGGTTTCACGATATTGATGCCAGCGTTATTTACGAGTACATGTATCTTTCCATGTTCTACTGCTATTTGAGAAAGAACATCTTGAATTTTCTCAGTATGCTCCAGGTCTATTTCAATACCGCTAGCTTGGTGACCTTGCTCTAAAAGCTGTTCTGTTGCAATCTTTAATTGCTCTTTTTTGCGATCAAGCAATATAACATGAAAATGGTCGTTTGCTAATTCATTTGCAATGGCAAACCCTAAACCTTGTGCAGCTCCAGTAATCACAGCAATTTTTTTCATAGCTAGCCCTCCAGATTTTTACTTTATTATGACATTTAGATTAGCAACACTCTAGAGCCAATTCCATGAATGGACTAGGGAGAAGTTTGACGTGCAAACCGGGTCGCAACAAAAGAGCCAATCGAAAGGTTTACAATCATATTTACCATTGGTGCAATCGCAGCATGCTCTCCAATAAATTCAAACGCAAGAATGGCTGCGAGCGCTGTGTTGCATAATCCAACATGAAAAAGAATGGCTCGTGCATCTACTTCCATCATTTTCATTTTTCTAGCAATTAAATAAGCGGCAAACATCGGTAAGGTGACTTGAATGATTGTAGCCAATACAATTAAGGGAATGAGACTAAGCTCTAGCCTAATAGCTTCTTTGCCACTTCCAACAATGGTATGGATAATGAGCAATAACGAAATGGAAGAACCAAGCTGGGTGATGGAAGGAACAATATGTATTTTCTTTGGCAATATCTTTTGAATCAAAATGCCTGAGCATAAAGGCAGTAGAACAATGAGGGTGAACGACTGTAGTAAGTTGAAAAAAGAGATAGACACAGTTGTTCCTGAAAGAACTAGCATGGAAATTGGGGTAATAATGGGACTGATTCCTACATCAACGAAGGATGCGACAATGACTAAAGATGTATTGCCACCTGCAAGAAATGTATAAAGAGTAGCTGCTGTTGCACTAGGCACTGTACCAGATATAATAATGCCAGCAGCTACTTCAGGATGATTGGCAAAAAGAAAATAGGCAAGACCTATCGAAACTGTAACGGTTAATACCCATTTTAACGATACAGCTAAAAATAGTTCCTTCCCTTTGCTTTTCATTTTCTTAATTGTCGACACATCCATGGATAGTCCAGTGAAAAAAATGACAATACCTAAAAGTAACCCTGGGACCCAAGGCGCAGTCGCTAAATGAATAGGAGATAGATAAGTTCCTACACCCGTTATTAGTATGAGAAAAGGAAGTCGCTCTTTTAATAGTTTTATGATAATCATACTACACTTCCGTTGTAATTATTTTGAATATTAAAAAAATAATAGTAGTTTCCAGAGATGAAGTCAATTAATTTTTCCAACAAAGGAAAGGTGAGAGAAGATGAGAATAGAAAACCATGTAGCGATAGTGACAGGAGCATCAAGAGGAATTGGAGCAGCGTGTGCAAAAGTATTGGCTCGAGAAGGAGCACACGTTGTACTAGTGGACCTTCACTCATGTGAGGAAACGAAAACACAAATAGAAGCAATTAATCCCCGTGCGAAAACAAGCTTATACGAAGTGGATATACGGGATAGAAATGCGATTCAAAAATTAGTGGATGACACCTTTGAACAATTTGGCAGAATTGATATTCTCGTGAACAACGCAGGAACGGCAAGTAGACTTAGTCTAGAAGAAACAACGGAAGAGGTGTGGAACAGAGATTTAGATACCAACCTTAAGGCAGCCTTCTTCCTGACACAATCCGTCATCTATCCATATATGAAAGAGCAGCAATATGGCAGGATTGTCAATATAAGCTCCATTTCCGGAATTATAGGAGGTCTCGTTTCAAGCTCAGACCAAGGTACTGCTACAGGACGTTCCGGCCCTGGGTATGCAGCATCAAAAGGCGGAATCATTGCCTTAACAAAATGGATCGCAAAGGAAGTAGGTCCATTAGGTATCGTTTGTAACAGTGTAGCTCCTGGTGCAGTGGAAACCGAGCTAACAAAATGTGCTTCCTACAACTTGGACAACCAAGTCATTAAAAGAATGGGAAGCCCTGAAGACATTGCAGAAGCAGTCCTCTATTTCTCATCGAAGGAAGCTGGCTATACAACAGGTGAGGTGCTTAAGGTGTGTGGGGGAGCGGCGATTGGCTAGAACACAAATAAATTTCGAGGGAAAATACAATTCAACGTGTTTTCCCTTTTTTATTGGTAATTCATTATCAAACTCCCCCATTAGTACTCAAGAAAAAAACCAGTAGTCACTGGTTCCTTTGGTTGTAGGCTGTCTTCTTAAGAGTTAAATAAAAGTGTGCCTTCTTTTTTTATTTCAACTTTTCGATATACAAGTGCAAGAAGCATTGCTGGCAAGGTACATACTAGCATTCCCAGGAAAGCATATCTTGGTTCGATTTCGTATAAGAAGCCCCCGAAGATTGTAAAGAAAGCGGTGCTCCAGCTAAGTGCAAATGCTGAATACAAACCTTGGGCTTTCGGAATTTGCAGTTGTGGGATGTTTTTATTCAGGTATTTCATAAAAGCATAGTGTGCCATTGCAAACGAGAATGCATGTAGAATTTGAGCGAGAGAAAATACAATCACATTTGGGAAAGCAAAAACTAAAAACCATCGTAAAGAAGAGCCAGCTGCTGCTAATGTCAGTAACGAACCCACTGAAAATTTATGAAAGATTTTATCTGCAATAGTAAAGAAGATAATTTCTGCAATCACTGCAATGTTAATGATCACACCTATCAGTAATAGTGGTGCTTGGATATCCTGTAGAAATATATAGCCGTAAGTATAATAAGTGGCATGTGCGGCTTGCAGTAAAATAACGATAATTAGTACTGTACTAAAATATTTAGACCGAAATAAATGTAGCATACCGGTTTTATGCTCTAAGTCTATTTGCGGTTTTTTAGATAAAATAGACGGTGCACGCATAAAACCCAGACTTACGAAAATCAATACTCCAAGTAATAATGCCCAAAAAATCACGTTTTCACCGAGTGTTCCAGTAAAAAGGGTTAAAATCATTCCAACAGAGACAAATCCTATAGAGCCCCAGCTACGACTTCTTCCGTAATGTTTCAATTGTTTACTTTGTAAAAGTATACCAGCGGCGGTATCTAATGCTGGCATTAAAACGGGATAAAACAAATGCAAGATAATGGTGACAAATAGTAAGCTTATATAGGAGCTTGCAGGAAGATAAAAAAGAATTGCAACCAAAGTACCTATTCCTGCTAGGCTTAAAAGTGCCTTATTGCTAAACCTCCCAGATAGATATGGAAAGGCAAATAAAGTAGACAAGCCTCTTGCGATTAATCCAAAACTCATAATCAAACTAACCTCAGAGACTGTCAGGCCTTTTGTGAAGACCATCCATCCAGACCAATAGGGTAGAAAAATGCCCCATGTCATATAAAAAATAAAGTAATAGATACTCATCCAGCGTTGTGTATTCATGTATATCCTCCTCACAAATGCATGTTATCATGGGTGTAAAAGGAATAATAGGAGATATATCATATTTTGAGGTGAAGTATGAAAGTTTACAAAGAGGACAAAAAACGCCTTTACATGGAGCATCATTCCATAGCTCATCTATTTTCTTTTCCAGTGGAAGAGGTTCTAGAGGTGCATGAATATGAACGAGATGAATGGATCATCCAAGAAGGCATGAGACCGTATTACTTGTTTTACGTGGTGGAAGGCAAAGCGAAAATTTACGTGACCCACCAAAATGGTAAAGTATCCTTAATTAATTTTGTCCATGTAAATGACTACATTGGTGAGATGGAGCTTATACAGGATGTGTATTATACAAAGGGAATTCAAGCGTCAACAAAGACTATTTGTTTTGCGCTTCCTATCCAACAGTATCGAGCAAAGCTGATGGAAGATGCGAAATTTCTAAGGGAATTAACAAAATTCTTAAGTGTAAAAGCATCCTTCATGGCAATGAAGTATTCTCAAGGACTAGCTTTTCCTCTTGAAAACAGGCTTGCAGATTTTATTTTGCTAACGGCTGATGAAGGTATTTATAGAGAAAAACACGTCACTGTATGTAACTACTTAGGCATATCCTACCGACATTTACTGCATGTACTTAATCAATTTTGCGAAAAAAAGTTCTTGAAAAAAGAAGGACGTAATTATCAAATTACCCAGTATCAGTCCTTAGAAAAGCTTGCGGAGGAAATGAAGAATAATTAAAAAGGTTGATAATAAAGACCATTCTTTACAAACTCCAATCAACAGCTGGGTACCCTAAAAACCAAAGACATATTTCAGAAAAAGACCCGAACCAATTTGTTTTATTATTCAAATTAGTTCGGGTTTAATTTAGTCTAAGACCTTTTGGCTCACAATCGTCAGGTCGTGGAATGACTTGTTGTATATTTGCAGTTGATTTCAGATATTCTTCTACAGCAAACTGAATAATATCTGAAATGATCAATGTTAGCGAAAAAATGCTATCTCATATGGTTCCCCTATATTAAGAGAGGGCACCTTTGTCCAATGCGGGGAATTCTTCTTTCCTATTTCCCCAAATGAACATAATGGCAGTCAGACCAATGATAGAACAAGTAATAAACATCATTGTGAAAGAACTCATTTGTATAACAAATCCCATCACAAAACCACCAAGGGAAAAGCCTAATTCATAAGAAGCCAGAAAAATTCCGAGTAAAATATGCTTACTTTCCTTTGGAATAACAAATGTCATATACGTGATGATCGTTGGATATAGCATCGCTGTAGCCAGTCCATTAAATATAGCTGACACATAAATAAAGTTACCTATATAAGGCATCCATGCCAGTAAAATAGTTCCAATAACCAAGCTTCCTAATACAAAAGACATAAAAGATGGATGCCATTTCCCATCAGAAGGAATAGATCTCCTAAGTAAAAACCGACTTATCACTACAACTATTGCTTGTAAAAATAAATACAATGCTGCATTACCATATCCAGTGGATACCATATACAAAGGTAAAAAAGTAGTAATAGCTCCAAAAACACACGCACCGATTAGCATAACAATGGATGAAATTATAAGCCCTCTATGCCGGCATGCATCCCTAAATGCAATATACATCTCTCGAAACGTAAACATCCCTTTATCCTCTCTAGCTGCTGGTAATGGAGATCGGTATATAAATAAAAGTGGCAACACGGCTAAGGAACCAATGAAAAGCAATAAATAGAAATGATCAAATTGAGTCCAGAGTAGTAATGCTAACGCCGGTCCATATAAGCCTGGAAGCACAGTAGATAATGAGTACATAGACATTCCTTGACCCCTATCCTCGTCAGACAGAATGGAAACCACACCTATTTGCATGGCCATGGAAAAGAACGCAGTTACCACACCTTGAAGGGCTCGGACGATATACAGGCTCTCCACTCCTAACCAAACGTACAATAATAAGGCAAACGCGTGACCTACTAAAAGCCATTTCATGATGGATAATACACTATACTTGGCAATCAATTGACCTGCCCATGGTCGCAAAACCATACAAACAAACATGTACAGTCCCATCATAATTCCAATTTCACCTGCCCTAAAACCATGATCTGCTGCTTGTAAAGGGAATATGACGGTTATAACTGCATTGGCTGTAAAGAAAAAAAGAGCAAGTGCATATAATCGAAGCATTTTTATTGAGGGTGGACTAACTTTTATGATAGATTCATTCCTTTCTTCTCTAACATTTCCTCTCTAGCTTGTTGATGCCTAATAAAGCTACCTCATTAGCAAATAGCTTTCCTGAATGTAAATCATGGCTAATAAAAGATAGGTCAGACTAATTTCCTGTTGCAATTTTTTATTAACTTTAGATATTAGTATGAATTAACATATCTAAGACGATAGATTTAAGTATATCGAGCTCACTCTTGAAGTCGTAATTTGTTGTGTATGTCAACTACAAAATTGATAGACGTATTTTCTCATCAACCTCTGCGATTAATCCAACGTCCTCTAGCAATCTATTGCTGTAAAGTGAACTGATGGAAAACTGTTAGTTGAGTAGACTTAAAAAATGGAAATTAGTTTTTTTGTATAAATATGTCGATCGTTACTAAATAAATTATATTCATTAAATTGATCCACAACTTCCCCGGATTTCATTACTAGTGTACGTTGACTCATTTGGTTTACAGCTGCTAAATCATGGGAGATGAATAAATAAGATAAATCTAGCGTTTTACGAAGATCAGTAAGTAAGTTTAGGACAGCCTTTTGTGATAGTACATCGAGACTTGCAGTCGGTTCGTCTAATACAATGAGTTCGGGTTCAATGCTAATGGCGCGAGCAATTGTAATACGCTGCCGCTGTCCACCGCTTAATTCATGCGGATAACGATCAGCCAATTCAGACGGCAGCTCCACTGCATCAAGAAGCTGAAGGATGAATTGCTCCTTGGAGTGAAAGGAGAAATGTCTAAGATTCAGAGATTGTCGATATTGGTCATAAGGGTCAATCAATGAATCTTTTATTTTAAGCTTTGGATTTAGTGCAGATGAAGGGTTTTGGAACACAATTTGTATTTTTTTTCGGTAATGGTGTAAGCGCCGTTCACTTAGCTTTTCCATAGCTTCCCCATTAAAAACAATCGACCCTTTGTCTATATTTTCAACCCGCATTATGCAGCGAGCAAGTGTACTCTTTCCGCATCCACTTTCCCCCACAAGGCCCAGACACTCACCATTGTTCAGATTAAATGAGACTTTATTTACTGCCAATTTTCCAGATTTATATGTCTTTGTCACTTCTTTTAGCTCAAGCAAACTCATTTAGTCTGTCTCTCCTCCAGTCCCGATGGCAGTCCCTTCCCTAAAAAAGGAGCTGCTGAGATTAGCTCTTTTGTATATTGGTGAGAAGGATGGTCAAGTATACGATGCTTACTCCCTTTTTCTACGATGTTTCCATCCTTCATGATTGCCAGCCGGTCGGCATACCGCCTTACATGTCGCCAATCATGTGTGATGAATAGAATTGTACAACCTGTTTCCTTTTGCTTTGAAGCCAACAGCTCCAGGACATGATGCCCTGAAACGCTATCAAGAGCAGTTGTAATTTCGTCAGCAATGATTAAATCTGGTGATAATAAAAGCGCTGATGCAATAGAAACTCTTTGCAGCTGGCCGCCACTTAATTGGAAAGGATAGCGATTATATAGTGCATCCTCTAGTCCAACGAAGTGCAGTGAATGAATAGAATTTTGCAATCTTTCTTTTTTATCTAAGATGCCATGAGCTTTTTGGTATTCATCCAAATGCTGTCCAATTGTTCGAAAAGGAGTAAATGAACTCTGGTAATCTTGGAAAATATAAGCTATTTCCTTCCCGCGAATCCTTCTCATTTCCTTTTGTGTGAATGTAAGCAAATCCTTCCCCTTAAAAAGAATTTTTCCGTTAACCTTTAAATTTGGGGAGGAAATTTGCCCGATTGAGTGAGAAAGTAGACTTTTACCGCTACCGCTTTGACCAACAAGGGCGAACCATTCTCCATCTTTGATCGATAGGGATACATGATCAACCAATCTTGTTTCTTTATTTGTTATCGTTAATTGTTCCAAGGATAATATCACTATTTCACCTCTCTCTTCACATCAAAAGTGTCCCTTAAATAATCTCCTAACATGTTTGTCAACAGAACAACACTAACAATGGCTAATCCAGGGAAGATCATTAATTCGGGCTTTGATTGGAAATATGGCCGAGAGTCATTTAACATTCCCCCCCATTCAGGAGTTGGAGGTTGTACACCAAGTCCAATATACGAGAAGGCAGATATGAGTAGAATAATCTTGCCTAAATCAAGACTAGCAAGAACGAGTACATGTCCGACAATATGGGGAAATAAATGCTTTCGCATGATTTTCCATGAAGAAAGTCCATTGATTTTTGCTATTAGTATGTAATCTTTTTGGGACTCTATTAATACGGTGCTTCTTACCAAACGTGCATAATTGACCCATTTGACAAAAACGATCGCAAATACTAAATTACCTATTCCTGGACCCAGCAGTCCGCTTAATACGATTGCCACTATGGTATCAGGAAATGCCAAAAATCCGTCAGCAATGCGCATAAAAACCTTATCAATCAGTCCACGCTTAAAACCAGATATTAGCCCAAATGGCATACCAATGGCGAGCGCTATGACCAGTACAATCAAACTATAACCGAGTGTTTGCTGACCGCCCAGCAATAACCTGGTCAACACATCTCTTCCAAGCTGATCTGTTCCAAGGGGGTGCTGAAAGCTTATCCCTTGGAGGCGATGATCGAGATCGGTCATGAATGCGTCATGTCTTAAATAAAAGAAAGTATAGATGATCACTCCTAAAAAAGTGATGGCGACAAGAGGTATTATTATGCATTTCCAACTGTACTTTTTGAGGTTTTCCATCAATAACGGTGTCTCATTCATCAGTTGGTCTCTCTTTCTTTTAGTTTTAATTCAGGGTTTAAAAAGCGATAGGATAAATCTACGCAAGTATTAACTAAGAATATAATGATGGCCATGATTAAAATATATCCTTGAATTAGCGGATAATCGCGTTGTCGTATAGCATCGACAACCAACTTTCCTATTCCAGGGTAAGCGAATATAACTTCGATAACGACTACCCCACCTATTAAACTTCCTAAACTAACACCAAATACAGTGATAACCGGAGGGAGGCTATGTCGAAAAGCATGGAGAAAAAAAATCCGTGCTTCTGACAAACCTCTGGCTCGCGCTGATTTAATAAAATCCTGGCTTAATGAATCCAACAAGCTGGAGCGAAGTAAGCGTACATATACACTCGAAATAGCCAACCCAAGGGTCATTGAAGGTAGAATCATAGAGTTAAACCCATCTCGGCCCATTGTAGGGAACCAGTTAAGCCGCACTCCGAATAGATCAATAAAAATTAAGCCCAGCCAAAAGCTTGGCAAAGCAGCTCCAATGATAGATACGGTACGACTTGCTTGATCGATCCAGCTGTTACGATATATAGCAGATAATGAACCTAAAGGAATGGCCACAGCCAGCATAACAAGCAATGAACCAAAACATAACTCAAGTGTAGCTGGAAGGCTATTAAAAATGATAGCCATTACCGGCTGACCGGTTACATAGGATGTTCCAAGATCCAACTGGATAAATTTCAGCAGCCAATGCCCATACTGAATAAGTACAGGCTTATTAAAGCCCAGATCTTCTCTCAATTCTTCTACTTGCTCCTGACTTACTGACAATTCACTAACATTTAAAATATTCAATACGGGATCTCCAGGTGCCATTCTTAAAAATAAAAAACTAACAAACGTAAGAAATAGCATAAACAAGAGAACTTCAAGAAATTTACCTAAGACAATACGCCCCATCTAGTGCACATCCAAATTATTTGTTATCATGTAATATTCACTGCGTGCAGTAATCCAATTTTTCACTTTTTTCTCGTTATACGCAACAATCGTATCAGGATGTAAAATAAACGAGTTTATCATATTTTTATTAACAAAATCTGCTGCTTTTTCTGCTAAAACAGCCCTATCCGTCTGGTTTACAGTTTGGTTTAACATATCAATAATTTCTGTTAGTTCTGGTTCTTCTGCCCTACTGAAATTAAGGGCACCTGTTGGATGGTAAGTAGCATTTAAATAGTAGCCTGCATCCCCACGAGGAGCAGTCAAATTACTATAAGTGGCCAAGTCCCAATCTCGGCTGGACGCCATATAATCTTCTGGGGTATCAATTTGTCGGATACTAACATCAATTCCGATTTGCTTGGCATCAGATTGAAACACTTGAGCAATTAAAGGCAGATCTGCTCTTGCACTATATGTTAATAAGGTAAAGGAAAGCTGCTTCCCATCTTTTTGCATCATGCCATCATTCAGTGAATAGCCTGCTTTCTCTAAATAACTAATAGCCACATCTTTTCCTGTTTCGCCTTGTTCATACGACGGAGAAAACGGCAATGATGGCAAGAATGGTCCGACTGCGGGCTCTGCGTATCCTAACAGAATAGTGTCTACAATCTTCTGACGGTCTATCAGAGAATCAATCGCACGACGTACATTCACATCCTGTAAACTTTCACGCTCCAGGTTCATTGTCATTTGATGTACTCGAAAGGTTGGTGTTTCCTCTATTTTTATACCTTCTTGTACTCTTAAGGAATCTAAGCTTTCAACTTCTGGACGATAAACAATATCTACTTGTCCAGATTTTAGGGCAAGTGATCGAGCATTAGCATCCTCATTAAACAGGAATGATACAGAATCAAGTTTGGATGGCCCATCCCAGTATTTATCATACCTCTCCATTTCTAACTTACTTCCTGGGTTAAAGGACTTTAAAGAAAAAGGTCCTGTCCCTATAGGTCTATTGATAATATCATTTTCTGTCACATCAATAATGGATACATTTGGATTGACAAGTTCAGAAATGAATTCAGGGAATTGCTCTTTAGTGGTTATTTTTAATGTATGTCCCTCTGCCTCGATAGTATCAATCTTTAAAGCATTTTGTATGGCCACATTTTCCTGAAGAGCACGTTCAAGAGATACTTTCACTGCATTGGCATCCATTATCCTTCCGTTATGGAAGGAAATATCTTCACGAAGATTTATGGTCCAATGAATGCCGTCTTCCCCACTCCAATTTTCAGCAAGCCAAGGTTCAATTGTTAAGTTCTCTTCATCTAATTTTACTAACGTTTCTGTAATCCCGGCTCTAATTGGTACGTAACTTGAATCGACATGTGGATCAAGAGAATTAGTTGAAAAATTATAAAGAAAATTAATATGCTTCTTTCCTTCTCCTATATCACTCTTCCCAACACCTGTACACGCAGTTAGCATGCATGCAACAGTCAGTACGCAAATTAATTTAAAAACCGAATTGCCGTTACTCCGATTTTTAATCTTAGTTATATGCATTAGCTCCACCCCGTTCCTAAATCGTAATTGTTTCGTTTTGTATTATATAGGAATGATTACGATTTGGCAAATATGTTTTTTAGCTGAATTTGTCCTTCTAATATGAGTCAATTGAAGTTTTTCAGAGCCGGAAAGGACATCTCGCATTTGCTAGCTAAATAGTGTTCTTGCGGCAGAATCCTTTATACTAATCATTATTATTAAAAAATTCCCCCCACTGCACGAATATCCAATAATGAATCGTATTAATAAGTGAAGGAGGTTAGGTATGAAAACGTTCGCCGGCTTACGTGTTCATGAAATTGTTCAAACCTATAGTGACACCTTAATACGAGTTGCTGTGCAGCAGACAAAGAATATGTCTGAGGCAGAGGATATTGTTCAAGATGTGTATATGACACTTATGAGGCAGAAAAAGCCCTTCGACAATGAAAGTCATTTGAAGGCATGGCTCATTAAAGTGACTTTTAATAAATGCAAAGATTACTTCAAATCTTCACGTGTCAAAAAGACAATTCCGATAACTGAAGAGATGACTTTTATAGCCAAAGAAGAGCAGATGGTTCTCCCTGAAATTTTTGAACTTGAACCACAAGAGAGGGCTATCGTTTATTTATATTATTATGAAGGCTATACGACCGCCGAAATTGGCGATCTATTAGAAATGAAAGTAAATACAGTAGGTTCAAAGCTGAGAAGAGTTCGTTTGAAGCTACGAACCATATTAGAAGAAGGGAGCTAAACATGATGAGTGCTTATAAGAAAGTCATGAAGCAGATTCATGCTTCCGAAGAGTTCAAAAGCAAAATGCAAAATGAAATGATGGCATATAACAAAAAAGAAAAGAGGGTCTTCATGAAAAATATCAAATTAATGGTTGGAAGCTTAGTAGCATGTGCGGTAATTGCAGTAGTAGTTCTCGCCAATATCAATACAAATAATAATAGTGAAGCAATAAATTTAACAGATAGAATTGTAGTTGACAACAACGCTCCAGCAGCAAGCGTCATGCTTAATATTGAAGGATACATCACAGAAGTTGGCGAAGATGGACTAAGCTTCACATTAGATAACGGCATGAAAGTAGTCATAACAGACAATACAAAATTAGGAATTGATGGCCCAACTGCACCAGCTAAAGATGAGCAGCTATTCGAACCGACATTCAGAGTAGGTAACCTAATCGGTGGTTACACGGAAGATCCTTCTGCAGACATTGTTACCGCAGAAGTAATTTTTACAAACTGGAACTTTGAGGATCCTATTCGATAATAAATAGAGGGAGCTAGCTCGTCTTTGTGAGCTAGGTCTTTTTTATTTAAATAGGAACAGTATACAAAATCCCCCCGTTTTTATCATAAACCTCTATTTCCGTTAGTTCATCTAGATCGATTTCCACTATTTGCAGAAATGTCATTATGTAAAAATCATCACGAGCATTTATTTCAATTTCCATGCTTTTCCCACTACTTAACATTAATTTAATTGATCTTACTTTCTCAGGGGTTGTGTGAAATACTATACCGATATAATTGTTGTAATCGCCTTTTAAAGCTAAAGCAGTAGCATTTTCCTCATTAATTGTTTTTTCTATATTTCTTTCTGTATCAGTTGAGAACTCCATTATTCCAATCTTGTCTTCATCTCGTACCTTATATAAGGAATAGATGTATTCTTCTGTAGGCCGCAAATCGTAAACAAAAAATTTTTCCTGAATGGAATTTTCATATTGTGTTAATAAGGCAATCTCATCTTCTGTCGTTAAATTATTCAGTGCTACTGCACCAAAAGTAATGAACAGGATAAGAACAGACAAAATTATGACAAAAGCTTTGGTGTTCATTCTATCAACCCCCTCATTTTGAAAAAATTAGAGAAATGCTCATCTCGTACTCATGTATGTAAGAATCCATTCTTTTATCTGACTTGCAACATCTGTTACATTTGTTTCCGTAGTATCAATTGTTTGCAAAGATGGAGAAAACTCTTTATCAGCAATTTCCAATAATTTTTGTGCAAAATTTTTGTAATCCTGAATCATGTTTTCCGGCCAATCTCTTTCACGTAAACGAGTTTCACGCACTTCCTCACTACAATGTAAATTTAGATAATACACATGATTAAAGTACGAATAATCTAAAGCCTTCTCCACATCCCATGGCATGGCAGTTCCACAAATGATTGTCATCCGACCACTTTCCGCAACATTACGCGCTACACGAAGCCAAACATTTAATATTTGAGTTTGATCTGTAATGCCACATTCACGAAGGTTATCTATATCAAAAATATCAAAGTCGGGTAACACCTTACGTAATTCAGGAATTACGTAGGTTTTACCTGACCCACTAGAACCTGTTACGATGAATAATGGTAGTTTCTTTTCCATTTTCTTGCTTAATTCATTATGCATATTACGTTCCTCTACTCTCTTACAGAATATATACTATGATTAATAGGTATTGCATATTGTTTCTTTTACGCTTAACTTAGATCAAATATGAATAATCACTCCTTCAAAAACTTCGATGTAAATTTTTATATTCTATTCTTTTTTATCAATGATCCACTTCACAGCCTCTAATATGTTGTCAGCTATAAAATCAGGCTCTACATTTGCCCATTTGTGCCTGTATGGTCCGAGAGAACTTTTCCCCCAGCCAGTCAGTACTAGTATCTTGACCGCTCCTACCGAATGGGCAGCTACCATATCAGTTTCTCCAACATCACCAATAAAGACGGTTTTCGTTAAGTCTAAGTTATGTTTTTGAGCAGCTTTATGAAGTAAACCGGGGTTTGGTTTATGACAGTCACACCCATGGGTATGACTATGTGGGCAAATAAATATATCGTCAAACCCATATGATTCAAATTCATTAGTAAAATCACTTAAGGTTGCCTCGCCTCTACTAATTCGATGTTGGTTTGAACAGGCAAACATTTTAATATTAGTATCCTTTAATAACTGAAATGCTGTTTTGCTAAAAGAATATGGAGTAAAATCTTTTGGATGAATAAAGTGTCCTGTACCACCAATAGTTCCGTCACGATCAATAAAAACCGCTTGTATGTCTATTTTTCTTTCCAAAATAAACTCCACCACCTATCGGTTTTGTGTTTTTAAATGAATAAATCAAGAACCTTATTAGCAACCTCTTTCGGTCTAACATCAATACTAGATAAATTTTTTATATCTACCCATAATGGTAAATACATACCTCTATCGTTGTTTTCGACTGTATATTCTTCCCCTTGCCCAGTTCCAAAAGTTCCAGAAATAATTTCAGCTAGGAAAAAGTATTGAGTACCGTTGAATTCTATTTCAGAAATGCACTTGTTAACTTTTACGACTACTCCTAGTTCCTCAAAGGCTTCTCTTCTTGCTCCATCTTCTGGTGTTTCTCCATTTTCTATTCCACCACCAGGAAACACATAGTAAACGGAACCAGCTCTAACCCGTTTGATTAAACCGATATTATTATTTTCAATAATTACAACAGAACTTCTATTTCTCAAAAGATATCTCCTTCTTAAACTGAAATATTCATTAACAATTATTTCAAATTTTTAACTTCTTTACAATTATTACTCCCAGAAGTTGGACTTGTTTTAACAGGATTTTTAAGCCCCTTGTGGAATAAATACTATATAGAAAGGAGCATCAAAATGGATTACGAAATTATTAAGGCAAAAATAGATGATCAAGAAACAATGCAACATTTATTCCAATTCTACATTTATGATTTTTCTGAGTTTATAGAGGTACATGTGGAGGAAAACGGAAGATATAGTGACTATCCTTATTTGAGTAACTATTGGACAGAGGATGATAGGTACCCGTATTTAATTAAATTCAATGGAAATATCGCAGGTTTTGTATTAGTAAGATGGTTGGAAGAAGAAAGGAAATCACACTTTTCCATTGCTGAGTTTTTTATTATGAGAAAGTACCGAAGAACAGGATTGGGTAAACTCGTAGCAAAAGACATAATCCGTTCACATAAGGGAGAATGGGAAGTTTTCCAAATAGAAAAAAATAAACCAGCTCAGTTATTTTGGCGAAATGTAATAGCGGACTTTACAGGCGGCCAATATACCGAGCGGGTTGGAGATGGAAAGAAAGTCATTCAAGCGTTTATCAGTTAAAACATTTTTACATTCTTATAGGTCGATTGATGCCATCAGGAAGACATTTTTGAGTATCACCGGGTGGCTCTTATGTCTTCATAAGGGAATGAAGGCAATTTTGCAGCCCTTGTGGTCAGCTTTATGTCTTCATAAGGGAGTTGAAGACATTTTTAAGGTTCATCTGGTTGTCCTTTTGTCCTCACCACTTAAAGGATGCCCTTTTTCGATAATTCCTTTGCCAAATTTGGTCTTATTCGCTATATAAAGCCCTTCACCAAAAAGAACTTACCATATAGTCATTTGTGCAAGATCAAACAAATCGCACAAATGACTAAGCAAATAACCCTATTTCGCAAATGGAACATTTAACAGCTCTGGAATGGTGACAAACTCATAGCCTTGCTCTTTTAGGGTAGGGATTATTTGATGAAGTGCTTCAATGGTATTGGTTCGGTCTCCGTCCCAATCTGCACCGTCATGCAAGAGAATGTTTGCTCCTGGTTGAACGTTATCTAACACATTTGACGCGATAACCTCTGGGGAGTCTTCCTGCCAATCCAAGGAATCGACCGTCCATCCAATCACTAAATATTGCATCTCTGCAAGTTTTTCGACTAATTCATTATATAAGAAGCCGTATGGGGGTCTGAATAAACGTGTTCGGAAACCAATAATATTATTTAAGGCATCTTCTGTTCTGGTTACTTCTCGCTCAAGTGATTCCAGGTCAGAATCAGCGACAAGATTCGGGTGAAAATAAGTATGATTTCCAATTGCATGTCCTTCATTTTGAATTCTCTTGACAATTTCAGGGTAGGCAACTGCCCTTGAACCTAATAAGAAAAATGTTCCTGGCACATTGTATTGGTTGAGCACGTCTAGAACTTCATTAGTAAAGCGCGGATCCGGTCCATCATCAAACGTTAAAGCAACTCGTTTTTGATCTGTAGGACCACCTAAAAAGAAAGTTTCGGGATAGCGTTGTTGTAAGATTCTCATATCAACAGGTTGCTGGCGAACTCGCTCGCGGTTTTCAGGACCTCCTCTCAGGTCAGGAAAATCTTTTTTCGGAACATTCCCCCATTGCCCATCATTAGCGAGTGCATCTACCACATGGGCATTTGCCAGTTGAAAGTTACACAATAGACCCACAATTAACGTCCACTTTACTAGTTGACCTTTCATTAGTTCACCTCCAATTTATGCAGTCTTTTTGAAAATATTGATAACCCGTAATTACAGTTTTTTACTAAAAGTAAATTGTTATACAAGTGTCTCCGCTTTATGTAATCACTTTTCTCTGTTATGTTTGAATTAAATGAGGGAATAATTTAGGAAAACGATCGATAAAAGCAGGTGAAAAGGTTGACCATATTAATCATTTCTATCCTTTTATTGTTTGTCGCTTCCAGCTACTTCTCTGGTAGTGAAACTGCGTTAACGGCAACAAATGAAATGAAGCTACAAATGAAAGCGGCAAATGGAGATAAAAAGGCAGCACGTTTATTAAAGCTTGTAAACAATACGGAAGAGTTTATTCCAGGTATATTGATCGCCAACAATGTACCAAACATTGTGCTTCCTTCAATGGTAACGATTGTGGCACTTGAATATGGCTGGCATATCGGGATAACGACAGCAGTCTTAACCGTATTAATTATTGTTTTTGCGGAAGTGATGCCTAAGTCGATTGCGGCTGCATTTCCGGAACGAATAGCCCATATCGTTTATTTTCCAACTGTGGTCATTCTATTTATATTGAAGCCATTCATTTTCTTGTTAAATCTGTTAACAAGAACTGTCATAAAACTTTTAGGACAAGACCTAAATAATCAGTTAACGATATCTAAGGCAGAAATGAGAGCTATGGTGGACATTGCTCATACGGAAGGTACTTTCAAGCATGATGAGATGTATCGCTTAAAATCCGTATTAGATTTCAAAAATTTGAATGTAGCCGATGTATTAAAGACGCACCGAACAGAGATGAAATCAATCTCGATTGATACGTCATTTGAGGATGCACGCAAGTTTTTATTAGCAAATCAGTTCACGCGCTACCCTATTTATGACGGGGACGTAGATCATATAGTGGGTGTATTTCACTCGAAATTTATGTTGGTTTGGTCTGGAAACGTGGAGAAAAGTATTCAAGACTTTACTGATATGAACCCATTGTATGTATATGAATTTAATCCAATTGATGAAGTATTTAAACGAATGATGAAAGAAAAGAAGCATATTGCCATAGTATTAGATGAGCGTGGGGGAACGGAAGGATTAATTACCCTGGAGGACTTAATTGAAACGATGATTGGACAAGATATTGAGGATGAAACGGATAAAGGGGATGCATTAATTCATAGCTATACCGATACAAAAATCATTTGTGATGCAAAGCTTTCCTTACATCGATTAAACAATGTATTTCAAACAAATATTCCCGAAGATGCTGATAATGTGGCAGCCCTTGTTATCAATAGTTTTAGCTACTTACCAAATGTCGGGGAAACCTTCGTCTATGAAAACCTTGAATTTAAAGTGCTTGAAGTCAATGAACGAAGAGTTAATCGTGTGGAAATTAAGAAATTGGCGGATTAAATATACATAAATGAATACCAGCCCGAATCCGAATGGGGGACATTAGGCCATTTTCATGATGAAGATTATTTTTAAAGGAAAAACGACACGTTTGCCGTGATAGTCATGAATAAACAGCGTCGTTTCTTAGTATTTTCTATATAAAGGAACTGCCAAATGCCACTTTCTGGACAGTTCCGACTTTTCGTAAGAAGGGGTGCTGTGATGAACACGGAAAAAATAGAAAAAATCTTTCAACAAACAGTTAAAAATAAGTATATCTATGAGTGTGTGTTATACATGGAAAATGGAGATGGTGATTTTTCTTATGAAAAAGGCTACGGTGGAAAAGATATTGATTCACCGTTATTAATGGCAAGTATTACAAAGCTTTTCACAACTTCATGTGTGTTGGCCTTAGTTGAGCAAGGTAAGATCTCTCTTCAAGATAAAATCTCCAAATATTTCACTCCGACTGTTATTGACAATCTTCATGTTTATAAAGGAAAAGACTATTCTACTACATTGACAATCTCTCATTTATTAAAACAAACTAGTGGGCTGCCGGATATCTTTGAAGAAAAGAAAGGGAATTTGAAAAACCAGGTGATTAAAGACGATATTTCTATTAGTTTTGAGGAAAATATCGAAAAGACTAAAGGGTTATCAACACATTTTTCACCAGACCTTAAAAGGAAAGCCTATTATGCGGATATAAATTTCGACCTTCTTGGGGAAATCTTAGAGAAGTTGACAAATCAACGTCTAGGAGAGGTTTTCGAGACATTTATTTTTGAACCTCTGGAGCTTCAGAAAACATATCTTGTTGAAAAAGAAGCAGATTTTGTTCCTGATATATTCTATAAAGCACAGCGCATCTGCCGGCCCAATTATCTTCGAAGCTGCCGTGCTAGTGGAGGAGCAATGTCAACAGCACGTGAATTAATGATTTTTCTAAAAGCTTTTTTTGGAGGGAAATTGTTTCCTTCAAATTATATAAATAAAACAGAATTCTCTCGCTTACAGGCTTCCATGTATCCAATAAAATATGGTATGGGATATATGCACATTCCTTTACAGGGAATTTCCACTCTTTATATGGGGAAAGGAGAACTAATGGGACATTCAGGGTCTACGGGCTCTTTTGCTTTCTATTATCCTTTAAAAGATTTGTACATGGTCGGAGATGTAAATCAGATTTCCGCACCTTCTTTACCTATAAGAATGGTTATGCGTTTAGCGATGAATTCCCATTAATGACATATCTATAAAAAATAAGCTATAATAAGTAACGTTGTGATCACCTTTTCACTTTAGAGGAAGGGGATTTTTTTATGATTAAATTAAATAGCGTAAGCAAAAGGTTCGAGCAATTTGAGGCGATAAATAATGTTTCTCTTTCCATACCAAAGGGCGAGATTTATGGCATTATTGGGGCTAGTGGTGCCGGGAAGTCGACCTTGTTGCGGTTAATAAATTTGTTGGAGGTCCCGGATACTGGAGAGGTGGAGGTAAATGGGCAGGTATTAACAAGCCTGAGTAATAAAGAGCTTCTGCAAGCGAGGAAATCCATTGGGATGATTTTTCAGCATTTTAATCTTGTAGCGAATAAAACGGTGTATGAGAATGTGGTCATTTCCTTAAAATTAGCAGGTTATCCGCATAAAGGACGTAGGAGTAGAGCGGAGGAGTGCCTGGAGTTTGTGGGCTTGAAGCATTTCGTTGATAAATACCCCGCGCAATTAAGCGGTGGCCAAAAGCAACGGGTTGCAATAGCAAGAGCATTGGCGAATAACCCACAAGTCCTGTTATGTGACGAGCCTACCTCTTCCCTTGATCCTAATACTACAACGGAAATTCTTAGTGTGCTGAAGGATATTAACAAGCGCTTCGGGGTAACGGTTGTCCTTGTTAGTCATGAGATGGAAGTAATTAAGAGTATTTGTACACATGTTACCGTGATGGATCATGGACAAGTGTATAAGACATTAGTGACAAAACCAACAGGAATTGCAATAGTGGATAATACCCCGAATTACTTTATCAATCAGCTTGTGAAGGATGGGGAGCTTGATGCCTGAAGTACTCATTCAATATGAAGCTGCTATTTGGCAGGCGATTGGTGAAACGTTCATCATGGTCGGAGCTGCTATTCTTGCAGCGGTTTTAGTAGGTTTGCCTGTCGGAACGTTTCTTTTCCTCTGCCGAAAAGGTCAGCTGATGGAAAACAGATTGGTATTTTCCAGCCTAAATTTACTTGTCAACATTACCCGTTCCTTTCCGTTTTTGTTATTAGTCGTATTTTTAATCCCATTTACTAGATGGATAGTCGGGACAGCTATTGGAACGGCCGCTGCAACGATTCCATTAGCTATCATTGCGATTGCTCATTACTCACGCCTTGTAGAGCAGTCCTTGTTGGATGTGCCAAAGGGAGTAATAGAAGCAGCTGTTTCGATGGGAGCTTCTGTGAAAGAAGTAATCTTCCATTTTCTTTATGTGGAGGCCCGCTCGAGCCTTGTGCTTGGGTTAACGACATCCATCATCAGCTTTATTTCCTATTCCACTATCATGGGAGTGGTAGGTGGCGGTGGTATTGGAGATTTTGCGATTCGCTATGGGTACCAGCAATTTAAAACAGATTTAATGATGTATATGATTATTATTATGGTTATACTTGTACAACTGATTCAGTTTACAGGAATGACGATAGCTAGAATGATTGATAAAAGGTAAGTAACACCAGGAGGATATGGCATGAAAAAGCTTGTTTTATTAGTAACTTTAGTGATGGTTGTGTTGGCTGCTTGTAGTCAAAAGAAAGAAGAGCAGAAACCTGCAGAAACAACTGCGAATGAAGAAGTAAGCATAAAGGTGGCATCCCTTATTCCACCGATGACAGAAATACTAGAGCTCATTCAACCTACTTTGGAAGAGCAAGGAATTAACATGGAAGTCGTGGTGTTAGGTGACAATGTTCAACCTAATAATGCGCTTGCAAATGAGGAAGTGGATGCAAACTTCTTTCAGCATGTTCCTTATATGGAAGAATACAACCGTTCCAATGATTCTAATCTAGTTCCGGTTACACCAATCTATTTTGCTAACTATGGTGTCTATGCAAAAGACTTTTCATCTATGGATGAGCTACCTGAAGGAGCTGTGGTGGCGATCGCCAATGATGTATCGAATATTGATCGCTCATTGAAGCTGTTAGATCAACATGGGGTCATCACATTAGGGGAAAAAACAGATACGTATTTTACACAGGCTGACATAAAAGAGAACCCTAAAAACTACGAATTTAAAGAAGTGGACCTTTTAATGCTAGCTAGAATGTATGATGATGCTGATGCAGTTGTGATGACACCTGCTTATGCTGCGCCACTTGGCTTAACACCAAAAAGTGATGCGCTTTTAACTGAAGGAACAGACAATGACTTTGCCATCACATTAGTAGCACGTGAAGACAATGTGGACACAGAAGCGATCCAAAAGCTTGCAGAAGCAATGACAAGTGATGAAGTTAGAAAATTCTTAGAAGAAAACTTTGATGAAACAGCGATACCTGCATTCTAAGGACCTCATAAGCTCCCTATAGTAGACAGCTAAGCTATCTATTTAGGGGGCTTTTTTATTTATTTTCCAATATTTCCTCTCTGAATAAACTTAATCTTTTGATAAAATAAGTTAATACTAGTACTGGAGAGGGGGGCTTCACCTTGGAACTACTCCCACTGATGGTGGAACGCGCAGGTATTTTAATCGTACTTGCTTTCTTGCTTTCAAGATTAAATTTATTTCGACAGATGGTTGACTACACACATAATCTTCGAGAAAAGTTCCTTCTTATCGGAATCTTTGGTGTCTTTGGCATAGTAAGTAACTATACAGGAATCACCATCCATGAAGGAGTTATTTCTTCCCAAGCATGGCAAGTAGGACTGGCTGAGGAAAGTGCCATTGCCAATACGAGGATTATGGGCGTTACCATTGGGGGACTTTTAGGTGGTCCTCTCGTAGGAATAGGTGTTGGTTTAATTGCTGGATTGCATCGGATGACATTAGGCGGGTTTACAGCCATAGCTTGTGGCATTTCAACCATTTTAGCTGGTGTCATTACAGGATTAGTAGGTAAGAAATATAATATTAGGAAGCGTTTTTCAAGAGGGACTGCAGTAATGATAGGGGTACTAATGGAAATAGCCCAAATGGCGGTAATTTTGCTTGTTGCAAGGCCATATGATGCAGCATTTGGCTTGGTCCAAATCATTGCTGGCCCGATGATCATCATTAATGGTTTGGGGACGCTAGTTTTTATTCTTCTTATCCAGAGTATCTTATCCGAAGAAGAGAAGACCCGTACCCTCCAAACGCATAAAGCTCTTTATATCGCTGATCAGACAATGCCATTTTTCCGTCAAGGATTAAATAGAGAATCCTGTAAGAAGGTCGCTGAGATCATGTTGAAGTGGACGAAGGCAGAAGCAGTGGCGATCACTAATGGAGAAAAGGTGTTAACACATGTTGGAGTCGCAGAGGACCACCATATTGCAGGTGCAACACTTTCCACAGAACTGACAAGGCGAGTGCTAGAACATCGGAAGATTATGAAAGCAACCTCCCGTGAGGATATTCATTGTGATTATGAAAATTGTCCACTTCAGGCTGCTGTGGTGCTACCATTGAATGCGCACCATCAAACTGTTGGAACATTGAAGCTGTATTACACAAACCCAAGGCTTCTCGACCCGTTAGAACAAGAGCTTGCAGAGGGATTAAGTAAGCTTTTTTCAACACAATTGGAGTTGGCGGAAGCAGAATTGCAGGGCAAGCTATTAAAAGATGCGGAGATTAAGGCGTTGCAAGCGCAAATTCACCCTCATTTTCTTTTTAATGCTATCAATACCATTTCTGCGTTGATTCGGACGGATACGGATCAAGCAAGAAAACTATTATTAAAGCTAAGTACATTTTTTCGCAGCAATCTACAAGGGGCTCGCCAAATCCTTATCCCGTTGGAAAAGGAGCTCGAGCATGTGGAAGCTTATCTATCGATTGAACAAGCCCGCTTTCCGAGTAAATATGTTTTAAATTTGGAGATAGAGCCGGAATTAAAAAAGGTCTTGATTCCTCCGTTTACGCTACAACCACTCGTAGAAAATGCCATAAAACATGCTTTTTCAAAGCCGGACTTCCTAGGAGAGGGGATTGTCACCATTCATGCTTTTTCAGAAGGTGATCGGATGAATGTGGTGACAGAGGATAACGGTAGAGGGATACATTCTGAGCTATTAATGAAATTAGGTCAAGAAACAGTGGAATCAAAAGAAGGTACAGGAACTGCACTGTGGAATATAAAAAAGCGGATGGACGAAATTTATGGACAGCCTGATGCTTTCCGAATGGAAAGTAGACCAGGGCAGGGGACAAAAGTCTCTATCACGGTTCCAGTGAATCAATTGCAATGGGGGGATACGTATGCTGAGAGTTATGGTCGTGGATGATGAACCTTTAGCAAGGGACGAGCTTATTTATTTATTAAAACGAACAAAACAAATAGAAATCGTTGGAGAGGCAGATTGTCTCGATAATGCGATAAGTGCTCTTGATAATACCGAAGTGGATGTCATGTTTATTGATATTCAGCTCGCAGACCAAACTGGGCTTGATTTAGCTAGGAAGATAAACGAAAAGGAAAATGCTCCTAAAATTGTCTTTGCGACCGCTTATGATCATTACGCACTGGAAGCATTTAATTTAAACGCAGTAGATTATCTTCTTAAGCCTTTTGAAGAGGAGCGGGTTGTACAGACGATTGATAAATTACTTTTAACAAGGGAAAAGAGTCGTCTAGTAGACCAAGTTCGTTCCAATATATCGATTCGTCCTGATAAACTTGCCATCAATGTCGAGGACCGCATTGTGATGGTTGCTATCGAGGACATATTCTATTTATTTACGAGCAACGGCCTAACTATGATGGTAACGAAGGAAGCTACGTATAAACTGAGTGAACCGTTAGTCTTCTTCGAGCGAAAGCTGCAAAGCAACAGTTTCCTCCGTGTCCATCGTGCATACCTCGTTAATGTAAATTGTATTATGGAAATTGAACCTTGGTTTAATTCTACCTACAATTTGTACATGAGAGATGGGGAAAAAGTTCCTGTAAGTCGTACGTATGTAAAATTGTTAAAAGATGTAATTGGTTTATGATTGAGGAAAGTGTAATGTAACTGAATCTTCAAAATTTGTGAGTCAACCCCAAGTTTGTACGTGTTATCATGAAAACCTTTTGAAAGGGCTTTCATTTGATAGGATAGAAAGCAAACAATAGTAGGGGAGGTCAACAAAGAAATGAATGCGATTACAATAGTAATTGGTTCCATGTGTTTCTTAATGATAGCTTACCGTTTATATGGAACATTCATGGCAGTAAAAGTAATGAGGTTAAAAGCGCTTGAAGAAAAGAAAAAAACACCAGCGCATGAACTGAATGATGGAAAAGACTACGTCCCAACGAACAAATGGGTATCATTCGGTCACCACTTTGCAGCAATTGCGGCAGCTGGCCCGTTAGTTGGTCCGATATTAGCAGCTCAGTTTGGTTATTTACCAGGTTTATTATGGCTGTTAATTGGTGCGGTAATTGGGGGAGCGGTTCACGATGCGGTTGTCCTTTTTGCATCCATGCGTAAAAAAGGAAAGTCACTTTCAGAGGTAGCAAAAGAAGAGCTAGGACCGGTCGCCGGTTTCTGTACAGGACTTGCGATGCTTTTCATCATTACCATCACAATGGCGGGACTTTCCATGGTTGTGCTACATGCATTAGAAAGAAACCCATGGGGAACATTTGCAGTTGGAATCACCATCCCAATTGCGATGGGGGTAGGACTTTTTTATAAAAAGACAGGAAATCTTCGTTTAGCTACAACAGTTGGTTTTGCCTTACTAATGGTAGGGGTATTTATTGGCCCTTCTATCCAAGGAACAGCACTAGGTGATTTCTTAACAATTGATACAAAGACTCTTGCTATTATTCTACCTATTTATGCCTTTTTCGCAGCAGCCTTACCAGTTTGGTTATTACTTGCACCTCGTGATTACTTGAGTAGTTTTATGAAAATCGGGGTTTTCATCGCACTAATTCTTGGGGTGTTCATCATTAACCCAACGGTACAAATGCCTGCTTTAACAGAATTTATCCATGGTGGCGGTCCAATTATTGCAGGACCAGTTTGGCCATTCATTTCCATTACCATCGCTTGTGGAGCTATTTCCGGATTCCATGCCTTTGTTGGCTCCGGTACAACTCCAAAAATGTTGAACAGATGGCAAGATATCAAAGTAGTTGGTTTTGGCGGAATGCTAGTAGAATGTTTAGTTGCTATCATGGCTCTAATCGCAGCAATCTCGCTTCACCCTGGAGACTACTTTGCAATTAACTCCACTCCTGCTGTTTTTGAAACATTAGGAATGTCGGTAGTACACTTACCAGAACTTAGTCAGCAAATCGGACTTGATTTAGAAGGAAGAACAGGTGGAGCGGTATCACTTGCGGTAGGTATGACCTATATCTTCACAAGTATCCCTTGGTTCTCCGACATGGCATCGTACTTCTTCCAGTTTGTTATCATGTTCGAAGCAGTATTTATCTTAACAGCAATTGATGCTGGTACACGTGTTGCTCGTTATTTAATCCAAGACTTCTTTGGTGAATTCTATAAACCACTTAAAAAGGTCGATTGGCTACCAGGAAACATATTTGCGAGTGCCCTAGCATGCTTTGCCTGGGGTTACCTACTCTACTCCGGTGATATTGGTTCGGTATGGGCGCTGTTCGGAGTTTCCAACCAATTAATGGCTTCAATCGGGCTAATTATTGGAGCCACCGTTATTTTGAAAGTCGCAACAAAACGACGCTATATGCTAACATGTCTCATTCCACTATCCTATCTATTTGTCACAGTTAATGCAGCAGGATATTGGATGATCACAAATGTCTACCTAAATCCAGAGGCTGCAGGCTATAGCGTCGTAAATGGTACACTATCCATTATCATGCTAACGCTTGGTATCGTTATCGTCGTAACAGCGATTAGAAAATGGATTGAAATTTGGAACACTCCAAGCATGAGAGTTGATAACATTTTGTCGGCGTAAATCTATAACTTATAAACTTTAAATGGAAAGCAGGGCGGAAAACGATAAGTTTTCCTCGTCCTGTTTTTTTTATTGTTTTACATTGCTCATTTAGCGGTCTTCGATAAGAATTCTCTAATAGCCTACCAACTTGTCATGTAACTAGTTATACTGATAGAAGGGGGAATGTAGATGAAAGCTCGTTGGCCGTTGGAACGGAAATTTATGTTCCTTGTTTGTATATTAATATCAATGATTATGTGCATGGTAACTGGTGTATATATTTATTTTGAACAAAAGCAGGCACGAGAACTAGTGGGTCAGCAAGCGCTAACGACAGCCATTGCGGTCTCTGAAATACCTGAAGTGAGGCGAATACTTGCTACAAATGAAAGCGCTGCAGAATTGCAACCTTTTATTGAGCGGATTCGCGAGCAATCTGGAGCAGAATTTATTGTAATTGGTGATAGAGAAGAAATAAGATATACACATCCTCAGCCAGAAAAAATAGGACAAACCATGGTTGGTGGAGACAATGAGGATGCTTTAATTCATGGCAAAAGCTATGTTTCGTTGGCAGAGGGATCACTTGGCAGCTCTGTTCGAGGAAAAACTCCAATCTTTGATGAGAATGGAGAAATAGTTGGAGTCGTTTCGGTAGGATTTATGATTACCTATGTAGATTCCTATTTTATGCAAGGTTTAATAGGCGTTTTAATGTGGCTTAGCTTTATCTTTATTATTGGTGTGTTTGGTAGCTTCATGCTTGCCAAAAGTATTCGGAAAGATACATTTGGACTAGAGCCACATCAAATAGGACGAATGTATAAAGAACGAGGGGCCATTTTAGAGTCTATCAATGAAGGTTTAATAGCCACTGATCAAGATGGGAATGTGACACTAGTAAATCAATCCGCAAAAGAGATTCTTGGAATCGGGTTAGATGGACTAGGAAAGCCCATTAAAGAAATATTACCGCAATCTGAAATTGCGCATGTCCTTTCATCTAAACAGGTAACGGGTTCCTATGAAACAATCTTTAAAAAGAAACATTTAATAGTAAATTATGAAACAATCGATGATGGAGGCAGTTACGCTGGAAAAGTAGCTAGTTTTAAGGATCGTTCTGGACTGCAAGAATTGATTAACACACTATCAGAAGTACAGCAGTATTCACAAGGGTTACGTGCTCAAACACATGAATATACGAATAAACTGTATGCTATCTCAGGTTGGATACAACTAGGTCATACCGAGAAAGCGAAGCAATTTATTCATGAGGAAATCGGACAACAACGATCGTTTGAAAACCTTTTATTTGAACAAATTTCCGACCCAACGATTCAGGCTGTATTAATTGGAAAGCTATCAAAGGCATCAGAAAAGAAAATCTCTTTTTCCATAAATGAAGAAAGTGTCATAAACTTTGAATGGCCAAAGACTGCTACGGCCCCTTTGGTCACCGTCATCGGAAATGTAATTGATAATGCGTTTGATGCTGTTTTAGGAAAACCTAATCCCGAAGTAGATATTTTTCTAACAGATGTCGCAGATGATTTAATTATTGAAGTGGCTGACAACGGAAGTGGTATAAGTCCAACAGATTTAGAGCAGATTTATGAGCAGGGATTTACGACAAAAGAAGGAAAACAGCGTGGCTTTGGGCTTGCGCTAGTCCAAGCCGCCTTAGTAGAGTTAGGTGGTTCCATAGAAATAACGGAAAATCAATCCAGTGGAACCGTCGTTAATTTGTATATACCGAAAATTAGGAGAGTAATAACATGAATGTTTTAGTTGCAGAGGATGATTACCGAGTAGCAGATATTCATTGCCAATACTTATTAGGTTTACAAGGTATCAACGATGTGAAGAGAGTTGCTACAGCAAAGGAAATGCTCTTGGAAGTAGAAAAATGGAAGCCAGATTTAGTGTTACTTGATGTGTATTTACCAGACGAACTTGGCGTTGATATGATCACTCAATTAAAAAAGATTTGCCCAACACTTCAAGTAATTTTAATCACCGCGGCAACAGATATGGAGATTTTAAGGAAAGCATATCAAGTTGGAATCGTCGATTATTTAGTCAAGCCAATCGCGCTGGAACGTCTCGCTGAAGCAGTCGAAAAGGCAGAAAAAAATCAACAAATCCTCCAATCCAACGATGAAATTACCCAGCGCTTGGCAGATAAGCTATTCAGATTGCAACCAACAAGACAAACTGGTGCTCAAGATCTACCAAAAGGAATCGATCAAATTACACTAGAAAAAGTAAAAGAGTTGTTACAAGAACAAGAAGAAGGTATTACAGCCGAAGCATTAGGGCAGCTTCTCGGCGCATCTCGTACAACATCTAGGAGATATTTAGAATATTTAATTTCTATAAAAGAAGCACGTGCCGAACTTGTGTATGGAATTGTCGGACGTCCAGAACGAAAATATTTATTGCCTAATAAATAAAAGCTTTCAAAAGGAGTAATTGACTCTTTTTTGGAAGCTTTTTTTTCATGAACAAAATGAACAAAACTTTCAGAATAATCTTAATGAACAGTAAAATGTAAACGGTTACAAATAGTGAAGGTGCAAGTAAAATGAGAAAAAACCAAAAGGAGGCGCTTTCATTGTCTAAGAGATTACTAGTTTCCGCTATTGTTGGACTTCTTCTACTTTCAGGCTGTTCCATGCCTGTTCAAACTGGTTCTATAAATGAATTCGGAGAGTGGGAGCCTGACCGTTCCATAGAGATTATCGCACCATCTGCAGCTGGTGGAGGTTGGGACACAACAGCAAGGATGTTAGCTCGTACCATTGATGAAGAAAACTTGGCTAATCGGGGATTTGGAGTAGTGAACAAGCCTGGTGGAGGCGGCGCTGTAGGCTGGGCTTATATTCATAAACGTAATGACCCACATAACCTTTTCATTAGTTCCCCACCAATCCATTTTGTGGCATTAAACGGACAGTCGCCATATGGCTATGACGACTTCACGCCAATCGCCAATCTAATTGCCGATTACGGTGCATTTGCCGTCAGAGCGGATGCTCGCTGGGATACATTGGACGAACTGTTTGAGGAAATGAGAGAAACTCCAGAAAGCGTTACGGTAGTAGGACATTCCTCTCCAGGAAGCATGGATCATATGCAATTCATCATGTTTGCAGATGCAGCTGGTGTCGATATAACTAAAATCCGCTATATCTCTGACCAAGAGGGTGGCGCCATGACAGCCGTATTAAACGGTAGTATTGACATAGTCTCCACGGGTGTATCAGATGCTGCAGAACAAGCACGTGCCGGAAAAATGAAAGTATTGGGCATTACGTCTCCTGAGCGTTTAACCGGTGATGAGTACCTAGAAACATTACCAACTGGACGTGAACAAGGAATCGATGCGGAATTTATCGTTTGGCGTGGCATATTTGGTCCACCAGATATGTCGGATGAACAACTGGCTTACTATGAAAATATTTTCAAAAATACATCAGAATCAGAGTCTTTTGAGAGAATCAGAAACATGTATGGTTGGGATGAAAGATTTATGGACAGCCAAGAATTCAAAGCTTTCTTGGATGAACAATCAGATGAACTAGAAGCCCTTTTAAACGAATTAGGGTTTATTAGAAACTAAGGGGGTGTTGTGATGGGATTAACAGTTAACAGAGGGCTAGCTCTCGTATTAATAACCTTATCGGTCGTCTATCTAATTATGGCATTTAATCTACCGGAATATGCCTTTGTCCCAGTAGATTCAGATTTAATACCGAAGCTTTTAGGATTCAGTTTATTAATTCTTTCCATCTGTTTTTTCTTTAGCAAAGATGTGGATACAGAAGAACAAAAAAAGAAACGTGTGATTAAGAAACAAGAGGCAGGCATGCTTCTTGGCGTAATGGCGTTAATTCTAGTTTATATTACTGTCTTAGAAGTAGTTGGATTTGTCATCATGACAGCAGCCTTTATTATTGTTTGTACGAGATTTCTAGGATATAAAAACTGGGTTGCCATTATACTGACTGCACTTATTTTCTCCGTAGGTGCTTACACACTGTTCAACTACGGATTGGCAATTCGACTGCCAGCAGGAATTCTACCATTTTAAAAGAAAGGATGTGAGACTACATGTTAGAAGGTATTGCACAAGGCTTTCAAGTAGCGTTTAGTTGGGAAGCTATTTTATTCGTTTTTATAGGTGTATTTTTAGGAACCATAATTGGGATGATTCCGGGGCTTGGACCGATTAGCGCCATTGCCATCATGATTCCAGTCACATACGGAATGGATCCAACCATCGCACTTGTTATGATGGCAGGGGTCTACTATGGTTCCATGTATGGAGGTTCCACCTCTTCCATTCTACTTAACGCTCCAGGTGTAGCAGGGACGGTGGCTGCTGCATTTGATGGCTATCCGATGGCCCAGCAAGGAAAAGCAGGAAAAGCATTAGCCATTTCGGCCATTTGTTCGTTCGTTGGTGGAACAGTCAGTGTTATTTTACTAATGATGTTCGCACCAGTGCTCGCAAGTGTTGCCATTATTTTCGGACCACCAGAATACTTTGCGCTGATGCTTCTTGGACTAACAGCAATCGCAAGCTTATCAGAAGGCTCAACGATAAAAGCCCTCATTTCAGCAGTCCTAGGCTTCATAATTGTAACCATTGGAATTGATTCCCAAACAGGTACAAGCCGTTTCACATTCGGCAGCGTCAATTTATTAGATGGAATTGACTTCTTAATCATTGCCCTTGGAGTTTTCGCAATCGCAGAAGTCTGCTTCCTCATCTTAAATAGAAAACAAAAGCTCTCTGGCTTAAACAATATTGGTAGCTTGAAATTGACCAAAGAAGACTTTAAGGAAATGAAAGGTCCGATGACAAGACAATCCTTCCTTGGATTCTTACTAGGAGTGTTACCAGGAGCCGGAGCAACCATATCTTCCTTCGTCGCCTACATTACAGAAAAGAAAATGGCAAAAAAACCTGAAGAGTTTGGAAAAGGTTCTATTAAAGGCTTGGCTGGTCCAGAAACCGCCAACAATGCCGCCACAAGCGGAGCCTTTGTCCCATTACTGAGTCTCGGAATTCCTGGATCAGGTACAACAGCTGTCATGCTTGGAGCCTTTCTTGTACTCGGCGTCCAACCAGGACCATTGCTAATGTCAGAAAACCCAACCGTTTTCTGGGGAATTATCGCAAGTATGTACATCGGAAATGTCTTTTTACTAATTTTGAACCTGCCATTAATTCCTTATTTCGTTAAGATTTTGAAAGTTCCACGTCCTTTATTAATATCCTTGGTCATTATCTCAAGTTTAGTGGGGGTATACGCAGTAAGCTTCAGTACCTTCGACCTCTACCTTCTTGTTGTATTTGGAATCTTAGGCTATTTTATGCGAATCTTTTCATTCCCAGCAGCTCCATTTATCCTTGCTTTCATTCTCGGAGGCATGATGGAGAATGCCCTCCGCCAGTCCTTAACGATTTCGGGCGGGTCATGGAATATATTCTTAACAAGCCCACTGGCGATGTCCCTTTTCGTACTCACGACTCTAGCGGTAGTTGTACCGGTATGGAGAGATCGTGTGCGTCGCCAGAAGAATCAACAGACACCGATAGATATGTAATGAGTAGGAACCCCTCATTTGGTTTTTGGGATGGGGGGTTTTTGAAATGAAGTGCCTAGAAAACAGCAAAGTGGAAAAATCGGGCACATAAAAGAGGAATAAGTGCCCGGAAAACAGCAAAGTGGAAAAATCAGGCACTTAAAAGAGGAATAAGTGCCTGGAAAACAGCAAAATGGAAAAACCGGGCACATAAAAGAGGAATAAGTGCCCGGAAAACAGCAAAATGGAAAAACCGGGCACATAAAAGAGGAATAAGTGCCCGGAAAACAGCAAAATGGAAAAACCGGGCACATAAAAGAGGAATAAGTGCCCGGAAAACAGC
>NZ_CAKJTJ010000027.1:0-54246 GCF_917563925.1 Sutcliffiella rhizosphaerae
AGAGTATTTTTGCTCGAAAACGCTGAAAGCTTCTAAAACCAAAAGCGTTCCGTTTCATAACTTTCGTTAAGTTGTTAATCCCCTCTAAAAAGCCGTTGGAATAGTTATAGCTAAAGCTATTAAATATCTCTATCTGCCAGTTTTTTAGTGTCTGGACAGCCTTTGCGAATTCGGCCACAATGACCGGCTTTCCAAGCGCCTGCTGAACAGTCGCCTTAAAGGAGTGGCTCATGTCCATGACCACTACTTCCACCTTGGCACCGAACTTTCGAAGATAATGCTTAATGGTATTTTTATAGCGGTTTGGAAGAATATCAATTGGTTCTTTCGTTATTCCATTGGCGATGATGAGCTGGTACTTTCCCTCTCTCGTGTCCCCTTTATACTCCTCAATTGCGATGACTTTCGGCAGCTCTTTTGCTTCTTCATTTACCGTACTCTCCGCCAATTGGTCAAACCTTCTGACTACCGTGGACGAAGAAGCCCCATACACTTCCGCCGTTTCTTTAAAGGTTTTCCCTTTAATACTGCGGATTTTAATTGCCTGATTTAATTCCACGGATAGACGCTGATACCGTTTCACAAGAGGGGGTTTCTCGGCGAACTTTTTTCCACACTCGCAGACATAACGGCGCTTTCTGTAGAAAAGCAGCGTCTGCCTTTCGAATATTTTTAAATGCTTGATTTTCTGTACTCGATAGTCATGAATTTTTTCTGTGGGTGACTTACATAATGGGCAAAGATGGGGTTTTACAGGCATTTCTACATGTATAGTGAGCTTTTCCTCCACTTCCTCCAATTTCATCACGTTCACTTCTTCAAATCCTGGGAGCTTTATGTTAGAATTCATTATGCACGTATCTCCAATCTATACTTGTTTCTCGACAATTCAAGTATATTAGACTGGGTGATTACGTGCATTTTTTATGTCTTCCAATTGTGTAGGAACCCCAACATTTATTATAGAACCCTAAAATAAAAATGTTAATATTAGCTGGGGCAGTTGCAACAAGCATTGCAGTTCCCACATCAGCTTCCGCTGATACTCCTTATAATACTGTTCTTGATCCAGGTCAAACGAAGGAAATTGCTCGGGAAGCTATTTGGGGAAATGCAAAGCTACAAGGTACTCAAAATCCTATATATTCAGGTGGTGGTAATGGGGTGTCTTATATTATTGAAGATACTTCAGGCAATCAACATACAGTGAGAACTTGTTATTGCAACCGTGTTGAATTCGACTTTAATCTAAATTCTCTTGGAAAAACATTTGTTGTAAAAGCGAAGAATTTATACAAAGGAACAAGAGTTGCTGTTAGAATAATAGGAACTTTCATTGATTAATTTGTCAGTAATCAAGTACCTATTTGATGCTGACAATAAATAGGTTAGTGTTCTTATTCGACATAAACTTTTTATTTGAAATAACCTAACATAAAAAACGTAAATTTTAGCAATAGCATAGAAGAAAAAAGACGAAGACTGGTAACATTAACATAATTACCAATTTAGTAGGCAAATCTTATTTCTTTAAATATGCCGTTCCATAGTCGTTGAATGGTTAAGGGCATCCAAGACGCTTAGTTTTTGATTAATTTTTCACTTACAATGTGTACGATACAAAAATATTATTCTAAAGAAAAATCTGAACTAATTCATTATTCTATTACAGTATGTTGAATTAGTTCGGATTTTTTCTAACCATATATATATATATATGGTTCTGACTTACCCTAGGTATGCAGAACCTTATAATATATAGCCTAAAAGATATTGTTTTCTTCTATCCTTTTAAAATGAATATTAATAATGATTTCCCTTTTAATTTATGCTTTCTTCATATTCAATAAGTAAATCATTTAAGTTTCCATCCCCACTAAGATAACGATCAAAAATTTTAGCTCCTACAGCTTCAATTTCTCTAACTCTTTCTCCCTCAAAAGGAGGAATACTCGATAGAGCACCAGGTTGCATATATGCAGCTGAAAGGTCAACATCATATTTTTCCATAAATATAGACTTTATTTCGTTATCCCAATAACTTGGAAACATTTCAGAATTTACCAAAGAAACGGCAAATTCCTTTCCATGAATATATTCTAAAAATTTAACAGCGTTATCATTTTTGCTATATGATGATAGAATAAACATAGTATCTGTATAAGCACTTCCACCTTTATTCTCTTCAAACACAGGTGTTTCCACTATTCCCCATTTAGATATATCAACATCACTTGAATAATACTTAAGAATTTCTGTATCAATTAATTGACCAATAGGGAAAATAGACATAGCTACTTCTCCTTTGATAAACTCTTCAGTCGTTACTTTCTCATTTTCTTTATAAATATCTGCAAATATTTTCCAAAACTTTCTATTAACTTCGTTATTTACGACTGCTTTTCCACCAATATTTTCAATCCTATCTATCGGATCAGCTAAACCTTGGATCATATAAAAATAATCACTGTTTGTTGTGGCATAACCTAACGTCAAACCTTTATATTCTGAGGTATTGTTTATTTTATTTGCTATAGTTAAAAGCTCTTCCCATTTTAAACTATCTTGGGGTTGTTCCATATTTAACTCTTCGAAAATATCTTTATTGTATACTAATACATTATTTTGAAACATAGGCGTAAGACCATAAATATTATCATTTCCTGCTTTTTTTATAGGTGTCATTACAGCGGGAGCTATGTTGTTTAATATGCTTTCATCTAAAAGTCCATTAAGTTGTTTAATATTCCCTTCATCAACAATTCCCTGCAGGTAGTAATTAGGAAATCCATAAACAATATCAACGTCCTTATTCTCTTTAATATAATTGTTAATAACATCATCTAAATTATGCCAATGTTGATCTACTTCATCAATACTTGAGAGTATAGAACGAATTTCAACATCTTGATTATATTCATTCATATAAATAGAGTTTTCAAAATCCTCTGGAAAAATTGTAGCAATTACTACAGGTTTTGTTTCTGGTGTGCAAGCCGTAAGTAGAAGAAAAAGTATTACTAAAAAACTGTATTTTTTTAACATAAAACTACACTTCACTTTCAATATTTTTTAGAGTATGATTAAGGAACGATTTGTATATTTTTACATTAAAGTAAGTTTTTGAGTTAATACAAATACATATATAAGGGGTAAAAAATGAGTCAATATATTTCTGTACTTACCACTAATACAAATTTGTTTAAATTACTGGAAACCTTCTACTCCAAATTAAATTTAAAATTAATATTTGAAATAGAAAGTTCTTTAGAGGATAAAGATTGTTTACTATTGCTCTGGGATTACACCTGTTTTAAAGATCTTTTTAATATTTCACACTGTAATAGTAAACCAGTAATACTACTTAATAACTCTGATAACATTATTACAACCTGTACAAGTTTAATAAATTTACATGCTGTGTTTAATAATTATCCAACTGTCAATAGGGATTTTTATAGATTAAATAATAATGTTGTTTTTTCTATAGAGAAACATTGCATAATAGCTGGAAATACAACTTATATGCTTACTAATTTAGAATTCAGATTATTATACTATCTATTAAAACTAGAAAATAAATTTGTTAGTACCGAAACGTTATTAGAAAAGTTAGATTTATTTTCACCTTCTTCTTTATATGTATGCATAAAAAAATTAAGAGAAAAAATAGAAATAAATGTTCAAACACCTACATTACTAATTTATCATAAAAACAAAGGATACTGCCTAAAAATTGACAATATTAACAAAAATTTAGTTTACTCTTAATTGTTTTCTATTTCTCCTGTGCTATTAGTGTATTACTCTAGTAATATAAGGAGGTGGAAAAAATTGAAAAAACAAACTAAAATAAAATCCCTACTCATTGCTATTGCATTAATATTAGGTTTCTCTAGTTTTCCAGCTGGAGCTTCAGCAGATACTGCATATAACACAACTCTTAACCCTGGAGAACAAAAACAACTTGCACGAGAATATATTATTGGTGGTGGTTCTGTAGTTGGAAACCAACAAAATGTTTTCTCTGGAGGTAACCGCGGAGTACAGTATGTTATCCAAGACGGTAGTGGAAACAACATAAAAGTGGAAAACCATTACAATGTTACTGTTAATATTACTTTTGATGCTGGATTGCTTGGAAAGTTTATTTCACTTATAGCAAGAAACCTTAATAGAGGTTCAAGTGACGCAGTGAAAGTAACTGGAACACTTAAAGATTAATACTAAGACGAGACTAGACAAAGCCTAGTCTAAAATAAATAAAAAGGTTCATATTATCATTTACGATAATAAGGACCTTTTTTTATATTTATATACAAATTCAAACCCCTTAATAGCGTTAGTATTTCTTTATTACCCGTACCATTTTCCTTACCAACTTGAGGTGAAAAACAAATTCCTATTAAGTAAACTCATCTGTCTAAGATATGCTTTATACCTTCCTATAGCCCCCTTATTTTTCTTTAGTACAAGTAAAAGGAAAAAGATATGACATAATTTCCACACTGTGAATAATTATTAAAAACCTTCAATTAGTCCAAGAAATGATTATTATATAAATTTGGGCAAAAAACCTAAACCTTTTTTTAAGTAATCTCGTTCTAAGTTTAAAGGAAAAGTATTCTTTGTACTAAATTATAGTTAGGGAAAGGAGAAAACATGCACTTACCCTTAAATGAAATTGAACTTCGAAAGCTAGAAAAAGAACTAGCGGTAATATTAAAGAAAAACACTTCTACGAAATTAAGTGTTTTGAAAATTGAGGATTCCAAAAACTTTGCCAAAACACTATTTAAATATCTCAAATAAAAGGGGGCCTATAAATTTATATTTATCTGTATTTTACATAATGGACAGGTAAGTGATTCAGGGAGTTATGGTCTTTGGAACTAATCCTAGGGCATTTTTGACATAGCTCCCTCATTTCATGCTGAAATGTTTTTTTATTTTAAGGATATTGTAATAGCTATCAAGCTACAGATCCTAAACACAAACTTTGGTAAAATAAATATTAAAAATGCTAGTAATATTACTATTAACAATAATTACACTATTTCTAGTAATATAAGTGATAGTATTAATTATAGAAATAAAATTAATACTAATACAATTATTATTAACTTCTTTCATATTATTGATGAATCCCCTCCATAAACGTGCTATCATTTAATTAACTTACGCTAGATAATTGATAGGAGGAGAATATATGACAGCCAAAATAGTTACATTTGGAATTTCAAAAGGCGGTTGTTCTAAATCAACTTCAAGTGGGATTACCGCACATATTCTTAGTAAAACTGACAAGGTATTAGCAATTGATCTTGATGGACAAGGAAACCTTACAAGCTTTTTAACTGGTGAATACGATATCTGTAATGCATTTCAAAACAAAACCATTTTAGAAGGAATTATAGAAGGTGATGTACGCCCGTACATAATTAACATCAAACACAATCTTAGTCTAGTACCATCAAATGATTTTTTAGCGACACTATCCAGGCATTTTTACCAGAAGAAAATGGATTATCAAGCATTGGAAAAAGCCTTGGAACCTGTGATGGAAGACTATGATTGGATTATTATAGATACGCCACCAGCTTTAGGTGAACAAACAGTTTTACCACTTTGCGCTAAATCACCTGCCGGAAGTTATGCAGTCATAATGTTTGATGGTTCTATGTTTGCATATTTCGCCATTCAAAAGTTTTTAGATATTATTGAAGCTTCACAGGAAAGGCATAATCCTGAACTAGAAGTGGCCGGAATCCTTTTCAGTTTGATAGATTCACGAGCCAAAGAAAATGAACCTATGAAAGAGTCCGTTGATGAGGAATATCCCAACATGGCCTTTAAATCTATTATTAAAAGAAGAGCTTCTACTAGAAGGCTAGCTCTAGAAGGTTTTGAGAATAACAGTGAATTAGACAATGCACTTGAATTTTACGTACCTTTTGTAGAGGAGTTGAAACTTCGTGTCCAAAAACAACAAAATTAAAGATAAGATTAATTCTAAAAAAAATAATTCAGCAGCTCATGTTTTTATGAATGATTATGATTTTGAAGATAGCAATAACGATAGTAAAGATGCTAGCAAAAATAATAACGAAAACAACGTAAATTCTAATGATGACAATGCTAGCAAACATGGTGCCGAAACTAATGACCATGAGACTGATAACCATACTATTAATGGTACTATCGCAAATCTTCTGAGTGAAGATTCAGACGAACCTCTAAAAGCGTATGTTGGGTTTTATTTGGATGAAGATGTACATGATGTCCTAAATGATCTAGCTAAACGCAAAAAGAAAGCTAGTAAAAAGAAAACAAAAGGATATAAATCTAAAATTCTGAATGATATTTTAAGAAGCATTTTTGAGGATAACGGTCTATTAGAAAAGAAATAAATTGACTATTAAAGTTACATTACTGAAATTTTTACCTCCCTAATATTTTAAAGGAGGTTTTTTTTGCTAGTTTTTGATTTATTTTCACTTTAATTTCAATGGTTCTATTTCTTATTCCCTTTGGCAGACTTTTATTTTGTATATGTAGTGAAGTTTTCGATATAGATATGCTAGGAGTAAAATTAACAAATATACTATCAATAATAATAGTACTGGTAGCATCGCTAATAATATTTTGGTATTCTTCTACATGAAAAATCTCGTCATCCTATAATAATTTCATGGTGGTTTTGCCCCAAACGATTTAGTAAAGTCAGAATAAGAAAGTAACCCTTTTTAAATTTATATAGTGTAGATGCGTTGCAACTCAGTGTTCAATAATAGCAATATTAATATAAAATCAGTTCTAAAAGAACAACTAAGTAATATCAATATAAATAACAATATTAATAGTCATATTGCTAGTAAAAATATTATTAATTAAAACAATACTCACATTAGTAGACATAACACTGAAACTAATGACCATAGCACTGATAACTGCACTATCAATGATGCAATAGCAAATACTCTGAGCGAATATTAAGACTGACTTTAACAAATTTTGCTGGGGCTGCTCTTAAATGATCTAGTTAAGCGCACAACTAAATAGCTTTTTTTTTCACTTATATTTAGTGTAGATGAGTTGATACTTAGTGTTAAAAAACAGCAACAAAAATATATAAAATCAGTTATAAAAAATAAGAATAGTAGCTCATGTTTTATGAATGATTATGATTTATAAAATAATAATAACAATAGTAAAATTGATAGCAAAACTAATATTAAAAATAACATTATTTCTAATGATAAAAATACTAATAAATACATTTATTAAAATACTAATCATAATAATAATAACATTACTATTAATGGTACCAACAAGTCTTCTCAATAGAGATCTGAACGAACAGTTAAAAACGTATGTTGGATTTTATTTGGGTAAAGATGTCCATGAGGTCCTGAATGATTTAGCCAAGCGCAAAAAGAAAACAAAAGAGTATATATACAAAATTTCAAATACTAATTCGTCGATTACCATGAAAAAGACAATGATTTAACAACACTTAAATGAAAATATACTATTACTAACATTACTAACAATACTAACAATAATGATAGTAATGTTAGTAGTATTAACTTTGTTATTAAAAATAATGTAAATAATTATAACGAAATCGTCAATAATTATATTAAATACTATTAAGTATATACAAATGAAGATGAGTTTCATCTCATTTGCAGATTAAGAAATTCCTCATTAAGCCTCTATAATTAAATCCTCATATAATATGGACACACATGTATTTATTAAAGTACAAATAAATAATAGACACTTTTGCTAGCAAACTTGTTAATAATGTTAACTTGAACTTCACTTCCTCAGACAACAGAAAACTATTTACTTCAAATACGACACATAACGTTACTAAAAGCCCACAAATCAAATTAGCAAAAAGAGACCACAAATTCACTGCAATTTGTTGGTCTCTTTTTCTTACATTTTACTGTGACAGGTATCAGATCCTGTTATACAATATCAAGTTTGTTTTATATTCATTTATTGTTAACTATCAGTAATCTTTCAAATGGCCAATATACAATTTGTGCTTTTCCTACTATTTCGTCTATAGGTATTACTCCTATATGTCGGCTGTCGTTACTAAATTTCCTATTATCCCCCAGAACAAAAACATGTCCTTTGGGTACCTCAAGATACCCACCTGGAGTTTCTTCTAATTGAAACGTACCCGTTATAAAATCTAGGGATTCTTTTTTTAGTTCTTCTAAGTATGGTTCTTCAAAAAATTCACCGTTAATATAAAGTTTATCATTTTTATATTCAATTCTGTCTCCTGGCAATCCTATTATACGTTTTATGAAATCTTTTCTCTGTGAAGCATGAAATACTACGATATCGAAACGATCATACTCTCCTATTCGTAATTTATTTACTATCATTCTGTCTTCATCTAACAAAGTTGGTACCATGGATTCTCCGTCTACTACAATAGGTGAAAAAAGAAAAAACCGAACTAACACAACTAATATGCCACCAATAATTAATGCTTTAATCAACTCATAAGTTTCATTTTTATTTTTCATTTTAGTAGTCATCATAATCCAATTATATACTTTTTTAAAAATTTTTACATAGAGAAAAACTTCTTTTATTCTATTTTTAAAAATCTATAATTTACAATTATTTGTATTTTATTGCTATATCATTTCTATCAAACTATGTCTTGTTATTTATGAACTGATATTCTTTCTTCATCAAGCAAAGCTCCTAATGTAATACATACACTTTTAAGATCAATAAATTCTTATTGAAGTTGTTTGTAACAAATGCAACTATAAAGAAAAGGACGTGTTAACAACTACACTTATTTAATGTATAAATTACAAAAAATATATTAATTCAGCATTATTTATTTATGGTGTTTATATTTTTGATTGCTCACAGATAAAAAACGATACTCTAATCATTTAAATTGTTGCACGACAAGCTTTGATTCATCTCATCTAGATAATCCACTAATTTTTTTAACCCTTTAGCAGCATGCTCTTTCGTATAAAGTTCGTCATGAATTAAGTAATCTACGATATATAAAACTTTTAGTTTCAATTCTACAATAGTATATTTGTCAGATACATTCATTTAAGATGGCTCCCTAGGTTATTATTTCCCTAGTTTGCCCTATATCCCAACAAATATGAAGGTAATGTCCTGTATTGTTAGCATTTAATAATTTTAATGATGTGCTCTCATTAAAGAACACTTCTGGTCAAATATGATCATTTTTACCAAAAGAGTGATCACCTTTGTTATAATGCTAGTATGATTAATAGATGGGAAGTGAAAAAGTGATTACCAAACAAATTCCCGAAACCCTAATACTATCTGATACCCTTTTGAGAAAAGTTATTTTTGAACAATGCCAACCAATCTTTCATTCTTCTGAAGAATTACAACATGCATGGCAACATGAAAATGATCAGTCTTATCAACGTATATATTCCTTTTTTATAGAAGAACTCTACCCTGGAAAACCTATAACTTTACGAATGATTCGTGAAGCCTTACAACAATACCGAGACACCATTATTGCTGTTGGAGATGGGTCGTATTACCAACTTTACGAAGAACATAGCGAGGGACAAGTAGAGGTTAATGAGACTGTTTCAGATGATGATTATATTTATACAAGTTCTTCTAGTCAGTACCATTTACTTCGTGACATGGTAACAAAGAATAAGAACTACGAAAAAATGGAGAATGGTACCTATCGGAGTCCCATACAGGACCGTCAAGGCAATGTACATGGTTTAGTGGAGTTCAAACCATCAGAATTGATGCAGCAGGAAAGTTATTCAGAAAAACAAGCATTGTGGTATGAATTGATAGGATCTGCTATAAATTCGCTAGATGAACTTACAGCTGATCTTTTTGATCTTATTACCTATCAATGGATTGTCTCTCCGAAAACAGAAGATGGATATATAACATTCCATAGTGACGATGCACTCGCCTTAAAAAAACAGGTTACTAATGAGCCATTTCGTAATCGTGATCGCTTCTCTATTATGCAGCGTATTGGTGCCCTCACAAGCCTATGGGTCTTAACGGGGACAGAAAGCATTCAAATATATGATGAAACTTCATTAAAAGAAGAAAAGTTGGATATTGAAAACTTACATAAGATGTTTGATATAGGCAAAGTAAGCATCGCCCGCGATAGTGCAACCCAAAAAGTATTAGGTATTTATGAGTTAGAAATAAAGCCTTCCAAAATTTTATTACCATTTTTAGACGGCCGGAAGGGGACCTTAGGCTATTTAGATAAGCAAATCTTTAAATATAACCACCATGCTCAACGGGAAATGAAACGTTTGATGCGTTATTTAAGTTTTCAATGGAAAATTCAAACGATTAACCGAAACTATCAATCTTTCAAAGTAAATACCTTACTAGGTGAAATGCAAATTTCTCCTCGTTATAAAGGAAGAAACTTAAAAGAACGTTTTGAAGAAATTTTAAACGCTCTACAAGCTGATAATGTTTTTGATTATTGGGAATATGCTTCTTCATTTGACGAGCCTTCAAAAGGAGAAAAGAAATGGTATGTATCCTTTTGGAGAAATCTAAACATTAACATCGTTCCACTTGATACAGTTAAGAAAAGGAATCAAAAGAAAATCGTTTACCAGCAAACTTCATTATTCCTAGACGATGACACTAAAAACTCTCTTACTGTAGAACTTACTCCAAGTACATTAGAGCAAACAATCAAACAACGTGGTCTAACAATTAAAGCTGCTGCAACGGAAATTGGAGTATCATATGTAACATTACGGAGATATCTTAAAGGTACATCGCAGAAAATGACCGGAGTAAATCAGAAGAAAGTAAATATATGGGTTAAAAGATAAACTTGTCCACATTAATTTGTGGGCTTTTTTGTGTCAATTGATATTACGAAATGAAAGCATTATTTTCTTTAATTTATAATCTATTCTTTCATGACTGTCTACTTTGTTTCTAACATAATTAGTCACTATTAAATATTAATTTTGTCAATTGTATGGTTATTTTGTCGAATCCATTCCCTTTTGTGTAATTTTATTACAAAATATGTTATATAATCCCTTTATATTTCCTCAGGAGACTAATATGACTATTATCATTCAAAATGAATTACTTCTCGCTATTGAAAACCGAAGAAAAGAATTAATTGAACTGGGTTTGATTAAAGGACTACAAGATCCTCACATAATCAAATTAAGTGAAGAATTAGATCATTTAATTATCAAATACCAAAAGCTTTTCTTCTAAATCTAAAATTAAACTTCGAGTTTATTTTGGCTCCATTTCATCCAGCATTTTTTAGATATATGAAATGTCCTCTATCCAACTTTCAGGAGAATGCAAGTGCTCCCACTCTTCTCCTACTTTCAATCCCAAGTCCACCACTTTTGATTTTAAATGGACAATTTGTCCTTTTGTTGCTAGATCCATTTTCTTCACCTCAATAGTAGTATTTGCTTTTGAGGGAAAAATAACTCTCTATACTTCCTTTTCTAAAGGATTTGCTAAGGACTTATATGGTAAATATCTACTGTACTCTTTTCTTTCTTCATTTTCACTTCTAAACTCTTTAAAAGTTTCTTATCTACTCGTTTTGGTGTTAGCCTATACGACGATCTTTTAGGATACCTTCAAGCACCTTCATTCGACCCGTATAATGAAATTATTTAGCCTTTGCAAAGCTCAAAGATTCCGAATCTATTAATATATCACCATTAGCCTTTTGCAAGGTTCTCAAAAGATTATAAGCTTTCGTCCGTTCTTCTCTCACTAGTTGAAGTAGTACCAACAAATCATATGTATGGAATAATAATAGTTCATCAAACGGCCATTCACATTGTTCTAGGTAAACCGACTCTTTCATTTTTGGACGCTTTTTCTTTAGTGGAGCAACACAAAATTCGCAGTGAATTGCTGATTCTTTATTTTCAGTTCCACAATAAAAACAAATCACATACTCACCTCCAAAGATGATCGTTGCCTGAAAGGCAACTGTTGTGCACCTTTAAGACGCTATGTTACTAAGACGTACATATTCATGATTGGAAACAGAAGCTTCTTTTTCTAGCAAAACAAAGTTTAGAGCTAGTTTGTAACTGCTTTTGGTTCTAATGTTTAGATTTTTGGCTCGTGGGGTGCGGCCAAAGGCAAATGGATTAGGAACTTACGGAATGTAGGAGAAGAATGAGCCGTATATACCGTAGTTAACGAATCATTTAGTAGCACAGCGACACGTACAGAATGACAAAAAGCCTCGTTTGCTTTTTGATCAGTCTGTAGTGCTGCCGTCCTCAAAAAAGAATCGATAATCTTTTTTTTCTTACCCCTTTAAGATTTTGTTGTCCACCTCTTCTCCCGAAGCTCTGGTTCGCTCATTTTCGCAATATTTTCGAAGGTGTTCAACGACCAATACTTTTTTCCTCCAATTATTAAATCAGGTACTTGAACTTTCCCACGATCATAATAAAGATTTAATTTTTGACGATCATATCGTAGACCTTGCTTACTCAAATAATCAGCAAATTGACTCAAACTGTAATAGTCAGAACCATCTTTGACTAAAGAATAAGATGACTTTTTTATTAAATACGTATCTTCTCGAAAGTATTCTGTAATCAATTCCAGCGCTAATTCTAACCAATCATTATCTAAATGATGATAGAGTGAAGCAATATCAAAGCTTTCTTTGCCTGGTGCTTCAAAGAAACAAGCCAACCTTTGAAATGTCGCTTGCACTTCATCTAACTGATTAAGGGATTCTTCGTCTAACATTGAATTCCCATAATCCTTTAACTTATCTTTTAAAGCAGGCAACAAAATATTAGTTAGTAGTAGTGATATCTTCGCTGGCACTCCAATAGATGTTTATTTAACCATAAATTTATACAAAAACGTCTCATGTTACTCCATAACAGGAACATATTTCTACTTCACAATTAGACGTAATTTGACATTCTTTTAGGAATATTTTGTTAATAATATTGAAATGTTTAATTACTTTTTTTATAATATTAAATGTAAGATACTGGTTGCAACCTTCTTACATATTTCATTAAAAAACTACATATGGGGGAAAAAATGAATAAAATTAAAATATTAATGTCTTGCATTGCAATAATTACACTTACACTTGGCTTCTCTCCGCAAATTTCTAAGGCAGAAACGGCAGTAGTTACAATGGATTCTAGATTAGTAAATAAAATCCCTAGAGATTTTTCAAATTATCCTCCAGCAAGAATTTACTATCAAAGTGGGGGTTATGGTGGCTATATCGATTTACAGACTGCTGAAAAAATAACAAATGGTTATCGAGGATACTATGGTGGAGAAATATATCCAATATGTGTTGGTGGAGCTTGTCCATAAACAATTCCAAACCAATTCCTAGAGTTAAATAATCTTATATGGATAATTAATAGAACAGAGTAAAAAGAACATGCTCCTAGCATGTTCTTTTATCATTTAAATGAATAGGAGAATAATATGATTTTACAAGTGAAAGACATCTATAAAGCTTATGTAAGAGAACCTGTACTAAAAGACATAAACTTTGAGATTACTAAGCCAGGAATATTTGCGCTTGTAGGTCCAAACGGTTCAGGAAAATCTACTCTTTTAAATATTATTTCAAATTTAATTAGGCCAGATACTGGATCAGTGACCATCCTAGGAAAACCCAATAGTAATTCAGAAATTTTTAAAGAAATGTCATTTATGCAAGACAACACTGTACTATACGACTATTTGACAGGATACGACCATCTACAGTTTATTGCAGAATTACAGTCTATTTCTAAAGAACAGATTCTCCACACCTCTCAAACTATTGGCAATGCTGAATATTTACATAAAAAAGTAAAACATTATTCCCTTGGTATGAAACAGCACCTGCTTTTGGCAATGGCTATTATTAATAAGCCGAAATTATTAATATTAGATGAACCATTAAATGGACTAGATCCAACTAGCGCTATTAGGGTTCGAGAATTATTGCTTAGGTTGGTGAATGAAGGGACAACTATTCTATTATCATCCCATAATTTAGGTGAAATTGATCAAGTAACATCTAATATTTTTTTCTTGAAAAAAGGAACATTAATTAAAGAAGAAATAAGCAATTATCAAAGTATTTTTTATACCCTCACCGTGGATGATGTAGAAAAAGCATCACGTATCCTGTTAGATAATAATCTGGAATTAAAAGTAATTGGAAACCAGGTTATATTTCAACTCAACAACAATACAACCTTGAAATTTGTAGTAAAAAAACTGGCATTAAATGAAATTGAAATTCATGATATAGAAAAAAAATTAATGGGAGCAGAAGATCGATATAGAGAAATTTTCTCCACAAAGGATGACCAAGATGAAAACGATGCTTAAATTTGAGTGGAAAAAAACTTGGAAAAGTAAAAAACTTCTAACCTTATCCTTGTTGGCACTTTTTTCGGTTTCATTTATGTATTTCTATCATTATAGTATGCAAAAAGAGGCATTATCGGATAAGAGTAATATTTACTCCGATTATAATAACGAAACGTTTGCTTTATTAACGTATTATATGGAAACTTTAAATCATGAAGACTCTCCTCCAGATACACCTGAACTATACAAAAATGCGAACCAAATGAACCTAAGTATCATGGAAGTCCAGCGAGCCATCAGCAAAGGTGACCTAGACAGTTTACCCAAACTAGAACTTGAATTTATACAAAGAGTGGAAAGTCATTTGGAACTGGGGGGAGAATTTAATATTCTTGCTGAGGAAGATCTCAAACGATGGAAAACTAAAAATGAACTATTAATTCAGCATGAATTGCCATATGATACAGAGGAATATCCCATTTCAACTGGCCCTTTTATGAAATCTATGCTAGCACTTTTCTTAGGCATTACTGGTAGCATAATATTTGTGCTTTTTTTCAGCGATAATCTAAATGCTGAGTATGAGCAACAAACCATTAGGACATTGGTTACACAACCAACAAAAAAGTGGAACATATTATTGAGCAAATACACGATTTTGATAATTTATGCTTGGATATGGGCGGTTTTTTTACTTATTTTCTCCCTATTAATCCCGTCAATCTTTCAAAGAGAAATTGGAAATTTTCAGTACCCGCAGCTTGTAGTAGGCAATGCAGGGCACGAGTTTGTTGATACTTCTACATTCATCTTGCAAATATTATTTCTTTTTGTGGGTACCGCATCCTTTGTTATAAGCTTACTTTTGCTAATTAGCACAATATGTAAAAAACGCTTTCTAACTATAATCTTCTTTTTAGTTTTATTCGTTGGGGGAAGTCTGTTAACTACTAACATTCCATGGTTAACTGTAAGCTGGAACCCGTTTTTGTATATTAATATTTCAAATTATCTGGAAACAACAGAAAACAACAACTTATTATTTCCGAATTTCATTTTAATGACCTATTCCTTTATTGGGTTTTTATTCTCACTATTTTTTATGAAAAAAACTGCCCTTTTTAATTTCGAATCCCTTCAACAAAAACCGTTTCGAGGTGGCAACGTATACAGTAAGATAAAGTCTATAAATGCAATACTTCTTTTCGAGCTAAGAAAAGTTTTAAGAAAAGGACCATTAAAACAATTAGTAATTATTCTTTTAATTGCTTTTATTGGAGCTTATGTGTACTTAGCTAATGAAACGAATCAACGTCAAGAATATTTTTGGGATTACTGGGATAGAATGGTAAATTTTCACAAAGAACAAATCATTCCTCTTACAGAGGCTCAGATACTCTCAAAAGAAAAGGAAATTGAAGATTTAGAAGTTGAAAATTCAAAAGAAGCAGAAGATCAACTTAAACTAGAGGCTGCCAAGAATCATCTAGAGCAATTGAATCAAAGTCTATTCAGTCAAACTAATGATTTAAAGAGTCTTGAGGAAATGATAACCTCCTATGAACAGGAGGATTGGTCTGCAGTTTATCATTATTGGATCTATCAAAATCAATTATGGAAAGGGGATATTGATACCGAAGGATCCTATGAGTCTTTCATTTCTAATTTCACATTTGAGGCAAGTATTGAAGAGAAAAAATGGTTAGATCGATATAATATTGCACCATTACAAAATCCAGAGATACTTTACACGATACATGAAAAGAAGTTAGATAAAAGCAAATCTATGAAAATTGATAGTACAGGACTTTTTTCATTGTTTTTATTCTATGATTTGAACATATATTTAGGTTTATTTGCTATCATTCTTTACCTAGTAGCATCCATTTTTTCTTCCGAACATGGCAAGAGTAGGACCATTGACTTTTTAAGAACTCAACCACTATACCCATCAACACTATTAACTGGAAAAATCATGGTATCAAGCATGATTTCTGGAATGATCTTTTTAGCCTGCTCCATGTTAATAATACTCCTAGGTACAATAAGTAATCGGTTTGGGGATTGGTTTTATCCTGTTATTCATTATGATACACCTCAACAATCAGGGGCTGCTGGATACAATGGTTTCATTATGGAACAAGGTGCATTTCACTTCATTACAATGGGAGAATACTTGGTTTACGCTGGATTATTGGGATTTTGCTCTTTATTCTTTTATCTATCAATTGCCGTTGGATTGGCGGTATTTATTAAAAATGAGATACTGATTCTAGCGCTAACAATCTTTATTTCGATAGTGGGCTATACACTTATATCAAACGAAATGTTAGTGGGAATTTCCCATTGGCTTCCTTTTTCGTATTTGGAAATTGGAAAAGTTATTAATGGGGCGCAAGGGCTTGCCTTGGAAAACGCTATGATACATCCACTTACAGGAATAGTGGTTTTAATCATCAGTTCTGTTCTCATATTTGCAGGGACTTTTATATGTCAAAAGATTTATTCCCGTTAATTCTGTAAACTCCACTACTTTTAAACCTAAAAATAAAGACCTAGTATTATTTTATAATCTTAAAAATTAACCCTGTCCTAGAATAACGGTTCAAAAAAGGTGTGCCAAACATGGCACACCTTTTTTTCAATTTCTTTTAGTAGAGTATTCATAGATGCTTTCAGCGATCTCGCTTATTGCCGGTTTTTTCTTTACCACCGTTACCGTAAATTCTTCAGCCATCTCTTCACTCATGGTTAGTTGGTAACCATTTACCCATAAGAACTGTTTCATTGCTGCAAACCCTGTACGTTTATTAGCATTATGGAAACTGTGATTTTGAGCAATTCCAGCAAGTAAAGCAGCTGCTTTTGTCCAAAGATCAGGATAAGCATCCTCTCCAAAAGCACTTGCTTTTGGGCGATTTAAAGCACTGTCGAATAAGGGATAGTCTTTGATTCCCATTTGTTCTCCTGGGGAATATCGTTTAATCATAAAACTATTAAGGAATAGCAATTCCTTTTCCGTTAAATATCTTATCATCAGCCTACCTGTTCACTAAATTTCTTAATGTATTGTCATAATTATCAACGAGATCTTTCATACCTTCTAAAAACTCTTGATCAATATCCATATCTTCTAATACATCAAGTTGAAGTGGTTGATATTTTTTCAACGTAATAGAACCATCATCGTTCAATGTAAATTTCAATTCATCGCCTTGCTTTGCTTTTGCGTGTTCTAACGCTTCTTGTGGAAGGGTGATTCCTAAGCTATTCCCTACCTTGGTCACTTTTCTTTCCAACGCTTTCACCGCCATTTCGTTATCCTCCTTTTAGCTTTAACTATTATGACGAATATTATAACAAATAAACCGTTATGATTTTTATTTCTGTTATAACTTATTGTATATATTATAACATTATATCCTTTTTTGTACATCTAAACAGAAGAAAAAGCTTTTCTTCCGAAAGCCCTTTTTGTTATCTTCAAATAAAAAAGGAGGATTACTCCCCCTTTCTTTAGATGTATCCTTTTTCTTTTAAACTACAATAGTCGGCTGATTCATTGACAATTAGATGGTCCAGTACCTCAATCCCTAATATCTTTCCGCACTCTACCAGCCTCTTTGTTACATCGATGTCTTCTCTGGACGGTGTAACATCTTGGCTTGGATGCTGGTGTGAAATGATAATGGATGCGCTATTATTCAATATAGCACTTTTAAATACTTCTCGTGGCATTACGATGCTAGCATTGAGCCCTCCAACATGGCACCGATGCACTGCAACTACTCGATTCTTAGTGTTGAGACACATGACAAAAAACACTTCACGATCCTCATTCCAAATAAAGCTTGCAGCTACTTTTGCTCCATCTTCTGGTGATCGAATGATAAACGCTTCATCTGTTTTAACCTCTTTGATAATTTGCTTAATGGATACCACTTCATAAACTGTTTTCATTTTCCTTCTCCCCTTTCTTTGTTCAAAAACACCTGAACAATTCGCGCGAACAGGAGGAAGGGTTCGCTTACGAGGTAGCGAACTTGCCAGAGAAGGCTAGGCAATGCCCCAGCTCTTTGGGCTTTGTCGTTATAAATCGAGTGAAGCCCAATGACTTAGGGCCAGTAAGGAAGTGGTTGCTACTTCCTTACTGGCCCTTAGCCTACTTGGCTTTGCCGATTTATTTGCCTGAACGCCCGCCCTTCCTGCTGTTACAAGCGAGCTTGTTACAATGAGGAGAACGAAGGAAGAAGCAGACACCACACCCATTGGCAGCAAGGGTTCGATGCCCGCAGCCGTCAATTGAAAGCAAACCTTTCGGATCTTATGAAAGGAAAGCAAACTGTAGGAGGCAACGCCGTATACAGTCGGGTTGACGGGGGTTCAATGCCTTCGACAACCCGTCCATATGCTTAAAGAAGAAATCCCACGGCTTTGGAAAACTCGATGTTGTCTGGGGAGTCCCTGATAATTCAGATGGTGTGTTAAAGGTTTATTTCATAACTTTTGAGATTAGTATACAGTTTATAGAACCCTTAAAAATCAAAGCATCTGATTAAATTTGTTATTTTTGTGTTTTCTTACAAAAAAATAGTATAAAATTGTCAGAGTAAAATAAAATAGTAAATTGATGGTGATTAATGTGAAAATTCATTCAAAAATTAAACAAGCGTTAGAAACTAATAGACTCATATTCTTCGTAGGTTCTGGTTTTTCTAAAGAATTGGGTTTTTCTGACTGGAAAGAACTACTTAGTTCAATCTTAAGTGATCTAAGTACTGATTATGATTTCTGTAAGCTATTAAAAGAGAACTTAGACACAGAAATGATGGATACTTTAGAAGTATTAAAAAAGCTTGAAAAAAAAGAGCTTAAACCGACAATACTAAACAAATTAGAAACTTATTTTACAGTTAGTAGTGATAAAAGAGAATATTTAGAGAACAATTCTACTAAGTACAAAAAAATAACAGATATAACAAAAAAAATAATTACAACGAATTATGATGAAATAATAGAAATTGCAAATGGTGATATACAGAAATTCACTTATGATAATAAGTACAAAGTAGCTAAACTACATGAATTGGATAATTTTATCTATAAGTTACATGGTTGTATAGAAGACCCTACAAAATGTGTATTATTTGCAGAAGAATATGATTTATTATACACTTCAAATTCTCCTGCAATTGAAGAATTGAAAAAACTAATTGCTGATAATACGGTGATTTTCTTAGGGTTTAGTTTAAAAGATGAATTTGTAAAGAAACAGTTTGATTATATTTACTCTATTTATAAGGGACTTAAAGGCAATCACTTTATAGTCTCAACAGATAATCATATGGAAAAAATTGAGGGGATTGAAAAAATTCAGCTTGATAGTTGGGACAAAATAGAAGAATTTTTAGAGTCCTTATACGAAATAAAATTAGCTCATGATGCAGTAAGTGTTACTTCAATACCAGTAGAAAAGGATTTGGAGAAAAAAGAATTTTTTAAACCTAGATTTAATGTATTATTTGCAGAACCTTTTAATAGTAAGAATAACTATAATAAGAATAAAATAATAAAAGCTTTTAATAATTACGATATTGATTTAACAATTGACGTTTTAAGTATAAATAAATTAAATAATATAGAGAATTTCGATTATCTATTCCTATTTACAGAAGCTTTTAATAATAAAATTTTAGTAGAAGATGACTACCTAAATTCTACATTTATAACACTAAATAGATTTGAAGAAGAAATCTTTGCAGATAATCTCAAGGGGGTTTTTATATTCTCTAAAAAACTCTATACAGGAGATGAAGAAGTCTCACTTACTTATTCATATATCATAAATAAATTTAATGAACAAAATTTTAATTCAATGATATTTCAGATTCTAAGAAAGAACAAAATTAATGAAAATGAAACAATTATAATTAACGAAGATAAGTTAATTATTCCACAAATTAATAGAGGTAAATGTACCGTTTATGAAAAACATAGTTATATCTCTAGTGAAATTGATTCAAAAAACCTCTTAAATTTTGTAGGAAGACTAAGTGATCTTGAAACAATAACTAGAAAAATTCAAGATTTAGATGGTCGTTTACTTTCAATTAAAGCTTCAGGTGGAATAGGAAAGACGACTATAGTGAAGAAAATAGCATTTGAATTATCCAGAAGAAATTACTTTAAAGATGGGATTATTTTTATTGATTGTGAATTCATTTCAGATATAAAGGCATTTCAAAATAAAATTTCACATAGCTTTGAAATTGATCATACTAATAATCTAGTAGATTATTTATCAATTAATAATGGCAAAAGAGATTTACTCTTAATTCTAGATAATTTCGAGTCATTGTTATACTTATCAGATATAGAACATACCTATTCAATTAAAAAGCTCGTTACTTTTCTTTGTGATTTTTGCTCAATCGTAGTAACTACTAGAGAACTTTTAGGGTTAGAGTTTGAAGAATTCTATGATTTAAGACCACTAACTACAGATGAAGCAGAAAAGCTTTTTTTCAAAAATTTCAAATCAGAAGTTAATGATGTTGAGAGAAAAATTTTAAGAGAATCAGTACTTGAAAACCTGTTAAATAATAACCCTCTAGCAATAAAAATTGTCACAAGTAATATTCCAAACGGAAAAAAAATGAAAGACCTTAAAAAGGATTTAGAAATAGATTTTTTTAAAGCTACAAATTTATATTATGAAGATATTTTTGATGAAAAAAAGGATTTAAATATTGAAAGGTCTAAATCTATATTTAATTCTATTAATTATTCATACAGTTTATTACCTCATAGAGAGAAACTAATTTTTGAACTACTTTCATTATTTCCAGACGGCATAGAGATAAATAATTTTAAAAACTTCTTTGAAAGCAATGATTATAAGAGAGATTTAAGTAAATTTACTGATAAGGATATAAAATCTTTAGAGAATAAATCACTAATTGAAAATTCTAATAGTCTCATTAAACTCCAGTCCATTGTTGGTAGATTTGCTAGATATAAATTTCAAAATAGAAGCAAGGAAGAACAAGAATCTTACTATAGTAGAGCATTTGAATTAAATGCCTTTATTTTAAAGGTATTAAAATATAAAACCAAAACTACTAGCAATTTTTATAAGTTTTTTGATAAGTATGTTAACAATTTTATAGAAGCTGTGAAATTCATTCCTAATATAAATATTCAAAATAAATATAAGATTTTAGAATATATTGCATATATAGCTGAGCCCCTTCACCTTTTTGAGAACAAGCGTATTACCCCTTTGCTAGAAGATTTAAAGCCCTTATTGACTGATATTGAAAATGGGTGCTTATTAATTGATATTTATATATTAAATATAAAATATTTCCACGGTGAATTTGAAGAAGCCATTATTAGTCTTGAAAAGATTTTACCCTTAGAATCGATTTTTGAACTTCTTGAAAAAGGCAGTACTCATAATGAAAATGTTACAAACAAGAAAATAATTAGTTTAACATTAAATTTATATAGTTTTAAGAATGAATTAAAGGTATTAGATTTAGCTATAAAATCTAAATTCCCGTTAGAAAGATCACAATTACAAACAATTTTCTTCAAATTAGGTTTAGATAATTACTTGGATAATATTGCAGAAGAAAGCGAATTTTTCCATTTTGAGATTCAGAATAGAAAAGGAAAATTAGAAATAGATAAGTTGCAGAATTTTATAGATCAATTATTTTCTAAGGAATTTATTGAATTAGTACAAACAAATTATATAAAAGCAAAGCAAATTCCGATTACTAAGAAAGAGGTATTTAAATTAGTATCCATTAATCCTTATACAGACGGTCTAAAAAATATTATGTTAGCTTTTATTGAAGATGATTTCGATTCTGCAAATAACTATTACCTTACTGCGTTAAGCAATTTAAAACATATTAATTATTACTATTTAGAAGCCGTGCTATATTACGTAAAGTTCTTAGAAAAACATGGACATCCAGAGTACGAAAAATGGTTACAATTAGGATATAATCAAACGAAAAACTGTGGTTATCAATATTTATTTAATCAGTTTATTTTATTATCTAAAGAATACTCTAAGGAAAATGTTAAATCTATTGAAAGAGAAATAATTGATTATTATTTAAAAGAAATAATGATAACAAAAACTGAAAAGCCTATGGTACTTCTTGAATAATAATTAGTTTATAAAGTTCACTCGTAAGTGTTATTGGTTAGTAATAAGTTATTACTTTTATAAATATGGTTACTTATTATTTACTCATTATACTAACTTGTACTTTAAATGAACATTTGTGTAAAATCTTGCAAACGGAATAAGCTGCTGAATCTGTAAAGCCTATAAATTAATATAAATACAATAATCCCAAAGCCGAGATTTCTTAACAGATCTCTGGGCTTTTTAAGGTTTTTTTAAATATTGAATTTATAAGCGATCTATATTACTAAGAAAATCCCGACTACCAAAGGGGGAAAAAAGGACCTAAACTCATACTTCCCATGAAAAGAAACTGACCGACTCCATTATCACTAAGCATTTCAATACACCTCCAACAAAAAAACACACCAAAACATTAAAGGAGTATTTTATTCTGATAATAAAAATTTAGTAATAAAAGTTTGACTTTACGGATAATATAATGATATTATACCGATAACATACTTGTTATCACATATGAAGAAAATTATAAATATAATAGAGGAGGATCCCCCGCGATGTTGGAGATAATTTATTATACCGACAGTCGCGGACGCCAACCAGTTTACGAATGGATTCAGCACACAAAGAAGCACGAACCTGCCAACTTTAGAAAAATGTATCAACTTCAAGTAATGCTACATGAAAATGGTAAATTGATACAGTCTGGAGAAATCAAACGAAAAGATATAAAAAAACTAAAGGGCACTGAAATGTGGCAACTAAGGGTTAATGACCATAGGATTTTGTTTTTCTACTATCAGGGAAACGCTATTGTCTTCACTAATACCTTTATAAAGAAACAGAATGAAACACCACAAAGTGAGATAGACCGTGCTGAAACGAGAAAAAATCACTTCTTAAATAAACCATTATAAACTCAATTGCGTCCGCGACCGGCTTGCCGGTTAGGTATAATAATATAATACAGGCGGGAACCTAAAAATAAAATATACACTGGATTACAAAAAAATAATAAGGAGGGTAAACCATGAAGACATTCAATGATCTCCGAAGTGATCTCATTCAAGAAGATCCTGAGTTATTTATATCATTGGAGATCGTAGGTAAATTAATAGCTGCTCGTGATCGGAAATCAATATCTCAAAGAGAATTATCCAAAATTTCTGGAATTCCTCAAAAAACTATATCTAGGATAGAAAATGGAATTGATATTCCCAAAATACTAACGTTATTAAAACTTACTAAAGCATTAGGATTAGAATTAGCCTTAATTGATAAAGAAACAAAAAATGAATTATCTGCTTCATTAGCTAATTAAATTTTATAAAACTTTATGATATTAAAACAAATAATAATTTTAAAGATAATATTAGTGAATTGAGTAAAACTTAAAAATAATTGAGACTTAGACAAACAAATAAAATTTATGCAAAAACAAAAAAAAAGTTTACCCTCATTAAAATGTAACTCTAATAAAGTACATTTAAAAATGGATTAAGCAGTAAAAAGATGATCTCTGTATTGTACAGGGATCATTTTTCTTTCAAACCATTGATAAGAGCTAGAAAAAACATGGATTTAGCACGGAAGGAAAGTTAGTTGAATGGAAAAATAGTCGGGCATATTCTTATGAATAGAAATGAGGAGGTGCGGTATTTTGAAAATATTTTTCTATTTTTTAGGGGTATTTACATTAATAGGTTGTTCTACTTGCAGAGATAGAAGAAGGTAACTATCAGATATTTACAAAGAGGTATAAAGATAATGATAATTAATTTTAAAAATAAGAATTAATGCTTACAAACTTTTTTTGAATATACCTCGGAGAAAGAAGGTATAACTCGAACCCCTAACCTAGTAGAGGAAAACATGCTATTACAATTGGCGGGCTCTTCTCTGAATATCTGGTTTATAGATAATTTGAATGCTTTATTTGTATAATTGGACACTTTTTTGAATACTTCATGTTTTATTAACTAATTGAACTAGTTATTTGTATACTTCAACTTTGTTGTATCAATTTTACATAGTTAATTAAAAACATTAACAGCTCCGTCTCCGGACCTGTTTCATGCTATGAGGCTAAAGAATAACCTCTTACTCCCCCCTGACCCTTTCACTCTCTAAAGCAAAGCCAGGTCACCTTACCTGTCCTCTCAACTGGTTCTACAATATTACTGAATCATAAATAACGAGTCCTTCACCGTTTTAAAAGCCTACGACTTGCGAAAGCTCGATGTCGGAAGCCATGCTCCTTTATTTAACTCCAAGTATAGATGAATTAGAGAAGTTGGGTAAATTTGTTTTTTTATCTATTTCCGTTCATCCAAAATCATTATTTTCTCTAAGGAGAATTCATTGTTTTCCGAGATATATAAGAGATAAATGTTCTGTTTACTTGTTTGTTAAAAGAGAAATACAACTGTATTTTTAACTTGGAACACCAATAAGAAAAGGGAGTGAAGAAAAATGGCAAGTAAACTAATAATTTATAGCCGGGCAAAGAAAGAAGTGGCAAGACTGAACCAGTATATTGCACTGGTAGATGAGTATACAAGCAATACGCTAGAGCAATGGATTATTAAAGAATATGCAATTACTAATAGTCTAGTAGAGGTAGCAAGAAGGGCTAATGAGAATGGATTTAAAACAAATGGAGGCGTTGAAATAGATCGAGACTATGTGGTGTGTGTTATTGACTCTAAACCTAGATCAGGTGATGAATTACATAGACTAGTACGAAGTGGTTATAGAGCTAAATCACGGGCGATAAAAAATAGATACCTGTAGGAGCTAGGGGATTATCCCAAAAGTCCAACTACAAACCTTCGTAGTTGGACTTTACTAAAAAAGCAATCTATTTATCTCAATTCATCATCTAACGGGACAAGAATTTCATCTAATGTCTTTCTCCATTGACGTTTCATTTCTGGTCCGTATTTGAACGGTACTGCCTTTGGGTGTACGGCCTTATATTTATTGAAGTCTTTGCTGTCGATGATTCCCCCAATATTCGGAATTGGATCCGTTCCTATCTGATATTGAACGGCAGAGGCATGCAGCTCTCGCTCATCCACAAACCAAGCACTCGCAAAATCTCCAATAGCTTGATTGTAGAACTGTGTAAAGTAACGACGTTTCACGACAAAAACATCTTCCGCGGCATCTATTTCTTTGTTATCGATAGCATTTAAAATGTAACGGTAGATCTCTTTAACAACTTCTGACTTTTTTAATTTTTGAAGTGCCTTTTCAATCTCAGATCGGATGTTCTGATTGTTTGCAGAATATGTACCCAATAACTGGTCGATATAGGTGGAATCAATGTCATAGAGTTTAATCACATTTTCTCCATAGAACTCAATTCCTGAGAAATCTGGGCTCGGTCCATCACCATCTTCTTCATCTACTAACGATCCCTTTACAGTATTGTACACACCTATAAATTCCTCTAAAGTCCTCACCTGCTCTTGAAGAACTTTTGATTTCTCCATATCATCGTTGTATTCATCATACGTAACTAGAGCCTCAAAGGCATTATTCAGTTCTTGAAACGCTTTCACAAATTCAATCCGTGTTTCAAGTGGAGAATACTCGTTAATATCTGTAGGGTTCGGCACTAACGTTTTCAGAGATTTATGAGCTTGTTTAAAACGCTTTTTTGATTCGTCATACGTAGGATAAACTAGGTTAGAATCCTCATTTTCATTCGAGTATAATTTCGTCGCATCCTGCACATTCTGCTCCATCGTTGAAGGCTTTCGATATGTTACAATCAACCCCTTGGTCTTTCCAGGATACGTTCGATTGGTGCGAGAAAAAGCTTGAATTAAGTTAGCATAACTTAAGTTTCGATCGACAAATAACGTTTGAATGGTCGGTGCATCGAATCCTGTTAACAATCGATCTACGACAATCACCAAATCAATTTGTTTCCCAAATTCTTTAAATTCTGCTCTTTTACGAGCTAAACGATTATTGATATCGCCATTGTATCGTTCAATATCTTCAATTGACCATGCTGTTTGATAGTAATTATTGTACTCATTTATAATTCCTTTCATTTCATCCTGGAATTGTTTAGAGTTCTCTTCATTTTCTTGTACAGAATAGGTAATGGCGATTCTTGGGAAATCGGGATCTTCAATCGTACGACCTTTCCGGATTGGTTGTCCAGTAAATTCAGTTGTTAACCAATCAGGATTTTTTGTCATCTCTTTAATCGCATGATAATATCGCTTCGCCATTTCTATGGAACTAGTTGTTAAAATGGCGGATTTTTGTGGCCGGCCATTTTTAAAATCAAATTTGGTGTAGGCGTTATCTGGACGAAAGATCTTTTTAATAACTTTTTGAATATGGTCCTCACTTTCATATGAAGTGTTCGGAATATATGTTTCCTTCTCTATGCCATCCATTTTATCAATCATTTCGTTCAGTTCATCATCCGTAAAATCTGCATATTTTTCATTATGACGCAATTGATTATAAATAGAGTTATATAATGAGATTGGTTTTATCATATCTTCGTGTTCTACTTGAAACCCTAAAACTGATCCATCCTCTAATGCGTTCTTAATGGTGTAAGTATGGAGAATTTCTCCATATTGATCACGAGTGGTCCGTGCCAATTGACCTTTTGCCTGTTTTTTATTTTCATTAAATATAGGCGTACCTGTAAAACCAAACCAAGTAGCGTTTGGAAAAAACCCTTTAATTACTTCCATTCCTTCTGCACTTAACGCCCGGTGACATTCGTCAACGATAAACACGATATGTTGGCCTATTAATTTCTTAAAGCGCTGATTTCCGCTATTCTCTTCTTGTTTTTGAGCAAGTCGCAACGCCGATTCTAATTTTTGGCGTGTTGTAATAATGACAGTATTTGAATTGGCGTCAGATAAGAGAGTCTCGCTTAACTTCTTTGCACTCTTTGTACCGACAATTAAACTATTCGACTTTGCTTTACCTGAAGAAATACCAGTATTAAACTCTGAAGCGAACTTGGTAAATTCTGACGTGGTTTGACTGTCCAAATCTTTTCGATCGATTAACATAATCGTACGGTCTACACCTGGTTTACGTGCTAACAATTTAGTAGATACAAAGCTTGTCAGCGTTTTTCCTGAACCTGTTGCATGCCAAACAAATCCCGATTCACGTTTCATGGCAGAAGTAAACAAAGCCTCTATCGCATGAATTTGATATGGATGTAACACCATTAATGCTTTGTTATCTTGATCTTCACTAACGATTGTATAATTGGCAATCAACCGATGCGCATCTGGAATATTTAAGACTTGTTTTACAAATTCATAAAGATTTTCTACTTTTCGATTGTCCTTTGTTCGCCAACTAAAAACAAATTTCTTATGCATGTCTTTTGGAAGAGCATTGGCAAAATAACGTGTTGTTTGCTCATTCGAGATAACAAATAACTGGAGTGTAGAAAAGATGTTATTTCTAAACATCCCTTCTTCTGCGTATTTCTTAATTTGATTGTAAGCTTGAAAAACACCATCTTTGGCGCTTACCTGCTTTAACTCAATCTGAACAATTGGCAGCCCGTTAATCAAGAGGGTCACGTCAAATCGGCGATCCCGGCCATCTGCTTCCACTTTTTGTTTGGCAATCTGATGCACGACTTCGTATGTTGAAATTCCTCCCCCAATATCTTGGTTAGAATACAGTATTAGCGACATTGAGCCTAAAGATACGTCATCACGTTCTATTGAGATACGAGCTATTCCGTTCTCACCCTTCAACCATCTAGCAGCATCAAAAGGTGTCTTCGTTTTCGAGAGTAACTCTGTTTTAATGGAATCAAACTCTTTATCAGAAATTGGGTATTCTCCAATTTCTGATAAGTTATTTCGAGTAATAATTTTACGTAAATTCATCCAAAGATCTTCTTCAGTCTTTAAATCTGAACGGTAATTCCATTGATTATACCCTTCCCCTAGGACTTCAATTAATCGACGTTCAACTGCAAGTTCATCATTATGTGCAATCTTTGTCACCATACTCCCACCCCTTTTGTCCAATTAAATAAACATTTTTTGTAGAAAGGCTTTTTTTGTTTCTTTTAATGCCTCTAATTCGTTTTGATGAAGAGCAATTGTGTCGTCTATACGCTTGAAAAAATCACCTATTATAGACTGTTCTTGTGGTGTAGGAAAACAGATTGGAATTTTATCAATGCTAGCCTTTGATAAACTAGGAACACCAGTCGATTCATCATACTTTTTCCATTGAATTTTATTTGCTAGAGAGTAAAAAAAGAGCAAATCATTTTCCTCTTTAATAGTCATATAGAACAGTGTGTCAACTGTCCAAAAAGGTCCTTTTAAAAACTGTGGTTTATTTATTGTTCCTTTTCTACCTATCCCTATTGCGTCATTATCAGAAAGTTTATCATTAACATTAAGCATATAACCGCCTGTACCATAAACAGGAATATCTCCATATTGTAAATGCTTATAATCTCTACCAGAATTAACTATTAATACTTCCCCTAACATACGCTCTTCCCAATCTTCAGAAAACCCCGGGAACCGAAACTCAGGCACCGACTCCCCTTCTTTTGGAAACATTTTTTGCAAGAATCCTTGTTTTGTTTGTTTGAGGGTGGTTAGTTCTTGCTGATGAAGTGCTATAATTTCATCTAATTGTTTAAAGAAGTTACCAATTTTGATTTGTTCCTTAAATTCAGGTATGAAAAGTTCGAAATTTTCCACATTCGGTTTAGAGATGTTCTGAACCTTTGTTCCTGCCCCTCTTGAGCTAAAATATTTACCGTTTCTATTAATAGCTTTAGTTAAGAAATTGCTATCCGCTTCTTCCTTTGGAGTTAATGATGCAACCCGTTGATTTAAAACATAATAGTTATTGAAGGGAATCACAGAAGTTTTTCCAAGTAATCCTGGAGCTTGCTCACTCAAAATCATGACTAAAGTATCTTTTTCCAAAGTACTAACTTCTGAATCAATAAACTTATTGGAAGAAACTAGATTCCCATCAATATCTACCGATTTTAAAGTTATTAATTCGTACTTTCCATTATTGACTATTTCATTTTCAAAGCTTCCACCATTACTATAGTGAGCTACTTCTGCTAACTTACGCTTTTCCCAATCTCCAATAACCCCCGCGAATCGAACCTCTGGCATACGCTTATTTTTCACGATTAAACACCTCTAAAGCACCTTTTATCCATTCTGCATTTTTTTCTTCAAATTCTAATGATGAAATCATTTCAAACAAACTAGATTCCAGTTCTGCTTTTTCCTTACGAATATCTTTAATGTTTAAGCCAATCGCAGCCATATCAATTTCTGCTTCTTCCTCAAACGTATCAACATAGCGAGGGATGTTTAAGTTAAACTCATTTTCTTTTATTTCATCAAAACTTGCCACGTGAGAGTATCTAACAATACTTTCTCTGTTTTTGTATGTTTGGACAATCTTATCGATGTTTTCTTTAGAAAGTTTGTTTTGATTTTTCCCTTTAATAAACTCTTTACTGGCATCAATAAAAAGTACATCTCGTGTTTCGCGATTCTTCTTCAAGATAATGACTGTAGTTGGTATGGATGTTCCAAAGAATAAATTTCCTGGCATTCCAATAACCGCATCAATGCTTCCATCTTCTAGTAATTTTTTACGAATGACACCTTCTGCAGCTCCACGGAACAGAACCCCATGCGGTAAAACGATTGCCATCGTTCCTGAATCTTTCAAATGATAGAATCCATGTAAAAGGAAGGCAAAGTCTGCTTTGGATTTTGGTGCTAACTTTCCGTACCTGTTAAATCGAGAATCGTCTAAGAATGTGTCATCTGCAGACCACTTTGCAGAATAAGGAGGATTCATGAGTACGGAATCAAAGGTATAAGGTTCATCTGTTGGCCAGTCTTTGTTCAATGTATCTCCATTACGTAAGCGCATGTCTTCCTTATTTACTCCGTGCAAAATAAGGTTCATTTTCGCTAAATTATAAGTGGTAGTGTTTAGTTCTTGTCCATGATATTTCACACTATCAGGATAGTTGATATAGTTTCGAACATTCAACATTAAAGAACCCGATCCCATGGTTGGGTCATATACACTAAGCAATTTTTTGTCTTCTTGACCCATTGCAGCAATCCGAGCCATCATGTCCGATACTTCATGAGGCGTATAGAATTCGCCGGCTTTCTTACCAGCCTCTGAAGCAAATTGACCAATCAAAAATTCATAGGCATCACCAATGACATCACCATCATGACCCATTAAATCGACATCGTTAAGTTTTTTTAGAACTTCTGTAATGGTAATGTTTCGTTGTTGATCATCGGAACCCAGTTTTTTTGATTTTAGATCTACGTCATCAAACAACCCATTAAATTGATCATATTTTGTCGCTAGATCTATAAAGGCTTTATACAAATCATTCAACTGAAAAGTGTTTTGCTTCGCTTGATCAGTTAACACGTTGAATAAGTGCTCTGGCGCAATATCATAGCCCAGTGTATCTACTAGTGTTTCAATCAAATCTCCTTTAACATCATCATCAGCTAAAAAATTTATGTACAATTGTGTTTGTTTAGTTTGTGTGTTGTATTCCTCAAGTGACTCATCAGCGATGACAACCACTTTTTCTAGTAATTTATCCGATAAGTACTTGTAAAAAATCAATCCTAATAAATAGTTTTTGTATTCGGATGCATCCATTTTGCTTCGCAAATTGTCTGCAGCACTAAATAATTTTTGGTTTAATCTTGCCATGTCTTGTTCCCCACTTCATTTTGTTTGTCTAGTAGTCTAGTTTCCTCAATAATTCTAAATATAGTTGTTCTTCCAGATCTGCTTGTTTTCTAGCTAGTGCTTGTTGCTTTCTTAAATAGAAATAAGCTTTTCCTATTGTCCGTTGTTTCTCAAGAGTTGGTAACTTAATTTCCAACTCTTTTAATATGGACGGAGTCAATTTCGGTACAGTACTTCCTTGCATGCTAATGGCCATCTGTTTTTTCATTAAATATGATTCATTTAATGCATAACATAGATAGCTACTATCCAACTCTTCATGCTCAATAATAAGTTTCGCGAAGTTTTGGTTAATGATTTTCCCCTCGTTTTGGTTACTCACTATCCCGGCTTTGGAACTTACAAAGCTGAAGACAACTTCTCCAGCATAGCTTTCGTAACCATTAATTGAGTATTCATCTTTCCAAGCGTCTAATTCAGTGTCCAAATATAAGCCATCTAAATCACGGATTAAATCCTCGTACGAGTATGCGACTAATGTTAAATCATCTTTCTCGTTTCCCCTAGAAAGGTTCCTTCCAACTTTAACGGTTACAACATCTTGAAGTTTCATATCCTGCCCTCTTTTTATGTATTTCTTTTAAATTACCTTTTAATCGTATCACCCAAAAACAAAATCGTCAATATCATTTAAGTAATTCACACGAATTACTATTTTTGAAAGATCAAACTCTTAGTTGTTGTTTCTTCTTCTCAACTAGGGATTTACACCATTAGTTGCACCCTAGCACAGAACAAAACAACTAATTGTCGCTTATTTGTGTAAAATCAGAACTGCATAACTTAAGAAAATAAAAAATCCAAGTACAATTGATTTGGGAACAACGACTTTTTTCCTTTTACCATCGGTTTCTATGGTCAACGGATCATCTTTCTGTAAAGTCCGAACAGTTGCGGCTCCAATTTTAGCGAATTCAATTAAAAAGTGAATTATTGTATTCAATATTTTCATCTGTAAAAACCCCCCTTTAATAAATATTTGACTCAATATAACCATTTATTTCAGAAAAGCAAAATGTTTAATGATGATCTGAAATGTATTGCAAAAGATAACTGGACAAAGTTAGCTTCACTGGAAAAGGTTCTTCCGACTTAAACAGTTAAAATATTGAAGTTTTATACCTAGTTAAAATTAATGTATGTATTTCTTACGAATTACATACTAATTGTATCGCTAAAATAAAAAATTGTCAATATTTTTTAAGTAATTCAAAAGAATTACTTTAGTTCCTAATTAATGCCCAGATTGAATGTCGTTCTTCAATACTTTTAAATACTAAATCGTTGCTTCTAACTTATTGGCTACTATCCCCAAAATATAATGTTTCTTTTTTTATCCACGCTTTACGTCCATCTTACTACTTTATTATGAAATGCTTTCTTTCTCCCAAGGCAACAATAAACTGCAAAACAACAATTAATAAGATCCTACATTATTTCAAAAAATCACCTGTTATAACAGAGATTGTGGAACAACTCAAAATACGATAGAAACATTTTTTAAAACGTTATGTTATTCAAAACAACTTGAATCGTTACCTGAGTAGGTAGGGTATTGTGGCGCAAGTTTTAAATTAATAGGTGGGGAAATCGTGATGTTCTTACAAAATGCAAATATGTAACATAACATCCATAAGTATTTCCAGTTGATGATAATCCAGAAGAGATACTCGCCTATCGGATAGATTTATATGACCAAAACGGGGAAGCCTATGACGCTTTAACTATGAGAGACTTGGATGTTGTAGCTGCACACACCTTTCTAAAAATTAGGACATCGACCATGGAAAAACATCTGCTAGCTTTTCTTCAAGTATCTTTTTCTTCGTAACTGCATCAGGTATTTTAACAATTGTTCAAGGTCTCTTTTGTGTTAGGGATTTCCTTAATGATAATCTTGTACAAACGCTCCACTTTTCTTTAAAATGCCTAAATTTGCAACAAAATGATTTGAATTCCACTTACACTGTGCTAAGATTAATAGTAACCTATCAATTATTTTGATTATTTTACGTAGATTAAATAATGATTTTGAGTGTCTATTGATAGGTGCAAAAAAGGGAGGTCTTAAACCTTTGACCGTGGGAAGTGAAGGTTTAAGAGGTAACACCCGTTTAGTATCTTTTAATAAATAAAAGCCAAATCCAAGAATATTAGAAAAAGCTCCGGGCGTGGGAACCTGGAGCTTTTTTCGTTTATGTATATCATTTTTTGGCTATAATCATAATAATTATAAGGAAGGTGAGTGGGAAAAGGCTTTTAACAGCAATTTAAAGTCCGAGTGCATGGGGGCACAACCTTAACCACCTTCCAGGGTCCATAGGATTTAGTTACGAGTTACTGTGGGAAAATTTTTGTTACTTCATAAAAGCCCTGAAGAAAAGTAAGCATAGGTTTCCGATTGATACGCACCAATCTAAACCTTTCTTAATCTTTTTTTCATGGGTCTTTATGAATTCTAGTACCTTTTTCATAAAATCAAACCCTTTCCAAGAATAAGCCTTACTGCTGTTCCTTGGACATAGAGATATTATATCAGGTTTATTAGCCTAGTTTTGGAAAAGTTTCATATATTTTTTATTGTTTTTGTTTTTCTAGCCACAAAAGAAAATCCTCTGAATTCACTTGTCTCCTCTAACCGATCCCCAACGTTGGAAAATCAGTCTGAAGGAACAACCCATACACCTTCGTAAACCCTTAGATACTCTTTTATATCCTTCGCATTTAACACTGGATTCAATTCTATTCTCCTACTCTGCTTGTAATTAATTCCCCGGTAATCAACTAAAACCAGGTACAATTATAGTCGTTCGTTGCTTCTATTTCCTTTAACTCTTTGCTACTGGCGTTACTGTTGCCTGCTCATTCTTTGGATGCTTGCTGAATCCCTTGTACAACAGCATTAAACTAACCAAGTCCATTAATATGTGTTGGAATTTAAAGTACGTATTCTGGAAACCTAGTAGTTACCTCTTTCCAAATGGCATTTTCATATTCTTCTTTATAGGCTTTGAGAAAAAAATTTTCCCTTTCAGGAATTGGTGTTTTCACAATTATCAACCATTGCTTGGTTGTTCTCGTACTGTTCCAAATAGTGGTTCTTTTATTTATAATGTCTCTGCATAAAGTTGTTGAAATCCTTGAACCATCCACTTGCCATCATCTTTAATAAGATTTACTTCTAACGTTATTCGGTTTTGTTCTCGTTTACCATTACTAAGATTAACAGTTGTCCCTTCCAACAAAACTAATGCTCGTTCCAGCTCAAGCGAAGGGTAAATATGAACTTCACCTACCTGGTACTCCATCTCTAGTTTAACTTCTCCTTCGTTTTCAGGGAAGTATTGTTCTAGCATACTTGGAGTCATCACCAGTTCTGCTTCCGACAGGCGTATGTCATAGTTATCTTGGCGAACATCATAAATCGCTGTCACAAAGGAAGTAATAACAGCTTCTATAAGTTGGGACTCATCTTCCTGGTACTCGATGTCATATCGTTGATTTGAAGCTTCAAGCAAGGAGATTTGATTTTCTTGCTGCTCTATCGTTGCTTGTAACCTGTCAATTACAGCAAGTTGATGATCAAAAACTCGAAAACCGATAAACAAACCAATTATAACAACAAGACCAATCAATAAAATAACTGTTTTCCAAAGAAAATCTTGTTTCAAACCCATCCCCTCCACTACAACCCTAAATAAAGTTTCGGATCAGAATGTCCACCACTTCGGGTGGTGCGAAATTCTAAATGTAAATGTGGTCCAGTACTTTCTCCTGTAGTGCCACATACGGCTATTTGTTGGCCAGCTCTAACATGTTCTCCCTCACGGACAATATTAGAGCTATTATGGGCATAGGCAGTAAAAAGATCTGTTGAATGCTGTAGAACCACTTTGTTCCCATAACCTCCTTTATCACCTGAAAAGACAACCTGGCCGTCAGTGACAGCTACAATTGGTGTGACTCTATTTATACATCCAAAGTCCATGCCATGATGCATATGGTTTTCTCCAGTTATTGGATGTTGGCGCATCCCATAATCAGATGTCATATTCATGCCTGCCACCGGCATTACGAAATCGCCATTTTGGATTGGTATTGTTCCCTGCTCATAGTTATAATAGGAAAAAACTGCATCCACATAACCAATATCTCCATAACATGCCCCTGTTGCGACCGATTCAGGCCGAACACATGAATAGTTCCCCGTATACTTGACTTGCTCGTACTGCATAATAGAAAAATCGATTGCGACATCTTTGCTATAACCACCTCGCTCTAACGCATAAGAAATAAAACCGAGTCCAAAGTTATATGACTGAACTGCAAGCCTTAAATCGCCCTGGGCTTGCTTCAGCACTTGAGTAAAATAATGAACTCCTTGCTCAATGGATGCTTCAGGCGTTTGTATGCAACCCACTACCCCACATAAACTCTCAGAAGCTTGCATCGGATCATTCCCTCTTCCACCACTCTCTTGCATCATCATCGCTAAAATAATTCCAGTATATTCAGGAATGCCATATTCCCTAGCTATATTCTCTACTAGACTTTGATACTGTAAAACTTCCTCACTCACTCCTATGACACTACCATTACCTCTTAGGTTGGAGGATTGTGAGTCAGATAAAGCCCCTGCCATCAACATAATGGCAAAGATTAAGGCAAAAACTCCTCCCACAACTAAAAAAATGGGGAGAATCATTTTGACAAACAAAGCTAAGGCGCCTGCCTTAGCTTTCATCAATAGAGCTTGCCGAATCACAAGATCCCCTCCTTAGTTTAGTTATTCTGATTCAAACGGGAAGAACGTCCTAATCGACCTTTAGAGCCATCTCGCTTTGTTTTAATATTCATGATTTTAGGTGTCCTAGATTGCGTTTCTTCATTAACAGGGGAACCATTCCCCTCTTCCGCACGAGCAGAGGGACTTAGGCTTCCCACCTCTCGATGGGAACTTTTTTGGCTTTTTTGTGCATCCACTTGGCGTTGAGCTTCGGCTTTTGTCAAATTATTACCTTTTTTTGGAGGGACCACTTTACGTGATGAACTAGATTTCGTGGAAGTTGATGGTAAATCTTGATTTGCGCTTATATGTTGAAAGTTTCTAGAGCTATCTATGCTTGTTACCCCTTCTTTTTTATCCTTACGATGTTTACCATCAGTCTTAAAACGTGAAGAATTTGATTGTCTTATTTGATGTACTCCTGAACTAGCATCTTTTTCTTTTGCAGCAGCCACTTCTTGTTGTGCATAACGGTCATCTAGATTACCTTCATGAAATTCATTTGATTTCCCCTGTTGAAAATTCCCAACTCGAGTAAATGCTTTTTTAAAGGATGGATTTCCCTGTTGAGGCTTCTGACGTTCTATACTAGCAACTTCATTTGGTTGCGTTCGTACTGCAGTTCCCACCTTTCTCAAGATACTAACTTTTCCACTTTGTCTCATCTTAGGTAAGCCGAAGCTATTTTTAGGAGAGGTATCTCGGTGTAGTTGGGAAGTAGTATTCGGGACTTGTCCTCTTTTCATATCAAAACTTCCTCCACCACGATGAAGTCGTGGCATACGAAAAGCTCCACCACCCATATCTTCAACACTTAAACTAGCACCTTCTAGCATATTCATAACCACATGACGCTTTGTATAAAGGAAAATGGTTGCCACACTCATAATGATTTGCATAAAAATCCGATAATACAAATCATCGGTTGTATTCGTCATGTCATACCCAAGAGAGATAAAGCTAACGGCAACAAGGATGAAGAACATCACAACACCTTTAAACAAAACGATTAACCCTAAAGCACGCACATATTTTCCAACAACTGTTTCGAAGGAAGGAAAAATCGAAAGAAAAATCGCAAATGGAGCAAGTAGCAACATCATGACAAGTCCAAACTGTAACATAATTCGAAGCAAGGCAATAAAAAAGTAAACAGCACCTTGAACAACAGTTGAAAGCAGCATAACCATAATATAACCTGCTTGACTAAAACCATTTGCAGCTGAAATGTTATAGTTATCATAGATTTTATATTCTCGTTCAGCTATTTCACCTCTAGTTACCATACCTTCTTCGGTACGAGGATCAGCTTCTAAATAAGCCGTTATACGGTTCGGGTCATCTTGAATAATCGCACTTTCATCCGTTGTACCATACTGTAAGAGTAAAAATGGTTTATAGATTAATGCATCAAATACTTTATTCTCTAATGCAACAGCTGTTGTGTTAATGTCACCGGAATAAATAAAGGAGTCTCCTGTTAAAGAAGGATTCACATTCATCACCATGTTTTCGACTTCCACCGATATACCATGCACAAAGCTAATGTAGTCAAAACGTTCCGAAGAAATGGAGAACAAAAGAGCTAAACTAATTAATACAAGAGTTAACAGTTTTAAAAAAGCCTGCCAGTTCTGTTGGATATAAGATTTTACGACTAAACCTAACGAAAATAGTGCTAATGCAAACGCACCAAAAGTCGAGAGTAAACCATCTGCGATCGAGGAGCTAATGCTCTTAATCGCATCAATTGTCAGGCTAATAATATCCAAACTAAAAAGTTGATACACAATCATAAGCACAACTTTAGAGATAATAATGTTAATCATCCACATAAAATCTTTAACCGAAGAGGCAATAGTATTACTTGTATTCTCACCAAATTCATGCCAGTTTGTGTCCGAGTAATTCATTAATTGATACGACGACTCATGATGCTTTTGTCCGTCCCTTGTCACTTCTTCCGCAAAGAGCGTGGTTGGTATGACAACCCAAAACAACATAACGAGACATAAAAACCCTATCGTCTTTTTCATATAACCCCCTCTTATTCTTTAAAATTATGACATCCCATATCCTCATACTCCTCATAGGAATTTGCTCCAAATTCCACAATATAATTATCTTCATTAAACCAGTTATATTCTTGGATTTCTTCGTCTAAGGTTTGCCAAAACACTACATAATCCCCTTGGTGTCCAAAAGCAGCATTCCCTTTTTTCACAGCTGCACATACGCTCACTAACTCAATATCCTCTTCTATATACCCACCTTTCTCTATAGTTGCATACGTAAGTGCTTGTTTAGCCACACTCTCCTGTAACCTCTCCCCATCCAATCCAAAGGGGGTATTACTATTCCCACAGCCAACTAATATCAATCCACTCACTAGAATGCTTGCTATTATTCGTTTCATCGTTTGTCCTCCCTATCGACTTTCTTCTAGATGTACAGCTTCTGATTCTTTATTGGTCGTCTTGAAGGCTTCAAACCATTCTTCAAATAACACATCGTGCGCGATTGCTTGTGTTCGACCCAAATAGTCTTGAAACAAGCACATGCCCGATTTTAGATGTTTGACCACTTGTATGTTTGGCTGATTTTCGTCAAGATCAAAGAATCTTAGTATTGGTTTAATAGAATCATCTGATTTAGGACGAAATGCAAATTTCACACCAATTTGCTCCTTGATTTCATCTGAGTTTACATCATTGTAAGCTTGTGTCACGAGCACAATATCGGTACGAAGAGAACGACCAGTTCGTAGCATTTCATTAATAAGCGACTCGCCATATTTGGATTTTGTTAACGTCCATACCTCATCAAAAATAATCATTGCTTCTTCTTCAGGTGTTCGACTAAAGGTATTAACATATTTCGAAATAGACATCATTAAACATAGTCCTATACGTTGTTCGTCATTCATATCTTCCGATTCAGGAAGGCTCAATCCTTGCATTCCAAGGACATTCACTTGTTTTTCAAAATCTAACCCCTTGCTCCAACGTTCCCCAAACAACATCCGTCCTAATCCATACCGATAACGACTGATATCTTTGGCCAAGGTGGGTTCAATTTCCTCTAATCGCTGCAATGCCCCAGTCATGGTAGGGTGTGAGGCATCATTCACCTCATCCAATACGGCTTGAAAGATAGATACACTTTCATTTCGACCACTTATATCACCGGCTAGTGTATTAAAAATCATCGTAGCCGTTTGGATAGCCTTATCTCCTTTTAAGAATACAAGTGGGTCCAGTGCTCCCCAAAATTCACGTTCTTCTGATAAATGTATAAAATTTATTCGCTTATACAGCTCGCAAAACTCATCAATGTGACTGTTTTTCTCTAGAGCTTCTTTGTAATAACGTTGAAATTCATTTTTCGGATCGATATACAGCACTTTTGAACCGAAAAACGTAGACCACGTAAAGAAATTTTTAACCAACATGGATTTTCCACTTCCAGGTGGTCCTGTAATTAAAATGTTTCCATTGGTATGAGTTGCTCCTTGTAACGCTTTTTTCGTTAACATAGGGTTGAAAATCACGATATTATTATTAATTTCTCGTGATTGTTGGACACTCGTTAAACGGCGATTGGTAATCACTTTTCCTAAGTACATACCATAACGGTTGCCAATACGGCTGTTTAAGTTCATTCCTGACTGCCCTAAATATGACTCATCCACGACTTGTTCGAAATGCCGATAGAAATTTTCAGAAGCAGGCAACGCTTGTTTAAAAAGCGTTAACTGATCGACCACAGGTCGAACAAACTTAAAATCCGTATTTTTAAATATATTTCGTAAAGCCTCAATCTTACTTTCCATCCCCTCTTTTGAGGTATCAGCAACTACAAGGGTAAAGGTCATAAAGAGTATTTTACGACTATTATCTTTCACATCATCAAGTAATTTCTCCAATCGTTCTGACGCCAACTCAACTACCACGTCTTCATCTGCAGCTCTAGTCGAAGCAATTTCTTCATCAAAATGACGAAATCGACGCTTTAGTTTACGTACTTCTCGAATATTTTGTTCGTTCTGTTTAAAGTCATAGCGTATTTGCATTTCAAGTGGAAAATCTAACTGCTCATATATATGTTGGATAAAACGAAAACCATCTATGGAAACTGGCATTTCATAAAAGGGAAGAAAACATAAATACTCCTTGTAGTTCCCATGATCAACCGTCATATAACTGTGTTCGTTACGAATAATACCCTCTGTTAAATTGTAGGCAGTATCCGGTATCTCAAAACCATCGCTTGTACGATGAAACATATAATAGATTAAACCATCTAATTCACTTTCACTCAGACGTTCCAATTCTTGTGTATAGGAGACTCGATTCATAAAAATTTCCTCTTGTTTTTCATAGAAAGTAAAATCATCTTCAATTTCCGTATCAACACTCATAACCTTCGCAATATCTTCGCGAATACGTTTCGTAAACTTCTTAAAAAAATCACCTACATCCGTTGTTACGATTTGATCCGATTTATTGATTTGAACGGATAAATACACGTCATATTCATGAAGAAAGACCTCATCATTTAAAATATCTGCTGCTCGTGAAAAGTACGAATGTCCAATGTCGGCAAACTCCCCATGAACAATATCTTTCTTTATCACCTCTGTAAATTTCATAAAATCAAAACGCTTTGGCAAAATGGAGAAATGATATTGATACTCTTCATTTGCGAGAAAGCTCATCATATTATGTGTATACTGACGATAATCACTTTCACTGTTTAGACGCAAAGATTCATCTCGTAAACGGTAAAACGCCCAAACCTGTTTACTTGTATTAAATGCCAAATTTTTATGCCGTAATGCAATTGGAAATTCTAATAATTCCTGTTTTGTAGCAACTCCCACCATTACACCTCCTTTTCTCGGCGTATATAAGGCTCAAACTGTAAGTCTCTCTCATACTGAGATAATGGAATTTCCTTAAAATGTTCATAGGCTTTATGTTTTGTATTGTAGTATGCCCATCGATCTTTTATGAACGGTATAACCGGTTTGTGGTCATACTTTAAGCTAAACACTACAAATGTAATGACACCTGGTACACATACGAGGATAATTAGCCAATTTTCAAAAATAAATCGCATCGCCCCTGTATGCGAGGACGCTCCAAAACCGATAAAAACCATAATCATTATTAGAATAACTCCACCAGCTACAACCAATTTGCGAACCTCTAGACCGTTCGCAAATTCCAATCTACCAATTCGGTAAATTTTAATAGGATACTTATATTCCTTTGTAAAATTATCTCCTTTCAACTAAACACACCACCTATCCGTTGTGTTTACTAGCTAAAAATAGAATTTCCAAGTGCTCGTGCCAGTTGCTCAAGTTGTGGACCAAAAAATACAACGATTAAACAGAATAACCCTAACACTAAACCAGAAAAAAATTGCCCCCAATCTTCTTTTGTGTAGGATATCAAGGCTCGAACCACCATAATTAACAGAACGATAAATCCAATTTGTGAGATTAAATTACTGGTCACTTCTTGAAAGTTAAAATTCATATGGAACACGCTCCTTTTTAATGAATGCTCTCTACGAAAAATCGGCCGTTTTCTTCCTTCATATGAATCTCGTAAAAATAACGAGATGTCAGAGAGGTTTGTTCCTCACGATAATTAACATGTAAACGAATAGAATAAACACCGTTTTGCCTTACTGATTCCACAATCGAATGGTCCTCGTATACTTTATCTAACAATCCTCGATCAACACTAGCCATAAAAGCCAACTTTTCATCTGACTGACCAAACGATGTTAGAAAATCTCTTAGGAAAGGACTCAGAGCTTCTTGTTGTTGAGAGGTAAGGTCTTCCCCTTTTAAAGCCAAAGGTTCATATTGAATAACTGATTTGATATCCGAACTTAGTAAAGTAAGATGTCTCGTGACTGCAAAACCTTCACCATCGGTCACCACGGGAATGATTACTTCCACCTGGTAGTCTGTTGATTTTTCTATCTCCTCTAGAACGGTTTGTGTTACTTCTTTCTCTTCACCATCTTTATCTACTTCTGTGGTTACCACTTCCTTCTCCTCTTCAAGCTGTTCGATGACTTGATAGGTGACCAAGTATTGAACTTGTACCTCATCTGTATCTGTAGAACGAATATCCATTAAGTCAATGGACTGTACACTTCGTGAACCTATAAATTCAGACATATCTTCTAAACTATTCACATCAAATCCACTAACAAAATAATGTTTTAATCGGTCCTTCCTTGCATTCCTTTCTTCTTCATCGGCTGGAATCTCAAAATATTCTCGTATAAAATCCGTACTGTAATGAATTAATAGAGGCGTCTCAAGAAGACTATGTCTACCAGCACCTTTCACCTGTTGTTCAATTTCATCATACGACGCTTGTACTGTGTTCCGAATCGTCTGCACTTTACTAAAATGAATCACATTAAACAGAAGGGAAACAAACATTATGCCAAAAACTAAGAAACTAGCAATTCTTTTCGTTTTACGTTTAGAAAAAGAGATCTCTCTTTTGGAACCTGATGCCTTTCCCTCTTTTACTTTAGAAGCTCCTTTCTTCTCTTTCAGCACCTTTTTCAACTCTCATCACCACCTCTTTAGAGTCCAATTAGTGGGTTTCGCACATAAACAATTTCAGGCTCTACAGGGTAATCACCCTTTGCTGCCTTTCGTGTAATTAAAAACTGACCAGCTCGTAAATCCCGGATTTCATCAGGGCTCACTTTAAACTTGTTCACTTTACGCACGGTTCCTGCATCTTTCATTAACTCTTTGCGATGCAGTGGTCCCTTTCCTTCAGTTGTAATCGTCATATCATGATCTTTATAGGTTCCTAATACATTAGCCCATGTTTCTATTTCATCAGGTAGGTTAGTATGGCCAATTGCAAATGTATTTGTATTACCAATCACACGCCTAGCAAGTGTCGGACTAACATCATCTAAATCTGCGACTAGTTGGGTCGCAATACAACAATGAAAACCTGCAGAACGTGATTTATTGACGGTATCAACTATTTTGTCATTTGCATAAACGCTAAACTCGTCATAAATCGCAAGTAACGGTTGATCTTTTTGCATCGTTCGATTCCGATAAGAAACTAGATAGTTCAAGTCTAATATAAGAAAACGGGCAATTTTTTTAATAAAAGAATCATAGATCGTCCCATCAAAAGAAACAAACAGCGATTCTTTCTTTTCGCTCAACGATAACAGGTCCAACCCATTTTCTTTTTCTTCAAATAGATGGCCTAATTCACTATCTAACAGCAGATGAATTTGCGTTCTAACAGATGCTGCGTTTTCAAAAAGGTACAGTTCTCCTTCTTCTGAAGCTTCATATCTGCCAAAAATTTTATACTGATGCTTTTTTGCACGTTCACTCAGTTCTTTTTCAACTTTCACAGTATGTGTGGCAATGCCCATCTCTTCGTTATCAAATAAGCCACGATAGCCATCTTGCTCTGTTGATGTATCTTCTACATCTATTACTTTTTCAACCGTATCATTCACTAGGATTTGTTTTATATGGTTAGGTTCGAGGTAGTATGCAAAGGTGTGTAAATCTCGTTTAAAGCCATAAGCATCAATAAACTGGATAATCACCTGCACGAGTGAAGTGGAAATTTCACTGTAGTATTTACTTTCCGTTTCCACTAATTCTTTTAATTTGTCAGTAATGACGGTAGCATTACCATATTTCAGAGGGTTGTATGTGAGAGATTCTTGATCGCTAAATATTTGGAGGTTTTTCTTATATGCTTTGCAAATGGTGGATACTTCTTCAATAGACTCCATTGAGCCTTTTCCATCAATAAATATCATCGGATAATCATTGGCTAGTGCGTACTCTACATAATTTAATAGATAGATGGTTTTACCACCGCCTGTAGTTGCAACGATAAAATGATGTTGATTAATTTCCGAAAAGTCCAATTCATATGCTTTTCCTTGCTCCGTAATTCCTAATAAAACACGATTGTATTTGCCTTCTCTCCTCCATTTCTCCTGAAGTTTTGCATTGAGCTTATGCCTCTGTTTTCGGACCTTGTGATACTTCCCAGATTCTTTAAATCGATCACGTTCATCTTCAATTGAATTCACCTTTTTATTTCTGAACATTTCACTATATAAGTAAAAGCCATAGGAAATCACTAAAGCTCCACTTATATACATGATGTACGATGCTCGTGACAAAACCAAAGGATAACCCGTTAATTCGACTAACCAATTCATATTAAAAGGCAACATGCTATAAAGTCCAAAATAAGCAGCAGGATTATTCATAAACCCTAATACCAAAAAACAACAGCCAATAACAGCTAATATCAAATGAAGTATAGGTTTATGGAACATTCTGGCCAATATATAGAGGGGAATCGAAAATACGAGCAAAGGAAAAATAAACAAGACAGAAAGCAAAAGAGCACTAACCATACCTATCTCTTTTCCAACATCTTTTTCATTCTTTATCTGCAAAATGCATCAGCCTTTCAATTAATTCTAATTGAAGTGCATCCTTTCGAAAGTTTTGTGCGGTTGCTGCTCTAGTAACAGCCTGCCTAATAACATCCGAATAACATAAATAACGTATTTTTGAATATCGACCGTTTAAAATTTCACCTGTGTACGTATCAAATTTACGTAACAGTCGTTTGTAAGATTTTTGAGTCAACTCTACTTCATGAGCTACCTGTTCTCCGTTCTCCGTAACTACAAAATCAGGAATACGATCAGGTAGTTTTTTTAATAAAGTTGTGTTCTTTCGGTCTGCTAAGGTAAAGTTTTGTTCTAAATATTGGCTTCTTAACTCTCGCTCTGTAATAAATTCAAAAGAAGCACCTTTTTTTATCGCTAAACTTCTTAAAGCCAACAAACAATCATTCATTATCAATTGATGTTTTAAACCTGCATAATTAATTTTAGTAAAAGGCGTTAAAGTACTACCTAGATAGTCCACTCCAGACGGACGCATATATAGAATTAGTACCCGTCCAATCTTCTCTTCAGCAATAAAGCCTAAATCTACTAATCTTGGCTTTGCAGCATATACTGTAACATAACTAATCTTTCCCTTAAGATATTCCGATAGTTGCGTCGACGTAATCACACCGAATCGGTTTATCGCTTCTAACACTTGTTCTTGCTTCTCTGATAATAATACTCTAATGCTAATCTCCTCCTATTTATCATCTCCTTCTTTATTCTCTAAAGAAATAGCTTCCATACAAGTATTAAACTAACATCCTACTTAATCTTTTCTCTTTCTCTTGACATTAATTACTTGACCTACTTCTCTTGATCTTCCCTCCCTTGACCTTAAAAGTCACTTAAATTTATCCTTCCTATCTACCTTAACATTCAATATTTTCTGAATTCAATCATACATAATACCCATTTTATTACAGCCACACCAGCCAGTGTTCTCCTGACCTCACACAAAGTATGTTGCTTGTGTGAGGTCAGGAGATTTATTAGGCGATAGCATAATAAAAGATGGTTGGTGTGGCTGCTCTTCTAGGAATCTACCAAATGAATTTATTAAATTTCATTAATCCCCTGATTTAACCCAGATTAAAGCAGCATTTAAGCTAAAAATAGCAATGTCTTACATACTACCTAAAATTACCAATAGAGATTATCCCTCATTCAACTACTTAACACTTCAACTCCTCAAAAATCCAAACATAGAAATACATATATAAGTTCGCATACACAAGAACCTCAAATTCACTAATAATCTTGGAGGAAAAAAGATTCTTCCCCTAACATGTAAGACTCACTGTAAAAAATATAAATCCTTTAAAGAGGTAACAGTTAAAAACCCAAAAGCAAAAGAACCCTTATAAACTATATGTAATGGCAGACTGGCACATTAAAAACAAAGGTACTTATACCTGTTCTATAATGCGTGTTCCCATTTGGTTATAGGTGGACTTCCTCGCTGCTCTTTTGAATCTAGCACTCTGCTAAACTCTTGAATAACGTCTCCCATCCCTAGGAAGTCATTAATAGAGAGAAATCTCTTTTTAACAATCTTCTCTAGTAGCATCGGTTGTTTATTTCTTTTTACTCTATACACGTAATGTTTTACTAGTATTTTTCGACTTGTAATCGTTGTGGTTGCCTTTCGCCCAACACCAACAGTAAACCTAACGATCCTCTTAGAACGTTTTAATACCTCTCGTAAACTAGAGACGGCCATACCGAATAAAGCAGCTAATTTCTTTAAAGATCCCTCTAGAAACGGCTGCACTGCAGAAGTGTGTTTCTCCATATATGTTAAAATGTCATTTTCCCACTCGTCGTAATGTGAGCGTTCTCGATCTTTACGCAATTTTGCATGCTTGTAAAATCCATTAACACCAGAAAGATAAGAAGTTTCTTTGATACCAGCACTCTCAATTAGAGCTTGTACATACTCTTTTTTAGGACCTTTATATTTGCCAGAATATGCACTTTTGACTGTCTTTACAAATTCTCTTAGGGTTAATGGTGACTCTAATTTACTGTTAAACTGGTCCAATTCATCAAACATGTCTGCATATGGCACACCATCGGCATAGTTAGCTAAAGCTAGTGTCAGAATAGCGTTATTACGGCCAAATACTCCCTGTTCTCCTTTAATATGTTCAGCGTTCATCAGTGCATAATACCAGGAAGATTGTGTTGCATTTAGAACACTCTTGGTTATAAAGTGATCACTTCTTTTAACTTGTGTTTGTTTTTCGTACTCTTTTGACCAGGTGAATAACGACTCATTACAAATAGGATTTTCATCGTAGTACACAATATTATGGTCATTGGGCATACGGAAAAAACCAAAGTAAGTAGCATTGGTATCAACTTGAACATGCTCCTTTAAGGCTAGACGAATATTAGAGCTTAGACGTTTTGCAAACGATAAACCATTAAACTGTTGTTCTTTACGTATAAAAATAGGCTTGTCCAGAACGAAAAAAACTTGATACCCTCTTGGCGTTTCTAAAATAAGATTCGGTCTTGGTAGTTCCCATTCATCACATCCCAAAAATAAGGCGTATAGAATTTCAGCTCTCTTTATGTCAATATCTAAAGTGATCACATTGATCTGTTTTAAATTATCTAGTGAGTGACCTGTTATGTATCGGCGACTAAAATCTTTGTAGCCTCCACCATAATACGCATTTGGTGTCCAGTGAGATAGGTATTTATATTGCTCTAATAAGGTTTCAACACTCGTAATAACATGGCCTTTCCCATTTACAAGGTGCTCTTTTGTTGGTGTGACAAAAATGACTCCTTTTTTATACGTCTTTTTTTCCTCTTTATTTGAGTGCGTTGAAAGTGTTGGTTTAAATGGCTGCAAAGCACCCTTTAAGATAAAGTTCATTACTTCTCTTACCTTTGATGATGGGTAACTTTTATCAGGTTGTTGAACTTGTGCTACATCAAATAACGTCATAACCGATTCATTCCTTTTCCTAGAACAAAAAAGCTTTGCTCTACTTTTTTAAGTAGTAGCAAAGCTCAATCGGGTTCAACATTATCTAACAATCTTTGATTCTCCTATTCTCATCCTTGTCAAAAATTGCAGTAAAAATTCTCCTAAAAAGGCAGTAAATATACCTTGATTTATACATATAGAGACTTTACTTGCAATCTAAAAAATGATAATATGAAATCAATAAATTGAATAGTAATGTACAAACAAGATGGCGACCAACCGATTTGTTTGCTACTATTTTTAAGAATCAGTGCTCCAACACTGGTTCTTTTTCTATGAACATTTTTATCAATTTTGGTTAATAGTGATCACTGTTGATTATCCTTTATTTCCCTCTAGCCTTTAATTACCCGTATTATAGCACACGTTTTTTCTACATCCCCTCTCCCCTTAGAGAAAAGTGATCACTTTGAAAACGCTTGAATCCCTTGTGGCTCTAAGCGAAAAAAATTTACTTTTTTTTTGAACGGAACACCTTTGGTTAACAAGTGAACACCGATTAACGGTAGTGAACATTTATTAATAAACTTCTAAAATCCTTTACTATCAACCAATATACTAGAAAGATTGACTCTTCATATGGAACACTCTTGGTTATAAAATAATCACTTTTTGTTTTTTGGACGGAACACTCATGGTTGCCACTTTCTTCATAAAGATCACCATATGGGTCACTTTTGGTAATAAAATGATCACTTAAGACAAACTTAATGTTTAGTATTCTTAAGTATGATGATAATATAGCCACTTATTGGCAAATGCTTTATAGAACACTCTTGGTTGGAAGTGATTACTTATAGATCACTCTTGGTAGAAAAGGTCATGTTGATTTAGTTAAATTCATAAAAAAAAGACCACTTTTGGTTATAAGTGATCTTTTTTTATCTCAAATATCTTAGTTTACATTTTACTCACTCTCAAAATATTTCTCTTGGATCTTTCTTTTTCTTTCTTTTTCTTTTACTAGACCTTTTATTTTTCACACTAGCTAGGAATTGCCTTTTTTTAATTTTATTTTTCGTTTCCTCTTGATTGCTTTGACGCTTTGGATGATATTTTTGACTATCCTTCATGTATACTAATTTTTTCATCAAATCTGGATAGTACTCATGTTCTTGTCCTAATTTTTTTGATTCATACTGCCTTAACTTTGTAAAAACAAAATCTAATACAATATTTCTAACCTGGTGTGGAACCATTGCATTTAAATACTCTTTACTATCTTCTTGATGTAAGTCAGTATACATAAATAATGCTGTAAATTTATATATATTACTTACATTGGGCTTATTTTTCACATCCTCTAAATATTCTTTAAATACAGAGTCTAACTTAGATGTACCTAGATTATTAAAAAGTAACATTTGGTGAGCCGGCACTATAAATTTCATCATTACTTCTAAAAATTCATTGGCTATGACTGTTTCTTTAGATACATCCGTAACTGACCTTTTTTCATTTTTCTTTTTTATTTTGATAAGAATACTATAATACAGTCCCATGAAAGTTAATGAATTTTCTAAAACATCTTGATAAGCTCGCTTTTTCAATAAAATATCCTTGGATTCTTCAGAATTCTTCAAAACTCTTGCTCCTAGAATCCAAGCTTTTTCTAATAATTTCATTTTAGAATACTCTATTTGAGGTTCCTTATTTTTTATTCTTGCTTGAGGAAAAGAGTTACTATCTTCTAATAGCATGTCATTTAATTGATCTTCTTTTTCTTCTGAAACAGCCGATGCACTAATAAAATTGTCAATGTCTTTTTCTGTATTAAATTGATCAATAAATTTTTCATTTTCTTCTTTCTTAAATAGCGTATCAAAAAAATGTTCATTATAAGTTTCCCTGAATTCTCTTACTTCAAATACAGAATCATATGTTTCATTCATTAAAGTATTAATTCTTTTTAAAGCATCTGTTCTGTCACGAAATAGAGCTGTATAATAATCAATTTCCGAAAGGAACTCAAGAAAATGATCTTCATGAAAGACATGCTCTCTAAATTTTTCATCAATATCAATATTCTGCATTAGAAAATAATGAAAGAAACAATTTAAGCGAAACTTAATGTAGGTGTCATCCTCTGCATTATCCTCGATAAATAACCCAACGGATGTAAAGTAGTCAGGAATCCAATCGTAATATGGTTGTTTACCATAAGCTTTTGGTGTCCAACCTACTTCTTTAAAATGTTGTTGAATAATAGTCTTCAAATCTAGTACGCTTAAGCGATAGTTTATGTTACTACTCTCAAACATTTTTTTTGATATATGGACTAACAAGCTATTTTGATTTTGGTAATCAAAATCTTCAGATCGAATTTCTACCATATTATGCTTATCGAGCAATTTTTCCAGGAAATTTTGAAGCATTGCTGCATTATTTTTTGGTTTATAGGAATCCTGCTTTTCAACAATCCATAAAAACATTGACACCGCCATTGGTGTTGTAGGAATATTTAAAGAATGAAAAGTTTCAATAATTGTTTCAAATTGCTCATTTAATTTTTCATTTTCCTTTAAGCCAAACCATTTTTTCATTAATGTACGTATTTGATTACTCTGAAAATGTTTTATGGTTGCCACTTTGCAAACCTTAAAAAATTGTTGGGATAAAAACTCTAGTGGAATTTCCCCATCCCCTAAACCTTCAGCAGTTGAGACGACATTTAGATTAGAATTCTTTTTTAGCAATACAAGTAATTTATTTAGATACTTTTCTTGTTTTTTACTGAAAGACACATTATCCAATAAAAGCAATACATTATTATTTTGGAGATAATCTTCTACATTTTCTTTACGTATCCCCAAATAATGAACAATATCATTAATAATATGTGTGCTTAAATCTGCTCTTTTTAAATCAATATATATAGGAATTTTTTTATTTTCTGTATGCGTTTTTGCAGCGTATTGAAGCAGACGGTATAAAATAGTCGACTTTCCGCTTTCTCGATCTCCAAATAACAAGAAATGATCCGAAGTAGTACAAAGGAAATCTAAGTCTAATTCTTTTTTTTCTTCCGCCTTTTTGTCTTCCATTAGTTTCTCTTGCTTCATTTCAATTTTAGGTAAAACAAAAATAGATTCCAAATCCTTAGGCGCCTGAGTGTCTGTATTATAAATTAACAATTTCTCATCCAGTATTGGTAAGTAATTCGATTTAATTTTATCAATGACTTCTGATTGTTGATTAAACTGTTTTTTTTCTTCATTATTTGGAAGTCTAAATATACTTGTTCCATCTTCATTCATAGAAATTTCAATGTTTGGAATATATGATAATTTATTTAAACTGTATTTTCTATTATGTAATGTTGCTACTTTTTCAATTTCATTAAAGTCAATAATAGTATATCCATTGCAGTGTATGATACTATCATTTCCTACATTATCATCCCAATTTGAAGAGGCAATAGAACGGACAGTTCCATGCCCTAAGTTATTTTGGTAAAAATGAGAACCCGTTTGATGTACATGCCCAGTCAGTAGTAGGTCAAACTCTCTCGTAATTAATCCTTCTATTTCATCTTTATCACACTCTATTAGATGATCGTATGGATGATGCATTAGTGCAATTTTTATATCAAATTCGCATCCCTCAAAAGATTTTAATATTGTATTTAATTGTTTACGCCCCACTATGAGACGCATTCGATCATTTTCATCGCTACATCTCCAAGAACTATTTACTCCTGCAATTGCAATATGTTTTTCGTTCACTTTTAACTTTAATGAATACCCAAAATTGTCAGACTGAAAACTATCAATATCTTTGTAATATGCATCTTGAAAGCTTTTATAACTTTGCAGTCTTTCTAAATTTAAATCTTTCGGTTCAGCCATGTTTGAATTAATACTATCTTTATCTATTAACTCTTGTTGTAACTGTTTTTCAATTTTATTGTGTATCTTATTTCTTTCTACATCATGATTACCGGGGATAAATAAGAAACTCTCTTTGGGTAAATCTAATTGTGATAGGATTTCTTCAATAAAAATTTTTTGGAATAAGTTAAATGCAATAGGAGCATCCATCCCCCCACCTTTATCTATTAAATCTCCTGTAAAACAAATTAAATCTATTGGCTTTGTTTTATGGTACTTAACTAAATCTTTTATAAGTGGTTTAACAATGTTATTTATAAACTCCGAGCTTCTTTTTGGATTAAAATGTGCATCTGACAAATGAACGATTCTCACTAATTTTCTCCTTATCTAATTTAGAATTAATTCCCAAGTAACGAAATTTATCATAGTTTAAATATCCTATTCTTTTTTTACCATCATTTCTTTGCATATTTTGTCGAAAGATAAATTTTTTTGCGAATTTCACTTGATTTAATTTAATATTTTTCCTAATCCTAATTAGTACATTCATTTTTAATAATTTTGTATCTTTTTAGTTTCAAAAGGTGTACCTTTTTATCCTTTACTAGTGTACTTGAAAATATTGATAACCTACAGTTTCAAAAGGTTATATAATAAATAAAAGAACGTTCCATAAATAATATCTACCTTTTGGTTCGTTTTCGGTATAATTTTTATGGGAGGTTGAAATTTATGAAACGTTTTGCATATATCCGTGTATCTTCAAAAGAACAAAATGTAGACCGTCAACTAGAAACGATGAAAAAAGAAGGAATAGAAGAAAGAGATATTTTTATAGACAAATTAAGTGGAAGAAATTATGAACGGCCACAATACCAATTGTTAAAACAGTTAATTAGAGAAGGGGACGAAATAGTATTTGATTCAATTACCAGGATGGGGCGATCGATGAATGATACATTAAAAGAATATGAATGGTTTGTGGAAAACGGTGTGAAATTAAAATTTATCAAAGAACCAATGATAAACACAACCGATGAAGAAGATGTACTACAACAAGCTATTCAAAAGGTTATTTTAACTATTCTAGCTGCTTTTGCTGAAAAAGAAATTCAAGATACAAAAATTAGACAATTTGAGGGGATTGCAGCAGCTAAATTAAAAGGGAAGCATCTTGGCAGACCTAAAACAGAAATAACTTCTTTCTTTATAGAAATTCATGAACAATGGAAGAAAAATCAAATTACTGCTACAGAAGCTATGAAACGTGTAGGGATGTCAAAAACTACCTTCTATCGTAAATCTAAAGAATTGAAATGGGAAAATCAAAAGGAGAAATAAAAAACTATATAGGATTAAACTAATGAATTATCTAATTATACAATTGAGTTCATTATTAACTTTAGGTTGGTGAAGTATTTGAATCCCAAATTAATAGGAGACAAAATAAAAGAACTTCGTATAAATGCCGGGTATTCTCAAAGAGAGCTAGCTGACGGTATTTGTCCCCAAGCTCAAATAAGCAAGATTGAAAGAGGAAGCGTCTTCCCAATTGCCAATACTTTATTTCATATTTCAGAAAAGGTCGGAGTTGACCCTACTTTTTCGACATTAGTACAACACCAAAACTAGATGAGATTCTGATTCCAGGACAACGGTATGAATTTTCAATACTTACTTTGGCATAAAGGTGTTATCCAGTGTGAATTACTTAAATTAAGACATTGGAAAAAGCCTTTAAAGTTACTCCAGTTGATAAAATATGGAGTGAACAACAAATTGAAATTGCACTAAGTCTTGGTTCTGTTCATAATACCATGGAAGATTAAGAAAAAGCGGATTTATATCAGCTTATAAAAGAAGAAATAGAAAAGAAAACCTTAATTAAAACCTCCAAAATATTTTCGCGCTATTGTTACAGTATAGCTAGGGTTTAAACTAGGACAAGCTGAATACGACCTATCCATAAAACACTGTGAAGAAGGTATAGAGTACTGCATTAAGGAGGAATCTCAAGCTTTTTCGGAGAATTCCACTATCAAATAGCATACAACTATGTATTAATGGAAATTGTCCAGCTGCAGATAAGTATTACTCAAAAGCTATGTGAATATAAAACACCATAAAGTTACATGTTATGATAAGTTTTTGCAAGAAAAACTTGAGTTGATTAAAAGGGTAAAATGAAGGTAAAGAGGTGAATGAAAAATGGTGAAGAGCGTGGTATTCACAGATCCTTAAACACTGACGCATTCCATCTTTAGCTTTGTTTTTTCAGTGTTTTTAGTTGTCTAATTTTTATTGTAATTTCAACTTTTGTATTTATTAGCAAACTCGTTATATTCGAAAGTTTTATATTTACGTAAATCGTATACCTTCCTCGGAACTTGTTGAAAAATAGTCAGGTCCCCTTTAGTGTTTAGTAATACGAAGCCATATACCATCAATTTTTGAATCAGCTTCATTAAAAAAAATTAATCATTATCTTAAGGAAATGACATTTCAATATTATGGAAAAAATTATATCCTTACATAGAAAAGCGAGGAGGTGTTAAATTTGAATCTATCTAAAAAAGGTTCTACGTCAAATGTTGGGGTGAAGTGATTTTTACTTCACCCTATCCAATATGCGTACCCAATCTTTTATACTTATGTGTTAAGAGTATTTTTGCTCGAAAACGCTGAAAGCTTCTAAAACCAAAAGCGTTCCGTTTCATAACTTTCGTTAAGTTGTTAATCC
>NZ_CAKJTJ010000027.1:54346-54978 GCF_917563925.1 Sutcliffiella rhizosphaerae
CCTCTAAAAAGCCGTTGGAATAGTTATAGCTAAAGCTATTCAGTATCTCTATCTGCCAGTTTTTTAGTGTCTGGACAGCCTTTGCGAATTCGGGAATGTCAGCCTGATTGACCAACTCGTAAAAGCCATGTAAGGCATTTTTGGTTTGGAGGATGTCTTTCACGCCATTCTGCTTAGCCCCGTCAAACCAGAGACAAAACTGTTCCTTTAGCTCATATGCTTTTTGGAGTTCAGGGGACAGATCAAGATATCTTTGGAGGTACCATTTGTCATCTTCCGTTAATTTGTTGGAACGCTTATAAAACACATGTCGCATCAACTTACATTTCTTCCGATCGTAGTCATGCCACCCTGACTGTACTCTTCGTCTGACACCGTCCATCGCCCAGTAAATATACCGAACAAAGTGAAATCGATCGGCCACAATCACCGGCTTTCCAAGCGCCTGCTGAACAGCCGCCTTAAAGGAGTGGCTCATGTCCATGACCACTACTTCCACCTTGGCACCGAACTTTCGCAGATAATGCTTAATGGTATTTTTATAGCGGTTTGGAAGAATATCAATTGGTTCTTTCGTTATTCCATTGGCGATGATGAGCTGGTACTTTCCCTCTCTCGTGTCCCCTTTATAC
>NZ_CAKJTJ010000028.1 GCF_917563925.1 Sutcliffiella rhizosphaerae
GATCCTATTATCATTATCTAGAAATATCTTGAGACGTCCAAGCATTATGCAAGTCGCTCAATTAAAAAGAAGGAAGATTTTAGCTCTGCAGAAGGGCTTAAACATATAATACGAGGAGGATAAGTAATGAAAAATACAGAGTTGGAAATGACAAAACAATTGGTCATCCATTATAAAGCAGAAGTAGCAAAAAGCGAAATGAAAATACAGGAAATCGAATTTCAGCTAAAAAAGGAAAAGAAACGGACAATGTTTTGGGAGAAAAGAACAAGAGATTTAATCGAAGGCAAACTTCTTCAACTTGAGAAGGAAAAACAGACATTTGTTGATAAAATCATGGAGCTTGAAGTACAACTCGAAGAAGAAGGAAAGCTTGAGCGAACAGTTAAAATAACCCCCCCCCCAATTAATAAGGATTGTTTTTATTCCTACTTCACCTATACGATTATCCTGCCAAACGAAAACGATAACGACTCCTCCCTTTCCATCGTTGGAGACTACTATATACAAAATCAAAGTGATGAAGACGTCAATGATCTTATTGTTTGTCTCAAAATTTCTCCTAGTAACGCTGCCCATTTATCAGGAAAAATTAGCGCTCCACAACTTGTAGATAAAATAGAAGAAAAAGGTGCAATCGACTGGTTTTATGCATTAGACAATTGGAAAGATAAAATAAGGAACGATGGCGAATATTGGATCAGACCTTCTAACAACCCCCACCTTCTTAGTGGTTCCAGTCTGGTTCTAAAAGGATTTGAAATTATTGTAAGTAAAAACACTTCATTTTCAACGTGTAAAGTTGATGCTTATGTATATAGCAGTAATCGGGAATTGCCTGTTGGTGTAAAAAATAGAATTAATCTGCATTTTTCTTAGGTAGCTTTACTAGATTACTAGAAAAAAGGCGCTTGTACTATGTTAAAAGCCCTCTCATCATAGACAAACTAGAATACATTATTTGTAGGAAGAATAATATTCCTAACAATATTAGAGGGAGGAAGTCTCCCAATCATAATAGGACTGCTGAAGCTGCTGAAAGACGTCACGAAGAAAATCATGATCAGGACTGTTTTTGCGATGGATTGTTTTTGCGGGAGAAATGTTTCTCAGTTTATTGGTAGATTATTATTTATTGAAACTACTGCTGGACCTTTAGTACCTGTAACTCCTATTAAAGTTCTTTGTTTTGACAAAAAATTCAGTGTTTTAACCGTACAAAGCACTGGTGGAACAGTTTTCTACGTCTGCTGCAAAAAAAATCGTATATATTACTTTAGCAGACTGATAGATGATAAGGCTGCTTGTCATAACGGCAGTTTTTTATCAGATTTAGTACGCATAAACCTTTAGGAAAAAACATTGTCTAGCTCCAACAACTAGCCCTTCGAGATCATAAGCCTATTCGTCAAGTAGGTGAAACACAACCTTCTCGCCGATTTTCTTATGCTTGCCGGGACTGGTCAAGGAGCTTGCGCTTTTCTTATTGGTTTGTTAAATACAAGGAGGTAAAAACATTGGGAATTGTTTATGTAGAAGGATGTTATGATGACTGCTGCAGAGAGCCGTACAGTAGAAATAAGCGCAAATATAGGGATGAATACGATCGAGGATCATGCTTTCCTCAATATCCACCTTGTCCACCTTACCCGCCATTTCCAAGTGACTTGGCTGCCAGACTTGCAGCAGCGGAAGCAACAATTGCATCCAATACTGCCAGAATAGCTGCACTTGAAGCACAAGTGGGAGCCCCTATTGACACCATTAGAGCTCAGTTTCAAGCAAATCTAAATAATACTGTCACTGTCAACACTTCATTTGATGTGGTGTCAGGAACAGTCACAACAGTTGGAATAGATGCCGCTGAACTAACAACGCCAACTGGTGACATTTTCATCATCCCTTATACAAGTGTTATCAGCATCGTATAAGAATGAAAAGGAGGAGAAAATCATGACATTTTCGCAATTACTAGCAAGATATCTCAATCGAAACATTGAAGTTTATAGTAGTAATCAATTCTTTGTTGAAGGAGTCCTGATATCAGTAGGTACTGATTCTTTTATTTTAGAAATCAGAAATGGCACGTATATTGCTCCTACTGAACGGATTACAGTATTCTTTACTAATGTTGATGGAATCAGAGTCTTGGTTGCCGCATAACTTTTGTATTCATGGAAGATGAATAATCTATAAGTATCGGCAATAAATACTCTTCATTGCCGATATTCTTTTCGTTAATGTTAATTACCGCTTTTCGGAAATATAAATATCATATATTTGTTGTTGCAAACGATTTATTACTCCATTTCGCATTGAAGATAAAGAAGTTCTATACGTGTTCTCTGAAGATCAGCAACAAACTATTATCAATCTTCCTGTGAAACTAACCATTCCTTCCAATCTTCATAGTGACGGGAAGTAAGTTTGGACACACTATTATTTCTGAGTCTTCTATGATATATAACGTCATTTAATGAAGCAATCTTTTTCCTTTTTCCTAATTGATAGATCATATACACATCTTCATAAAGCCTTCCTTTGTACATATCTTCCGTATTCCAACCATTCACTTCATGAAGTGATTGAATGTTGTAAATCCTCGGTGCTAAAGGAACAGGGTTTAATAAATAGTTTAAACTATCCCTCCATACATACCTTTGGATACTTCCTTTAAACAATTTTTTGTCCCTTGACCTTTCTTTCCACTCCATATACGTACCAAAAATTAAATCGACTTCTTCAGAAATGACAGCGAGTTTTGCTTTCACCTTCTCTAGACATGTTTTATGAAACCAATCATCCGCATCTAATTCTATCAACCATCTTCCTTTAACTATACGTAGTGCACTGTTTAAACAAGAAGCTTTCCCTTCGTTTACCTTTTTTAGAACAATATTAATGGTTGAGTAGGAACAAAAGGATGCTAAAACTTCACTAGTATTGTCTATTGATCCATCATCAATAATAATAAGCTCCCAATCGTTACAAGTCTGTTGTAGGACGCTATTGATAGCAGTCCTAATATATTCAGCATTATTGAACGTACATAAAACTATAGAGAACATTGGATTATTAGTCAACGTGTCCACACCTTCTAGTTTTCTTTGCATACAATAATTTAGTACGTATTTAAGAGAGAGAAGAGCATAGGAGGATAATCAATGAATATTATTATCTACCCTCCAACTATTGACTGGGGGTTTATGAAACAGCGTCCACAGCAACTAATGCAACAGTTTGCTGATCATGGGTACACTGTTTTTTATTGTAATAAGACATCATCAGAAGAAGATATCCAAGAGTTAGCACCAAACCTTTTTTTAGTTTCCAATCACGAAAAATTTGTTACGAAAACACTCCCCCAACTTCGAGCAGACTCTACTTGTAATGTAGGTGTATGGTGTTCCTGGTCAAAGCTTGCGAAAGAACTTATCCAGTACAAGGCAGATTGGATAATCTATGATTGTGTAGATGAATTTGCTGAATGGATGAAATATGAAAAAGAAATGGTACAAATTGCTTCAGCAGTTACTTGCACAGCAGAAAGAATCTACAATCGATTAAAAAGAGAATATCCAAACAAGAATATAGAGTTAATTCGAAATGCATATGACAAAAATATGGGATTACACCTCCATCCTTCTTCTCCACATCCTTCTATTAAGAAAAAAATTGGATATATTGGAGCTTGGGCACCTTGGGTTGATGATAGTTTAGTAAGGAGACTAGCATCCAAACTAATTGATCATGAAATTGTTATTATCGGAGCAGAATTCGGAAAAAATTTCACACTCAAACATCTTCCAAACGTTACTTTTTTAGGACAAATCCCTCATGAACAATTGGCTTCACATCTTTCACAAATGGATGTTTGTATCATTCCATTTAAAATTACACCGGTTACTCTTGCTACCAATCCAGTAAAAATGTATGAATACCTTGCAACCGGAAAACCAGTAATTTCTTCTGCATTACCAGAATGTGTATTAGCACAACCATATGTCGACATTGGGAAAAACCATCAAGAATTTATATCTAAAGTTTCCTATCGCTTGTCAAACCCTGGGAATGAAAATGAAAGGAAAAGTTATTCCTTATCTAACACTTGGGAAAACAGAGTAAATCAAGCAATCACACTCATAAATAATATCTCTCACTAGAAAGGAAAGTTACTATGAAAATTTCAGTAGTCGTAGGTACAAGACCCGAGCTGATCAAGATGGCTGTTTTCATTACAGAGTTAAAACGGATGAATTCCACAAACCTCTATATTCATTCTGGACAACATTATGACTATCACATGGATGGAATGGTAGCTGATATTTTTCAGTTACCCGAGGCAGATTACAATTTGGGAGTTGGCTCTGGTTCGCATGCTAACACGACCGCCAATATCATGATAAAAATGGAAGAAATAATAGTAAATGAAAAAATGGATTTGCTTGTCGTTCATGGAGATACAAATACCACATTAGCTGCATGCTTGGCAGCTGCAAAATTATCTATCCCTATAGCACACGTGGAAGCAGGACTAAGAAGTAGAGATCCATCCATGCCGGAAGAAATAAATAGAATTTTAGTCGATCATATGTCAACGTTCCGATTCGCTCCAACACAAGAAGCAGTTGAGAACTTAAAGAAAGAAGGCATTGTCTATGGGGTTTACTTAGTTGGACAATCAATTGTTGACGCTATAGATTATATTAAGAATATGAAAACTATAAATAATGTGCTTAACAAATATGAACTAGAAAAGCAGTCGTATTTTTTTCTGACCATTCACAGACAAGAAAACACCGACAATCCTACAAGGCTATCCTCTATTTTCTCTGCTATGCATGCATTGACTAAGGACTATAATCACCAATTAGTTATATCCATGCACCCAAGGACCAAAAAAATCCTTCTACAACAAAATATGCTTCAATCTCTTTTTCAGAATAAAAGAATTACTTTATTAGATCCACCCCCTAATTTTTATGAAACCATTCAGCTGCAGCAGCATGCAAAATTGGTTATCACCGACAGTGGCGGCTTGCAGGAAGAATCTTGTATCATTGGCACACCATGTATCACTCTTAGGGAAAATACGGAAAGGCCAGAAACAGTTGAATGTGGTGCAAATATTCTAGCTGGTTATCAAAAAGGGAAAATCCTCTTGGCAGTAGAGGAAAGCCTAGCTTCTTCCCCATCATGGAATCATCCCTATGGTTTGGAAGGTGTTAGCATGAGGATGCTTGATATACTAACAAAAAATAAGAGTGATGAGTACTGACTATTATAATTTTTCACTTACAAATGATTCGTGCATTATATTGGTAGATTCAAGCTAACAAGAGGCTTTCATGATTACTAAACAAATGAGGTGATTTAATGAAAATTGGTGTAGGAGGTTACTATGGACAGGGGAATTTTGGAGACGAGCTTTTCTTAGAAACGTTTAAGCAGGTGTTTCATAAGTATACGGTATACCCTATTATTTCACATATTGACATGTCTGCTTCTGATGCAATTATTGTTGGGGGCGGTGACCTTATCATTCCGTATTCTTATAACAACTACTATTTTCCAAACACTTTAACCGAACATAAAACATGGATATATGGCATAGGCATCGTAGATTTTTATCCTCCTGATACATGGCCAGCAGAAGAAGTTGACAAGTACAGGGAAGTTATTAAACATTCAAATGGTTTATATGTACGGGATGAAAATTCGGTAAAACATGCGGAATACATGCAGTTAAACGATATTATTAAACAAGTTCCTGATATCGCATTTAGTTATGCTCAACCCAACTATCCTATAATAAAGAATCCAAATAAAAAAACGATTGGCATCTGCAGCTTCTCCTATGAAGAATTTCCAATAGATAAATTAGCACGAATTCTTTCTAGTTTACCAGAAACGGAATATGCCCTATCACTTATTGCTGTTGTAGATACAAGAAACATATATTCAGATTATGAAACATGTGTAGCTTTGAAAAATAAAATATTGGGACTTAATCCAAAGGCAGATATCACCATTAAGAAGTATCAATATCTGGATGTTACTTATAGTTGTATTCAGTCCCTAGATTATCTTGTTTCTTTTAAACTGCATCCCTCTTTAGTAGCTATTAGAAACTTAGTTCCGACATTTTGTTTAAGTAAACTAAGCAAAGTAAAGAGCCTAATGAAATCCTTTTATTTAGAAGAATACTTTTGTAGTTATGAAGCAAAAGAGGAAATCATAAAACAGACCCTAAATAACCTTTTACTAAACGGAAAAAAGAAAATGGAAAACATTTCGAGCAAAATTAAAGAAATAGAGCAAAAAAGTGATGCTGCATTAGATACACTTAAAAAAGAAATTGAAAAAAGCCAATCCTCATAACAATGGAGGAAGGCTTTTATTCTTACTTCAAATAACAAGGTTTTAATTTCAAGTTTTTCAATCTGCTGTCCTGTTTTTTAGGTTTTTTGTTCTTTATAGGATTTACTTGTGTCAATTTATTTTCTCCCAAGACACGCCATACTTTAATCATCTGCTCCACTCCTTCTTCATTTCTATTTATAATGTATTCAAGCTTGTATGTAACTGTTTATAGAAAGAGAAAAAAAAGTGTCTAAAATAAACGTGAACTTTACATGTAACAAATTTTGTTTAATTATCTAAATCACCTTCAAATATAACCTGGAATTTCACTTCTTTTGCATCTCCATTCTTTAGTCCAAGCAAAATAGCTTCAAGTGCTTCCTTATCATTTAATGTCGGTGTTAAAATGTAGCCGTCTTGAAAGATTACGTTAAGGTTTGCTTTTTTTACTAGCAATTACGTCCCTCCTAGGATTATTAAAGCCTGGTTATACCAGGCTTTAATGTTGATTCCGAACCTTCACTAGCATATCTCTCATCTTTTCTAATTCCTCGTTCTTAACTGTAATGGATTCCTCCAGCATCTTTTCATACAATTTCAATATTGATTGACCATACTTAGTGCCTGGTACTGCCCAACGGCCATTAAGATCAATCCACCTTGTTGCCGTCCCTCTTGTGACAAGATCAAAACGAGGATCAACCATTGGATAACTGGATGGGAGTTGTTCGCGACTTGCATAAGCAAACAAGTGTTGGATATGTGCAAGCACACCTACCTCAGGTGATGAGAAAGTTGCACCTCTCACTTCACCGCCAGTTGCTCCAATACCTGCGTAGTTATTTTGTTCTCGTTTAACTACTCCAGTAAATCTGAAGTAGTTGGTCTCATGAAGTGCTTGTGCAAAAGCGATATCTCCTCTTATGTTATAGCTATTTCCAATTTGGATGTAATACTCACCAACTAATGGCGCATTTGGATTGACGGCTTTCACAAAGGTATTTAGCTCTTCTGCATTCATAACTGCTTTCCCTTGAATAGAAAGTCCTGTTGGTGGTTGACTAGGAACAAGAGATGGAGGAGTTGACGGTTGGGGTGCAGGTTTTACGGTAGGAGTGGGTTGCATCGTTGTCTCCACAAGAATAAATGCCTCTACTCCTAACTTTTTTATTTGTTCGACTAGTTTTTCAGCATTAGCCCTGTCTGTGAAAGCTCCAGCTTGTACCCGGAAGTATGGTGCGCCATTTAAAGTAGTTGTCGAAATAAATGCGCTAGTTCTCTTTTCATGAAGCATTTTCATACGTTCATTTGCGTTCTTCTTGTCTTTAAAAGATCCTGCAATTACTTTATACAAATCAGTTGTCACCTTCCTTGGCAGTCCCATTGCTTTAGCGAGGCCATCACCGATTGCTACTGACACATCCTCTTTAAAAAGTTCATGCTGTATTAATTCACGGTCCCCTGCTGAATCTAAAAATAATATTTCCAACAGAATTGCTGGCATGGATGTTTCTCGCAATACATGGAAATTTGCGGTTTTGATACCTCTATCTCTTCTATTGTATTTTATTGTGATGACATTCATGACTTCTTTGTGAGTGATTTCTTGAAGGCTTTTTTCTTCTTTGGATGCAGAGCCACTAAGTTGGTAGCTTTCAAATCCTGTTCCTCCCCCTGCATTGTGATGAATGGAACAGAAATAATTAGCCTTTATGGAGTTAGCAAGCTTGGCACGAGCTTCTAGGCTTACTGTCGTATCTCCTTCTCTTGTCATCGTTACTTTTACATCATATTCGTTTTCCATATAAGATCTTACTCGTTTTGCCAAATCTAAGTTCACATCTTTTTCACGGAGTGGCTGATGAACAGCACCCGGATCCTGACCACCGTGACCAGGATCTAATACTAGTATTTTCATTCGATATTACCCTCCCTTTACTATAGAATATGCTAGATTCTAAAATGAGGATTGGGTGAATAAAGGGGAAGGCTAGCATATATTTGCTTAAAATACGAAAAAACCGCTAAAGACAATATTTGTCTTTAGCGGTAAAAAGATATTTGGATTATAGAATATGGTAACCTGAATCGACATGGATGTTCTCACCCGTAATACCACGGGACAGGTTACTGAATAGGAATAACGCAGTATCACCAACTTCTTCCTGGGTCGTCACACGACGTAACGGAGCAGTTTCTTCGATTTCTTTCAAGATAGAATTAAAATCACTTACACCTTTTGCAGAAAGCGTACGAATTGGACCTGCAGAAATAGAGTTCACACGTATACCTACTTTACCTAGGTCATTAGCTAGGTATTTAACACTAGCATCAAGACTTGCTTTTGCGACACCCATAACATTATAGTTTGGCACCACTTTTTCACCGCCAAGGTATGTTAATGTTACAATGCTGCCGCCTTCAGTCATTAATTCCTTAGCTTCTTTTGCAACTGCAGTTAAGGAATAAGAGCTGATATTGTGTGCAAGCAAAAAGCCATCACGAGTGGTGTTCATATAATCACCTTGAAGCTCCTCTTTGTTTGCAAAAGCAATACAATGAGCAACACCATGAATGACACCAACCTGCTGTTTAATTTCTTGGAAGCAAGTGCTTACGTCCTCATCCTTTGTAACATCACATGGAAGGATGATGCTGTCGTTTCGGTCCAATGACTCTGCTAGTTCGCGCACACTCTTCTCCAAACGCTCTCCTGCATATGTAAACACAAGGCGTGCTCCTGCGTCGTGCAACGAACGTGCAATACCCCATGCAATACTTCTTTTATTCGCTACTCCCATTACAACATATGTACGTCCATCTAAGGATAAATTCATGATTTATATCCTCCTATTTATATAAGTTATTAGTACCTAGTCATAATTATAGCATACTGTTATAAAAATGCGAACTTAATCTTTTCTACTTATTAATTTTTCATACTATTTCTATTACTAGTATTTTATAAAAAAGAGCGAGCTTTCAAGCAAAATCCAGAGGTTTACTTCACAACAGCCATTTAGCAAAAATTTTCATTTGAAAAAATTGCATTATCAGTGTAATTTAGTAAAAATTAAAGGGGGATTTTCAAATAGATTAACATTTGAAAGTTGAAGAAAGTGTATAATAAATATTTTAATGGTAACCTTCCCATTTATCAAACATATGTACATAAGTTCGTAGAGGTTATCTGCACAAAAAGGGGGTATTTGTGTCAATGAAAATAGATATTATTGGAGATATCCATGGATGTAAGGTTGAATTTATAGAGTTGCTGAAAGCATTGGGTTATATATCGGATGCAGGAGTTTATCGTCATCCAAATGGACGAAAACTAGGGCTTGTTGGGGATTTGACAGACAGAGGACCAGATAGTATTGGTGTGGTGAGGATGGTGTCGCAGTTGGTTGAAAACGGAAATGCCTATTATGTACCAGGTAATCACTGTAACAAGCTATACCGGTTTTTATTAGGGAACAAGGTCCAGCAGACTCATGGACTCGAAACAACTGTTGCCGAGCTTGATGCATTATCAACCAAAGATCAACAGTGTTTCCGCACTAAATTTATTTCCCTTTATGAAAATGCACCACTTTATCAAGTGCTGGACAATAAACGGTTAATTATCGCTCATGCAGGCTTAAAAAAAGAATTTATTGGTCAACAGGGAAACAAAGTGAAGACATTCGTACTATACGGTGATATTACCGGAGAATTTCATCCAAACGGGATGCCCATTAGAAGAGACTGGGCCCAATCATATGATGGAGACGCTTGGATTGTTTATGGTCATACTCCTGTACGTGAAGTGCGAGTTGTAAATAAAACGGCCAACATCGATACAGGTGCCGTATTTGGTGGAAAGCTATCTGCACTACGTTATCCAGAAATGGAGACTGTTTCAGTTGAATCCTCTATGCCATTTGTGAAAGAAAAGTTTAGAGAGTTGTGGGACTAAACAAGCGTGAGATAGGAGGGTCGAGTATTTGCATTTTTAGTTGTTTTGACATAGTTGAATTTATTAGAGGAGCGAATATGAAAGAACGGAAAAGTGTGTTCCACTTATTGCCCCTCTAATTTGACAGGAAATATTCATACAAGTCTCCATTCAGCTATTTCAGTCCTACAATGCTGCTCATATCCATAGGATAATCACTAGTAAAATGAAGCTCCTTCTTTAAAACAGGATGATAAAAAGTAAGCTCACAGCTATGCAATGCTTGACGGTTCAAATCATCCATTGGCATTCCCCCGTAGAGCGTATCACCTATCAATGGAAAACCAAGATATGCCATATGTACACGGATTTGATGAGTTCGTCCGGTTTCAAGACATAATGAAACAAGACTCCATTTCTCAGATACTTCCAACACTTGATAATGGGTAAGTGAAGATTGGCCGTCTTCCCTTACTTCACGCTCGATTATACTAGTTTCTTTCCTGCCAATCGGGGCATTTACGATTCCATGCGGAGGAAGTTCTTTTGTCATACATCCATGCACGATCGCTTCGTACCTTCTTTTCACTCCAAACAGCTTTTGTTGTAACGAAAAAAGGTGGTGTGCGTGTCTGTTTTTTGCAATAAGCATTAACCCTGAAGTATCCTTGTCAAGCCTTGTAACGATATGAATAGTTGTTTCATACCCTTTTGATAAATAGTAATACAAAATACCATTGGCAAGTGTTCCACTTCGGTACTCACGCGAAGGAATGGAGGCTATGCCTGCAGGCTTGTTAATGACTAGGACATAATTATCCTCGTAATGAATGTCTAAAGGCATCTTTTGAGGTTTCAACTCTTCACTTGGTGTTTCTTTTGGAAAGTACACCTCTACCAGATCACCTTCATTTAGTACACTGCGCACAGTAACGGCGCTGCCATTGACATGCAGCGCCCCACCGTTGAATTTAATATCAATTAAGGCTGCTTTAGAAATATGTTGCTCTTTTAAAAAATCACGTAGAAGCATGCCTTCATTATCTTTTTTAATGGTATAACGTAAACAAAACCTATTCATTTCCAAACCCCTTATTTGTCGGTAATAAATGAGTCACTTACTCGCTTCCAGAAAGGGAATGGTCGGAAACGGGCAAAACGGACCTTTTCTTTAGCAACCCTGCATTGAATGGACTTCACGTCCTTATGCAAAAGAGTAAGGTGATCGATTGTAATTTGATAATCCACATCATTTACTGGTTTCAGAAGACATGTGTGATGTTGTGGGAGAACAAGTGGCGAGCCTATTGTTCGGAATACTCGATTGTTTATGGAAGCCATTTCTGCTAGTTGAATAGCTGGTAAGCTAGGATGAAGGATTGCCCCGCCTAGCGCTTTGTTGTAAGCTGTACTTCCTGAAGGTGTCGAGATACATAGTCCATCTCCACGGAAAGTTTCAAATAATTGTCCTTTAATTTCCACGTCCATAACAAGAGTGCCTTCCACACTTTTTACCGTGCATTCGTTCAGAGCCAAGTAGCGCGCTTCTCTTCCTCCATCAATATATCGAATAATTACTTCCAGTAAAGGATATTCAACTACTTGATAAGGTGTTTTTGCAATAGCAATAACCAGTTTTTCTATTTCTTCTGGAACCCAGTCAGCATAAAAGCCAAGATGTCCAGTATGAACACCAATAAAAGCTGTTTTGTCCAACCTGCTCCGATAACGGTGGAATGCATAAAGCAATGTCCCATCTCCGCCTACCGATACAACAAGATCTGGCTGGTCTTCATCATAAATTAAATCAAAATCCTGTAGGTATGTTCTCATTTTGTGCATGAGCGTGTTCGATACCGAATCCCCTTTGGATGTTATAGCAAACTTCATACTCCCACCCCTGTGTTATTAATCAGCGTCCATTTCTTTTTTCCGAGAAAATATTGCTTGTGCTTCTTGAATTTCTTCTCGGATTTGTGACATTTCTGCATCCAATAAATAAGCCGCTTCGGCAGCACGTACAAGTCTTTCTTTTATCTCTTGAGGAAATTGACCGCTATATTTATAGTTCAAGGAATGTTCTATGGTCGCCCAGAAATTCATTGCGAGAGTTCTTATCTGGATTTCAACCAGAATTTTCTTTTCCCCATTAATCGTTTGAACCGGATAACGGACCACTACGTGATAAGATCTGTAGCCGCTATTTTTTCTGGAAGACACATAGTCACGTTCCTCCATAATTTCAAAATCATTGCGGTTTCTTAGCAGTTCAACCACTTTATGTATATCATCCTCAAACTGGCACATCATTCGGACGCCTGCAATATCCTGCATCTCATCTTCCAGTTTTTCAAGGGAAATTCCTTTACGTGTAGCTTTATCCAATATACTTGCTATTGGTTTCACTCTTCCGGTAACAAATTCAATTGGTGAGTGCTCCGACTGCATTTTGAACTGGCCACGCATCCCTTTTAGTTTTACCTTCATTTCATTAATCGCCTGTTTATATGGCGCCAAAAACAAATCCCAATGTTGTATCATAATCGGTCTAACCCCTTAAAAAATCTCGTTTACTCTTTTCTCCATCTCTTCCCCATAATTTGCATTATCACGAATATTCTCTATTAGATAATCTATTTCTTCTTCCATATTGGTGAGGAGTAGTGCCACATCTTTCGTTACAAGCACTACCGCTTTCTTTTCTTGAATAGCTTGATTAATGTCAGCCCAGTAATCGTCCTTAATGCTGACATATAGAAATTCCGATGCAGTTTCAAGCTTATAGATGAAAGCCAAGTTGTCTGAGTCCACTAACATCTGGTTACTTGCAATAACTCCATCAAGCGGAAAGGATACTGGACTTGCTTCCAGCAGAAGTTGTTGTTCATTCCATGAAGATTGTTTTATTTCAATTCTTTTTTGCATATTAATCTCCTTCCAAGCTAAATCCTACTCATATATTATCATACTTCCCATCCTGCAATGAAATGGAAACTTAGATTTTATTCCTTGTTTTATTTTGATAGTATTAGTAGTAGAAGAATATAGTTAACCATTGCCATTGAATGAAAAGCACGTAATAATAGAATTATCAAACGTAAAGAGGTAATTAATTATGACTCACCAGGAAATTGAAATCGAATTTAAAAATTTGTTAACATTTGATGAATTTACATCACTTTGCTCTGCATTTAAGGTGAATCCTGAGAATTTCTTTGAACAAACTAACCATTATTTTGATACTCCTGATTTTTCATTAAAAAATAAAGGGTGTGCACTACGGGTTCGTATAAAAGGAGACAATTATACCCTTACTTTAAAACAGCCTGCAGATGAAGGCCTACTCGAGACACATCAAGTTATTTCTGAAGAAGAGTATTCCTTATTAAAAAACAAGACGGGCCTGATTAATGGTAAAATTCATACTATCTTGACGAATGAGTTAGGAGTTTCACCCGCTCATATTGAATATGTTGGATCATTAACAACAAACCGCATCGAGTTCCCTTACCAAGACGGTCTTCTTGTATTGGATGAGAGCCATTATCTTGAAACAAGTGATTTTGAATTGGAATATGAAGTGAAGAATTTTGACAGAGGGAAAGAAATCTTCCTTGAACTTCTGAATGCTTACGGAATCCCTCAACGGCAAACAAAAAATAAAATTATCCGCTTTTATGAAGCAAAAGCTTCGGCTAAGGCAGAAGATGGTGAACCAAAATGAACGTGGAACAAATGAGATCAATGATGCAATTGCAGGCTTTACAAGGCATTTCAGCAGGTAAAACGAAAAATAATATTGGAACACAGCATCCATTTGCCTCCGTTTTAGAAGGATTACTGGACGATGATACCAATATAAGCTCAACACACTCAGGTCTAGGTAATCAAACCACCATTCCCTTTGTGCATCCGCTGAATACTGCGACACTTATAAACAAATTAAACATAGAGGAAATAAAGACTTCTTCTCTTAATGTTGCTGCCTCAAATAAAAGTGCAATCAGTGTTGCCCATAAAACTAATTATGAAGATATCATTCAAGAAGCAGCCGTAAAGTACGGAGTCGATCCCAAATTGATTAAGTCCATCATTCAGCATGAATCCAGTTTCAACCCAAGTGCCGTTAGCCATGCAGGTGCAGCCGGCTTAATGCAATTAATGCCGAAAACCGCAAAAGGTCTAGGTGTTACGGATCCTTTCAACCCATACCAAAATATCATGGGTGGGACAAAATATATTCGTCAGATGCTTGACAAATACAACGGAAACATCCAACTAGCACTTGCTGCCTATAATGCTGGCCCAGGGAATGTGGATAAATACAATGGGATACCACCTTTTAGAGAAACGTTAAATTATGTTCGAAAGGTAACGGAGAGCATTGTTGTTTAATCTTTTTCAAATTTTCCATAAAGCAATACGAGCAAAAAACCATCCATTTACTGGATGGTTCAGTGTGTAGACAAAGGTACATTTTTATTTAAATCCATGCAATTCCCTTGTTGATCGTAGTGGAAGACGCGCAGACTCCTCGAAAATGCTGACACATTTTCTTCGTGCGATGAATGGCTGCCGAAGCCTTCCTTGTCCTGCGGGAGGAAGGGACATGGGAAACCCCACAGGGCGCAGCCCGAGGAGGTTCCCGGACCGCCCGCGGAAAGCGAAGCGTCTGCAACGAAGATCAACAGTTAAATACAAATCTAAAAATAATTTGGGTTTGTCAACAGTCTGAACCATCCATTTACTGGATGGTTTTTTCATTTATGTAGTAATTATTTGGATTCTCCATATTCGCCTTCACTCCCAACCCCCTCCTTTTTTCCCTAATTTTTGCAAGGGTGGAATCGAATTATTTGAGATATAATAACCACATTGCTAAAATATACATACAATCGTAACAACTGAAAAAAGGTAAGGAGTTAATATTAATGGTTAATATTCAATCACCCTTTGAAGAAATTGGCGGAGAGCAGGTTATTCATGAACTTGTCAATGCATTTTATAGTCGAGTAGGTCGCCATCCCGATTTAGCTCCAATCTTTCCAAATGACTTATCTGAAACTTCAAGAAAGCAAAAGCAATTTCTTACTCAGTATCTAGGTGGTCCCTCCCTTTATACTAGTGAACATGGTCACCCTATGCTACGTGCACGCCATCTTCCATTCGAAATAACACCAAAGCGTGCGAAAGCCTGGCTCACCTGTATGGAAGAGGCCATGGATGAAATTGGGCTTGAAGGTCCGTATCGAAAAGAATTTTTTCAGCGTTTAGTTTTAACGGCTCAACATATGATCAATTCCCCAGACAAACCTGAAGAAAAGGAAGATTGATGTGACCTGTAATGATAAGAAGTTATTTTATTTAAAAAATATACAGCATACAACCAATAAACCTATTGAGATATACTTTTTTATTGATCCGCTCTGTCCAGAATGCTGGGCATTGGAACCAATGCTAAAAAAGCTATATGTTCAATATGGTCAATATTTTACGATAAAGCATATTGTGACAGGGCAACTCTCCTCCCTCAATCTTGCAAAAAAACATTACGCCGCTTCAATGGCGCAAGTGTGGGAACGTACAGCCACCCGCTCTGGAATGTCCTGTGATGGGTCTCTTTGGCTGGAAAATCCAATTGCGTCTCCTCATATAGCATCGATTGCAATTAAAGCAGCCGAGCTCCAAGGTAGGAGAGCAGGCATAAAGTTTTTAAGAAAATTGCAAGAGGTTCTTTTTCTTGAAAAACAGAACATTTCTAATTTGTCTGTATTAGGAGACTGTGCACAATCTGTTGGTTTAGATATGGAAGAGTTTGAAAAAGATATGATAAGTGAAAGTGCCTCAAAAGCATTGCATTGTGATATTAAAATTACTAATGAAATGGAAGTATCAGAAATTCCCACATTGGTCTTTTTTAACGAAAATATAGAAGAAGAAGGAATAAAAGTTTCTGGCTATCATTCATATGAAGTTTATGTTCATATTTTACAGGACATGCTTGGAGAGCGGCCATTCCCTAAGATGTTGCCACCATTAGAAGATTTCCTAAAACAGTTTTCCTTTGTGGCAACAAAGGAAATTTCGGTCGTTTATAATCTTCCGATTGGGGAAGTCGAACATGAGTTAAAAAAGCTTCAATTTGCTCAAAAAGTGGAAAAGGTACCTGTTAAATATGGGACATTTTGGAGATATATTAGGTGAAAGAATAGTAATGACCAGACAAGATAATATTGTCTGGTTTTTAGTTTTTGATAATTTTACTGAATCCAACACACATACAACGGATAGCCGAAAAGGTTAGGGTTACCTTCATGAAACTACTTTTCCCTTAATAAAAAATGAAAGCCCCAGTCAACGGGACTGGGGCTTTCTGTGTCATTAAAGACAACAAAGGGGATGGGAGAAATTTTTCACGGTCAAACAAAGGGGTATATGTTTGTTTGTGAATCGTTTCACGTTTATAATATATCAAATTTTGTCGACTTTTGACAAGAGGTTAGACCTCTATTTCACAACTTTGTCACATTCCATCTATTTTTTTGCAGCTTTTATGCATGGAAAGCACTTTCATTACGTAAATATTTCTAATAGAGATGTACAAGTTTTAGAAAGGTAGGTGAAATCATATTGTCTAGGTTGCCTCTTTTACTCAGCATTTTATTTATCCTATTCAGTTTGTATGTCAATACTCTTGGACTTATGAAATTGTATCCTATTTACTTAACTTCTCCTCTTTTGTTTATGTCTATTTTTATTTTCATCCTAATAATAAGTAACAAAAGAAGGTTTAAGGGCTTTAAATAACATTTTTCGTTATTGCCTACTTGGTTTAGAGTAAAAAAACAAGATTAAAAATAAAAGCACCTTATGCAGCTGCAAAGAACTACATAAGGTTCCGATAGATTAGGAAAGTAGTTCTTCCATTTCCTTCAGCTTTTCTTCAAAAACTTTGCAAGCTTCTTCAATTGGTGTAGATTCTGTCATATCTACTCCTGCTTTTTTCAATACCTCTATTGGGTAATCAGAGCTTCCTGCCTTTAAGAACTCAAGGTAGCGGTCCACTGCTGGTTGACCTTCTTCTAGAATTTGTTTGCTTAATGCAGTTGCAGCACTAAAGCCAGTCGCGTACTGATAGACATAGTAATTGTAATAGAAGTGAGGGATTCTTGCCCATTCCAATCCAATCTCCTCGTCTATATTAATATTCTCGCCAAAGTATTTTTTGTTTAATTCATAATATGTTTCTGTTAGCAAGTCAGCTGTTAAAGCTTCCCCATTTTGTGCAAGTTCATGGATTTTATGCTCGAACTCTGCAAACATCGTCTGGCGGAATACCGTCCCACGGAATCCTTCTAGATAGTGATTTAGTAAGTACAATCGCTTTTTATCATCATCAATTGTTTTTAATAGATAGTCATTCAATAACGCTTCATTACAAGTAGATGCCACTTCAGCAACGAAAATAGAATAGTTCCCGTATGGATAAGGTTGCGTTTTTCTTGTGTAAAAACTATGGACTGAATGGCCAAATTCATGTGCAAGAGTAAAAAGATTATTCACATTATCTTGCCAATTCATTAGAATATATGGGTTGGTACCATAAGTCCCGGAGGAGTATGCACCTGAACGTTTTCCTTTATTCTCGTGGATATCTACCCATCTGTTTTCAAAGCCTTCTTTAACAATCTCAAGATATTCCTGTCCAAGTGGCGCAAGTCCTTTTACCAAATAATCTTTTGCTTCCTCATAAGAAACCTCCATATTCGCTTCCTTAATTAAAGGAGTATAAAGATCATACATATGCAGCTCATCTAACTCAAGTACTTTTTTGCGGAGGTCTACATAACGGTGCAAGAGGTGTAGATTTTTGTTCACTGTACTAACTAGATTATCGTATACAGCTTCAGGAATATTATTATTACTTAACGCAGCGTGCCGAGCAGAATTATAATTACGTACTTTTGCCTGGAAATTATCCTTCTTCACAGCACCACTTAAAGTGCTAGAAAATGTATTTCGATATTTTCCGTACGTTTCATAAACTGCTTTGAAAGCATTTTTTCTTACTTCCTGTTCTTCACTCTCCAAGAAGCGGATGTAACGACCATGTGTAATTTCTACTTCCTCTCCCGATTCATCTTTAACAGATGGGAAAGTTAAATCGGCATTATTGAGCATTCCAAACGTATTAGAGGAAGCAGATAGCACATCTGATGCTTCTGCAAGCAACGCTTCTTCCTTTGCTGATAAAACATGAGGGCGTTGGCGGTTTATTTCATCTAATGAATGTTTATATAATGAAAGTTCTTCTTTCTCCTGCAAAAACTTATCAATTTCCGCTTCTTCCATTATTAAAATTTCAGGAACAACAAAAGAAAGCGCACTTGCCACTTGAGTATACAGGTTACTAGCGCGGTCATTTAACCCCTGATAATAAGAATTAGTAGTATCTTGATCATAACGCATATGTGCATATGTATATAGCTTTCCTAATCGACTAGAAATAGAGTCTTGATATTGTAAAGCATCATACAATGTACTTCCAGACTTGGATAGATTTCCTTCGTAATCCTTAATTTTTGCTATCATTCCCTTTACTTCTTGAAATTCTTTCTCCCATTGCTCATCACTTGAAAAAATATCTTCTAATCTCCATGTATCTTCTACTGCAATATCCTTGCGTTCTTGAATTTTATTTACAGTTGTTTGTTCTGCCATATGATAACCCCCTATAAATACTAAAAAATTGCATCTTTAATACTATTCGACATGAGATTATTATTCCCTTTTTTCTTTTTACTATCTACTTTTTTTAAGCCTTATTAAAGTATCTAATAATAAATAATCTTGATAAACTGCTTGCTTTAACGTTTGCAATGGAGTTTCTGGAAGCAGCTTTTGATAGTAATGTTCATTACAACGCTTCAATACACCTAAAATCTCTAAATTATCGAGATACTCAATAACAGCATCCTCATATTGAGCACCTTTAACTAAAGGTAAATCTCTAAGTCTTATTTGATTGTTTATAACTCTATACCTTACTGCATTCAATATTGTTGATAAATGAAGTTGAGCATTTATTGGCAAATGATAGATGGAGTCAAAGTAGATCCAAGCTTGCCATTCAATTAGAGGAGAGTGAAGCATATAAAAGGAGGTTACTGGTAGACCAATTCTAGCAGGTATTAATGATAGAGGAATATTTATTTTTTCATAACATAGCCGTTGAAGCATTGCTAGCGGTTTGTACATGCAATAATGATACCGCCATTTTTTCTTGTAATGCAGAAAATGGGACTTCCAAGACAAATATCTATTTTTCATTGAGTGCTCAGGATATTCTATCCAAGATGGTGATGTTATTAAGCTTATATAAGTAGTTGTGCTATTCAAGGTAAAGGTGGGGTAAAGATAATAAAAGATTGAATTCTTAGGACAAAAACTAAGAATAAAAGGAGGATTTTCCTTTGAAGAGCTTTGGAGAAATTGCCATTGAAATGAAGTGATTTTCATTTTCGGGACAGCAGGATTAAGTTTATCTTTTCCTATGATCCACACCGGCTTTATATTAGCAGCTTCATATAATTCTGTCCTTTTTTTAAATTCACTGCTTGATAAACTGGAACATTGAAACTCAAACGCATAATTATTATCCAAATTTTGTACAAAAACATCTGCACGTTGCTTTGTTTCTGGGATTACAAATTCTAGCTCCTTCCAGTCAAATCCCTGAAGCTTTTCATAAAGCCTTGCTTTACCTTCAAGATGATAAAGTGTCTCTGGTTCTGAGGATGCATAACATTCCTTATTCTGATGCGCAAAATGCGCTCTTTTTACCTGCCCTTTTTTTAAAAGCAGTTTTTTATTACATACTGGACAATAAAAATTCTCTCCATCAATCGAAATTTCTTTATTGCTAGAAATGCCGTGTAGAGAGATCAGTGAGCCATCTGCCCTTTTAGCGACAAACATTTCATCACACCTTTCTTTGCTCTATACATGTTACATATTCGTCAGCCTACGACATATCCCTTTATATTTTTTGAAATTCCGCGGGAAATATTTTGAAGAGGTTTGTAGTGGATTGGGAGTTACAAAAAACAAATTTCTTATTTTATTACTTTCTTTCAAAACGAACTTTACAAATAACACCTAATAATTGTTACCCATCCCTTCTTTTGTTTAATTTAAGGGCATTTTCAAGTAATTTACTCCTGAAATAATGAAAAAAAGCACCGTATATCGGCACTTTAAAGGTGTTTCATAATAAAGGTGAAGCCAACCTAGCCATTGATTCGAATATTTTCTGGTTAAGAGGTCTATTAGCATACTCATTTTTTAATATGGACTTAGAATCCAATAGGTCTTGCTCAAAATCTTTTACAAGCGTATTCACACTATCCGTGTTATAAAGAAACGCATTCACTTCAAAATTCAAATGGAAACTTCGCATATCCATGTTTGCTGTTCCAATTGATGCAATTTCTTCATCCACTATGACCACTTTGCTATGGAGGAAGCCCTTTTTATATTCGTAAATCTTCACTCCTGCTTCCATCATTTCTGGAAAATAGGAACGGGAAGCATAATACACAAGGCGCTTATCGGGACGGCTTGGAACTAGGAGTCGTACATCGAGTCCTCCAAGTGCTGCAACTTTTAAAGCTGTAAAAATATCATCATCTGGTACAAAATATGGTGACGCTATCCATATGGAATTTCTAGCTGAAGTAATCATGGAGAAATAAAGATTCTTTATTACTTCCCATTCTTGATCTGGTCCACCAGCGATCATTTGTACGCCACCGTATTTTTTTTCATCCACAAAAGTAGGAGTTAGGTAGCTTGGAGTCAATAGTGATTCATCGGTAGCATAGTACCAGTCCTGAAGAAAGATTAACTGTAAGGTCCTGACTGCTTCTCCTCTAACATAAAGATGAGTATCACGCCAAAAACCGAAGTATTTATCACGCCCTAGATACTCATCTCCGATATTTAATCCTCCAACAAAGCCCACTTCCCCATCAACCACTATAATTTTACGGTGATTTCGGAAGTTAATTTTGTTGTTAAAAACAGGCATCCTAACAGGAGAAAAGGATATTATATGTACACCAGCAGCCCGTAATTCTTTTATGTATTTATTACTTAATTGAAAACTACCTACAGCATCGAACAAAAAACGTACTTGTACCCCACTTTTTGCTTTTTCGATTAATAAATCTTTAATCTGGTTACCAATAATGTCATCCCTTACAATGTAGTATTCAAAATGAATATGGTGTTTTGCTTTTGAAATTTCTTCTAATATTTTAGCAAAAGTCTGATCCCCATTGGTAAGGACTACTGTTTCAGTTTGAAAGGAAATCGGGCTTCTCCCTATGTTTTGTGAGAGTTGAAAAATTCCTCGTTTACCTTCATCAAGCAGATGACGTTCTTCACTAGAATATTCTCTTTTTCCTTCTATTTCTTCTAACACTTCTTTGTCCAAAAGTGCTTTTCTTTGGAAAAGTCGACGCTTCCTTACATTACGTCCAAACAACAAGTAGAAGAAAAAGCCGAGTACAGGAAAGGCACCAAGCACTACCAGCCATGTTAGTGTACGGGTTGGATGTCGATTTTCTAACGATATTAAAAAAGCAATAAACACTACCGAAATAGTAAAAAGAATTGATATAGAGCCTAGCAACCATCCTTCCCATAGTCCTTGTGTTGTAAATAGAACTGCACCGATTGCTAGAACAAAAACTAAAACCCTGACAGTGGTCTTCACGAGTCTCTCAGCTCCCTAAATAAAATAAAAAGAAAAATGGTTAATTTGGAAAAAAAACCGATTTCAACAAGTTGAAATCGGTTTTCATCATCTGAGAGGAAAATGCTTTGTCATTTGTTCCATCGCAGTGTCTTTCACAACTTCAGAGCCATATTCCTGTAGACGGTGTATGGAGAGAGCTGATTCTTCCCCGTACTCCAAAAGTATACTTAGAACATTGTCAATATCTTCATCTGTATAGTGTTCACTTGAAAAATCAACGTATAAATAATAATTTTTCTCATAGAAGAAAACATCATTCTTTAGGTTTTCTAAGTGGAATAATCGATGACTTGCTGATATTAGATATTCCAAATCTCTAAAACGAACCATAAACTGTAGGAGGTCTTGTTCATCTTCCTGTTTATCATTCTTTAAATCATCTGATTTCGCAGGCGAATTAAAGTGTTGATCAAGCAATGCTTCAATTCTTTCATCAACAGGGATATCTATTCTTTTATCATCTGATACAGGGACTTCGAAATTTTTACCGTCTTTGGATAATTGGGCACGAGTTACGATAACCTCTAGGCCTTTATCAAGTGCTTGTACTTGAATCCATAACGGCCCTTCGACCATAAAATCCTCTTCATCGTGTGCTTCATCCATCATTTCCCAAAATAATTCTTCACTGCGCTCTCGATTATACCAGATTTCTTCCTTGTCAAATCCGCGTTCTTCTATATCACCATATGAAATGTAAAATTTGACTGTATGATCATTAATACGTTCAATCTCCATCTTTAACAACTCCCTTCTATTTCGGTAAATGATTAGCGTGCTCTTTTTTTAAAACAAACTCATTTTTTAAATGAGATTGCAAATAACGCATTGTCCGCTCCTCATTTTCCTCCGTCTATCTTTGGAAGGGACCCTCCACAAAATTTTGTTTTACCTTATTGTAACAATTTATCCACTTAGCCATGCAGGTAAACATCCATCAGAAGTAAAAAGAATGATTTTACTCCTTATTTACAACTGCAAGTATTGGATTTTTGAGGCAGGATAACCATACATCGTATCCATCATAAAATAAGAACAAGTATACAGTAAAGTGATATACTTGTACTTTTATTTTATGATAAAAAAAGGAAGAATGGAAACAAAAATGCTCACATTTTTAAAAATCGTAAAAAAGCCTATTCTATCATATTAGCAATTTCATGATCAGTAACTTTATGTGTACATGTTTATATAAGTAGGCATAAAATAGGACAACCACCACTATATTTATATAGTACATATACAAAAGGGAGCGATATCGTGGATCTAGAATTGATAATAGCCATTTTGTTAATAATCGGCATAGATATTGTTCTTGGTGGTGACAATGCCATAATAATAGCACTTGCTTGCAGAGATTTACCACAAAACCAACGAAATAAAGCAATTATTTTTGGGACAATAATAGCAATTATTTGCAGGATACTTCTTACTATCGGAGCTGTATACTTACTTTCCATACCCTTTTTACATTTTGTTGGAGGCGTGCTTTTATATTATATAGCATTTCAACTTATTAATGACAATATGGATAGAACGATCGTTAAAGGAAGCCCGTCAATTATGGTTGCCATTAAAACAATTGTAGTCGCAGATATTATTATGGGAATTGATAATGTTATGGCAGTGGCAGGTGCTGCACATGGAAACTATTACTTAGTGATCATAGGGCTGCTATTCTCCATGCCTATTATTATTTGGGGAAGTAAGTTAATTTTAATCATGATGGAAAAATATCCGATCATCGTATATATAGGAGCATGTATACTAAGTTTTACAGCGGGCAAGATGATCATTCATGAGCCAGTGGTTGCATCATTGATGGCGTTTGCCGAGTGGCAAATGTATTTACCATATATCATGATATGCGTCCTTTTGACCGTTTCGTTATTAAAACAGAAAATAGCTTGAGTGATGTCATATTATATTCTTAAAAGAGCTTATAATAAAAACTTCTACATGAGTAGCCATGTAGAAGTTTTTGTCATTTTTGAGAGCTATGCTTAACCGTTTACCAAGCGTTGCGCTTCTCTTAACTGGAATGTTCTTACCTTTCTTGGTAAGAAGCGGCGAATCTCATCTTCGTTGTATCCTACTTGTAGTCGTTTTTCGTCTATAATAATTGGCCTTCTTAATAGACCTGGGTGTTCTTTAATGACAGCATATAACTCTTGAAGCGGCATTGCTTCAACATTGATGTTTAGCTTTTGGAAGATTTTGGATCTGGTTGAAATGATTTCATCCGTTCCGTCTTCCGTCATGCGGAGAATCTCTTTAATTTCATCAATAGATAAAGATTCAGAGAAAATATTTCTTTCTTTATATGGAATGTTATGTTCTTCTAACCAATTTTTCGCTTTACGACAAGAAGTACAACTTGGAGATGTATATAGTGTTACCATGAACTTTCCTCTCCTTTTATCTAGTAATATTAGAAAAGAACATGCTGAACGTTTCTAATTGTGAATCGCTCTCATTTTAAAATTACTATAAAAAAGTAATTTCTATTGTAATTATACACGATTTCCGACTAAAAAGGTATAGTATTTTTCAAGTCAGATACGTTTGTCACAACATGTTCATTTTTACGATGCTTATTATTTTATTCCATTTTTTTTGCGTTTACATGTATATAGACGTATAGCATTCTAGGAAAGTTTCATTATAATTGAAATTTATTCTCAATTTTAAATGACTGTTCACAAAGTAGTAACATTTATTCTTATAAAAGTACTCATCGACAGTTAAGAATTGTAAGGGTTTGTAATACATGTTAGTTTTATATTTAGACATGATAAGTATGAGGTGATAGATATTGAATAAGACCTGGGTGTTACCTACTTTATTTTTTTTATTTTTTTTGACAGCGTGTAGTCAAAAAGAGATTACCAGCCATAATTCCGAATCCAGCATCATTCCCGTTACAGTAGCAGAAGTAACGGAAAAAAACATTAGCGATACGATCGAACTGATTGGATTAGCTGTACCTGAAATACAAGTACCACTTCTAACAACCTCCCCCCTTACCGTTGAATCTGTCCATGTTAAAGTTGGTGATATAGTAAAAAAGGGCGAATTGATTGTTTCTTTAGATTCTGAAGCTGCAACAGAACAAGTAACGCAGGCACAAAGTGCAGTAACAGAACTAGAAAATGCCCTTTCTAAAATGAAAGAAATGCAAAAGGCATATGAAAATCAAGCCTCTCTCTCTGATATACCCAAATTACAGGAAGAGTTAAACCAAAGTTTAGAAAAATCTCAGGCACTTTTAGATGGAGTGAATACTGGAGCTGTTACTTCTCTGGACTTAATTCAAAGCAGTGTGGAAGTCATGGTTAAACAGGCTCAACTCGCAACCGTAGCAGGACAAGCCCAACAAATGCCTGTCTTTAATACCATGGAAATGGAGATGCAGCTCACTCAAGCACAGCAAGGGCTAAAGCAAGCTCAGCAAGTTGCAAATGCCACTTCCATTACAAGCCCAATAGACGGAATAGTTTCAGAACTGAATGTCGTGAAAGATGGAATTGCTACACCTAATGTTCCCATCGGTACAATCATTCAATTAGACCAAATTGCTGCCAACTTCCAAGTCAATAGCTACCAAGTAAGCAAGCTTCAATCTGAACAAAGTGCAACTGTCTCATTTGAAGGGATAGCCGATACTTTCGATTCCACCATTGACACTATCTCACCTACTGTTAATCAGCAGACAAATATGTTTTCCGTAACAATCCCTATAAATAACGAAAATCTTTCCATCAAAGGTGGAATGAGAGCTACTGCTTATGTTGCTGTAGAAAATCTCGAAGCCCAGACAGTAGTACCTATGGAAGCAATTTTATATGAAGACAATGAACCATATGTGTATGTAATAAATGATAATAAAGCAGTTAAGCAGAATGTCCTGACAGGCTTTCGTGATAATGAATATATGCAAATTATTGAAGGATTAAATAAAGGACAAAAAGTGGCCGTATCTGGAAAAGAACGACTAAAAGACGGTGCTGAAGTATCTGAACAAAGTGAGTGAATCTATTAGATGAAAATTGCCAAATTGTCCGTATATCGCCCCATTGCTATGTCAATGGTAATCATTTTTATGTTAATAATCGGTGCAGTCAGTATGCGCAGCATGACGGTAGATTTATTTCCCGAACTAACATTTCCTGTTGTAGCTGTTACTACTACTTACAATGGTGCAGGACCAGAAGAAATTGAGAACCTAGTTTCCTCCCCATTAGAGAATGCCATGAGTACCATTCCAAATGTAGAATCCGTGACTTCCATCTCCACCACGGGGGGTTCTTTAGTGCTCGTTTCCTTTGCATGGGGAACGAATATGGATTTTGCCTCATTAGATATGAGGGAAAGAATTGATTCTGTCCGTGATTTTCTTCCTCCGGGAGCAAATATGCCACGTGTGCTTCGATTCAACCCAAGCGATCTTCCAATTGTTCAACTTGCCATAACAGACCCTTCAGGTGAAATGACAAAAGCGAAGCAACTCGCAGAACAAGAGATAGAACCACAGCTAAATAGTGTGGAAGGCATTGCTTCCATTTCAGTAGAAGGTGGCGCTGAGAACGAGATCAGGATAACCTTAAATCCTAACGCAATGTCCTCTTTCGGTATATCGATTGATCAATTACAACAAATGCTTGCTGCCGAGAATTTAAATTTACCAGGTGGATCTTTAACAGATCAAAATCAAGATCTCCCCATACGTATCACTGGTGAATTCACATCAATTTTTGATATAGAATCATTGCCGATTCCAACTCCAAACGGTGTTATTCAGCTCAGTCAGTTAGGTGAAGTGAAAGAAACACTTCAACCAACTACACAGCTCAGTTATTTGAATGGAGAACCTGCAGTTGGAATGTCCATTTTAAAGCAATCTGGTAGCAATACTGTAACCGTAGCCAATGAAATCGAGAAAAAACTGGATGAAATCCGAAAAACACTTCCTGATGGTGTGGAAATAAAACCGATATTTGATCAAAGTGAATTTATTAAGAAATCCATTAGTGCCGTTACGATGAATATGCTACTTGGAAGTTTATTAGCTGCTGCAGTTCTATATTTCTTTTTACGCAACATCCGTAGTACCTTAATTATCTCTTTTTCCATTCCTATTTCCATCATTACTACTTTTATTTTCATGTACTTCACAGGACAAACCTTGAACCTACTAACATTAGGAGGTCTTGCACTAGGTGTAGGATTAATGGTGGATAATGCGATAGTTATCCTTGAAAATATCTACCGATTAAGACAGAATGGGTATTCTTTGAAGGATGCAGCCATAGAAGGTACGAGTGAAGTCGGATCTGCTATCATAGCATCAACGTTGACAACCGTTGTCGTATTCTTACCAATAATTTTCGTTGATGGGCTTGCCGCGCAATTGTTCAAACCACTTGCCCTAGTAATTTCCTTTTCTTTATTAGCATCATTATTTACTGCCTTAATAATCGTACCATTGTTCTCCTCTCTTCTTTTGAAAGTTAACAATAAATCTTCGAAATTCGAGGAAAGATATTCTGGATTTATCAATTGGTATACTGGCATGTTAGAAAAAGCTTTAAGAAATCCAAAGAAAACAGTAATGTCCATTGTTATCTTGCTGCTTATCTCTTTAATAGGTATTCCATTTATAGGAAAGGAATTTCTCCCACATCAAGATCAAAGCTTTATTTCCATGAATGTTCGATTACCTGACGGAAGTTCCTTAGATGCCACTTATGATGTAATGGAAGCCGTTGATGAGGAATTACAAAATATTACTGAAATGGATCTTACTTTTGTCACTGTTGGAGGATCTGATAATTTCTCATTCTCTTCAGGAACACAAGCAAATCGTGCAAGTTATAACATCCTTCTTACCCCAGTTACAGATCGAAATCGATCAGACAAAGTAATAGCGGATGATATTAGAGAACGACTTAAGAATATACCAGGTGTGGAGATTTCCATATCATCTGGTGAATCTGGAGTATCCCAAAACCCTGTTTCCCTTAATATTACCGGTCCCGATTTATCTACTTTAAAAGCAATGGCTGATGAAACGGTTGAACTCTTGGAGGGTATTGAAGGGATTCGAGAACCATCCTCAAGTTATACGGAAGGAAATCCGGAAATTGTCGTTGATATTGATAGAATCAAAGCAAGTCAATTTGGAATCGGCAGCGCACAGGTAGCCTCTGCCGTTTCAAATGCAACAAAAGGGGTTGTAGCGACAAGGATGGCACGTGATGGCGTAGAACTTGATGTTCGCATAACGATTGAGGATACCTATACAGCGTCTATTGAGAACTTGGAAAGACTTTTAATCAACACTCCAACTGGAGAAAATATTCCACTACAAGCTGTAGCAAGCGTAAAGAGAGATCAGGGTCCAAGTCAGATTAGAAGAACAGATAGAAATCGTGAAATTACCGTTACAGCGGATATTGTAAACCGTGATCTCGGAAGTATTATTGACGATGTGGAAAAAACACTAAAGGAAAATATCTATATACCAAGCAATGAATATAAAATAACTATTGGTGGACAAGATGAACAAATGAATGACGCATTTTTTAAGCTTGGAGGTGCTTTGGCTTTAGCTGTAGTCCTTATTTACATGGTTATGGCAGGACAATTTGAATCGTACTTCTACCCATTTATCATTATGTTCTCTGTTCCATTAACCATCATAGGGGTGATTACCGGATTATTGGTCACCTCACAACCGCTTGGGGTAGGATCCCTCATTGGGATGCTCATCCTGACAGGGATCGTCGTCAATAATGCTATTGTCTTTGTGGACTATGTAAATTTAATGAAAAAGGACGGCAAATCAACTTGGGATGCCATCTTAATCGCTGGCCCTACAAGACTACGCCCTATTTTAATGACTGCACTTACCACCATTCTAGGTTTAATCCCGCTTACATTAGGATTTGGTGAAGGGATGGAAATTCAACAACCAATGGCAATAGTCATTTTATTTGGATTAAGTTTTGCTACCATTATTACATTGATATTAATTCCCGTTGTATACTATCAGTTCGACAGTTATAGAGAGAGAAGAAAAATAAGAAAATCAGAAAAAATCGAAGTTTAATTATATTGGGAAAGGATGTTGAATGTGCTGAAAAAAATTTGTTTTCTTGTTGTCCTGTTGTTTTCTAGCCTTTTCACCTACCCTCCCGTAATTGCCGAATCTCCGAGAGAACTTACATATGTAGCACTCGGGGATTCACTGACAGCAGGATTAGGCTCCTCGAAAGAGAATCATTTACGTATTCATGGCTTTGTTCCTCAATTTACAAAGTATTTGCGGAAAGATAATACTATTACAGTGGAGAATTATGGGATACCCGGACTTACCTCCACAGGTCTACTTGCCCTGCTTCGTGCAGATGAAGGATTGCAAAATCGTATAAAGACAGCTGATATTATTTCTGTTTCAATAGGAGGTAATGATTTTTTACAGACACTTGGTGCATTCTCCGAAGATGAAAGCGGAACTCCCCTAGAGCTAAGGTTAGATATTCTAGAACGGACTTATGAGGAAATTTACAAGCAGCTGCGTAGTCATAACCCGGATACTACCATTATACTACTTGGTTTATATAATCCTTACCCTACTGGACATCAATTATCTACACTTGGAGAAGAATTTGCCCCAGAATTTAATAGGATATTAGAAGAATATATGAAAGAATCCACATTGTTTGTCAATCCTTATGAAGTATTTAAAGGAAAGGCTTTGGAATGGACACATATAGCAAAGGACGATATCCATCCAAATGATAAGGGATATACCCAGATCTTCCACTTAATAAAGAAAGAATACGAACAACTGAAAACTGAAACTCCGCCTAGTTGATAAGGCGGAGTTTTTTCTGTTTCTTATTATTCCAAAGTAGCTTCTATCTCTTTAACCATTTCAGAGACTGAAATCAGTCCTTCACCAGATAAGTAACAATAGTTAGGATCGAGATAAATAATCTTGTTCTTCTTTTGATGCATTTATCTGCTCATAAGATTATTTAATAGTCATGCTTGAATAACTTATAACTTAGATAAAATATCATTATCGTCTTCTCTTTCATCATACGTCAATACTTGATCAACCTCGTCATAGGACTCTCCGTACAATTCCTTATCCTTGTATGTATGTATAAGCTCGTATGTTGCTTTCATACCTTCATAAATTGCCTCTTCACTTGCGTCTGTAGGTGACCAATACAAGATTTCCATTGAATTTACTTCGTTTGTTGCTAAGGAGCGGCGGTTATAACCTATGGAGGAAGCGTGCTCAAAACCTTCTCGTTTATAAAATCTCAATCTCTTTTCAGTATCTGTGTCTTCATAGTCGACAGGCTCTACTTCAAGAATGATTGCTTTTCCTTTTTCTTTTAATTTATCTAATAATTTATGTCCAAGCCCCATACCTCGTGCATCTTTAGAAACGAATAAATAATCGATAAAAATAAAATTTACTAATTCGACATACATTAAAACATGGTGTTCGCCTTCATCTTTATGATATATATCTCCTTTTTCTTTTAGCAGGAGTTCCATATGTTCTCTTGATTTCATCTCTTCTACAGGAAAATATTGATTTAATTTTTCATACCAATTCATTCTTTTTTAATTGCCCCCTATCAAAATTTCTCTTTTACAAGCTAACGCACAAAGCTTAGACAGTCCTCAATGTTAATATACCCTCTTTCTTTTCTGTTAAACTTACCATACAATAGAATAGGAATAGTTTTTTACATAAAATCACATATAGCAAAGGGGATGTAAAATTTGCTTGAGTATTTTATCGACTTTACGATTGTCGCTATATTAATCATTGGTATAACGGCAATTATGGGTGTCCTAACGAACGGAATCGGAGAAAAACTTTTCGGAAAGAAAAAAGGCTCTGAAAGCTTTGATAAATCTGCAAGTATGCAAGCTGGATGGAAAAGTGTCGGGGGCAAAAATAACAGATAAAAGCTGCCTAACTCTGGTAGCTTTTATCTGTTATTAATAACCTGATTTTTACAGTACTTTGCAGGGTACAGACCGTCACAATTATTATTTATTAATTATTTAATGGTGTATAATCTACATTTTCTGTATAAGAATTACCAGCATTCCACAATAGAAACTCATCTATTCCGTTTTCGTTTAGAGCCCTAATTTGGGCTTCTACTTCTTTCGGACCATAAAGGATGTAGTTCCCATCCCCCAGCCAAGAAGCAGTGAAATCTTGTATCCACGGTCTAGAGACTGGCCTGTTTTCCAAGTCATCTAAGATTGCATTCTCAAGCTTTGCATACTCAGCTATAAGCTTATATGGTTCCGTATCTGGCTTAGCAATACCGAAGTATGATGTCCAATGACTTGGATAGATCATGGAGGAGATAACATCTACATGTTTAGAGATTCGTGAGAAATTCTGACCAATTCCAGGTGCTTCTGGTAACGTTGCGGTATAGCCGAAGATATCTACTGAAACTTGTATATTATATGGCTCCAATCGCTCTCTTGCATACTCTACAAAATCAGTGACAGCCTCCACACGTTTTTGGACATTGTCCATTTCTAAATCTTTGTATTTTCCATAGTCGTATTTAAGAATTGTGTCCCTCGTTTCAAACCCTTCAGGAAAGCGTACATAGTCAAATTGAATTTCCTGAAAACCCATTTTAGCTGCTTCAATTGCAATATCAATGTTATAGTCCCATACTTCTTTCATAAACGGATTCACAAAAGCTTCTTTACGTCCGTTCACCCAAACTTTATCGTTTTCTTGAAAGGATAAATCAGGTCTTTCCTTTGCAAGGACGGAATCCTTAAAAACTACAATTCTACCAATTGGATAAATGTCATTATCTTCTAGTGTTTTCATCATTGCAGTGGGATCATTAATAAACGGTTGTGCAATATCCATAAATGGAGAATCTTCTTCATCTGGAATATATGTAAGATATCCATGATCGTCTTTAATATCGATGACCATCGAGTTCAAATCTGTTTTATTCACTAAATTTAACAATCTTTGAAACCTTTCTCCTCCTGCTGAGTGCCCCGTAACATAAATACCTCTAACAGCATCAGGATAAGTAAAAGTGTATCCAGAGTCAAACGCAAATCTTACAATGGATACAGGTAATTCTCTTGATTGTATTTCCATTTTTTTTAGTCCATGTTTTCCTACATGTAGTGCTTCTTCGTCTGCTTGTACAATTGGACCACTGAACGCAAGTAACCCAATTGCTGCTATCAGACCACCAATCATTTTTTTCATCATTTCCAATCAAAATCCTTTCTTTTATTTTTTTGGCTGATTCCACTAAAAAATAAATCTTCACTATGTTTTGTTTCCTCTATTATACTGGAAATTCGTTGTTATTTTTGTTATTTCAACAAATTTCTATAAAAACCTCATGAAAACTTGATGAAAACAAAAAACGATCTCCAAAGAATGGAGATCGAGTAAATGTTATTTTACGGCATATTTTTCTTGATACATTTTATATTCCGCTTCTGAACAAAGCACAAAATGTCCAGGTCTTACTTCACGCATTTCAACGAGTTCGTCTTTCCCATATCCATGTGAATTCGGATCATACGTCACACGTTTACGTGAGCGTTCCGTATCTGGATCTGGTTGTGGTATAGCGGACAATAATGATCTAGTGTATGGATGCATTGGGTTGTTATAAAGCTCATCCGCATCAGCCAATTCCACCATTTTTCCAAAATACATTACACCAATACGATCGGAAATGTATTTAACCATAGAAAGATCATGAGCAATGAAAAGATACGTTAAACCTTTTTCTTTTTGCAGTTTTTTCATTAAGTTAACGACTTGAGCCTGAATGGAAACATCCAATGCAGAAATCGGCTCATCAGCAATAATAAAATCTGGTTCTACTGCAAGGGCGCGTGCAATTCCAATACGCTGACGTTGTCCACCACTAAACTCATGTGGGTATCTGTTTGCGTGCTCTTTGTTTAACCCAACTGTTTCAAGAAGCTCGTGAACACGGGCAAGACGCTCTTTTCTATTTTTTGCTAATCCATGTATGTCAATACCTTCTGCTATACAGTCAGCAACTGTCATACGAGGATTTAGAGACGCAGATGGATCTTGGAAAATCATTTGCATTTTACGGTTAAACTTAAGCAATTCTTTTTTTGATTTTTTCCCGTGTACATTTTCCCCTTCATAGAGCACTTCTCCATCAGTTGCATCATACAGTCTGATGATAGTTCGTCCTGTTGTGGACTTTCCGCATCCAGATTCTCCAACTAGGCCAAGTGTTTCTCCACGAAAAATATCAAAATTCAACCCATCAATTGCTTTCACCATATTCGGCTTGCCTTCATTAAAATACTGTTTCAAGTTTTTAATTTCTAATAATTTTTCTTTTGTTGCCATGTTATACACCTTCCTTTACGATAACAGGCTTGTCAAAGTTTTGTGGCATAGTTCGGCGGCGTTTCTGAACTGCCAGTGGAGGTTCCACTTCAGGGGCATCCTCATGTAACAGCCAAGTTTTTGCAAAATGAGTTTTTGAAATCTGAAACATTGGCGGCTCCATTTCTAAATCAATCTGCATAGCAAATTCATTACGAGGTGCAAAGGCATCTCCTTTTGGTGGGTCTGTTAAATCTGGTGGAGTACCTGGTATCGCATAAAGTTCGTCTGCATCTCCAAGCTCCAAATCCGGCATTGAACTTAGTAGTCCCCAAGTATAAGGGTGACGTGGGTCATAAAAAATTTCATCCACTGTTCCCATCTCAATGATCTGTCCACCATACATAACCGCAACTCGATCTGCGACATTCGCAACAACCCCAAGGTCATGGGTAATGAAAATGATAGATGTTTCAATTTTTTGCTGCAAATCTTTCATCAAATCAAGAATTTGCGCTTGAATTGTAACGTCCAGAGCCGTTGTAGGTTCATCTGCAATCAATACTTTAGGATTACAAGCAAGGGATATTGCAATAACAACCCTTTGTCTCATACCACCAGAGAATTGATGTGGGTATTGTTTAAAACGTTCTTCAGGCATCGGGATTCCAACTAGACGAAGAAGATCAATTGCTTTTTCCTTTGCCGCACTTTTACTTAACTTTTGGTGCTTAATAATCCCTTCCATGATTTGTTTTCCAACAGTCATGGTTGGGTTAAGAGAAGTCATTGGATCTTGGAAAATCATGGAGATATCTTTTCCACGTATCCCCTGCATTTCTCTTTCAGTTAGCTTTGTTAAATCTTTGCTGTCAAAAAGGATTTCTCCTTGTTTGATATTAGAGTTATTTTTCGGTAGTAAACGCATCACAGCTTTAGTAGTAACCGATTTACCTGATCCAGATTCTCCAACAATAGCTAGAGTTTCACCCTTCTTCAAATCGAAGCTTACACCACGGATAGCTTTTACTTCTCCACCAAATGTATCAAAAGAGACATGTAAGTCTTTTACTTCAAGAATTTTTTCCACTGTCATTCACCTGCCTTCCTAGTCTTTCATTTTCGGATCCAGCGCATCGCGGAATCCGTCTGCAACAAGGTTAAATGCAACCATCAACAAACTGATGATAATTGCTGGGAAAATCATGATATGAGGGAAAATCTGTAACGATTTGAAACCATCATCAATTAAAGTACCCAACGATGCCATTGGCGGTTTTAACCCTAAACCAATGAAGCTTAAGAATGCTTCGAAGAAAATTGCACTTGGTATCGTAAACATTGTATTTACAATGATAACGCCTACCACATTTGGCAATAAATGCTTTGAAATTATACGGTTATTTGTTGAACCAAGTGTTTTAGATGCTAGGACATATTCCTGACTTTTTAGCTTGAGAACTTGTCCCCGGACTACCCTGGCCATTCCGACCCAACCGGTTATGGTTAGAGCAATCGTAATGGCGATAATACCAGGTTCTAATATTAATGTCATAAGAATTACAATTACTAGGTTAGGGATACCTACAAGAACTTCAATAATACGTTGCATGGAATTATCCACACGACCACCGTAGAATCCGGAAACTCCACCGTAAGCAACTCCTACTACCATATCGATAAATGCTGCAAGAAGAGCTATATATAAGGAAATTCGTGTGCCTGTCCAAACACGTGTCCATAAGTCACGTCCTAGACTATCTGTTCCGAACCAAAATGCATCCTCTACACCACGTTGTTCATAAATATCTACACCATTTCTTGTTCCATCTAAAATACCTAGCTTTTCAATTCCAGGCACTTTTGGAGGCATGTTAGCTTGTAATACATTTTGTGAATTAAAGCCATGGCTGTTCATGAATGGGCCAAAAATAGCCAAAAATGCAATGATAATTAATATAATGGAACCAAATATGGCTGCTTTATTTTTCTTAATACGTAACCATGCCGTTTGCCAGTAAGTAAGACTTGGTTTTGCAATTTTTTCACTTTTATTTGGGTCTTGAGCTGCCGGCTGGAATAATTCCTTTGGCAGTTTATCATAGTTGTTGTTACTCATTATTTCTTACCTCCTGCCAAGCGAATACGAGGGTCGATAACTCCATAAAGAATATCAACTACAAGGACAATAACAGTAAACAATGCTGCAAAGAATAATGTTGTACCCATAATTACAGGATAATCATTCGTTGTAATGGAGCGTACGAACTGCTCACCAAGTCCAGGGATAGAAAAGATTTTCTCTACAACGAGCGTACCCGTCATCAAGCTAACTGCTAAAGGTCCTAAAACTGTAATAACTGGAATTAAGGCATTTCGTAATGCGTGTTTTACAGCAATATCAAAGCTTGAAGCCCCTTTTGCACGCGCTAAGGTAATGTAGTCAGAATTTAAAACCTCAATCATTTCCGTACGCATAAAACGTGCAGCAATAGCAATTGGAAACATAGCCAATGCAATCGTCGGTAGGACGGTGTATTGCCAACCTTGCCAGAATGCTACTGGAAACAAACCTAATTTTACTGCAATAAAGTATTGTAGAAGTCCTGCAAAAACGAAAGACGGAATAGATTTACCAAGTACAGCCATGATAGTGGAACCATAGTCTACCCATGTATTTTGTCTTAACGCAGCAATCACACCTAAGAAGATTCCAATGATGGTACCAAAAAACATAGCTTGAAATCCAAGTTGAGCTGACGGACCAATACGTTGCATAATTAAACTGGTCACACTTCTATTATCATATTGGAAAGAAATACCAAGATCTCCTTTTGCAAGGTTCATTATATATTTCGCATATTGTACTGGAACCGGATCATCCAACCCGTATTTAGCAAGAAGAACCGCTTTTTGTGCATCTGACAATTTATCCTGCATCGTAAAAGGGGTACCTGGCATCATTTTCATTAAAAAGAATGTAAAGGATGCAATTAAGAATAAGGTAATAAACATATAAAAAATACGTTGCAATAAATACTTTGTCATATTTGCACCTCCTAAAAAATATTTTGTCAAAATTGTATATAAAATTCCCTAAAATTCGACAATTCCTTTACAGGGAAAAAGAGAGTATATATTTAAAATATACTCTCTTTTTCTCTATTTTAAAAGAAATATTTTTATATCGATATAATATTATTTCCCGCTAATGTATGCCCACTTGTAGCTGAAGTCTGGTCCAAAGTTGTGCTTATACACGTTTTGAACGTAAGGCTTCCATAATCTTGTCGTACCACGTTGGTAAATAGGAGCAATTGCTGCATCCTCTTCAAGTAAGATTCTTTCCGCTTCTTGCATTGCCTCAAAGCGCTTTGCTGGATCGTTAGCATAAGTAGTCATTACATCGTTTAAAAGTTTGTCGTACTCAGGGTTTGAGTAGCCCATCTTGTTGTTTCCACCATCTGTAATCCAAAGGTTAGAGAAAGAGATTGCATCAAGATAATCCGGACCCCATCCAGCTAATTGCATATCATAATCCATTGCAGAGTCTAAGTCAAGACGAAGTGCAAATGGTACTTCTTTAAGATTGATTTTCAAACCTGGTAAGTTTGTTTCTAATTGGTTTTGAAGATATTCTTGCATAGTTTTTGCAGTCTCAGTGTCTCCACCAAGAATTTCAATTGTTACCGCATCCGTACCAAGTTCTTCTAAACCTTTTTCCCAGTGCTCTTGTGCTTTTTCTAAATCAAATTCGTTAAAGTCTCCATTTTTTTCACGGAAGTCTTCACCAGTTTCTGGATGTTGAACAAACTCAGTAGGAACAGAGAAGTTTGCTGGAATAGAACCGTTGTTTAAAACGATATCTGTCATATCCTTTTTATTAAAGCCCATGGAAATCGCTTTACGAATATTTACGTTTGCTAAAGCTTCATTCTTTGTTTGATTCAATTTAAACCAGAAGATCGTTGGTTCTAAATAAGAAATTAAATCTGGATTATCTTTATACAATTCAACAAATTCGGATGTTAATCCTGGAGAGATATCGATTTGTTGAGCGGTGTAAAGGTTAACACCTGTAGAAACTTCTTTAACAACTTTTACGTTAACTTCATCTAATTTAACAGTTTCAGCATCCCAGTAGTCTTCATTCTTTTTCATTGTCCAGCCTACTTCATGCTCCCAGCTGTCTAATACGAATGGACCGTTGTAAACAAGTGTATCAGCTTCTAAAGCATATTTATCACCTTGTTCTTCAAAGAACTTTTGATTTTGAGGATAGAATGTTGGGAATGTCATTAATGATTCAAAGTAAGCAACAGGTTGCTCTAATGTTACCTCAAGAGTGTACTCATCTAATGCTTTTACTCCAAGTTCTTCAACAGGAAGGTCACCCTCTGATACTTGAGTAGCATTTAAGATTTTCCCATTCATCATATATGGACCATACTCAGAACCAGTATTTGGATCCACAGCACGTTGCCAAGCAAAGACAAAATCATTTGCTGTTACAGGGTCACCATTGGACCAAACAGCATCTTCACGAAGTGTAAATGTATAAGTTAGACCATCTTCTGTTACTTCATGCTTTGTAGCAACACCTTCTACTACTTCATCATTTTCACTTAGTCTATAAAGACCTTCAAATACGTTATTCATTACATTAAATGCAACTGCATCTGTTCCTTGAACAGTATCCATTGTTGGAATTTCTGCAGAATCAAGAACATTTAATACTTGCGGACCAGTTGGTTCACCTTCACCAGAAGGTAGTTCTTCTTGCCCACCATTGTTTTTAGCTGTGTTTCCACCGCCGCCACATGCAACTAAAAATGCACTAAGCACAAGTGAAAGCGCTAAAAGTAGTAAAAATTTTGACTTTTTCATTTACTTAACCCCCTAAGAAATATGTCGAAATATGCTGTGTTTTAAGGTAACGAAATTTATTATACAAGTTTTCTAAACATTGTGCATTCAAAATTTTTACGTCAATTTAACAGAACCTTGATTTTCTAAGAAAAACGATTACAAAAATAGTTCAAAAGTACTATTAACCCAACTTGAATTTAGTTGATTATATTGCAAATAGTTTACAAATAATACGATAGTGTTTCTTGTATTTTTATGAAGTATTACCTTTTTTAGTTTCTTTATATTTGTCTTATTCTATACATTTCATTACAATACATTTTAGAGTCTTTTCTTTAGGAGGAATTATGAATAAATCCGTTAAGTCATCGTTAACTATTTTTATCTTTTTATTCATTATTACCATGATAACCACTTACCTTTATTATGGAGTCATCAATTTACTCACATTCATAAATACATCATTTATCTTTTCAAGTATTATCATTTTCCTTTCACTTTTATTGCTTATTACTAAAAAAGGATTCTTTGATGGGATTACATACGGTTTCCGAAGAATCTTCGCTACGAGTCAATATGATAAAGAACTGGAAGAAGATATCAAAAATGAAATGCGCCCTCCATCAGAAATTACGAGAACGATATCTTCAAAACCATTGTTAATTGCTGGCTTGATACTTTTTATTTTTATGCTTATTTCATTATTTTTTTTCTACAATAATTGATATCTCCCCTTAAATTGGATATAATAGAAAATATTTTAATAAACTTTGCATTGATAAAGAGTAGTACTTTACAGTTCAGTTTTTAGAGAGTTTGTGGTTGGTGAAAACAAACAGCTGACGTATCGGAATGGACTTTTGAGCTTTATGGCTGAACCCAATGGATAATAGGCTATGACGTTTCCTTACGTTACAAGGTTAGAGTGATTTCTTTTATAGAAATAATAAGGGTGGTACCACGGTCCATTCGTCCCTTTTTTTAGGGATGAATGGGCTTTTTTGTATGTAATTTTAGAAAGAGGAGTGGAAAAATAATGAAAACTATTTTCTCAGGAATACAACCAAGTGGAAATGTAACACTTGGTAATTATATTGGTGCTATGAAGCAGTTTGTTGAACTCCAACATGAATATAACAGCTATTTTTGTATCGTAGATCAACATGCAATAACTGTACAACAAGATCCTCTGGAACTGCGTAAAAACATTCGTAAACTTGCTGCTCTCTATGTTGCAATAGGCTTAGACCCAGAGAAAGCAACCCTTTTTATCCAATCAGAAGTCCCCGCCCATGCCCAATTAGGCTGGATGATGCAATGTGTCGCATACATTGGGGAATTGGAAAGAATGACCCAATTCAAAGATAAATCAAATGGAAAAGAAACCGTAACAGCTGGATTGTTAACCTATCCTCCATTAATGGCAGCTGATATTCTTCTATATAAAACAGATATTGTCCCTGTTGGAGAAGATCAAAAACAACATCTTGAATTAACGCGCGATCTAGCAGAAAGGTTCAACAAAAAGTATAGAGATATTTTGACGGTTCCAGAAGTCAAGATTGCAAAAGTTGGTGCAAGGATTATGTCATTGGCTGAACCAACGAAGAAAATGAGCAAATCAGATCCTAACCAGAAATCATTTATCTCTTTATTAGATACTCCTAAACAATTAGAAAAGAAAATTAAAAGTGCCGTAACTGATTCAGAAGGGATTGTTCGTTATGATAAGGAGAACAAACCTGGGGTGTCTAATCTTCTTTCTATTTACTCAATTTTAGGAAATAAATCAATTGAAGCATTGGAATCCCAGTATGAAGGTAAAGGCTATGGAGAATTTAAAGGAGATTTAGCTCAAGTTGTTGTGGAAGCATTAGAGCCAATTCAATCAAAATACAATGAATTAATTGAATCACAAAAGTTAGACGAGATTTTGGATCAAGGTGCCGAAAGAGCCAATAAAGTGGCTATAAAAACACTTAACAAAATTGAAAACGCTATGGGACTCGGGCGAAAACGGAGGTAACGAAAGGCCCCGTTTAGTAAGCTAAAAACTAAAATAAATAATATCTAAAAAGTTCAATTACTGATTTTTTACTGATTAAAATCAAAGAATATTAGAGCATTAGAAAAAGACCGAATTGATTTTTCGGTCTTTTCTTTCCCTTGGAAATAATTTATTTTTAATTAACTTTCGGTTGTTGCTCCAATTCCCAAAGCTTTTCAAAGAAAGGTTGTCCTTTTACAAGGGATTCACAAAAATCTGAATGCTTTTCTGACCATCCCTCCCTAGTTTCTTCCATCAACTGTGACCATACTTCTTCAAATGTCATTGTTTGAATTTCTGGGTAATGAACCGGATTCCATTCCGTATACCAATACCTAACTTCAGCAACATTGCATGTTGACTTCAATTGATCAAGTGCCATAAATAGAAGTTGCTTTAATTGTCTTTCTTTTCTTGTTAATCCGTTCATTATTTTGGGAGACGGGGATAATATATGATAATCTCTTTCAGTTTTGCAATATGAATCGAATGTGTAGCTTTCACTCTCATGGTGTTCCACCATATCGTAAACTAACTGCTCTTGTCTTGGAATCAACCTACTCTTACGAATTGGGATTTTGTAACCAATTGTGTCGACTGCCAGAATTCCTTGCCCATCCGTGATAACAAAACAATAATCTAATTGAATCCGTTCATGATTTTTTCTAATATAGCTCTTCTGAAAAATGTCTTCAAGCAAAGTGGATGGTAGCTCTTGGAGGTCGTTTTCAATATAGTTAAATAGAACAGACTCCACTTTCAATAAAGGCACTTGGTCTAACAACTCTACACTGTCATCTTTTCTCCATTCATGAAAATGGCAAACATTGTAGCCGTTTTCTTCTCCTTCAAACCAATTAACCCAAACATCATGAAGATATAACATGTACTAACCCCTCACTTCACATCTACTCTTTTATTTATCCAACAGTATGAACAGCGAGGTACAAAATTATTCCATTTCATCCAATTATTTTATCCTATCTTCCTCTTTATCTCTAATAATGGGATAGATTATATAGGAGAGTGAGATAGAGACCCTAACTATTATAAAATCCTCTAATCAAATAAATAACATCTTCTTGTCCTACTTCTATTGCTATAAATTTATGATAAAGAATTCAAGTAATTACAAATTTTTAGATTTTCACTCAAAAAAAAGAAAAGCCGGCTTGGCTTTTCTTTTTTTATTCAATCGATTTTGGATCTAGGGCATCACGTAATCCATCCCCAACAAAGTTGAAGCATACTACAGTTATTAGAATCATTAAACCTGGGAATAGCGGATACCACCAATGTTTTAACATTATTGTAAAGTTTTGAGCATCTTGTAGCATGTTACCCCAACTTGGTGTTGGCTGCTGAATACCTAGGCCAAGATAACTTAATGCAGATTCAGCAAGAATTACTCCACCCACTCCAAGAGTTGCTGCTACTATTATTGGGCCCATCGCATTTGGTAAGATATGAGAGAAGATAATGGTATGGCTTCTTGTTCCAATTGTCTTAGAAGCTAGAACAAATTCACGTGAACGAAGTGACAAGAATTCACCACGCACAAGACGTGCTGTACCAGTCCAACCTGTAAGAGCAAATATTAAAATTAGCTTGTCTACACCAGGATTAAAAATTGTTACTAATGTAATAAGCAAAAAGATTGTCGGAATTGATATGATGACATCAACAACACGCATGAGGAATGCATCTATTTTCCCTCCAAAATAACCTGCAACTGCACCAACAAAAGTTCCGATAGTCACAGAACCAGCAACAGAAGCAAATCCTACAAGTAGGGAAATTCTAGCTCCATATAATAGACGTGTCAGCACGTCACGTCCGAAGCGATCTGTACCAAGAATATGCTCTCCACCTGGAGTTTGCAGCTTATTTAATAAACTTTGCTTTTGTGGTTCAAATGGTGTAACCCATGGTGCCAAAAGGGCCAGAGTGATAATAATAAACAATATTATCGCACCAACAACAGCAAGCTTATTTTTGATAAATTTCCTAAATGTTATGCTCAACAATGTTTCTGGTTTCTCTTGTTTCATGGGATTAACCGATAGATTGTTTGGTTGAGATGATGGTTGTGTTTGCATCGATGATCCCCTTCCTAATACTCAATTCTCGGGTCAAAAATTGCATATAGAATATCGGCAAGTAAATTTCCGATAATAACAAAGACCGCTGAGATAACTGTTAGTGCCATAATTACAGGATAGTCACGTTGGAAAGCAGAATCAAAGAATAACAAACCAATACCTGGCCAAGCAAATATCTTTTCAACAATAACCGATCCGCCGATAAAACCAGGTAGCATTAAACCAAATATAGTTATTATCGGAATTAACCCATTTCTTACACCATGTTTATAAATAACTTTGTTTTCTTTCAATCCTTTAGCACGTGCAGTACGCATATAATCTTGTCGAATAACTTCAAGCATACTAGAACGCGTATATCTCGTCAGTCCTGCCATATCAGCAGTTGCAAGTACAAAGGCTGGTAAAATTAAATGCTGTATCCTATCCATAATACTAAAAGGTTGGTTCAATGAAGCAACTCCACCTGTTGGTAACCATCCTAGTTGAACCGCAAATACCATGATTAATACTAGTCCAATCCAAAAGTTTGGTGTGGCCACTCCTAAAAACGACGTTAATGTAACCGTATAATCAGTTAATGTGTACGGTTTTCTAGCAGATATTATCCCAAATGGAATTGCGACTACTATAGCTAGGACAGTGGAAACAATCATTAGTAAGAGAGTATTTGGCAATCGATTCATAATTAGTTCACTAACTGGTACACCACGACGAATAAGGGAATCGCCAAAGTCACCTTTAGCCATATTACTTACCCATCTAAAATACTGAACATGTACTGGATCATTTAATCCATATCTTTCTTCAAATTTCTTCATATTTTCTTTACTAATATTCGGATCCATTAATAGGGAGGTAGGACCGCCTGGTGCCATTTGGATAATGGCAAACGATAACACTGTAATACCGAATAGTAGGGGAATCGCCATCAAACAACGGCGGATGATATATGAAATCATAGCTGATTCTCCTTTTCTGTCTTTACTTTAGGAAGATTAGGTAAACGTGAAAGTTTATTTTAATACTGTCTCACTTCGTTAAGAACAGTAATATGTTCAATTTTAATGTAGGGCTTACTTGTCCCCGTAAGCCACTTACTTAATCCAAAAAATGCAAGTGTAATAGTGATTAAATACAATTTCAGTAAAAAAGAAGGAAGGGGATCATCCCCCTCCCTCCTCTTTCTTCCATCAGGGGTATTTTTAGTTATTTGGGTTTAACCACCATTTTTCAATGTCATAGAATGGAAGTCTTGCATGGAATGTGAATCCTTCTAAGTTTGCAGGCATTGCACGGTGTGCATTTGCATAATACAAGAATGTATATGGTTGTTCTTCAGCAATGATTTTGTTTACTTCTTGAATTAATTTAGCACGCTCATCTTGATCCATCGTTCTGTTAGCTTCATCCATGATGCTGTCAGCTTCTGGATGAGACCAAGCTCCGAAGTTTAAACCTTCTTCAATTTCTTTAGAGTGGAAAATACCACTTGGATCTGGATCTGTTGATAACGCCCATCCAAGGATGATTGCATCAAAGTTCCAAGCTGGTGGGTTAACATCTGCAATAAATGCTGACCATTCCATAATTTCTGGATTTACTTTAATACCAACTTCTGTTAGTTGCTCTTGTACTACTACTGCAAGGTCTTCACGAACTTTGTTACCTTGGTTCGTTTTTAATCCGAATTCAAACTTTTTACCGTCTTTTTCCAAGATGCCGTCAGCACCTGGAGTCCATCCAGCTTCTTCAAGTAACGTTTTTGCTTTTTCTACATCGTATTCAAAACGTGGTACATCTTCATCATACGCCCAGCTTAGTGGAGATGCTGGAACGTCTGCTACTTCTCCATCACCATTCATAATTGTGTCAACCATTAATTGGCGATCAAGCGCATGTGTAATAGCTTGACGAACTTTAACATCTTCAAATAAAGAGTTACGTAGGTTGTAACCTAGGTAGGAATAAGAAAGACCTAAACCAGATTCAATTTTCAATTGACCAGCTGCTTCCCACTCTTTAGCAGTTTCAATATCAGAAGAAGGAACTGTGTAATAATGTACATCTCCAGCCGCAAGAGCAGTCATTAATGCATCTGCGTCAGGGATAATACGGTAAGTTAAGGAGTCTAAGTATGGACGACCATCAACATAATCATCATTTGCAACAACTCTTACATACTGACCATCTTCCCATTTGTCAAACTTGAAAGGACCAGCACCGATAGGGTTTTTAGTACTGAAATCAGTGTATTCCCCTAAATCAGCAATAGCAACATCTTCAAGAAGGTGTTTAGGATAAATATGGTATCCTAAAGCGATATAGATTTTTGGATCTGGCTCAGATAGAGTAACTTTGACAGTTAATTCATCAACTACTTCAACAGAAGCAATCTTCTCAAAGTACCCACTACGTGGACCATCATAATCCTCATGTAAAGGAATATCTAAAGTAAATTTAACGTCTTCAGCTGTTAAAGGCTGTCCGTCATGGAATTTAATACCTTCTTTTAATTTTAGCGTATGCTCTAAACCATCATCAGATTGGTCCCAGCTTTGAGCTAGATTTAATTCTGTATCTAGTGCAGGGTTTGTTTTAAGCATTCCCGCAAAAATGAAATCTTCAATTTCAGAACTTGCAGTATCATTAGAATATAATGGGTGGAACATAGTTGGGCTACCAGTAGAACCTAATACTAAGTCTCCACCGGCAACTGGATCACCAGTAGTTGCTTCTGCATCATCTTCACCATCGTTACCTGGTGCTTCGTTTGTGTTATTAGTATTGTTGTTGTTAGGTTCTGTAGTTGTACCACCGCTACAAGCAGCTAGGAACAAGGATAGAACCAACGTTAATGCGATAAGTAATAAAGATTTTTGCTTCACGTTTACTCCCCCTAAAATTTTTTAATCTTCTGAAAATGAAAGGTAAAGAAAGGATATCCTTTAAATTATCTCCCCCTTTCAAAGGGTATTATTTTTGCACTTGTCACCTATTCATATAGGTGACAAGCAACAAAATGATCGGGTTTAACTTCTTTGAATTGAGGAATTTGCTGTTTACAAACATCCATTGCTGCAGGACAACGTGTATGGAATACGCACCCTGTAGGAGGATTTGCCGGACTTGGCAATTCACCCTTCAGTACGATTCGCTCTCTCTTCACTTGCCCTTTTTTCCTTGTTGAAGGAACAGCAGATAACAGTGCCTGTGTGTATGGATGTAAAGGTTCACTATAAAGTTCATTTTTAGTGGCTAGTTCCATCATCTGTCCTAAATACATTACGCCAACACGATCACTAATATGACGTACTACACTTAAATCATGAGAGATAAAAATATAGGACAATCCCATTTCTCTTTGTAAATCCTGCATCAAGTTGATAATTTGGGCTTGTATAGAAACATCCAATGCAGATACTGCCTCGTCAGCAATAATCATATCTGGATTTAATGCAAGTGCTCTCGCTATTCCGATCCTTTGCCTTTGTCCCCCCGAAAACTCATGAGGATAACGACCAATGAAACTCGGATCTAAACCAACTTTAGCCAATAGCTCCTGAACCTTTTCTTCTCTCTCTTTTTTAGTAAAAAGATTATGAGTATTATATGGTTCTTTAAGGATAGATCTTAATGTTTTTCTAGGATTCAATGTTGCAAATGGATCCTGAAAAACCATTTGTATGTCTCGACGAACCGTTTTTCTTAACTCACTTTCACTCATTGTTGCAATATCGCGGCCTTTAAAGATGATGTTACCTTCTGTTGGTTCATACAAGCGAATAATGGTACGTCCAGTTGTTGATTTACCACAACCTGATTCCCCTACAAGGCCTAATGTTTCACCCTTTTTAATGTAGAAGTTTAAGTTATCAACTGCTTTTACATTTCCAACATGTCTTTGCAATAAGCCTGCTTTAATTGGGAAATACTTTTTCAATCCTCTTACTTCTAAAATGTGATCCGGGTTTGTTGCTGTAAGAACTGATTCTGTTTTAGTCTCTGTTGCTGTCATTAGTTCGCCTCCTCGCTTTCATATAAGAAGCATCGCACGGAGCGATTGCCTTCCTTGTTTAATAATTGAGGAATTTCGCTATGACATCGGTCGAATGCTTTTGGACAGCGCGGGGCAAACCGGCAGCCTTGAGGTAAATTTGTTGGTGGAGGTACGTTTCCTTCGATTGATTGCAATCGTGAAAAGTCTCCGTCAATATCAGGTATGGATCCCATCAAACCAACAGTATATGGATGAAATGGTTCTTCAAACAAATCTTCAACTGATGCCTCTTCCACTACTTGCCCACAATACATAACTACTACTCTATCTGCAACCTCTGACACTACTCCAAGGTCATGTGTTATTAACAAAATCGATGTATCAAATTTATGACTTAAATCTTTCATCAAATCTAGTATTTGTGCTTGAATGGTTACATCTAGTGCTGTGGTAGGCTCATCAGCTATCAAAAGTTTTGGATTACAGCTCATCGCCATTGCAATCATAACCCTTTGCCTCATACCACCCGATAATCTGTGTGGATAATCATTTACAATTTCTGCTGCTCTTGAGAATCCAACTACTTCGAGCATTTCAATTGCTTTTTTTGTTGCAGCTGATTTTGTCATTTTTTGGTGAAGAATTAGCACTTCCGTAATCTGTTCTCCTACAGTTAAAACTGGGTTCAATGACGTCATAGGCTCTTGGAAAATCATCGAAATATCATTTCCACGCACTTTACATAATTGATTTTCAGAGAGTTTTACTAGATCTTTTCCTTCAAATAAAATCTCCCCATCAACAATTTTTCCGCCTGGGCTTGGGACTAATCCCATTATAGATAGAGATGTTATTGATTTTCCAGATCCTGACTCTCCAACTAGTGCAACCGTTTCACCTTTTTTAATAGAAATATCCACACCATCAACAGCTGGAATAGCTTGCTTTTTTCTAAAAAAGTGAGTTTTTAATCCTCTCACTTCCAATAAAGCTGACATTTAGCCCTCACCATCCTTTTTTCTTTTGATGCATGGTCTGTATGATGTCTATAAATGTAATCTAAGATTAATAATAAGAAGCAATTAATCTATAAATATTACAGTATTATAAAACTACTAGCGAATAATCTATTTGATATAGATTTCCATGCGAGTTGTTACGAAATATTCAGTCTTTTTTTTATTGAAATTGACTGTAAAAACTAAATTATCGGAAAATAATTATGTCTGTTTGTATATTATTACAATTCCGTTACAAGTTCAAGCCAATTTTGAAAATAAACTAAAAATTTTTTTTATTAGGACTTATAACAATCTTCTACAAAAACTGATTATATACAAAATAAAATAAAAAAACTAGCTTTTTTGCTAGTTTTTTTACATTTTGTCATTTTTCTCCTATTCCTGAAAGAATTATATGACTATGAGCTTTGCTATTTCGTTGAGATCTTTTCTCATAAGACTAGAATAGGAGATTGAATGGGTCTCTAATAATTCCTGTACTAAATAAAACCCTACACAATAACCAAGCATTTTGGGATAAAACCCTTTACCATATAAGAGCTTATAATGTTCCCTTTCATTTTGCTTAATATGTTTATTGGGGAGAATGAACTTTTCATAATAATTTTTCAAATTTTTCTTTGAATAATAGTTGGTCCAATTGGAAATATAGTTTTCTCCTAATTGGTGTAACACTGCACTTTCTGCCAGTCCTTCAATTAATACAGAATCTAGTAATGTGTATTGTTCATCTTTTCTTGAGTTTTTTGCTAGTACGCATATATGATTATACTCATGAATAAAAAGAGCTTTTACTTCATCAATTTCTATATCTTCAGGCAGAAATAAAAATAGTTTATCTTTGAATGCTACTCCTGATTTTCCTTTAAAGTCCCTTTTGATTTGAATGTTGTATTTATCTGAAGGAAAAATAAAAATAGGAATATCTGGACCATTCCAAATCTTTTTTAATCGTTTCCATTCCATCATAACAATATTCCAGCAATCAAGACTTCTTAATTTTTCTACAGACACTTTCCCATCTTTAACAGGGCGGTACATTCCATGCACAATAAGATAATCATACAATTCCGCAGCCGAAACATCCTCAAAATATGTGAGCAGCCTTTTGGTAATGTTCAATGGCTGATGATAATCTTTCTCCAACCATTTGTCAGTTTGAATGATACTCATAATTTACAGCCCTTTTCTTTGCTTTTAGTTATTGTATGAGATATTTATGGGTTTGGTGAGGTTTGCATGGATGGAGCGCGCTTAGTTATTTTCCAATAGTCATATATATAAAGTGGGGAGTTTTATTTATATGTCCAAGCATTTGTTTTTTGTGAAGTTGAGTTTCCCAGGTTTTCAGAACTTCAATTTTAATAACAAAATAGGGAAACGGGTAGAGGATTTTGGTGACGTTTTTGTAGGCTTTTCCACTACTTTTTTTGTCCTATTTAGTTTTATGAAGACATTTTCGTTACTCTTCTCGTGACACTTTAGTTTTCTCCATCCACACATAAACCCCAAGAATGACTGTTAGGTCTGCATTCTTGGGGTTTTAATTAAATTTGTTTATTGATATTTTTTAAATACAATTGTTGCGTTGTGCCCACCAAAACCAAGAGAGTTACTCATTGCGGCTTTTACTTCTTTTTGGCGTGCTTCATTTGGAACATAATCAAGATCACATTCAGCATCTGGTGTTTCAAGGTTAATGGTCGGTGGAACGATGGAATTTTCAATTGCTTTTATTGTGAAAATCGCCTCTACTCCTCCCGCTGCACCTAGTAGATGACCTGTCATTGATTTAGTTGAGCTGATAGCCACTTTTTCCGCATACGTTCCTAATACTTCTTTAATTGCAAGGGTTTCAAATTTATCGTTATATTCTGTGCTTGTGCCATGTGCATTGATATAATCAATATCTTCTGGTTTTAAGTCTGCGTCTTCGATGGCCATTCTCATAGCACGGACACCGCCTTCTCCACCAGGAGCTGGAGCTGTAATGTGGTGAGCATCACCTGTTGCACCATATCCAACTATTTCGGCGTAAATCCTAGCACCACGAGCCAGTGCATGTTCTAAGTCCTCTAAAACAAGAATCCCCGCACCTTCCCCCATAACAAATCCGTCTCTGTTTGCATCAAAAGGACGGCTTGCTGTTTTCGGATCAGGGTTTAGCGATAGTGCTTTCGCTGAACTGAACCCTGCGAATGACATTTCAGTCAATGGTGCTTCTGTGCCTCCTGTAACCATCACATCAGCATCTCCACGCTGGATTACTTTGAATGCATCCCCAATGGAGTTTGTCCCAGTAGCACATGCAGTAACTGTACAGGAGTTCACACCTTTTGCTCCTAATGCGATACTGATTTGTCCTGTGGCCATATCAGGTATCATCATAGGTACGAAAAACGGACTCACTCGACGCGCTCCTTTTTCTAGGAACGTCTTATATTGTTGTTCAAACGTTTCCATCCCACCAATTCCTGATCCTACCCATACACCAACCCTCGGGGCGATTTCATCAGTGATCTCCAAATTAGCGTCTTTTACAGCCATTAATGAAGCTGCAATCGCATATTGAGTAAAACGATCCATTCTTCTAGCTTCTTTTTTATCCATAAAGTCTTCTGCATTGAAGTTATTTACTTCCGCTGCGACTTTTGCTGGGAATTTTTCACTGTCTACTCTCGTTAAGGGACCTACTCCAGATACTCCCTTGATCGCATTTTCCCAAGCTTCATTTACATTAAGACCAATTGGGGTAATAGCCCCCATTCCTGTTACGACTACTCGTCTTTTTGGCATATGCATATGTTTCTTTCTCCTTCCATCCTTGTATCTATTATTGAATTAATCGATTTATATTATTTTCCCCATCTGACAGCTATCGCGCCCCAGGTGAGTCCTCCACCAAATCCTACCATCACAACTAAATCATCATCACGAATTTTTCCGTTTTCCAACTCTTCTACTATTGAAATCGGGATGGATGCCGCAGATGTATTTCCGTAATTTTTTATCGTCATCGACATTTTTTCAGAAGGCAAACCAAGACGCTCTCTTGCAGCTTCCATAATACGAATATTTGCTTGGTGAGGAATTAGAAAATCAACATCTTCTTTTGATAATCCAGCCTTTTCTAATACATTGACAGCTGACTCTCCCATTTGACGTACTGCAAATTTGAAAACTTCTCTACCGTTCATGACGATTGTTTCATCCTGGTAAAGATGTTTCGCACCTGTTCCATCTGCACCAAGCTCAAAGGATAAGATTCCTCTTCCTTGAGATACAGGACCAATTACTGTTGCTCCAGCACCATCACCAAAAAGGACGGCGGTATTGCGGTCTTCCCAATCTACTATTTTGGAGAGTTTTTCTACCCCAACAACTAATACGTTTTTATATGTTCCTGCTTCTACGAATTGTTTGGCAGTAATTATTCCGTACATAAAGCCTGCACATGCCGCACTCATATCAAATGCACATGCCTTATTTGCACCAAGGCGTTCTTGGATCATACAGGCAACGGAAGGGAAAGGGTTATCCGGAGTTACAGTTGCAACGATAATCATATCTAATTCTTCAGCAGTTATTCCTGCATCATCTAAAGCTTTTTGAGCAGCAAAATATGCCATATGTGAAGTATCAATATCATCACTTGCTATTCTTCTTTCCTCAATACCTGTCCGAGTTTTTATCCATTCGTCCGAAGTATCTACCATTTTTTCCAAATCTGCATTTGTTAGTATTCTATCCGGGACATACCTTCCAATCCCAACTATTCCAGCATTCATAGAAATAACACCTATCTCTCTTGAATCCGCTGAAGAATTGTTTCCGCTGCGGTTCATTAATTTTATTATTATCAATTATTATGACTTGGTACTAATTTTAACCGATTCACGTCCTCTTGACAATACATATATGCCTAATTAAACAGTTATAAGTATTTATAGACCTTTACCCAGCCCGTTTCCTGACTTGAGCATACAATAAATCCATAGCGGCAAAAACTAAGATTTGTGAGGTGATAAACATGAGTGAGGAGCAAACAACGATTAATGATGAGCAAGAGGTAGACCCATTTACACGATTAATGTTTGGAAGACAACCAAGATCAGTTAGTGAAGTTCCAGTTGAAAGTCCTGTTGAAGAAACCACGAAAAAGGATAAAATCGGTGAAGATTATGCTGCATTGCTAGATCAGGTAGATTCCATCATGGTCTCTGTTAACAAATTAAAACCAATGTTAAAGGAATTTTCCCCTCTCCTTGATTATTTTAAGAAAAAGTAATATGTATATGACGTAGTTTTCATATACTTTTGAAAACAAAAAGCAGGAGAGAAAATGAATCACTTTCCTCCTGCTTCTTACTTGAGTGTAGTATCTTCGTTATTAATCTTGTCCTGATGCTTCGTTTTTGCCAAGTTCATATGCCTCGTCCATTACTTTTGTAAGTAGGGAGACTAGTGGTTGGATGTGCTGGGGTTCAAGTTCTAATCCAGTCTCATCAAGCATTTGTTTTGCTTCTGGCAAATACTTCATAGCGATGGCCATATATTGCAATGTTCTATCTTGTTCCAATTAGATTGACCTTCTTTCTATTATTCATTCGGTAATGATCCCGTTTCTTTATATCTCTTAATCTGATTGTTTATATTTTCTTGATAATCCTTGCTTATCATAGGACTGAAATTACCAAGGGATATCACTTCATCTTCAAAATCAAAGTAAAGATTTCCAGCTTGTAAATCACCGGAAAAATAGCGCTTCGCTATCAATTCGTACAATTCTGGCACATGTTGAACGGTACTAGTAAGGACAGTATTCTCTCCTAAATCAGATTGATCTGAGACATAACCTACAGCGAATAATCCACTTTCCTTTAAAGTATTAATCACTGGGACATTAAATCCATCTCCTGCTGGGTAAACGACATCTACGTTTTTTTCCATCATTTCCTGTAAAACAGAAAGTGCCTTCTCCGGGTCATCCCAATCTTGTGTAAAATCTATAAACACGCTGGCATCAGGATTTTCGTAAAGTACACCTTCAAAAAATCCATCTACTTCCGGTTGCCATTCAAAGGCAGCAATAATGCCTACATTATTTGTCGTAGTCATATGACCTGCTATCATCCCACCAAAAAAACCCATTGCATTGGACTTGAAATTTAGACTTGTAACATTTTCTCCCCTAACTTCGGAATTAAAACAAACAAAATGAATATCAGGATAGTCTTTTGCAATCGAATTGAAGATTTGAGCATATTCACTTCCATGACCAAATATTAGAGTAACACCATTTTTCTGAAACTCATTTACCGCCTTTTCAACTGCAGTGTCAGTATGTATTCCCTCTTCATAATAAACATCTAAATCATATTGGTTTTGTATCCGTAATAAACCATTATATCCTTTAGTTCCCCAAACCTGATCACTAATCGAATCAGGAACCAATAAGCCCACTTTATGGTTTTTACTATCTGGAACTGGTTGTCCACAAGCAGTCAAAAATAAAATAAAT
>NZ_CAKJTJ010000029.1 GCF_917563925.1 Sutcliffiella rhizosphaerae
AACTCTCCAATAAAGAGTTTGAGCTGTTGCTCAAAAATCTTGCTAGCTTGTTACTTAATTTCGTTCATGTTAACTATTAAAAGTTAACGTGGACGCTGTTGTTTTGTTTAGTTTTCAAAGAACACTTTTTTAGTTTGTCGTTTTTAAAGCGACTTCACTAATATATCATTTATCAGCTTTCTCGTCAACTCTTTTTTTCTGTGTTTTTTAAAACTGAAAAGTGAAGTGACAACTTGTTGCGGCTGACTTGATTGATTATAGCATGTGGGTAATCCGGATGCAATTACTTTTTTAATATATTTTTAGAAAAGCTCCTTGCCCCCACTTCCCGGCGCAATACAGATTTTTGATAATGTTTGCAAAAGCAACAAAGTTTATGAAAAAAAGCCAAAAAGAAAAGAAGACGAATCCTTTGTTTATCCGCCTTCTTTCACATCTTTCTATAAGTATAAAACGAAATAATCAACGTATTACTTCTTCTATAAAAATATCAAGCTCATGGCTTAAGCTAATAAACTTACCAGTCTCTTCTTCTCTTACCATTGGTCGTGACGGGAAGGTTGAATCCGTGAAAACAACTTCTGCCGCTTTATCGTTTGATAGCAAAATTTTATCCCCGACACTAAAGTTACAGACATTTTCAATTAACGCTTTGACAATCGCTAAATCATATTTTCCGAATGTTTCCTGCTTCAGCTGTTCTACCACTTTAAATGGAGACTGTTTACTACGATATTTTCTAGGAGAGGTCATAGCGTGAAATACATCCGCTACTGAAAGTATTTTCGTATATGAATGAATTTTTTCTTCCGATAGACCGAAAGGATACCCGCTTTTATCATAGCGTTCGTGATGCTGCAACACTGCAAGTTTTATTTCATCTTGAATGACAGGCTGCTTACTGACCATTTGATAACTGAAAATTGGATGTTCCTTAATTTGAGCAAATTCTTCTTTTTTTAGCACTGCTACATTTTTAAGGATTTTCGGATCAATTTTGGACATCCCGCAGTCCATAAGAAACCCAGCAATACCGACTTGTATAATATCTTTTTTACTATTTCCAAGAACATTTCCTATTGCTGCAGCAATTAAGGCTACTGCCACTGAATGATGATAGATATAATCTTCTTCATTACTATAATGATAGACTGTGAAAACTTCATTTTGATACTGTAAAGATTTTTCAATTAACGGAATAATGGTTTTTCTTACGGAAGCATAATCTATTGGCGTACCTGATTCCCAACCTTCAAACATCTTTTTGTAAGCTTGCGTTGCTTTAAAATACATTTGTAAGAAAGATTCTTCTTTCGGTGGCTTGTTTTCTAACATGGATAAAAGATGTGGGTTAAAAGGTTGCCCATTTGATAGAAATGCTTCTATTTCTACTTTTTCGATAAGGAAGGATTCCAGAATTTCGATGTGATGGTTGGTTAGGACTGTTCTTTTGGTCATGATAGGTTTTGTGCTAATAGCCTTTACTTCCTGTGCCAGAATACATCCTTCTACCAACTGATCTGTTCTTACTAACATGAACGTACCTCTCTCCCTATAAACAAAGAGGAACACAATGTAAGTGCTCCCCTTTTTAGAGTTAATTCTAATACTAGTTATTCTTCGACCTGGTCGGTAGAAATTCCTTCTTCATTTCCTATGTCTTCTGACCCATCTTCTGACTCTTCTTCTTTATCAACACGTGCGACCGTTGTGACAAATTCGCTTTCATCCAGACGTATCAGCTTTACTCCTTGTGTGTTACGTCCCATTTGGGATATACCGTCCACAGACATACGAATAAGGACTCCACTAGCTGTAATCAGCATCAGATCTTCTTCCGTTGAGACGGTTTTAACCGCAACTAATTCCCCGTTACGTTCGGTTATATTGCAGGTCTTTATACCTTTTCCGCCACGACTTTGGATACGATATTCTTCTGCTGGTGTACGTTTACCATAACCGTTTTTCGTAACAACGAGAACATCTAGACCTTCATCAAGTAGTTCCATTCCGATTACTTCATCGTTTTCAGAGATGCTTATTCCCTTTACTCCTGTTGCCGTTCTACCCATGGAACGAACATCCGTTTCGTGGAAGCGAATAAGCATTCCATTTTTAGTACCAATAATCATTTCTTTCGTTCCATCTGTCATTTTAACAGATATCAGTTCATCATTATCACGTAATCCGAGGGCGATCAAGCCACCTTTTCGGATGTTTGCAAATTGAGATAATGGAGAGCGCTTGGAAATACCGTGTTTAGTAGTGAAGAATAGGTACCAATCATCTACAAAGTCTTCCACTGGAATAATGGCATTTACCCATTCTCCTTTTTCCACTTCTAGAAGGTTAATAATCGGAATACCTTTTGCGGTACGGCTAAACTCTGGAATTTCATAGCCTTTTATGCGGTATACTTTTCCTTTATTAGTGAAGAATAAAATGGTATCGTGTGTAGATGTCGTTAATAAATGTTCAACAAAGTCATTTTCATTGGTACCCATTCCTTGTACACCACGGCCTCCTCTTCTTTGGCTGCGGTAGGTAGATATTGGCAGTCGTTTCACATAGCCGTTATGTGTAAGGGTAATAACGATATTTTGACGGGGAATTAGATCCTCATCCTCAATATTCTCAAGTCCTCCAACGACAATCTCCGTACGACGTGTGTCATTGAAACGCTCTTTTACCTCTGTAAGTTCTTCGCGAATAATTTCCAACACTTTTTCTTCATCTGCAAGAATTGCTTTAAGTTCTGCAATCAGTGTCATAAGGTTTTGGTATTCTTCTTCAATTTTTTCACGTTCTAAACCAGTTAGACGTTGCAAACGCATATCTAAAATTGCTTGTGCTTGTTTTTCAGTTAATGAGAACTCCGTCATTAATCCTTCTCTTGCGATATCAGCAGTTTGTGAGTTACGGATTAATGTAATAACTGCATCTAGGTGGTCAAGTGCAATTCTCAAGCCTTCTAAAATATGTGCTCTTGCTTCTGCTTTTCTAAGCTCAAAAGCAGTTCTTCGCTTGATGACTACTTTTTGATGCTCTAGATAGTAGTACAGGCACTGTTTTAGGTTCAAGACTTTCGGTTCCCCATTTACAAGGGCAAGCATGTTGATACCGAAGCTTGTTTGTAAGGACGTCTGCTTATATAAATTATTTAACAATACATTCGCATTGGCATCCCTTTTAACTTCTATCACAATACGCATTCCGTTACGATCAGATTCATCACGTAAGTCGGAGATGCCATCTAATTTTTTGTCACGGACAAGATCAGCAATTTTTTCAATCAACTTCGCTTTGTTAACCTGGTAAGGAAGTTCATGAACAAGGATTACTTCTCTGCCGTTTGGCTTTGTTTCTATTTCTACTTTCGCACGAATAGTTATTGAGCCACGACCAGTTTCATATGCTCTTCTAATTCCACTTCTTCCTAAGATTTGACCGGCAGTAGGAAAATCTGGACCAGGAATGATTTCCATTAATTCCTGGATCGTAATATCTGGATCTTGACTCACCGCAAGGACTCCATCAATAATTTCACCTAATTGATGAGGCGGAATATTAGTCGCCATCCCTACTGCAATCCCGGAAGCTCCGTTTACTAGTAAGTTTGGAAAACGAGCAGGAAGGACAATAGGCTCTCTTTCGGAACCATCATAGTTATCTTGGTAGTCAATGGTATCTTTATTGATATCACGTAAGATTTCCATTGAAATTTTCGACATTCTTGCCTCTGTGTAACGCATCGCTGCTGCAGCGTCCCCATCGACAGATCCAAAGTTTCCGTGACCATCAATTAACATATAACGGAAGTTGAAATTCTGTGCCATACGTACCATCGTATCGTAAACGGCAGAATCACCATGTGGATGGTATTTTCCTATTACTTCCCCAACGATACGTGCAGATTTTTTATAGGCTTTATCTGCTGTCATACCAAGATCATTCATCGCATATAAAATACGGCGGTGAACTGGTTTTAACCCATCACGCACATCTGGAAGTGCACGGGAAACGATAACACTCATAGCGTAGTCTAGGAATGAGGTTTTCATTTCCTGACTAATATTGATTTCTTTGACTTGAGAGGAATTCTCAGACATATTACGAACCTCCTTGCGAATGATCAATTCAATGATTGATTTCGCTTTCGCTCTACTCTATGTAAATAGCAGGATAGTAGTGGACTATCCCGCATTGTTCCGTATTCAAAAATATTAAATATCTAAATTTTTCACATAACGGGCATTGTCTTGGATAAAGTTTCTTCTTGGCTCTACTTTATCTCCCATAAGGATTTCGAATGTTTCATCTGCTTCAATAGCGTCTTGAAGGCTTACTTGTAATAACGTTCTCGATACAGGATCCATCGTCGTTTCCCAAAGCTGTTCAGGATTCATCTCTCCTAATCCTTTGTAACGTTGGATACCGGCTTTTGGCTGATCAGACATCGTCGCAAGTACTTCTTCTAATTGACGGTCATTGTATGCATATTCAATTTTCTTGCCCTGCTGAATTTTGTAAAGTGGTGGCTGGGCAATATAGATATAGCCATGTTCAATTATTTGACGCATGTAGCGATAGAAGAACGTTAATAATAATGTTCTGATATGCGCACCATCTACATCGGCATCTGTCATAATGACGATTTTGTGATAACGTGCTCTCGAAATATCAAAGTCTTCACCAATTCCTGTGCCAAGAGCTGTGATGATAGCACGAACCTCATTATTAGAAAGGATCTTGTCCAATCGTGCTTTTTCTACGTTAATAATTTTTCCACGTAAAGGCAAGATTGCTTGGAAGTGGCGATCTCTTCCTTGTTTCGCAGATCCACCAGCAGAGTCACCCTCTACGATATACAATTCGCTTATGGATGGATCTTTTGACGAACAGTCTGCCAATTTACCTGGAAGACTAGATATTTCAAGTGCACTTTTTCTTCTAGTCAATTCTCTAGCTTTCTTTGCCGCCATGCGAGCACGGGAAGCCATCAAACCTTTTTCGACGATTTTTCTTGCAGCCGATGGATTCTCTAGTAAAAACCCTTCAAACTTTTCAGTGAAAACAGAGTCCGTAACTGTTCTAGCTTCACTATTACCAAGCTTTGTTTTCGTTTGTCCTTCAAATTGAGGATCTGGGTGTTTAATAGATACGATCGCTGTCAAACCTTCACGAACATCTTCACCTGTTAGATTACTATCAGCATCTTTAAAAATATTGTTCTTCCGTGCATAATCATTGATAACTCTCGTTAAGGCAGTTTTAAATCCAGACTCGTGGGTACCACCTTCATATGTGTTAATGTTATTGGCGAAAGAATAAAGGTTGCTAGTATAGCTGTCATTATATTGCAACGCTACTTCGATGGAGATATTATCTTTTTCCCCTTCTACAAACACTACTTCTTCATGAATAACTTCTTTCGTACGGTTCAAATGCTCCACATAGGAAGCAATTCCGCCCTCATAGTAATATTCATTTTTCTTCGGCGTTTCTTCGCGCTTGTCCTCAATAGTGATGCGGATTCCTTTGTTAAGGAAAGCTAATTCTCTTAAACGGTGCGCCAATATATCATATTCATACACTTGCGTTTCTGTAAAAATTTCGATGTCAGGTGTGAAATGAGTAATCGTACCTGTGATATCCGTCTCCCCGATTACTTTTAAATCGGCATTGGGTACACCTTTATTGAATTTTTGATAATGAATTTTACCTTCACGATGAACAAAAACTTCAAGCTCCGAAGAAAGGGCATTAACAACAGAAGCTCCTACTCCATGCAGCCCTCCTGATACTTTATAGCCTCCGCCGCCGAACTTTCCGCCTGCGTGCAAGACAGTCATAATAACTTCAACTGCTGGACGGCCCATTTTTTCATGTGTTCCAACAGGAATACCACGTCCATTATCTTTTACCGTAATGCTATTGTCTTTTTCAATGGTGACATTAATTTCTGAACAATATCCAGCTAAAGCTTCGTCTATACTGTTATCAACTATTTCCCAGACAAGATGGTGCAGACCCTTTCCACTCGTTGATCCGATATACATACCAGGTCGTTTACGAACCGCTTCGAGTCCTTCAAGTACCTGTATATTACTCTCATCATAATTATTTTCTTGCAATTCTTTTTGGTCCATCGTCATTTCAATCACCTTCACTTTTTATTTCAACTCAACAGACTGTATCTTAAAAAAAGCTTTTCTCGGCTTAATAGATCGAGTAGTCACTTTCAAAAAAAGCCTTTACTAATTTACTAATTCCGTCAATGAAGCATCCATTCTTTTCTTCAAGGTCGTTGAGGCTAGTGGGGAAAAGTAAATGGCCTCATCTGTAATCACCACTGACTTCACATCATGCTTACTAATATTTTTAATAGATTTTTTGGCAGCTGATGGAAGTGTATTTTCCCATTCAGATTGGAGCAATCGCCGGTCAAATATAGCAACTACCTTGGAAGCACGAACCATCACTTCTTCCCCTATATGCAAGTACATACTTTTCACCTCAACTTTTTCTCTTGATGGAACCCGCAACGACTTCATATGTTGCCGCCTGCTTTAATGTTTCATGGTCAATTCCATCCACATTAGTCGTTGTAACAAATGTTTGAACCTTTCCTTGGATCGTATTTAACAAATGAGATTGCCGATAATCATCTAGTTCAGACAACACATCATCCAAAAGCAGGATCGGATATTCTCCCACTTCTGAGTGTATTAAATCAATTTCTGCTAATTTTAGCGAAAGAGCAGTCGTCCTTTGTTGTCCTTGTGATCCAAATGTCTGAACGTCTTTTCCGTTCACTTGAAAGAGCAAATCATCACGATGGGGTCCAAAAAGTGTCACGCCTCTTTCTATTTCTCTATCTTTTATTTTATCAAACTTTTCGTTATATGCTTCTATCATTTTCGACAAGTTTGATGTTTCTGATACATAATCAATAGATGGTTTGTATATTATGGACAATTCTTCCAAACCCCGGCTGATACTATGATGTATCGGTTGTGCCCAGCCTTGTAGCAGCCCGACAAATTCCTGTCTCTTTTCGGTAACACTTGCCGCTAGCTCAATTAATTGTTCTGTTAAGACAAAAAGCATAGTCTCATCTTTCTGTTTTTTTGTCTGCAGCAATTTTAAATAATGATTACGCTGTTGTAATACTTTTTGATACCTCGAAAGATCGTGCATGTATCTAGGAGACACCTGACCTAGTTCCATATCAATAAACCGCCTGCGAACCTGCGGACTACCTTTTACAAGGGTTAGATCTTCTGGTGCGAACATTACAATATTCATGTTCCCGATATACTGACTTAATTTAGACTGCTCTATATGATTAATTTTTGCCTTTTTCCCTTTTTTACTGATGACCAGTTGCATAGGTAGTGGTCCATTCCGTTTATGTATCCTACCTTCTATTTTACCATACTCTTCATCCCAGCTGATAAGTTCTTTATCATTGGACGTTCGGTGTGATTTTGCCATTGCCAAAACATAGATAGACTCCATCACATTTGTTTTACCTTGTGCATTTTCTCCTAAAATAACATTCACACCGTTTTCAAAAACGGTGTGCAGGCTCTCATAATTCCGATAATTTTTAAGCGTTAGCTCTTCAATAAACAATCTGTTTCACCAACTTTTCAGGAAACAACAAGAAAGCTTCCATGACCGTCTATTTCTACAACATCATCCACTTTAAGTTTTCTTCCTCTTCTGTCTTCCAATTCTCCGTTCACTTTCACTTCATATTCAGATAAAAACCATTTGGCCATTCCACCTGATTGGATGACATCTGCCAGCTTTAAAAATTGCCCAAGCGTAATTATCTCTGTAGAAATTTGTACTTCCGTCATTTTTTTGCGCTCACTTTCGTTTTATAAAATTGCTCTGTTACGCAGAACAAAAGTTCAACCCGTTCATTAACAAAGCATTACGTTTTTACGAATTCCTTTATGTCTACTTCTTATTGTACTAGAACTTTTCCATATAGAAAAGAAAGCTACTAGTATTATCCGCTAGCAGCTTTCTCAGTAGTCATATTTTTATGCAAATTATTAATAGGTTCTAACTGGAAGGATTAATTGCATCATCGAATCATCATGCAACGTTTTAATGACGAATGGTCTCATGGCGCCAGTGAAGTTAATTTGGATTTCATTTCCTTCGAGGGCTTTTAACGCATCCATCATATATTTTGCACTAAAAGATATCTTCAATTCTTCTCCAGCTATGGAATTACTTTGTACTTGTTCAACTACTTTCCCAACTTCAGGAGAATTGGAGGATACCTCTAATGTATCTGCTTCAAGTGTAGCAAGCTTTACGACATTGTTTCTTCCCTCTCTTGCTAGTAAGGAAGCACGATCAATTGCTTGAAGGAAGTCTTTTGTTGTGACTGTGATGTCCGTTTTACTTTCAGATGGAATCAATCTTGATGTATCCGGATAGTTCCCTTCCAACAATCTGGAGAAGAACAGGATATTTTTCGCTTTAAATAATACTTGATTTTCCGTAACAACGATATCAAGCGGCTCACTTGTGTCATCCAATATTTTATTTAATTCATTTAAACTCTTCCCTGGTATAACAACATTACAGGAGATTTCATTTTCAGCTTCTACCTTTGCTTTACGCATAGCAAGGCGATGGCTATCTGTTGCAGTACAGGAAAGCTCATGATTTTCCACCTTCCAGTTTACACCTGTCAAGATAGGGCGTGTTTCTGAGGTGGACACTGCAAACACTGTTTGTCTAATGATGTTTTTTAGAAGGTCTGTTGGCATACGAAATACATTTTGTTCTTCAATTTGTTGCAAATGCGGATATTCTGAAGCATCCTGACCATTTAAGTTGAATTCAGATTTACCAGAACGGATCGTTGTTACATGTTGGTTTTGTACCTCGATTTCAACCGTATCCATTGGTAATTTCTTTATGATTTCACTAAAAAATCTAGCTTGTAAAACGATACTTCCAGCACGTTGGACTTCCACATTCTCCGTTCCTTCTTCTTCGCATGGAATAAACGACTCGATGGAAATATCAGAATCACTACCGGTTAATGTAACTCCTTCTTCGGTTGCAACGATTTTAATCCCTGTCAAAATAGGGATCGTTGTTCTGGAAGAAACAGCTTTTAAGACGTCTTGGACACTTTGGACAAGCTTATCGCGTTGGATAATAAATTTCATTTTCATCCTCCTTAAAGGGCAGGTCTATTTATATTATTTTTATAATAAAAAATCGTAGAAGTAATAGTAGGGCCTGTGAATTTGTGGATAAGTCACTTTATTTATTACTGGTGAAGATATCCACATGTTGATAACCTGTGTTTATCCTTTGCACAGTTATGCACAGTTTCCACTTCCAGATGCTAGTATTAATTTTTTAATGTTTCAGCAATAGATTTAATTTGCTTTTGTAAGGATGTGTCATTCTTAATAAGATTTGAGATCTTTTCATGGGCATGAATAACGGTTGTATGGTCACGTCCACCAAACTCTTCCCCAATCTTAGGTAGGGAAAAGTCTGTGAGTTCTCTCGATAAGTACATGGCAATCTGTCGAGGGAACGCCACCGATTTGGTTCGCTTTTTTGCTTTAAAATCTTCTAACTTTATATTATATTCTTCGCCAACAGTTCGCTGAATGTCATGTATGGTAACGATTCTTGGTTTGGAGCTTGGAATGATATCTTTTAAAGCTTCTGCAGCCAGGTCGGCATTGATATCTTTATTGATGAGAGAGGAATAAGCGACAACACGAATTAACGCCCCTTCCAACTCACGGATGTTCGAGTCAATTTGATTGGCAATATAAAGCATCACTTCATTAGGAATATCTAGCCCTTCCGCCTTAGCCTTTTTGCGTAAAATGGCTATTCTTGTCTCTAAATCTGGCGGCGTGATATCAGTAATTAGTCCCCACTCAAACCTTGATCTTAAGCGGTCCTCAAGCGTTGGGATCTCCTTTGGAGGACGATCGCTGGAAATAACGATCTGCTTACTTTCTTCATGCAATGTATTAAATGTGTGGAAAAATTCCTCCTGGGTTTGTTCTTTTCCAGCAAGAAACTGAATATCATCAATAAGCAAGACGTCTACACTTCGATATTTATTGCGAAAATCGACTGCTTTATTGTCCCTGATAGAATTAATAAATTCATTTGTAAACTTTTCAGATGACAAATAAACCACCTTTGCAGCAGGATTATGCTCAATTACATAATGCCCGATAGCATGCATTAAGTGGGTTTTGCCAAGACCAACGCCCCCATATATGAACAAGGGATTGTATGCTTTTGCAGGTGCTTCTGCCACAGCCAAAGAAGCTGCATGAGCAAACCTGTTACCAGATCCAATGACAAAAGTGTCGAATGTATACTTTGGGTTCAACATATTTTGTGGTATATCAATCGGATCATCATCTTTTTTTGCTTTTGCTGGAGGAGACTTGATCTCTATCTCTTCTTCCGGTTGATTTTGGGGAATAATAAATTTTATAGAAAGTTCTTCTCCAGTTATGTCTGAGATGGTTTCTCTAATCAGATTGGAATATCTGTTTTCTAACCAGTCCCGTGCAAAATCATTCGGAGCGGTAATAACGAGATTATCACCTTGCAAAGAATGTGCTTTTGTACTCTTTAACCACGTTTCAAAGCTAGGTTTGCTTATTTTTTTCTCTATATGACTTAAAGCTTTCGTCCATAAATCTGAGATATTTTTCACCTTGAATCCCCCCTTCTTAAGGAACTTGCTCTGCTATTTGTTGCTGACACTTGCTTTACTTGCGGGACTCCATTAATCGATTCCGTCCACTATAGTATGAGCCGTGTTTTTTGAGCCTCATAACATAATAAGTACGCATGCGTCTTGTACTTTTGAATTAAAAAAAGTGCTTATCTGTACAAGTTTTGTATTACAAACACTCTGCTAGAAAAACACCTGTTGTATGTTTATTCATCCATATACTGTGTAAAACATATAATATAGTAGAAAAGTAGTTTTCGACAAAAAACCACACCTGTGGACAAATACTTACACACACCTTTGGATAACTATCCACACGTTATCCACAATCTGTGGAAAACTATTTTCTGATAAATAATTATAAAGAGTGAAAACACAAATATAATATCAAAAATTCCCTTATGTTGCAATTGCTTTTTCGTATTATCCACAATCACAACAAGTTGTGGAGAAAAGTTGTCCACAACACTATATACTGTGTAAACCTTGTCGATAAGTGCTGTGGATGACGAAATTACTCGAAAAAAGTTATTCACAGCCCCAAAAAAAGTTTCATGCATAACGGAATTTTTTTCTAAAAAACATGATTGCTAAAATATCTACATACCTTTGGATCCTGCGGAAGCTTTGGGACAGATGGAGAAGTGTTTGTTGGGAACTAATGTTGGATATACAAGCCAAAAAATTTAAGTTGGTGAGAAATATGGACAAGTTTTCGCCAACTTAAATTTTTTGGTGTACTGTGTGGGACATTGATATGAAAATGAGGCTTTTATTTAAGAAATTCAGTGAAAAATGAGTATTATCAGCGATATTGATTTTTTTCAAGCGAAAATGAATTTAATACGAAACTATTTGCTGAATTACCCATTAAAGAAGCCAGTGGTACTGATCTCGACTCCTAGCAGTTTTTACTATCTAAAAAGAAAAGGTTGATTTGTGATGTTGTGGCACTTATACTTACAAATGGGAAGTTGACATTCCGATGGTATATTCTCTATAATTATTAAGACTGTCTGTAAAGAATATTTTTATTATAGGAAAGCAGGACTTTCCACAAGTGTTGAAAAACAGCTTATAAATGTCTTACGATCATATAGTGATGTTTTTCCACGAAACATTGAAGTTATTCCTCAGGGAGGTGTCACAGTAATGAAAAGAACGTTTCAACCAAATAATCGCAAACGTAGTAAAGTACACGGTTTCCGTGAGCGTATGAGTTCTGCAAACGGACGTAAAGTTCTTGCACGTCGTCGCCGTAAAGGAAGAAAAGTATTATCAGCATAAGGCCACTGAATGTCAGTGGTCTTTTTTACTAATTTAAGAAAGTGTCTTTTTGGAAGGTAGGACAAGTTCTAACTCCAGCCCTGAGCGTTATGCGCTTTTTTACGTTAGCCTAACTTTTTTGTTATTTTTTTTGATAAATTAAGAAAGAATGGTGTAAAAAGAACGCAAAACGTTAGAGGGTGTAAGACAAAAGGAGGCACATGGTGAGGAAACAACAAAGAATTAAAAAGAATAAAGATTTTCAACATGTGTTTCAAAAAGGAAAATCAATGGCGAATCGCCAATTTGTCATTTATGCGGTCAAACAAGAAGGGCAATCAGAATTTAGGGTTGGTCTATCTGTAAGCAAAAAAATTGGAAACGCTGTTACAAGAAATCGGATAAAACGACTTATCAGGGAAGCTATCCATGAGTTAAAAGATAGATTGCCTGTTGGTATAGATTTAGTTGTAATTGCTCGAAAGCCGACAGCAGAAATGTCGCTGGAAGAAGTAAAAAGCAGCCTGCAACATGTCATAAAAAAGCTTCCGGGACTTTCTAAACCTTAATAGCTAAAATAATGTGTTGGAAGTGTGACAGATATTCTATTTGCTAGATAAAAGTGATAGGATGTAATAGGAATTATTTTTTTTGTGTAAAAAGGAGGAAAAAGAGGTTGAAGAATCGAATATGGCTACTGATAGCCCTAATTGGACTTGTAGTCTTTCTAACAGGCTGTACTGAAATAAATCAGCCGATCACCAAAGATAGCCAAGGCTTCTGGAATGAATATGTAGTCTATCCGCTATCCTGGTTAATTACTTATTTTGCTACTTTGCTTAACAATGACTACGGATTATCTATCATTATTGTAACGTTACTAATAAGATTTGCTATTTTACCACTGATGATTAAACAAACGAAGAATGCTAAAGCGATGCAAGCACTGCAACCTGAGATGAAAGCACTTCGTGAAAAATATAGTTCTAAAGATCAAAAGACGCAACAAAAACTTCAACAAGAAACTATGGCTATGTTCCAAAAGCATGGAGTTAACCCGCTTGCAGGGTGTTTTCCATTAATCGTTCAAATGCCAATTTTGATTGGATTTTTCCATGCAATCACACGTACTACTGAAATTGCAAACCACACGTTCTTATGGTTTGACTTAGGAAATCCGGACCCTTATTATATCTTGCCTGTTGTTGCTGGTATTACAACATTTATCCAGCAAAAAATCATGATGGCTGGTATGGATAATAACCCGCAAATGGTCATGATGCTTTGGATTATGCCTATCATGATCGTTGTGTTCGCTATTAATTTCCCGGCAGCTCTTTCATTGTACTGGGTAGTAGGTAATATCTTTATGATTGTACAAACTTACTTTATTAAAGGACCAGAGTTGCGTAAAGCAAAAGAAGCAGCTGCTGGAACTGCAGGAGGAACGAAAAAGTGAAGGAAATAACTGCAACTGGTCCAACTGTCGAGGAAGCTGTCCAATCTGCTTTAGCTCAACTTAATACAACTGAAGACCGTGCAGAAATTACAATCGTTGAGGAAGGCAAGAAAGGTCTCTTTGGATTGTTTGGCACCAAACCTAGTGTTGTCACTGTCAAATTGAAGCAAGACCCTGTTGAAGAGTCAACGAATTTCCTGAAAAAAGTTCTAACTGAAATGAACATTATTGCTGAACTTGATGTGAAGGTGGAAGGAAGAAACATCTCCATTAATATCAGTGGTGAAAAAACGGCTTTAATAATTGGAAAAAGAGGACAAACTCTTAATTCCTTGCAATATTTGACACAAATTGTAGCCAATCGTTTCTCAAGCCAATACCTTTCAGTAGTGATCGATGCAGAAGGCTACCGCCAAAAGCGGAGAGAAACTCTGGAGCAGCTGGCAGAACGACTGGCGGAAAAAGCATTAAGAACGAAACAGGATGTCCATTTAGAACCGATGCCTTCTTTTGAACGCAAAGTGATGCACTCCATCATTTCGGCATTTCCTGAGGTGGAAACATATTCTGTTGGCAAAGAGCCAAACCGTTCACTTGTAATTACGATAAAAAAGAATAAAGTAAGTAACAATTAAACGATTATAAAAAGCTGTTTCAGAGCTATCCTCTGAAGCAGCTTTTTTGTTAGTAAAAGAAGCTCATTTTAAGTGATTGAACAACAGCGTTTATTGTTATTCACATGTGGATAAGTTAGAATAATAAGTAGCGAGTGGATGGTTCGGGAAATTTTTGTGGATAAGTGTCGAGCGGCTGTACTTTAAAAGAAAGAGAAATTATGCTAACCTTAATAAGTTAAAAGACAACAAAAAATCGGGCAAGTAGCCTTTCATAGAGAAACATAAACAAGGAAGAAAAGAGGTGAATGACATGTATGAGTTTGATACAATTGCAGCTATCTCCACACCTATGGGGGAAGGGGCTATTGCAATAGTCAGATTAAGCGGGAATGATGCTTTTCGAATCATTGATGAAATATTTCAGAACCCATCCTCCAAACAGATGAGCGATGTTGCATCTCATACCATTCACTACGGGCATATCGTAGATCCTAAAACGGATAAAATAATAGAAGAAGTAATGGTCTCTGTCATGAGGGGCCCTAAAACATTTACTAGAGAAGATGTAGTCGAGATTAACTGTCATGGTGGCCTTGTATCTGTCAATAAACTCTTGCAGCTTGTTCTGAGCAGAGGGGCCAGATTAGCAGAGCCAGGAGAATTTACGAAACGGGCCTTTTTAAATGGGCGGATAGATCTTTCCCAGGCCGAAGCGGTGATGGATTTAATTCGTGCCAAGACGGATCGTGCCATGAATGTCGCGTTAGGGCAAATGGAAGGTCGCTTATCCAAACTGATTCAAAAGCTTAGACAGGAAATACTAGAAACACTTGCCCATGTCGAAGTGAATATCGATTACCCAGAATACGATGATGTAGAGGAAATGACGCATCAGCTTTTGCTGGAAAAATCAATTTATGTAAAAGAAGAACTGATGAAGCTGTTACAAACCTCCCAACAGGGTAAAATATTAAGAGAAGGCCTTTCCACTGTTATAATTGGCAGACCAAATGTCGGAAAGTCATCCTTATTAAACAGTCTTGTCCATGAAAATAAAGCGATTGTGACAGATATTCCAGGTACTACCCGTGATGTTATTGAAGAATATGTGAATGTAAGAGGAGTACCACTTCGTCTTGTAGATACTGCCGGTATTCGTGAAACAGAAGATATAGTAGAGCGCATCGGTGTCGAAAAATCCCGTGAAGTGTTGAAAAAAGCGGATTTAATTTTACTTGTGTTAAATCATAACGATGAACTTACCTATGAGGATAAGCAGTTGTTTGAAGCAGTAAAAGGCATGGATGTTATCGTCATCGTTAATAAGACAGATTTACCAGGATTAATTGATATGGAAGAAGTAAAGAGAGTAGCTTTAAATCACACGATCATTTCCACTTCTTTAAAAGAGGAAGAAGGAATCGACGAATTGGAAGAAGCCATTTCCTCTATGTTTTTCCAAGGGAACTTAGAAGCAGGTGACTTAACCTATGTATCTAACTCCCGTCATATTGCACTAATTACCCAGGCCCAACAGACTCTTGAAGATGCAGTGGAAGGAATGGAAAGCGGTGTACCGATTGATATCGTCCAAATTGATTTAACGAGAACGTGGGAAATTCTTGGTGAAATTATTGGAGATTCCGTACATGAAAGCTTAATCGATCAACTGTTTTCCCAATTTTGTTTAGGTAAATAGAATAGGAGGGAACAAACATGGAATATCATGCAGGTTCCTATGATGTAATAGTAATTGGTGCTGGTCATGCAGGTGTGGAATCTGGACTGGCAGCAGCTCGACAAGGAGCAAAGACGTTAATGGTAACCATCAATTTAGATATGGTTGCCTTTATGCCATGTAATCCATCTGTTGGCGGTCCAGCAAAAGGGATTGTTGTCCGCGAAATAGACGCACTCGGTGGAGAAATGGGACGTAATATTGATAAAACGCACATCCAAATGCGTATGTTAAATACTGGTAAAGGACCGGCTGTTCGAGCTTTACGTGCGCAAGCAGACAAATTCTTATATCAGCATGAAATGAAAAAAACAATCGAAGAAGAAGAAAATATTACCCTATTGCAAGGAATGGTAGAAAAACTTATCGTTGAAGACGGCGTATGTAAAGGAGTTATTACCCAGACTGGTGCTATTTACGAAGCTAAGACCGTCGTCATTACAACGGGTACATTCCTACGTGGGGAAATTATTTTAGGAGAGCTTCAATACTCTAGTGGTCCGAATAACCAACAGCCATCCATTACTCTCTCGGAACATTTGGAAGAATTAGGATTTGACTTGGTTCGCTTCAAAACGGGAACTCCACCTCGAGTTAGTAGTGCATCCATTGACTATAGTAAAACCGAAATACAACCTGGAGATGACGTGCCACGTGCCTTCTCTTATGAAACGACAGAGTATATTACCGACCAGCTTCCTTGCTGGTTAACCTATACGAGCGCAGAGACCCATCAACTTATTGATGATAATCTCCATCGTTCACCAATGTATTCGGGTATGATCAAAGGAACGGGACCAAGATATTGCCCATCCATTGAAGATAAAGTAGTCAGATTCAATGACAAGCCAAGACATCAAATTTTCTTAGAGCCAGAAGGAAGAAATACCCAAGAAGTATACGTACAAGGGCTTTCCACTAGCTTACCAGAAGAGGTTCAGCGCAAAATTCTCTCCACTATTCCAGGACTGGAAAATGTTCGCATGATGCGCGCAGGCTATGCGATAGAGTATGATGCCATTATTCCAACTCAATTATGGCCAACACTTGAAACAAAAAAGGTGCACAACCTTTATACTGCCGGGCAAATAAACGGTACCTCTGGATACGAAGAAGCGGCTGGCCAAGGGATCATGGCAGGTATTAATGCCGGGAGACGTGCCCTCGGGAAGGAAGAAGTAATCCTTAGTCGCTCTGATGCGTACATTGGAGTGTTAATTGATGATTTGGTCACAAAAGGAACAAATGAACCTTATCGTCTTTTAACATCACGTGCAGAATACCGCTTATTGCTTCGTCATGACAACGCGGACCTCCGTCTAACGAAGATCGGTAATGAAATTGGACTAATTTCACCTGAGCGCTTTGAAAGATTTGAGCAGAAGAGACAATTAATTGAAGAGGAGAAAGAACGCCTTCAATCGATTATCATAAAACCAAGTGAATACGTTCAATCCATTATTAAAGAAGCGGGCGGAAGCGAGTTAAAAGATGGCATTAGAGCTTCTGACTTATTAAAACGAACAGAAATGACCTATGATCATATTCGTCTAGTAGCACCTGCCGAGAAAGAAATTCCGTCAGATGTTGCAGAACAAGTGGAAATTCAAACGAAATACGAAGGATATATTCAAAAATCCTTACAACAAGTGGATCGTTTGAAGAAAATGGAAAATAAAAAAATTCCTGAAAACATTGATTATGATGATATACACGGCCTTGCTAATGAAGCGAGACAGAAACTGAAAGAAGTGAGACCTTTATCTGTTGCCCAGGCGTCGAGGATTTCAGGTGTAAACCCTGCGGATGTATCCATTCTCCTTGTCTATTTGGAACAAGGTAGAATAGCAAGAGTATCCAACGAATAAACACAAAGATAGGAAGGATACAAACAGATGAATAAACAACAATTTATATCTATGTTAGAGGAGAAGGGGATTACCCTCTCTCCTCAACAACTTTCTCAATTTGATACATATTACAGGTTGCTGGTAGAATGGAATGAAAAAATGAACCTTACTGCCATTACAGATGAAGAAGAGGTTTATCTCAAACATTTCTACGATTCCATTACCGCATCCTTTTATGTCGATTTTACTAAAGAACAAAGATTATGTGATGTCGGAGCAGGGGCTGGTTTTCCAAGCATCCCTTTAAAAATATGTTTTCCAAATCTTCATGTGACAATTGTAGATTCGTTGAATAAACGAATTACATTCCTTGAACATTTAGCCAATGAATTAGGTCTTCAACATGTTCGCTTTGTTCATGATAGAGCAGAAACATTTGGAAAAAAGCCAGAATACCGTGAAAAATTTGATCTTGTCACCGCAAGAGCCGTTGCCCGTTTATCCGTATTAAGTGAGCTTTGTCTACCGCTTGTGAAAGAAGGTGGGCAATTTATCCCGATGAAAGCTGCAGCAGCAAGTGAAGAGCTTGAAAAAGGGAAAAAAGCACTGCAGATATTAGGCGGAAAGTTGGAAAAGGTACATTCTTTTTCCTTACCGATCGAAGAAAGTGAAAGAAATATTTTGATTATCCAAAAAACAAAGCAAACACCGAAGAAATATCCTCGTAAACCAGGTACACCAAACAAACAACCTTTAGAATAGTTATGTACGAGCTTATAAGCTCCAATAAGAAAGATGTTTCACATGAAACATTTTTAATGGCAAAACAGGACTTATTAACTTGAAGAACGAATTAGTTAATAGGGATTCTATCCATAAGGTGGTGGAACGTAAAGATGAAATCTCCTTTCTCTCGTTTTTTTAATATTGGGGAAAAAGAAGAGCAAGAAATAGTAGAAAAGACGGATCATGAAAAAATTATGCAGGTAGCTGTTAAGGATATTGTTCCTAATAGATACCAGCCTAGAACTGTTTTTGTTGATGAAAAAATAGAAGAGTTATCCCTTACCATTCGAACGCATGGTATTATTCAACCGATTGTCGTTCGTGAATATGAAGATGGCATATATGAAATCATTGCCGGTGAACGTCGCTGGCGAGCAGTACAAAAACTTGGCTGGGAGACAATCCCTGCAATCGTAAAAGAATTTAATGATGCCGAGACAGCTTCTGTTGCCCTAATTGAAAACCTTCAACGCGAGGAATTATCCGCAATTGAAGAAGCTATTGCTTATTCAAAGTTATTGGAATTGCATAACCTGACCCAGGAGGCCCTAGCACAAAGACTAGGAAAAGGGCAATCTACGGTAGCTAATAAACTACGTCTTTTAAAACTTCCTTCTGAAATCCAAGATGCATTATTACAGAAGAAAATAACAGAACGCCATGCAAGAGCACTTATCCCTTTAAAACAACAAGAAAAACAAGTGGCCGTTCTAACTGAAATTCTTGAGAAGCAACTAAATGTGAAGCAAACAGAGGATCGGGTTGTGAGAATGCTAGAAAGCGCTACCCCGAAACCAAAGGCAAAACGTAAAGCTTTCAGTAAAGATATGCGTATTGCCATGAATACAATCCGCCAGTCACTGAGCATGGTAAATGATAGCGGTATTAAATTGGATTCAGAAGAAGAAGAAACCGAAGAATATTATCAATTTACTATCCGCATTCCAAAGAAATAAGCAGTTTTTCGAGCCTGGCAGTCGGTTGCCGGGCTTTATTTTATGAGTTAGCGTAAGCAATATGAGATCCTTTTTTGAAAAAGGCGGGTGTGGAAGCTTGATTTGATTTCAGTTTGCATTAGTTTGGGCTAATTGCAGGAGGCATAATTGCGGAATTTTGTCGTTTCGTCGATAAGTAGTGTGTCTTAGTCGATAAAATCATAGGTACCGTCGATATGAGGTCCATTTTCGTCGATATTCATCCAATCACCGTCGAAATTTTGCCTTTTTGGTTGATAAGAGTGAGTGAAACCCTAAAAGTCCCACCCTTATCCTCAAAAATTAGCCTAATGCGGCACATTTTTGATCCGTTTTTCCTCTTTTTAAACAAAAACATTGGCTTGCGGTACCCCGTAAAATAATCAAATTGTTCCTTCTAGCCTACAACAGCCCTTACCCCGTACCCGGCACCTCTCTTATTATTTCCCGAGAAACATTCTTCGACAATTTCCTTCTTATATTATGTCTGCATCTTTTTTATTATCAAAAACAAGTTAACATTCTGTAAATTCATGATAGAATAAGTTTGAAACGAAAAAAGTAAGTTTTTTTCTGAAAGCAGGTGACAGCATGGGCAGAATTATTGCTATTGCTAACCAAAAAGGTGGAGTTGGAAAAACGACTACATCTGTTAATCTCGGTGCTTGTTTAGCTTATATTGGTAAAAAAGTGCTGTTAGTAGATGTCGATCCACAAGGAAATGCCACCAGTGGTGTAGGTATTGAAAAAGCGGAAGTTAATCAGTGTATTTATGATATTTTAGTAGAAGATGTGGAAGCCAAAAAGGCCATCCTCCCTACCAAGGTTGAAAACCTTTCCATCATACCAGCGACGATTCAACTTGCAGGTGCGGAAATTGAATTGGTACCCACTATTTCCAGGGAAGTACGATTAAAAAGAGCATTAGACGATGTCAAACATTTATTTGATTATATAATCATTGATTGTCCACCATCATTAGGACTTCTAACCATCAATGCATTAACTGCCTCCGATGCGGTAGTGATTCCTGTACAGTGTGAATATTATGCGTTAGAAGGACTAAGTCAGCTATTAAATACAGTAAGACTAGTACAAAAGCATTTAAATAAAGATTTAATGATTGATGGCGTTCTCTTGACGATGCTGGACGCTAGAACGAATCTTGGGATACAGGTGATTGAGGAAGTGAAGAAATATTTCCAAGATAAAGTGTATCGAACCATCATTCCTCGCAATGTTCGACTAAGCGAAGCGCCAAGTCATGGCGAACCTATCATCATTTATGATCCAAAGTCAAGAGGAGCGGAAGTTTACTTAGACCTAGCAAAGGAAGTGGTTGTACATGGGTAAAGGATTAGGTAAAGGCATTAATGCTTTATTTCCATCTATTGAAGCTTCCAAGGAAGAAGCCGTCCAAGAAATAAATATTAAGGATATTCGCCCCAACCCTTACCAACCTAGGAAATACTTTGAGGCGGAAGCCATCGAAGAATTAAGGGATTCTATCCTTCAGCATGGTATTCTTCAACCGATTATCGTACGTAAAAGCATTAAAGGGTTTGAAATTGTAGTAGGAGAAAGGCGTTTTCGAGCAGCTAAAGAAGCTAAATTAACGAAAGTGCCAGTAGTTGTCCGGTCTTTAACAGAACAACAAATGATGGAGCTTGCTCTTCTTGAGAACTTGCAGAGAGAAGACCTCACTCCCATTGAAGAAGCTGCTGCCTATCAATCATTAATGACCAAACTTGATTTAACACAGGAGCAGCTGGCAAATAGATTAGGAAAGAGCAGGCCGCATATTGCCAATCATATTCGTTTATTATCGCTTCCAAAATTTGTACAGGAATTGATGAATGACGGTAAGCTTTCTATGGGACATGGACGAGCTCTTTTAGGTCTAAAGGCAAAAGCGAAACTAAAACCCGTCATAGAAAAGGTTTTACAAGATCACTTGAATGTTCGTCAATTAGAGCAATTAATTCAACAGTTGAACGAAAATGTTCCACAAGAAAACAAAAAAGCTCCTATTGAAAAAGACATTTTCTTAAAAGATCAAGAATCATTTCTGAGAGAACGATTTGGCACATCCGTCTTTATCAAGCGCTCCAAAAACAAGGGGAAAATAGAAATAGAGTTCTTTTCAGATGATGATTTAAACAGACTCCTAGAGTTGTTAGCAGAATCGAAAAATTAAAGTAAACATTTGAAAAGCAGACCACCTAAGTGGTTTGTTTTTTTGATAGAAATGGGGCTTGAAATTGGTTTTATGGGGAACCATTATAAATGGAATATGTATCATTATCGGAACATTGATTGGGAAAGTCTTTACAAGAATACCTGATAATACAAAGGAAACGGTGATGAAAATCATTGGCCTTGCCGTTTTCCTTCTCGGAATACAAATGGGCTTTAAGAGCAATGAATTTTTAATTGTTATAATTAGTTTAGTGGTTGGTGCAGTGATAGGTGAGTGGATTAATTTAGATAGAATATTAAATAATATAGGATTTTGGCTGGAAAAAAAACTAGGTTCTAACCATGGATCTGTTTCAAAAGGGTTTGTCACAGCGACGTTAATCTTTGTGATTGGAGCAATGGCAGTGGTCGGTTCATTAGATAGCGGACTTAGAGGCGATCATCAAGTTCTTTTTACCAAATCCATTATTGATGGCTTTACAAGTATTGTGCTGACGACGACTTTAGGAATCGGTGTTATGTTTTCCGCTATCCCTGTCATGCTGTATCAAGGGAGTATTGCCCTATTTGCAACTCAAATTGACCTTTTCGTTCCAGCAGATTTATTAGAGTTATTAATTGCTGAAATCACCGCAACAGGCGGGGTAATGATTATGGCAATTGGTATAAATATGACGGGGATTTCCACTATTAGAGTAGCGAATCTGTTGCCGGGCATACTGGTTGCCGCGTGCCTCGTAGTAATACAATATTTTTTACTTTTTGACTGACCTTCCAGGTTGGTCTTTTTTTGGCATTTTTTAAAAAATATTAAAATAAATGAAGAAAAAGAACACAAGTAGGTGTTGTTAATTTCGTGAAAGTAAAAAAGCATTTTTAATCCTGTGCCTGTATGAATGGTGGTTCTTGATTGTTAGAGGAGGAGGAAAGAATATTTTTCCGCTCCATCAATTTGTCCAATTCTTCAATGGAATACGCAATGACTTTTGCAATTTTCATCACAAGGCTCAACCTTGTATTTTGCAGCACGAAAAATTCCATAAACCCACTTACATTAACAATACCCGTAATATGAATGTCACCAACTGGAGGTAAATCCTTCTTCACTCCAGCTCCAGGCATGACAGGTCCTTCTCCAATAGTAATTTGCCCGACACTTTTCAATCTGCCTAGACATGCATCAATGGCAATAATAAATGGATTTAGATGTTTTTGATTGATAAAGGCAAGCTTTTCTTCGAGGTTTACAGCATGAATAGGTTCATCCAATGTGCCATATACATGAACATGATGTAGTGTTTTATCTTGTAATTTCGTCCCAACGAGTGGACCTAATGAATCTCCGGTAGAACGGTCTGTCCCGATGCAAACAATGACAACTGGTCGAAAAATGAGACTAGTAGGAAGATGGGCATGCAAAGCAAGGGTGAGTTCTTTTTCAGCATTTGCCTCATCGTGAGCAATACGGAGATTACTCCCTCTATTTTCAAAAAAATTAGATTTAAGATTCATAGGTTACACCCCTTCTTAATAGTAGTAACAGTATACGACTATTTATGGGAAACTATACGTTCTGTTTTTGATTTTGAATGTTTTCATCATGACAGATGATTTTTGGAACTTAGGAGGATGCAGGTATGTGGAAAAGCGGGTTTCGCTGGATGTTTTTAATTTTAGGTACGGTCATTGGCGCCGGCTATGCTTCCGGACGTGAGCTTTGGCAATTTTTTGGTGCAGAAAGCGGACTTGCTATCTTGCTTTTTACGCTTTTTTTTATCATTTCCTGCTATGTAATCCTCCAAATTAGTCAATCTGAGAAGGCAGAACACTTTTCTCCTGTACTTTCTAAGCTTGTGGGGAAAAAGGCTTCGAGTTTTTATAACATCATGATGATCATTTATTTATTTACGACAACCATTGTGATGCTTGCTGGCGGCGGGGCTGCGCTACAAGTCTTCTCCATCCCTTATTGGGCAGGGATTATCATCATTTGTACACTGCTAATCTTTTTATTTATGTTTGATATTAAAGGGATGATCTCTGTTAACGCAGTGATTATACCTATCATTGTGCTTGCATTGGGGTTTGTGATGGTTCAAACAGTCCTAGAGCAGCCTGAAGCTATAACTACCTCCATGATGAAACAAAGCAATTGGCCAGCAGGATTTACTTTTACAGCCCTAAACATACTTCCTCTTGTTGCGGTCTTATCAGCGATAGGAAAAGAGGTGAAAGGAAAAGGAGAAATAGTTGTTGCAAGTGTTGGGAGCGGAATGATATTAGGGGTTATTTCTCTCTTTTACAACCAAACCTTACTCTTGGTGCAAAGTAAATTAGCTCTTTTTGAAATTCCATTATTCGCTATAATTCAAAGTTATCCATTTTATATGTTATTCGGTATGACCTTCTTACTATGGCTTGCTATCTATACGACCGCTGCTTCAGGTTTACTGGGATTAGTGACAAGGTTTCGTACTACCTTCCCCATCCCACTATGGACGCTTTCCCTGCTTTTTATTCTGTTGATGGTCCCTTTTACCACAGTTGGCTTTTCCGTCCTTGTAGCCATTCTTTACCCGCTATTCGGATTAATCAATCTCTATTTGCTTGTCTGTATCCTCCTTTATCCAATTAAAAGCCGTCGAATAGAGTAGGTTTATTGCCACATACTTAAACAAAATTGATTTTCTAATGCAATAAAGTAAGCCAGAACAGCCCTTAATTTAAAATTTCCAAATGGAATTATGGTACAAGTACCTATATAATCGTGGTAGGTAGATAAATCGGAGTATAAGGTGGATTCATCGCAAAAGGAGTTGAAAAATAGATGGTAGATAAAGAATTTATGTTAAATGATGTGGTGGAAATGAAAAAAGCACATCCATGCGGCACGAACCGTTGGAAAGTAATTCGGATGGGAATGGATATCCGCATTAAGTGTGAAGGATGCGACCATACGGTATTAATGCCAAGAAAAGAGTTCACTCGTAAAATAAAAAAGATATTGGTAAGGAATGAGGAGTAAAAGCTGTCATCGTGGTGATAGCTTTTTTTATTACACAAATGAGGAGTTGCAAAGTTTTAATATAGAAAATGGAGGACTGAAAATGAGGGGAAAGAAGATTTCAGTCCAGGAAAGGACAAATGCAGGTCTGAAAATGAGGGAAAGGACAATTTCAGTCCCACAGGATGATAGCGAAGGTCTGGGCATCATTTATACATAAGTAATCCGCCAATCAATCAAGGTTTATCACAACAATGTTTGGTGAATCCAACAAGAAAAATTTGTTATTTGTATAATTAAAATAAATACATTCATAATTTTTCCCCCTCATACACACTACCAAATCCTCAAAAATCCGTATTCACCATCACAATACCAGGAGGTGCACCACATGGTTAGGAAATGGTTGATTTTTACGATTTTAGCTATTGCTCTCATTGCATGTAATCAAAAGGATGCATTAAAGAATGCTGGAGGACTCACTAATATGGAAGGAATTATTGTGAAGAAATCCTCATATCAAGGCAACTTACTATTAATTGTCCCGAATATTGTGGAATCAGATATAACAGGATTAGATGAACATGAGCTTTTGTTGCTTGCATCTGAAAAGAAAGGTATCTATTTTTATGTTTCTCAAGAGATTTTTAATAAGTATCAATTGTATGAGAGAGTTTCTGTAGAATATGACCCGAACGGTGATGTGGAAGAATCAGATCCACCTAATAGATCTTATATAAGTATTAAATCTATAGAATAGCCCATTAAATGGTTAGCATTAACGGCTTGTCTTTTCCTGGTATTCTATCTATAATTGTGAAAGGTTTAAATATGTGTTTACGGAAGTTAGGAGTGGATGAAATGGCTTTAACAGCAGGTATCGTTGGTCTTCCAAATGTAGGGAAATCAACGCTTTTTAATGCGATTACACAGGCAGGGGCAGAATCTGCCAACTACCCGTTTTGTACGATAGATCCAAATGTAGGTATTGTAGATGTACCGGATGAGCGTTTGCAAAAGTTAACGGAACTTGTGAATCCGAAGAAGACGGTCCCAACACATTTCGAATTTACGGATATTGCTGGGATTGTAAAAGGAGCTAGTAAAGGGGAAGGGCTAGGAAATAAGTTCTTATCCCATATTCGCCAAGTGGATGCGATTTGTCATGTAGTACGTTGTTTTGCTGATGACAATATTACACACGTTTCTGGCGGAGTTAATCCGATCAATGATATTGAAACGATTAACCTGGAGCTTATTTTAGCTGACTTGGAATCAGTGGACAAGCGTTTAGAGCGAGTAGCTAAGCTTGCGAAACAAAAAGACAAAGAAGCAATGTATGAGCATGAAGTACTTGTAATGGTAAAAGAAGCTCTTGAGAATGAACAGCCTGCACGTACGGTTGAAGTTACGGACGAGCAAGTCAAATACCTTAAAGGGATGCACCTTCTAACAAGTAAGCCAGTCCTTTATGTGGCAAACGTTGGAGAAGACGATGTGGCAGATCCTAGCGATAACGAGTATGTCCAACAGGTTCGTGAATTTGCGGCAAAGGATAATGCGGAAGTTATTACGGTTTGTGCAAAAATTGAATCTGAGATTGTCGAATTAGATGCAGATGAAAAAGCGATGTTCTTGGAGGAGCTTGGTATTCAGGAATCCGGTTTAGACCAGCTTATTCGCGCAGCATATAACTTGCTTGGTCTTGCTACGTATTTCACTGCTGGGGTTCAAGAAGTGCGTGCATGGACATTTAGAACAGGAATGAAAGCACCTCAATGTGCCGGAGTTATTCATACTGATTTTGAGCGTGGGTTTATCCGTGCGGAGACGGTATCTTATGAAGACCTTCTAGCTGGCGGAACGATGACAGCAGCTAAAGAAGCTGGGAAAGTTCGACTGGAAGGAAAAGAATACATTGTAAAAGACGGAGATGTCATTCACTTCCGTTTTAATGTGTAAGGATGTTTGCCAAACGCCCTTAATTCTGATATAATCTAAATTTGTGAGTAATGATTATTTATAATTGATTGCTCCTTGCCCACAAAGGGCCGTTTAGACCAAAAGGAGGTGACTGTGATGAACAAGTACGAAGTTATGTATATCATCCGTCCAAACATTGAGGAAGACGCTAAAAAAGCTCTTGTAGAACGTTTCAACACGATCTTAACTGACAACGGTGCAGATCTTTCTGAAGCAAAAGAGTGGGGCAAACGCCGCTTAGCTTATGAAATCAATGATTTCCGCGACGGTTATTATATGCTTTTGAATGTTGCTGCTGATGCTGCTGCAGTTCAAGAGTTCGATCGTTTAGCTAAAATCAGCGAAGACATTATCCGTCATATCGTTGTTAAAAAAGAAAACTAATAATAAAAAATAAAAGTTGTCCTCTTTATGGACGTCGTCACAGGGAGGAGTGGTTCTGATGTTAAATCGCGTAGTATTGGTCGGCCGTTTGACGAAAGACCCTGAGTTACGCTATACCCCAAGTGGAGTGGCGGTTGCTACATTTACTTTAGCAGTTAACCGTACGTTCCAAAATCAGCAAGGCGAACGCGAAGCTGACTTCATTAACTGTGTGGTTTGGAGAAAGCCTGCTGAAAACGTTGCAAACTTCCTTAATAAAGGAAGCTTAGCTGGTGTGGATGGCAAGCTACAAACACGCAATTATGAAGGCCAAGATGGTAGACGTGTATACGTTACCGAAGTAGTGGCAGAAAGTGTCCAATTCTTAGAGCCTAAAGGTTCAGGTGGTGGCAATAATTCACGCCCTAACAATCAAAATCAAGGCTATGGTTCATCATCTTCGTTTGGGTACGATCAGAACCAACAGCGCAGCAATAATAACAACAACAACCAAGGTTATCGTGTTGATGACGATCCATTTAAGAATGATGGCCAACCTATCGATATTTCAGACGACGATTTGCCGTTCTAACATAGAAGGAATCGTTTTGATAAAAAAATTGTGAAAAAGAGGTGAATTCAAAATGGCAGGTGGACGCAGAGGTGGTCGTAACAAACGCCGTAAGGTTTGTTACTTCACAGCTAACGGTATCACTCACATCGACTACAAAGATGTGGATGTACTAAAAAAATTCGTTTCTGAGCGTGGTAAAATTTTACCTCGTCGTGTAACAGGAACAAGCGCTAAATACCAACGTAAATTAACGATCGCAATCAAACGCGCTCGTCAAATGGCATTACTTCCATACGTATCTGGTGAGTAATGATAATAAAAAAAGGAAGGCAGTGAGAGATGATCTTGCTGCCTTCCTTTTTGCTAAAGCTAGGTTAGCGTAAAGACTGACTTTATTCCTTTTGATTTGATTGTTATGGATCCTAAGGGATAAACTATACATATTGTAAACACATGTTAGTGGAGGTACGGACAGTGAAGGAAACAAAACATATAACAGAAGGCGCGATAATGCTTGGTATTTTCGCCTTACTACTGCTAATGACACTTTTTGTCCCCTTTATCGGAATACTTAGCTTTTTGGCAATGGCTGTTCCTTTTGTTATTTATACCGTCAGGAACGGATGGAAACCAGGTATATGGCTCATCGTATTGGCAGCTATTTTAAGTGTCCTCCTTGGTACCCCAATAGCACTCATGCTTAGTATTCCTGCAAGTACTGTAGGGGTAATAATCGGGTATTGTATTGCAAAAAAGCTGAATCGCTATGCGATATTAGGAGCGGCAACAGGAGTTTATCTGTTAAATTATATCCTCGCATATGTGCTAGTTATTGTAGTGTTTAATATAAATTTTGTGGATTTGCTAGATGAAATGATGCGAGAATCCATGGAAATGTCAGTATCCATTGCCACTGCTTTAGGGCAACAAAATGCTGATGAGGCAATGGAGGCATTTGATAGTGCCTTATCTTTTACTAATTATCTGCTACCATTCTTACTTGTGATGACTGCTTTTGTGCATGCTTTTTTCACTCAATTATTTGCTATCTTTATCGTGAAACGGCTAAGGATAGAAGTAAGTCCCTTTCCGCCATTTCGGGAGATAATGCTACCGAGAAGCTTGCTCTGGTACTTCGTCGCCGTCGTACTTCTATCTTTATCGCAGCCAGCTGAAGGAAGTACGTTGTATATAGTAGTTCTAAACTTAACCTTTGTTTTGAGTTTCTTATTGGCGTTGCAAGGATTTTCATTTGTCTTTTTCTTCTGTTATGAAAAGAAGATTCCAAAAGCACTGCCAATTATGATCTTAATCTTTTCCTTTCTAATCCCGCAATTGCTCTATATAATAAGAATGATAGGAATAGTAGATATTGGCTTTTCTTTAAGAGAAATAATAAAGCGTAAAAAGTAAAAGAAACCTTTCTATTAAGGCTCTTTTCTAAAATTGTTAAATTTTTTTGAATGGAAAAATGCAAATTACTAATTAGGAGCTGAATAATCATGCCTAATTATTTCGAAAAATTAAATCTGCGTTACCCTATCTATTTGCTCTTTGTCATAGCAATCATCCAGCTTGGGGTAATCGTGTATTTCCGATGGCAAATAGGAATTATTAGCTTTCTGCTCCTAGGTTTGGTCGTTTATCTTTACATCAAGGTGGAACAAAAAGCGAAAAAAGAGATGGAAACGTATATATCGACTCTTTCCTACCGGTTGAAAAAGGTGGGCGAAGAAGCATTAATGGAGATGCCAATAGGGATCATGCTGTACAACGATGATTACCAAATCGAGTGGACGAACCCATTTTTAGCTTCTTGCTTTCATGAGGAAACATTAGTAGGCAGATCGTTATACGATGTAGGGGAAAACCTTATTCCTCTATTGAAGCAAGATTTCGAAACAGGTACCATCCCTCTCCATGACCGTAAATATAAAGTAGTCATTAAAAAAGCAGAACGTCTTATTTATTTTTCTGATATTACCGAGCAAACTCAAATCGAGAAATTGTACGAAGATGAGCGCACGGTATTAGGGATTATTTTTCTGGACAATTATGATGAAGTTACGCAAGGAATGGACGATCAAACGAAAAGTGCCATTAACAGTGAAGTAACCTCTATCATTAATAAATGGGCAATGGAAAATGGCGTATTCTTAAAAAGAACATCTACTGAACGATTTATTGTCGTCTTAAATGAACATATATTGGTGCAATTGGAGAAAAGTAAATTCTCCATTCTTGATGTAGTGAGAGAACGGTTATCTAAGCAAAATATCCCTTTGACTTTAAGTGTGGGTATTGGTACAGGTGTTCCGTCCTTACCAGAGCTTGGTCAGCTGTCTCAATCAAGTCTAGACCTAGCCTTAGGTCGTGGTGGTGACCAAGTAGCGATCAAGCAAACAAATGGAAAAGTACGATTCTATGGCGGAAAAACAAATCCGATGGAGAAACGTACACGTGTAAGGGCTCGTGTTATTTCACATGCCTTGAAAGAATTGATTAATGAAAGTGATAAAGTAATCATCATGGGGCATCGTTACCCTGATATGGACGCTTTAGGGGCTGCAATTGGAATTGCAAAGGTAGCAGACTTGAATCAGAAGGACTCTTTTATCGTCTTGAATCAGCAAGAAATCGACGAAGGTATCTACCGATTACTAGATGAGTTAAAAGGACATGAAGAGCTTTGGGAAAAAATCATCTCTCCTGAGGATGCCTTGGAATTATCAACAGCGGATACGCTTTTAGTCGTTGTGGATACGCATAAACCATCCCTGGTAATTGAAGAAAAGCTGTTACATAAAATAGACAATGTGGTAGTCATTGACCATCACCGCCGCGGGGAGGACTTTATTGAGGACCCATTGCTCGTCTATATGGAGCCATATGCTTCCTCGACTGCAGAACTTGTAACAGAGCTATTGCAATATCAGCCTAAACGAATCAAAATCACGATGCTTGAAGCAACTGCCCTACTTGCTGGTATAATAGTGGATACGAAAAGCTTCACAGTTCGTACCGGTTCACGTACATTTGATGCGGCATCGTATTTGCGATCCCAAGGGGCAGACACTATTTTAGTGCAAAAGCTTTTAAAAGAGAATTTAGATCGTTTTGTGAAACGAGCTAAGTTAATTGAGAGTGCCTACTTATATCAAGATGGTATCGTCATTGCCAAAGGTGCGCTGGAAGAGACATTTGACCAGGTAATGATTGCCCAAGCAGCAGATACCTTGCTTGCGATGAGCGACATCAATACATCCTTTGTCATTGCACACCGCAGTGACGATCAGGTAAGCATAAGTGCGAGATCCTTAGGGGATGTCAATGTGCAATTGGTCATGGAAAGTCTCGGTGGTGGTGGACATCTAACCAATGCTGCTACCCAAATGTCTTCTACCATTGATGAGGCGGAAGAACAGTTAAAACAAGCACTCATTGAATACTTAGAAGGAGGTACCAAAGAATGAGGGTAATATTTTTAAAAGATGTTAAAGGTAAAGGAAAAAAAGGCGAAGTGAAAAATGTAGCGGACGGCTATGCCCATAATTTTCTAATCAAACAAGGGTTGGCGATGGAAGCAACAAGTGGTAACCTAAAATCATTGGATGCCCAAAAAAATAAAGAAGCAAAAGAAGCAGAACAAGAGCTAGAAAATGCTAAAAAGCTAAAAGAAACGCTTGAAAAGCTCACACTTGAGTTCCAAACAAAAGCAGGGGAAGGTGGCCGTTTATTCGGATCCATCACCACAAAACAAATTGCCGAAGAGCTTCAAAAGAAGCATAAAATAAAGCTAGATAAGCGCAAGATGGAATTGAACGATGCTATCCGAGCGCTAGGCTACACAAACGTACCAGTAAAACTGCACTCAGACGTTACAGCAACTCTTAAAGTGCATGTAGTTGAACAGAAATAATAATATTTACTAGGAGTACTCGGCTGTTGCCGGGTTTTCTTCATGTAAGAAAAGTGTCGAGCTCAAGCAACTTAGCCCATCAAGGTCATAAGCCAATGCCTCTAGAAGTCCTTCTGGAGGCCTCGTCTTATGCCTGTCGGGTCTGTTAAAGGAGCTTGCGCTTTTCTGTTGGGGGAGGAGGAGCAATGATGAACGATCTTTTTACAGATAGAATACCACCACAAAATATAGAAGCAGAGCAAGCGGTTATCGGGGCAATTTTTCTAGAGCCCTCCGCCCTTACACAAGCAGCTGAGCTAGTCATGCCAGATGACTTCTATCGTGCTGCCCATCAAAAGATATATGACTGTATGCTGAATCTGTCTGATCGCGGAGAACCGGTTGATTTAGTAACCGTCACTTCTGAATTAGCAAACTTAAAACTGTTAGAAGAAGTAGGGGGCGTTTCCTATTTAAGTGATATCGCCGGCTCGGTCCCTACAGCAGCAAACATTGAATATTACGCAAGAATTGTTGAAGAAAAATCCATTCTTCGTCGTTTAATACGAACGGCAACAAACATTGCCCAAGAAGGCTACTCAAGAGAAGACGAAGTGGCAGGGCTATTAAACGAAGCGGAGAAACAAATCCTGGAAGTGTCCCAACGTAAAAACTCTGGTGTTTTCCAAAACATTAAAGACGTGTTAGTGAAGACATACGATAATATTGAAACCCTTCATAATCGTAAAGGAGAAATTACCGGGATTGAAACAGGGTTTAAAGATCTTGACCGCATGACTGCGGGATTCCAACGTAATGATCTCATCATCATTGCAGCCCGTCCCTCGGTAGGTAAAACAGCATTCGCCCTGAACATTGCTCAAAACGTCGCGACAAAGGCACGTGAGAACGTCGCGATCTTCAGTCTCGAGATGGGAGCAGAGCAGCTTGTCATGAGGATGCTGTGTGCAGAAGGTAATATAAACGCACAAAATCTCCGTACTGGTCAGCTGACGGCAGAGGATTGGAGCAAGCTCACGATGGCTATGGGAAGCCTATCGAACGCAGGAATCTATATTGACGATACGCCGGGTATCCGTGTCAGCGAAATTCGCTCCAAATGCCGCCGACTTAAACAAGAAAGTGGCCTCGGTATGATTCTCATTGACTACCTCCAACTAATTCAAGGAAGCGGCCGTGGTGGAGGAGAAAACAGACAACAGGAAGTATCGGAAATTTCCCGTTCCCTAAAAGCTCTAGCAAGGGAGCTTGAAGTTCCTGTTATCGCCCTCTCCCAGCTATCCCGTGGGGTAGAACAACGTCAAGACAAACGTCCTATGATGTCAGATATTCGTGAATCAGGAAGTATCGAGCAGGATGCCGATATCGTAGGCTTCCTTTACCGCGATGATTATTATGACAAGGAATCAGAAAACAAAAATATCATCGAAATCATCTTAGCCAAACAACGTAACGGCCCAGTAGGAACCGTATCTCTAGCTTTTGTAAAAGAGTACAATAAATTCGTCAACCTGGAGCGGCGTTTCGATGACGAATCTGCATAGAAAAGCATCTACACTTTGTAGGTGTTTTTTTGTTGGGTAATTTTTTTGAAAATGGATAGGATTTAGAGTAGGGGGTTTTGGATGAAATAATGTGTACGTTTCATTTGATTTCATTTCTTAGAAAACTACCGCTAAAATACCAAATTCCCTACTATCTTCTCATCAAAATAAAGCTTTTATTTAAGAAACTGTAGGATATTCGGATTATTTACGAACGAATATAAGTAATCATAAAATTAATGTTCGTGTTTTTATTGACTTTCTGATAGTCAGCTGATAAACTTACTTTGGTTAAAAATTGTGGAACATCGCAATTAATTTTAAGTCTACATACTAGTGGAGGTGTACGAACTATGGCATCAGTAGTCGTAGTAGGAACACAATGGGGAGACGAAGGAAAAGGGAAAATTACCGATTTTCTTTCTGAGAATGCAGAGTTTATTGCCCGTTATCAAGGTGGAAACAACGCAGGACACACCATTAAATTTAATGGCGAAACATATAAATTACATCTGATCCCCTCCGGAATCTTTTACAGTGATAAAATTTGTGTTATCGGAAATGGCATGGTCGTTGATCCGAAAGCGCTTGTTACAGAATTAAAATACTTACACGACCGTGGAGTAAGCACAGATAACCTACGCATTTCCAATCGTGCTCACGTTATCTTGCCTTATCATTTAAAGCTTGATCAAGTGGAAGAAGAACGTAAAGGTGACAACAAAATCGGTACGACTAAAAAAGGAATTGGCCCTGCTTACATGGACAAAGCTGCCCGCGTTGGAATCCGTATTGCTGACCTTCTTGATCGTGATACATTCGAAGAAAAGCTTGCACACAACCTAGCGGAGAAAAACCGTCTACTAGAAAGAATGTACGAAACAGAAGGATTCAAGCTTGAAGATATTCTTGATGAGTATTACGAGTACGGCCAACAATTCGCTAAATATGTAACAGATACTTCTGTTGTATTGAACGATGCACTAGACGACGGCCGCCGTGTCCTTTTTGAAGGTGCACAAGGCGTTATGCTTGATATTGACCAAGGTACGTATCCATTCGTTACATCGTCCAACCCAGTTGCTGGTGGCGTAACAATCGGTTCTGGTGTCGGTCCTTCCAAGATTGAACATGTAGTGGGAGTTGCGAAAGCTTATACAACTCGTGTAGGAGATGGCCCATTCCCAACAGAATTACAGAACGAAATTGGTGACCAAATCCGTGAGGTTGGTAGAGAGTACGGTACCACTACAGGACGTCCACGCCGTGTCGGCTGGTTTGACAGCGTCGTTGTTCGTCATGCTCGCCGAGTAAGCGGAATGACAGATCTATCTTTAAACTCTATCGACGTATTGACAGGCATAGAAACATTAAAAATCTGTGTTGCCTACAAATATAAAGGCGAAGTCATGGAAGCATTCCCTGCAAGCCTAAAAGTACTAGCTGAATGTGAACCAGTTTACGAAGAAATGCCAGGCTGGTCAGAAGATATCACAGGTGTTAGAAGCCTTAGTGAGCTTCCAGAAAATGCGCGTCATTACATTGAGCGCGTTTCCCAACTGACAGGTATTCCATTATCTATTTTCTCCGTTGGTCCAGACCGCTCTCAAACGAATGTAGTGCGAAGCGTGTACGCGAAGTTATAAACATTTTGACCCCTTCTCCTTGTTGGGAGGAGGGGGTGATTTTTTGTAATGAAAGAACGGATTGAGGTGCGAAGTTTGTCGGTTTAAGCTCAAAAGTGGTTCAAATAGGGAGCTTTTTTTGAACGAAATGCGGTAATTTTTTGGTATTCGGACAAGGCGGGGCATTATTTGGACATATTGGGGGATTTTTCGGACAAAATGAAAGGTTTTTTGGGACAAACACAAAACCAAACTACCATTTAAAAAATTCTAAAAAAGTAGTTGCATCCCATTAGAACAGTATGATATTATTAAAAACGTCGTCAAAAGAGATTCCTAGATACCTATTTCATAAAGTGCGACATGGTATGTGCCATTGCTCAGTCGGTAGAGCACGACCGAATAAGCATCTTCGAATAATTTTAAACAGCAAAGAAGTTATTAATATCCTTAAGTACCTATTAAAATGTGCCATTAGCTCAGTCGGTAGAGCATCTGACTTTTAATCAGAGGGTCGAAGGTTCGAGTCCTTCATGGCACACCATTTTAAGGCCCATTGGTCAAGCGGTTAAGACACCGCCCTTTCACGGCGGTAACACGGGTTCGAATCCCGTATGGGTCACCATCTATTTTTTACATTATAAGGTCCCGTGGTGTAGCGGTTAACATGCCTGCCTGTCACGCAGGAGATCGCGGGTTCGATCCCCGTCGGGACCGCCATTTTTACATAAGAGTATTAGGCTCGGTAGCTCAGTCGGTAGAGCAATGGACTGAAAATCCATGTGTCGGCGGTTCGATTCCGTCCCGAGCCATCATATGAAAAGCAGGAAGAAAAACGACTAGTTTTCCTTCCTGCTTTTTTATTTTTTCGAGATGAAAATAAAGAAAAGTTACGTGCTTAAGCATCTAATTTTTGAGTCAGCTCATAAAGGAAATACAGGAATAAAAAAGCGAGCCACCCAAAGAGCATATGTAGTAATCCAAACGAGAGGAAAAAATTTTCCCCCTCAATTAATAGCCTCAGTTACCTAATTTTTCTAGATAAAAGGACATCCTCCTACCCAACATCACCAACTTATGCCATTAGCCCCCCAACTAACCATCTAGCATGTCACCCACCTGTAATAAAACAGGATAAAAAACCCACGAATGCCAATGGAGAAAAAAGAAAATAGTGCAAAAAACCCTATGAAAACTGACTAAAAAAAGGAAAAAAACCTATTAATCGCCTAATTGTGACAAAATTAATACAGTTACGTTACATCTTTTGTTCTAGTATTCTATTTAAATACAGACTTATGGTATGGTAATGTAGTCGGAATTATTAATAGGTAACATTAGTCCTAGTTTAGGATGCTGATAGACCTAAATAAAAACTGTTTATGATGAACGGGAAAGAAATCAGGGGGAAATAAACCATGATGAACCGATTAAGGCGTGTTATTAATACATACACCAAAAAGCAATCTTTTAAACATAAATCGACAGATAGTCGCTTATCTGTTTTGGCTAAGAGAGCATTTGTAACGACAGTTGCTGCTTCTGTTATTTCACTTGGTGCCATTGCTGTACAAGCAAGTGAAAACTCTTTGTTAGGTACTATTTATCATGTGTACCTTAATGGGGAACGAGTAGGGGCAGTGGAAGACCAGGATGCTCTAAATAGTGCTGTTGATGCTAAAGTAGAAGACACACAAAAACAATATAAAGACCTAGAATTAACAATAGAAAATCAAATGACAGTGGTAGCTGAAAAAGTTTTCAGACCATCTGCAGATGATAAAGAAACGATTAAGGCTGTTGTTGACCAGCTAGTAGTAAAAGCTAATGCATCTGCGTTAGAGATTAATGGTAAAGAAATTGTATTGCTTAAAGATGAAAAAGAAGCAGAGAAGGTTTTAGAAACGCTTAAGCTTGACTATGTGTCTAAAGAAGACCTTGTCTCACTTGCAGAGCAAGAGGAAAAGCTTCCTGAGCTTAACAAAAATGAATCTCGTATATTAGACGTTAAGATAGAGGAGAAAGTTTCATTTTCTGATAAAAAAGTTGATCCAAGTAATGTAGCTTCCCTTAAAGAGGCAGTGGAACTGATCCAAAAAGGGACAAAAGAAGCGAAGAATTATGAAGTACAAGCTGGAGATTCTTTAGGGACTATTGCTGAAAAACATGACTTGTCTTCTGAAGAGCTGTTAAAGATGAACCCAGACATTGCAATGGATACTTTATTGGAAATTGGAAAAACATTGAGTGTTTCCGCAAAAATCCCGTATCTAAAAGTCATTGTAAAAGAAGAAGCATCCAAAAATGAAGAAGTTGCTTATGAGCAAGAAGTAATAGAAGATGCGGAACTACCTAAAGGGGAAACAAAAATTAAGCAACAAGGTGAGAACGGAGAAAAGAATATCCGTACCATCACAACAAAGGAAAATGGCGTAACAGTAAAAACAGAAATTACGCATGAAGAAACGATTAAAGAGCCTGTAAAGCATATAGTAGTAAAAGGGACAAAGGTTATTGCTTCCCGTGGAAGTGGTTCTCTTGGTTGGCCAGCTGTTGGTGGATATATTTCCAGTAAAATGGGACACAGATGGGGCAAGATGCATAAAGGGATCGATATTGCCAGACCGAGTGACCGTACCATTAAAGCTGCAGATAATGGCGTTGTTGAGTCTGCTGGATGGGATGGCGGCTATGGAAATAAAGTAGTCATCAATCATCAAAATGGGATGAAAACAGTCTATGCACATCTTGATTCCATGAGCGTCTCTGCTGGACAAACTGTAGAACGTGGTTCTAGCCTTGGAGTAATGGGAACGACTGGACAGTCCACAGGTGTTCACCTTCATTTTGAAGTGTATCAAGACGGAGAATTAAAAGATCCATTACAATATTTAAATTAATGAACTCAAAACCTCTAGCAACCATAACGTTAGCTAGGGGTTTTTATATAAGTTTTTAGTATCTGAGATAGCGTTTTTTGGAGACCGTACAGGCTCCACAAGCGCCCACTGGATAAGCGAAGCCTAGTGCGGAAATAAAAATATTTTCATGAAAAAAGGGCCTTAAAAAACATTAATTTCACATACTATCCCCGTTATAGGTGCGCTACCTTGCTGTACATGGTAAAGTAAGGAGTATAATGCGTTCTTATAAACTGAATGATATGAATAGATAGAAGTTGAGAAGGAGCGAGTCCAAATGGAGAAGAAAATTTTAGTAGTAGACGATGAAAAGCCAATTGCAGATATATTGAAATTTAACTTACAAAAAGAAGGATATGAAGTTTATTGTGCCTATGATGGTGAAGAAGCGGTAAACAAAGTGGAAGAAGTGCGTCCTGACTTAATTTTACTGGACATTATGCTTCCTCAACGAGATGGCATGGAAGTTTGCCGCGAAGTCCGTAAAAAGTACGAAATGCCAATTATTATGCTGACAGCAAAGGATTCCGAAATTGATAAAGTGTTGGGGCTTGAATTAGGAGCAGACGACTATGTGACGAAGCCATTTAGTACACGTGAACTGATTGCCCGTGTAAAAGCAAATCTACGCCGTCATCAGCAGAAGGCTGCAGATGTGGAAGAGCCGTCAGAAATCACGATTGGTTCCCTTGTCATCCATCCAGATGCTTATATGGTGACGAAAAGAGGCGATATGATCGAGCTGACTCATCGTGAGTTTGAGTTACTCCATTATCTTGCGAAGCATATTGGACAAGTTATGACGCGTGAGCACCTTCTTCAAACAGTATGGGGTTACGATTACTACGGAGATGTGAGAACGGTTGATGTTACGGTAAGACGTCTTCGTGAGAAAATTGAAGACAATCCTAGCCACCCAACCTGGATCGTGACTAGAAGAGGAGTTGGCTATTACCTGCGACAAACGGAGCAGGAATAATTTTCATGAAAAAAGTTGGATTCTTTCAGTCGATTCATTTGAAATTCGTGGTGATTTATGTACTGCTTATTCTTGTCGCCATGCAAATTATCGGCGTTTATTTTGTTAGTAAGCTGGAGAATCAATTGGTAGAGAACTTTAAAAATTCTTTAAATGAAAGAATTAATTTGCTTGCCTATAGCATTGAGCAAGAGATAAAGAAGCAACGGGACGATACGACTCCGACGATGGAGGAGGATATTCGCACCGTTCTTCAAGATGTAAAAATGGGAGACATCTCTGAAATTCGCATAACGGATAATAAAAGCAAGGTACTCGGAACCTCCAATCCCTATAATCAGACAAGTGTTGGGAAGCGGACGACCGATCTTTTGATAAAGCGGGCGTTGGCAATGGAGAAGCTAGAAGAGAATTTAGCCATTGATGAAAGATCAAGGCATCGCGTGATGCTAATAGCAACTCCAGTGAAAACTAATAATCAGGAAGTAATTGGAGCTATTTATATTGAAGCGTCGATGGAAAATCTGTATGAACAGATGCGCCAAATTAACGGTATTTTTGCAACAGGGACCATTATTGCCCTAGCTGTGACCGCAGGACTTGGTGTACTGTTAGCCCAGACCATTACAAGACCAATGTCTGACATGAGAAAACAAGCACTGGAGATGGCAAGAGGGAACTTCTCGCGCAAAGTTAATATTTACGGAAACGATGAAATTGGACAGCTAGCTGTTTCCTTTAATAATTTGACGAAAAAATTGCAGGAAGCGCAAGCAACGACAGAAGGGGAGCGACGCAAGCTAAGCTCGGTTCTCTCCCATATGACAGATGGCGTTATTGCTACAGACCGAAAAGGAAGGATCATCCTTATCAATGAACCTGCACTTGGGATGCTGAATGTTTCACGTGAAACAGTGTTAAGTAAATCAATTGTAGAAGTGTTAGAGATAGAGGATACACATACATTTGATAACTTAATTTCTGAGCAAGAATCTTTAATTCTTGATTTTAGTACGGATAAAAAACCGTATATACTTCGTGCAAGCAACTCTATTATTCAAAAAGAGACAGGCTTTATCAATGGTTTAATCACGGTGTTACATGATATTACAGAGCAAGAAAAAATAGATCAAGAGCGAAGAGAGTTTGTAGCAAATGTTTCGCATGAACTGAGAACCCCGCTTACAACGATGCGAAGCTATTTGGATGCGTTGGCAGAAGGTGCATGGAAGGATACTGATATTGCACCAAGGTTTTTGGATGTTACACAAACAGAAACAGAGCGTATGATTCGTCTCGTAAATGACCTCCTGCAGCTGTCAAAAATGGATTCGAGAGATTACCAGTTCAACAAGTACCCAGTGGATTTTGTCTTTTTCTTTAACAGAATTATAGACCGTTTTGAAATGTCTAAATCGCAAAAAGTATCATTTGTACGCAATTTGCCTAACGAAAAGATTCTTGTGTCACTCGACACGGATAAAATTACGCAGGTGCTTGATAATATTATTTCCAATGCGATGAAGTATTCACCTGAAGGGGGAACCATTACCTTTACAGTGAATATTGAGGAGACAGCGCAGCAGATTTTAGTAAGTATCAGTGACCAGGGGATGGGAATACCGAAAGCGGACATTCATAAAGTGTTTGAGCGTTTTTACCGGGTAGATAAAGCAAGAACAAGAATGCTTGGAGGAACTGGCTTAGGACTCGCCATTGCCAAAGAAATGATTCAAGCACATGACGGAGATATTTGGGCGTCCAGTGAAGAAGGAAGAGGAACGACCATTTACTTTACGCTCCCTATTTCCCAAGAAGAACTAGAGGATGACTGGTCATGAAATATGAAAATGTAAAATCTTTAATACTGACAATTTTAGTGCTGATGAGCCTCTGGCTTACATGGAATCTATGGACGTACCAGCCTGAACGAGAATTCGTTAACAATGAAGGCGTGATTAGCGACGTTGAAATTAGCCAAAAGCTAGAGAGAAACCAATTAGTGAAGCCAAATCTAATCCTTTATCATTACGAGGAAGAACACCACGGGGCAATGGATTCATCACATATCACCCGTTTTTTAGATGAGTTTAAAAATTGGAGTCTCTATGATATTGAATTAATGAATAGCGCTAGTCATCGTGATTTCACATCGTTTTTACACGGAAACCGGAAGATGGAAGTGGTGTTTCCTGCTGAAATACCATTGAATACCTTTCGTTTTATGACGAATTTTTCTGAGAGTGATCCTCCGAGTGTCCCAATTAGCAGAATTGTCATTGACTTTAACAATCAAATCGAGGGAATTGATCCGTCCATTTATTTAGTCAACTATGCAGAAGAGGAAGTATATCGGGCAAAGGTTAGCAGTTTGTCTCTTTATGAGTTAGAAAGATCCTTCTATCAGACGGGCAGAACGTTTCCTTCCTATTTAGCTGTTCCAGCAGAGGAAGATCGTTATTTATTTCTTCCTGCATTAGCGAATGAAGAAGAGCAAAGGCACCGAAAGTATCACTATTTTACCGATCAGTTAAATCCTGAATTGTTTAAAGATGCGCTATTTAGTAACCCGAATATCGTCGCAAAAGATCAAACAATCGACGGGGAAATTTACAGAGATGACTCGAGCTTAATGAGGGTGCATGCCCAAGATTCTAAGCTTCAGTATGTGAATCCTGGGAATAGTTCGGGGTCTGGAAATAGTATGGACTTTAATGTGATTGAAAGAGGCATTGATTTTGTTAATGACCATGCAGGCTGGACAGGACCTGTGGAAAATTATAGACTTGATCGATGGAACAGGCTCTCACTAGGTCATACCGTTCACTTTCGGATGTACTTAGGAGACTTGCCGATCTTTAATTTTGATCCAGATGGTACGGCGGAAATTAAGCAAATTTGGAATAACAACGAGATTTATGAATACGAGCGGCCAACCTTTGAATTTGGTGTGCTAGTTACTCAGGAATCCAAGCAGCTTCCATCAGGAAATAGAGTCATGCAGGAGCTTAACAGGCTCAAGGTAGATTTAAGTAATGTGTCCAATATTAGAATAGGATATGAATTAAGGAAGGATCCTTCACAGGAAAAAATCTTCATACTTGACCCAGTATGGCTGTACCAAGAGGGAAATTTCTGGACCAAAATTAACATAACAGACAATGATGATTTAGAAGGAGGAGTGTAACGAAATGGATTGGAGAAAGACAAAAACCATATTCATTATTACCTTCCTCGTTCTAAACGTCTATCTAGGACAAAAGATACTCGAAAAAAGAGAACGAAACCAACTGGACTTTTTAGCAGAAGCAACGATGGAAGAGCAGTTTGAAGCAGATGAGATAACCTATGCAGAGTTACCGAAAGCACCTTCTAAAGATAGCTATATAAGCGGTAGAAGCTATGTGTTTACAGATGATGATGTAAAAGAGTTGGATGGAAAAGACCAAATAGTGGAGCGAGTGGACGAAACGAAGCTAAAGGGAATTTGGAAAGAACCCATTCCTTTTACAGATACGACTGTTACAAGAATAAATACCTTTTTCCAAGAACAAATTCTTTTTGCAGATCAGTACACCTTTTGGGGACAAGACGCTCTAACCAACTCTCTGATCTTCTATCAACAATTTAACGGAAAGCATATTTATAGGAACTCTAGCGGGATGGTGACCATTTATTTAAATGAACTGATGGAAATGGTCAGTTATGAACAAACCTTCATCACAGATTTGGAAGAAATGGACGTGGAGCAAGATATCATCTCGGCATTTACAGCGATTAGCAACCTTTATGAAAGTGGTGATTTAAGAACTGGCCATCATGTGGGGCATATGGAACTGGGCTACTACACATTAGTCGATTCCGATTATTCTAGCTCACATGTTCATGTGTTGATTCCAACGTGGCATATTGTCTTAAACCAGGAACAAGACATCTTTGTGAATGCGTTTGAAGGTTCCATATTAAAAAGAGAATCTAGAAAATTGGAGTGAAGAAACATGAGTTTGCATTTTAGCGTGCTTGCAAGCGGCAGCACCGGAAATGCCATATATGTCGCAACAGACCAGCATTCCTTACTTATCGATGCTGGCTTGAGCGGCAAAAAGATGCAGGAGCTTTTTGATAAAATAGGGAAAAAAATGGAGGACTTATCCGGTATCCTTGTTACCCATGAGCATAGTGACCATATTAAAGGGCTTGGCGTATTAGCACGCAAATATAAGCTCCCCATCTATGCAAATGAAAAAACATGGCAAGCAATGGACGGACTCGTCGGTCTAATCCCAACCGAGCAAAAGTTCACCTTTGAAATAGAACAAATCAAAACGTTCGGAAACCTAGATGTTCAGTCCTTTGGTGTTTCCCATGATGCTGCTGAGCCGATGTTCTACTCCTTTCATAATGGGGAAAAGAAAGTAGTAGTCATCACAGACACTGGTTACGTGAGCGATCGGATGAAAGGAATTATTTCCAACGCTGATGCCTATGTATTTGAGAGCAACCATGACGTGCAAATGCTGCAAATGGGGCACTATCCTTGGAGTATCAAACGTCGTATCCTAAGCGATGTTGGACATGTTTCCAATGAAGACGCAGCCCTTGCGATGGCAGATGTAATGGGTGACAAAACGAAACGTATTTATTTGGCGCATTTAAGTCAAGATAATAACATGAAAGATTTAGCGAGAATGTCTGTCGAACAAACCCTGACCACAAAAGATATAGTAGTGGGAGAACAAGTGGATTTGTACGATACAGACCCAAAGGAACCAACTGCGCTTGCTTTCGTGTAACAGTCTTAGGCTTTAAGCGCCTTTCTTTTTGCCTTTTTTCTGTTACATAAGCAAGAGCTGTGACAGAAAGGAAGGACAACATGGGATACTACGACAACCAAGATCCATCTAAATTCTCCAAGCAAAAAGGAAATAGAGGAAAGTATTTTTTACCAGGAGTAGCAGGGCTAATTCTAGCAGCATTATTACTTTTCGTAGCATTTCCAGCCCTCACTGGAAGAGAAATGCCTGATGAAAGGCAATCACAAGCACTAGAAGATCAGCGACAAGCCCTCCCAGAGCCAGGTGATGCGGGTAGTGCCGAAATCCGCAATGTTTCCGTAAATGTCATCTCAGGCGTAACAGAAGCAGTCGACAAAGTAGCAGAGGCCGTCGTTGGTGTCATCAACTTGCAAAATGCCTCCTTTTGGAACGATACAGAAGTAGAAGGAGACCAAGCAGGTGAAGCAGGAACAGGATCTGGCGTCATCTACAAAAAAGAAAATGGCAAAGCCTATGTGGTCACCAATTATCATGTCGTGGAAGGGGCTTCCCAAGTAGAAATGAGCCTCATTGATGGGACAAGAGTACCAGCTGAAATACTAGGAGAAGATCCTTTAACCGATTTAGCCGTCCTCTCGATGCCAGATGAGATGGTAACAAAGGTTGCGGACTTCGGCAACTCAGACAGCGTTCGAACAGGAGAGCCAGTCATCGCAATTGGTAACCCACTCGGACTACAATTTTCCGGCTCTGTCACACAAGGAATCATCTCTGGAACAGATCGCAGCATTCCCGTCGATGTGAACCGGGACGGAACTCCAGACTGGCACGCTGACGTCATGCAAACAGATGCCGCCATCAACCCTGGTAACAGCGGTGGAGCACTGATCAACATTCAAGGAAAAGTAATCGGCATCAACTCCATGAAAATTGCCCAAAGCGCAGTGGAAGGAATTGGCTTAGCGATCCCGATTAATTCCGCCATTCCGATCATCAACGATCTTGAGCAATTCGGGCAAGTAAAGCGTCCATATTTCGGTGTAAGCATCGGCTCCTTAGCAGATGTATCTAGCTATCACTGGCAACAAACGCTAAAGCTGCCTAAAGATGTGCATTACGGTGTGTATGTGACAGGAGTAGCGCCAAATTCACCAGCAGCACAAGCAGGCTTGCAGCAATACGATGTAATTGTCGAGCTAGATGGGGAACCAGTTCGAGACGTGATTGAACTGCGCAAGCATCTTTATAATGAAAGGCACGTAGGAGAAGAAATGACGATAACTTTTTATCGTGGGAAAGATGAGCGTACAGTAACGGCAAAATTAACGGAAGATTCGACTGGAGAATAAGAAGGAGGGGGAAACCTCTCTTTTTTTATGCTATTTTCTAAAACTGTTGATACATGGTATTCTAGGTATGGAATTACTGAATGAAAGGAATTGTGGATAAATATGAAATGCTGTTTAGAGCATGTAGAATTAGCAATGGAAATGTACATAGATGAGCACGAAATAGCACCAAATATGGAGAAACTATCAGAAGAAGAGAAGTTATCAACAACCTGTGAATTATGTTCTGAACCAGCAGTATATATGGTGGGGAACTAATATTCGCCCACTAAATGTGGATAGAAATTGTTGATATGTGGATAACTTCTGTGGATAAACTGTTTGCAAAGCGGGGATGAGCTGTGAATATCTCAGTAATCACAATTGGAAAACTAAAAGAGAAATACCTAAAGCAAGGAATCAACGAATACCTAAAACGCCTAAGCGCCTACGCCAAAATCGACATCATCGAACTCCCAGACGAAAAAGCACCCGAACAATTGAGTGATGCAGAAATGGAACAGGTAAAAAACAAAGAAGGCGAGCGGATAATTGGGAAGATTTCTGATGATACGCATGTGATCGCTTTGGCTATTGAAGGAAAGCAGCGATCTTCGGAAGAGCTGGCGAAGGAAATGGACAGGCTTGCGACATATGGGAAGAGTAAAATAGCGTTTGTGATTGGAGGATCTTTGGGGTTGAGTGAGGATGTGATGAAGAGAGCGAATGATACGCTATCTTTTTCGAGGATGACTTTTCCGCATCAGTTGATGAAGTTGATATTGTTGGAGCAGGTTTATCGGGGGTTTCGGATTAATAGGGGGGAACCGTATCATAAGTAAGTAATAAATTTAACAGAGACTTAACTTCAAAATGTATTGAAGTTAAGACTTTATTTTTTCACCATTTTTTTAAATGGGTTTAAATGGTTTCTGTAAGAAAGACTAAAACTATCGATAATTAAAGATATATCTTCTAACTTCATGGATGAATAGAATTTCATCAAATAATTTACATTGAAATATTTAACCTTCTTCAATGAAAATTTACAAGTCCTTAATATCTTCCATTTCATTTTTTTACTTAATTTCTTCATAGGTAACCTTAATTTTAATCTAATAAATAACCTCTCATATTCTGAGTATAGAGCGAATATGTATGAGAGAGGAAGAAATAACAATGTCATTGTAATAGGAATGCTAAAAATAACAGACAGTTCTAGAATATTTAGATCTGGGTAGCTTTGTACCGCGTTTCTACTAGCATAAAACACAATTAATAATCCAACAGTAGTCAATAAAAAGGTGAAGAGTTTTTCTGCTGACTTATGAGACTTATTTGTTTTACTAATAGAGTAAAATATTAATAAAAGTGTAGCTACTGGAACTAAAAATAATTCTGCAACTATGCCAAAGGTAAATGTTCCTACAAGAAACTCTATAAATATTGCAAATTTAAAATTATTCTTCACTAAAGCACTAAAATAGAACGTATCTCTTTCAGTTATAGCATTAAAACATATAGGTATTCCAATAAGCAGAACCCAAAGTAGGATGTCTTTTAAAAATAGCCATTCCCAAAATTCTAAGTTGGACAACACTCTAATGCAAAATGTGACATACAGAGTAGTAATAAACAGAAATATAAATATATACTTATTAGTAGCTGCCTTGATTATGTCAAAGATTGACTCTCTTAATTGAATATTCTTTATTGCCTTAATAAATAGAAGTGAAAATATTATTAAGGTCCAAATACCAGTTGAGATTTCTCTACTTGAAAAAAGGCCAATTATCTCAATATTTTTTCACCCCAGTTTTTTGGTTTTATCCCCCTACATAGACTATCGTTACATAAGATTTCTCCTTAACTATTGAACTGACCACCACCAGACTAATCTAAGGTTTAAAGATATTTTTAAATTGGATTGCAAAGATCAAAAGCAAGGAATTGCAATTATATCCATGCACACAGTAGCTGTCATCGGATAGGATACTTTCTTCCATTCTTAACGACCTTTTCTTCTACAATCTCTTTAACATCCAACCCAAGGTCAGAACACAACATCAATGAGTAGATTAAAACATCCGCAATCTCTTCACGGATGTTTTCTTTATTAGTTTTTAGTGCTTCCTCGCTATTGATCCATTGAAAGCCTTCAAGTAATTCAGCTGCTTCGATAGAAATAGAGATAGCAAGGTCTTTAGGATTGTGATATTGTCTCCAGTTACGCTCGTCTCGGAATTTGTTTATTTTATTGATTAAATGTTGAATGTCATTCAAGCCTTTCTGCTCCTCTCTAAATCTAATAGGTGTTTTCTTAATACAGGGTCTGTAGCATAAATATATAAACCATGAATTCCTCTCTTCATTAAGACGTTGATGGAATTAAGGATGATTTCTTCCTTAATTTCTTGGTTCTTCTCTGGAGATAAGTCAGAGCGTGAAGTGAATGCCCTTGTATCTTTATATTTAGATGAGTCTATAACAAGCTTGTCTTCATTTTCATTATAGCTAACGGAAGGACCAAGAACTACACCGACATAGTTAAGATCAAAGCCTTGAACAGTATAGATGGAGCCTACTTCTCTAATGGATTCTGGATACTCAGCCCATGCTACATTATTCATTGTGTTATTCCAAGGCATGTTTATTCCTTCTTCATCGACAATATACGATTTCTTGTCTTTTTTATGTAGGTAGTCAAAGGTTGATACAATGCGCGATAATCCAACTTCATTATTTCTGCTTTCTATAGCTGTTTTAAACGATTCAGCATCTTTGAAAATCTTAAGCTCAAAAGAAGAGTCTGTTTCTACCGGAAGTGGAAGAACATCTTTGGTGACAAAACGATTAATCCAATTTATTGTTTCAGAACTAGCATTCATCCTCATTTGGTCTGTTAAATTTACAGTTTTGGCTGAATAGTGTTTTGTAATTTCCTTGAGCAAAATGTCGTTCCAATAGCTTTTAATCTTCAAAACCTGCTTTGGATCAAAGATGACGATGGTAATCTTGCTACGCTTAATAATTTCATCCAACTGATTTTTATAGTTAAAATTATTATAGCTATCTTCCTTCGTCAATAGTAGATGCGCCTCGTCAATTAGAACAATGTCTGCTAAAGCTCCCGACTTAGTTTTCTCATTAATAAAGGGTGTTGGCTTCATGAGATTCTTTTTCTTAATATTCGGCAAGCTGTTGGCAATATTTTTATATGTCTTCAGCATCTCGCCATTATTCACAAGCAAGTAATTATCGGTTCCTTGTAGAAGAGAGCTACTATCCTTAGATAGGTCCTGAAGAGTATTAAACAAAGAGCTTAATAGAACACTTTTACCCGTCCCTGCATCTCCTTCAATTGTAATCACATGGTTGCCTTCTAACTTGAGGTGTTCCTTACAGAAACCAAGGATTTCATTCTTAATATCCATCTGCAGAGTTGACAATTCCTTATAAGGTGACAGTTTATAAATATCTTTGTTCCTAAGGTTTTCAAGGGTGTTACTCACAATTTTCTCCTCACGAAGCTTCTCCCAAATTACTTGAAAAAGCTCTTCATTATAGAATGTTTTCTCATAATAATTGTGCATTTCCCTTGAGCTGGTCTGACTAACATTTTGTAGTTGATAGTAGTTATCGGCAATGAAATAGTTAATCAAATTTGACTCAATATTATACGTTGCTGACTGATTAAACTTCTTATGTCCAATTAATATAGTCCTGTTCAAATCTTTGCGCCTATTATCTTCTAAATGATTCTTTAACCTTCTTGTAGCTTGAACGGTTTGTCCGATATAAGCGGATGGCCTTTTTTTCTCATTATAAAGAATATAGACAATAGGATAATTATTTAGTTGGACCGTCTTAAGGTTATAGTTTGAATCTCGTCTGAAATCTCTCTTTTCAAATACTAATTCACTCATACTTGTGGCCTCATTGTTTCTTTTTAAGATAATAGTATCATAAATTACGTCTATAAATTAACAATTTATGGATTGAAAAGGGTTTTCTAGTATATTATGAAAGTAGAACATCTTGTAAGCTTAAAAGGTGTACTTTAGTGAACAGCCTTAAGAGTACGCAAAACGTGCATTCTACCTGTTCGTAATTGTTTAAAATAACTTTACGAATGTCCGTTTAGTATCAACTAATTTTTCGAACAAGTATCTCTGTCATTAAATAATTAAGTTAAGTAATGTCATAATTTGAAGGAATATTTCGAGTATTGTTGAAATATCTAATCTATTTGGATAGAATTAACAGTATGCAAGAGCAAAGAATAGGGGGATGTCAATGAGTGTAAATGTTTACTTTTCCGATTTTTTCAATATAGATGCAAAAGTGGTTGAAGATTATGGAGCCTTTGATGTTTCCTTGATAAATGATTTCCCATTATTTATTGACCCGTTCCTTCTATTTAATAGCAGTAAGAAAGAGTACCAAGAACTACATGATGGAATGATTAAGTATTTGATGTTCTTAAGAGATAAAGCGCAAGCAAAAAAGATTTCCGATGGTCTATTAAGGGCATGGTTTATGTTTCCAGAAATCAAGCAAAATTGGCTTGGCTTTTCTAAGAGCGGAAATGGAGGCAGTGGTCTAGGGCCAGAATTCGCAAAAGCTTTGCATTCAAATCTTAACAATGTACTTTCAAACTTTGGTGAAGAAAAAGTAACAGAAAGCAGCCACCTTGAAAAGCTCTGTATAATTAAAGAGAAGGTTGGAAAGGACAGTATAAGTGATTTTACTACAAGATTAATTCATGAATATTTACTAAAGTATACTCAAACGTTTGCTTTAGAGAATTTAGACAAGAAGTACGTTAAAAAGGTTGCGGTTAATAATGTGAGATTTAATTATAAAACGGAGACTTGGGAGAATGACACATTTCAATTACCTTATATAAATGGAGATTATGTGCTGCTATCGCCAGTTGATATCTTAACAAAAGACGAAACGTGGATAAACAAAGCAGATATGGTAAAGGATTTTTCTCTTATCCCAGCGAGTATTGATAATGAACAGTTGAGGTTTCAAATTAATAATTATTTCATGTCCATACTTCCCAAAAATCCATCTCAAAAAGACAAAAGCCTTGCAGTTGGAAAGGTTATATCTGAATACCCAGAATTTGTTGATTACTACATTAAATACAAAGAAGAACGAGGAGACCAGGCAGAAGCAACAAGTATGGAGAAAGTGAAAGAATCAGCAAAGTTTTATGTTGAAAATTTTAAATCCCTGATTGCCATACTGGAGAAAGAAACGAAATTCTATCAAACTAAAGATGATACCTATGAAGAATCCTTGAAAAGAGTCAAATATATGAAGCATGTTATTGAGGACAATGATGGATATCGTATATTCTACTCCAAAGGACATCCAATAAAAAGGGAAGAAGACCTCCAAATATTATATAGGTTAACCTGGTTCGCAAGTGAGTCAGACGTTAATAGGGAAGTAAATAATGGACGAGGACCAGTGGATTATAAAGTATCCAAGGGCAATAGAGACAAAACGTTAATAGAATTTAAGTTAGCCAGCAATTCACAATTAAAGAGAAATTTAAAGAAGCAAGTAGAAGTATATGAGAAGGCAAATGACACAAAAAAATCAATTAAAGTCATCCTTTATTTTTCTAAACAAGAACTAGCTAAGGTAGAAAAAATTTTAGGAGAATTAAAGCTGACAGAAGCACAGAATATAATACTTGTTGATGCTAGGAATGACAACAAACCGTCAGCTTCTATCGCTTAGAGAGTACCAAAGACCACATTTAGTGGTCTTTTCAGACTGTTGACAAACCCAAATTATTTTTAGATTTGTATTTAACTGTTGATCTTCGTTGCAGACGCTTCGCTTTCCGCGGGCGGTCCGGGAACCTCCTCGGGCTGCGCCCTGTGGGGT
>NZ_CAKJTJ010000030.1 GCF_917563925.1 Sutcliffiella rhizosphaerae
AGGCTCGCGGGTCACCCGCGGAAAGCGAAGTCTTGCACGGAAATCAATAGCGGTATTTATTGTCGGCCATTATATTGTTCGTCTTTTTGTTTGTGTTCTTTAGTTTTGTCCCAGCCTCTTTCTTTTTGGTTGGTTCATATTGTAGCACTTTAATTTACTTAAAATGGTATTACTGCTTCTAGTTCACCTTTTTAAATTCTTAGGGCTTATTACTGCCCCATTTCTACCATTTCTGATTTTAAGGCATTTATCGACCTTTGTTGTGCCCACTTTTCTTCCATTTCTAATTTTCGGGCACTTATTGAGCTTTGCTGTGCCCGCTTTTCTTCTATTTCTGATTTTCGGGCACTTATCGAGCTTTGCTGTGCCCGCTTTTCTTCCATTTCTAATTTTCGGGCACTTATTGAGCTTTGCTGTGCCCGCTTTTCTTCTATTTCTGATTTTCGGGCACTTATTGAGCTCATGAAAGCTCTATAACTTGTATTGTCACATTGGTCGACTAGTTACTTTGTTCTCCAACTACGCTCTAAACTTCGTCGTCATTGACTGAAGCTCTTGGGCTAGTTCATTTAGTTCCTTGGATGCGTCAGAGAGTTGTTTCATGGAATCTAGTTGTTTGTAAGTACTTGCTTCAATTTCATTGGTGAAATTGGAATTGTTATGAGCGATGGCTGTTAAGTCTTTTACGGCAGCTGTCACCTCTTCAGTTCCTGCAGAAATTTCTTGAGATGCTGCGGAAACACCTTCAATTTTATTAGAAATTTGATCGGTCACCTGTTTAATACTGAAGAATAGTTCTCCTGTTGTTTGGGCGACTTCGGTTCCTTTTGCGGCTTCTACTGTTCCAATTTCCATGGATGACACAGCATTGTTTGTTTCTTGTTGAATTTCTTCAATGATTTTGGAAATTTTGTCAGTTGATTTACTTGATTCTTCTGCAAGCTTTCTGACTTCCTGGGCAACAACGGCAAAGCCTTTGCCATTTTCTCCTGCTCGAGCTGCTTCAATGGCTGCATTAAGTGCTAGTAAATTGGTTTGATTTGAAATTCCCGTAATAACTTCAAGAATACTCGTAATTTCATCAGAGCGTTCTTTAAGTGTTTTGATAATTTCACTTGATTTCTGAACGGTGTCATTGATGATTCCCATTTGATTTACCACACCACTAATGGAATCTAATCCTTCAAGCGCATATTCTTCCATACGACGTGCTACTACTGTTACATCTTGGGAAGATAGAGAAATAGAATTAATTTCAGAAGCAATCTGTTCGATAGCACCCGCCGATTCCGTTACAGATAGTTCTTGTGTTTGAATTCCTGTTGTCATTTGCTTAATGCTTTCATTAATTTTTTCGGAATGATCCTTTGATTGTTCCGTTACATTTGTTACTAACTCTGAAGATTGTAAAACAGTATCAGACGTAGCTTTGATTTTGATAATCATGGATTTCAGTTCAAATGCCATTTCATTAAAAGCTTCATTGATCTTACCTAGTTCATCTTCTCGGGTCGGTAATTCTATATCAAGATTTCCGTTCCGCATTTCATTAATTCCGTCAGATAATTGCTTCAATGGTTTAAAAGTTCTGCGCGTTAAATATATTTGTATCAATACAATGATTAAAATAGCCGGAAGTAAAATTAACAAGGAACTAAATAAGAATTTTTCGGTTCCGTTTTTAACCATACTCGCGTCTACATCTACTCCAAAAAAGGCAAATACATTTCCTGCTGAATCTTTAATCGGATATACGACCGAAATCCATGTTCCGAATTGATCATGATAGATATCAGAAACCGCCATTTCCTTCGTTTCGTTCATCTTTTTGATCGCTTCGGCACTTGCTGGAGGATGTTCATATATATCTCCAATATTCATATCAAATTCTTTTAAAAATTCCACAATATGTGTAGGGTTTGCAATTATAGCTGATTTGTCCCCATCCTCTAACTCTGATGTGAACAGATATCCTTGAGCAACATTTGGATTAGTATCAGATATTTCATCAAACAATGAGGTCAACTCTGTTTGGGCAACATCTTCAAAACTACTTTCTCCCATTGCTTGTACCACTAATGCTGGATCTATCTCTTCACTCCAACGTTGCGTGATATCTGTTGCCTGTTTTTCCATTTCTGTTGTCAAGACACCACTTTGAATAGATAGGCTGGAAGATATTAATACAACCCCTAATAACAAGATTAATAGTGTTGTTGTAAGTATTGACTTTGTTATTAACGAAAGTCCTTTCAATATTTTCATAATCAGATTTCCTCTCTCTCTTCTACGACAACATACCTTTGATAGACTATTACAAATCATTGTTGTAAAAAGTCTCCAACTAATAGTATCGGAAGAAATAAGAGAATATGTAGAATATATTTTTTGTTTTGCTAACAAAAAACATAAAAAAACCGATCATCTTTTTAGAATGACCGGGCTTTCTACTTATTGTTCTGTCAATATTAACGGACCGTCTTTTGTTATCGCAATGGTATGCTCGTACTGGGCAGACAGTTTTCCGTCCACCGTTCTAGCGGTCCAGCCATTGGCATCCATTTTAGAATGCCAGGAACCTTGATTGATCATAGGTTCAATCGTGATTACCATTCCTTCTCGTAATCTAACGCCTCTTCCGGGGATTCCAAAATGCAGGATTTGCGGCTCCTCATGGATGGTTCTGCCGATTCCATGACCAGTAAAGTCCCTAACAACCGAGTATCCTTCTCCTTCCGCGTACGTTTGAATAGCATGGCCAATATCCCCTAGTCTGTTACCAGGTACCGCCTGTTCTATCCCTTTGTACATCGATTCTTTCGTTATTTTCATTAGGTTTTGTGTGGATTCACTCACTTCTCCCACCGCATACGTCCACGCTGAGTCTGCAAGTGCCCCTTTTAAATTTACGACAAAATCAATCGTCACCAAATCCCCCTCATTTAACGGTTCCTTACGGGGATACCCATGACAGATTTCATCATTGATGGATGCACAAGTAGCGTATTGGTAGCCGCGATACCCATCTTGTTCTGGTGTAGCTCCATTCTTTTTCAAAAATTTCTCCACATACGTATTGATTTCCATCGTTGTTATGCCAGGCTTGATGAGCTTTGCAAGGTCTCGGTGACAGGCAGCCAAGATTTTACCTGCTTCAGCCATCATTTGAATTTCTCTTTCGGATTTTAATATAATCATTTCGTAACCAGCATCCTTCTATAAATTTTGTTGCAGTATGATAACTTATGCATGATTTAGCGGACAGTGAACAATTAGAAAAGCCATCCTGTTGCTGGATGACTTATACTAACTCAAACGTTTCCACTATTTCGATGCTATCTTTTACAGATTGGGCCATTGGACAATTCTTGCTTGCAAGTTCAATTGAAGAGGCAATTTTGCTTTCCACTAAATCATTCCCCTTTATCGTATAATGAATATGTATTTTTTCTATTCGGTTTGCTTCTTTTTCATTCCTCGTTACATCTGCTTTTATTGCAATATCCTCAACTTCCAATCGCTTTTTCTTCAGGATTGTTCTAAGGACACCTCCACTACAAACGACAATGGACGAGACCATCAACTGAAATGGGCGAAATCCGAACTGTTCATCTCCTGCTACATGCAGTTCCCCATACTCAAGGCTCGTTGTAAATCCAACATCTTTCATTTTAAATTTCATTTGTCTGTCCACTCCTTTACTACATTTTACAATAGCAGAAATAATAATGATGATGCTAGTTATATGACTGCTACATATTATCCATTCCAATCGTTAAATGAATTATGTAAAATAAAGATTGGTTAAAAACTTACAGATAGAGGTTGCATCTTATGAATCGTTTCCGCTTTTGGATACTCGTTTCCATCGTTGCAGTATCCGGCTTCAGCCAAGGTATGCTGCTTCCATTAATCGCAGTTATTTTTGAAAATAGTGGTGTGTCCTCCACTTTAAATGGGCTTAATGCTACTGCATTATATATCGGAATATTACTGGCATCTCCCTTTATGGAGCAGCCATTACGCAAGTATGGATACCGCCCTGTCATCATTGTGGGTGGATTACTTGTGGTCATTTCCCTTGCAATGTTTCCATTATGGCAAAGTTTTTGGTTCTGGTTCCTGTTGAGATTGCTCATTGGAATTGGTGATCATGCCTTGCATTTTGCCACCCAAACATGGATTACTTCGTTTTCTCCCGAAAATGTACGCGGTCGTAACATTTCGTTATATGGAGTCTTTTTTGGTATCGGATTTGCTGCTGGACCGTTAATGACACCTTTAGTAACGATAAATGAAGCTTTCCCATTCATGCTATCTTCCGGATTATGTTTAATTGGTTGGTTGTTCTTGTTTTTCTTAAAAAATGAACGACCGGAGCAAGAAGTTGGAGTCAACTCCTTCTTGGAAACGATTAAGCGATTCAAAAAAGCGTGGAAATATGGATGGATTGCCTTTTTGCCTCCATTAGGCTATGGATTTTTGGAAGCATCTTTAAATGGTAGCTTTCCCATTTATGCATTGCGCACAGGCATTGATGTTAGAGTTGTTTCCATTCTCCTCGCTTCCTTTGCGATCGGTGGCATTGTGTTCCAAATTCCGCTTGGAATGATGAGTGATAAATTCGGGCGACGTAACATTTTGCTTGTGATTTTGTCCTTAGGATGTTTTAGCTTTATAACAGCAAGCTTTTTAGAACATACCGTCATTGGTCTTGCCATCTGTATCTTTGTGGCAGGCATGCTAGTTGGCTCCACCTTTTCATTAGGAATAAGCTACATGACAGATCTGATGCCAAAAAACCTACTACCTACTGGAAATTTGATGTGCGGTATCGCATTTAGTGTGGGGAGCTTAGGAGGACCTTTCTTCGGAGGAATGTTTATCCAGTTCTTTAGTGGCGTGAGCTTCTTCCACATTATTAGCCTTTTGCTATTTATTATATTTCTGCTGACCTTCTCTTATGGACAACGTGGAATTCTTACTGTAAAGGGGTAAGTTCGGGGGGAGTACTTCCCCTTTTTTCCCTCTATCTTACCGCTACAAATGCTCTTCTCTCTGCATAGCTTTTACAAAGCGAGCAACAATATAGCTTCTTCCCTTTTTCTTGATACGTGTAAAAGTCCTTGATTTTCTTCTTGCAAAAATAGCATTTCTTTTTAAACCACATAAAGATTGATTCCTTCCCCTTTTTAAACACATACTATTGTTTAATTTTACCATAATATCGCAGTTCCTATTTTAAAAAATTCCATCTAATCCGAACGCTTCATCCCTAATAAAATAAAATTATTATAAGCTATTAATCTAGCTACTGATTGTCGTCTAAGTTTTAATGATTACAAAAACAGGGAAAGATAAAAACTAGGCAAGTTCAGCTGGGATATTACCTTTTTTACCTACATAGTTTACTAGAACGATTATTTATCTCGCTATAGGGTCAACCTCACACAGTAAACTTTCCCTAGGGCCACTCTTTCTCATTCCTTAACACTAAAATGCATTTTCCCTCATAAATATAGACCTAAAGAAAAAAAGCTAGCAATTCTCAATTAGATAATCTATAATAAGGATTAAATAATAATTAATATAATTAAATGAAAATTACTCTCATTATCAATGAAATGAATAGGTTTCGCTGCTATCAAAGGTTGGTGGCAGCTTTCGTCGTTTATTTGGGGTATTGATGTTGATTATTTTTCTCAATTAGGAGGTATAAATTATGAATGAAGCAGTAACCAAAGCTAAAAATGATAATTTTTTCACTACACATATCGAATTGATTTTTGCCATTACTTCTGGGATTTTAATTTTGGCTGGATGGCTGCTACTGAAAATGGATGTTAACACCGTAGCTATACCTGTTTTTATCCTTGCTTATCTAATCGGCGGCTATTTTAAAGCTAAAGAAGGTATCGAGGACACGATTGAGGAAAAAGAATTAAATGTGGAAATGTTAATGATTATTGCTGCTATTGGTGCGGCCATAATCGGATATTGGATGGAAGGCGCAATTCTTATCTTTATTTTTGCATTAAGCGGCGCTTTGGAAACATATACAATGAATCGAAGTCACAAAGAAATATCTGCTCTTATGGATATTCAGCCTGAGGAAGCTTTACGAATCACAGATGATAGCGAAGAAAAAGTCCATATTTCGGCTCTTGCCATTGGAGATCATGTGCTAGTAAAGCCGGGAGAGCGAATCCCAACTGATGGAATGATTGTTAGTGGAGAGTCCGCAATCGATGAAGCTGCAATCACCGGTGAATCCATCCCACTTGAGAAGCAAAACGGGGATGAAGTTTTTGCAGGTACTATGAATGTTAATGGTACTGTCGTTGTTGAAGTTACCAAGCTTTCTACTGAAACACTTTTTCAAAAAATCATTAATCTTGTCCAAAATGCACAAAGTGAAAAGTCCCCTTCCCAACAGTTTTTAGAAAGGTTTGAAGGTCCTTACGTCAAAATTGTGCTCGGTGTTGTATTAGTAATGATGTTCCTGCCATACTTCTTACTTGGCTGGAGCTGGAATGAAACATTTTATCGTGCCATGATTTTACTTGTAGTAGCCTCACCTTGTGCCCTTGTTGCCTCCATTATGCCAGCAACCTTGTCGGCTATTTCAAATGGTGCGAGAAAAGGGATACTTTTTAAAGGTGGAGTACATTTAGAAAACTTAAGTCACATACAAGCTATTGCTTTTGATAAAACTGGTACTTTGACTAAGGGGAAACCGGAAGTAACGGATGTTGAGGTCCGAGACGGCATGACAAAAGAAGAATTTCTTTATATTGTAGGATCCATTGAAAGCTACTCCAATCATCCCCTTGCACAAGCAATTACAAATTATGCTAAAAAGAATAGCACACATGCATTGAAGCGCCCCGATCAACTGGATGATAGAGCAGGTTGGGGCGTAAGAGGAAAACTTGATGACCAAGAATATTATGTGGGAAAGGCTGACTTTGTTGGAGTAGATATTGCCCATAAATTTGGAGATGGCATAGCTGAACGCCTGACTAAAACGGGTAAAACCGTCGTGTACGTAAAAGACGAAGCTGGCATTGTTGGAATATTAGCGTTAAAGGATGTTATTCGGAAAGAAACGGTTCAAGCCATTCAACAGCTACAAAATCTAGATGTTCAATCGATCATGATTACAGGAGATAGTGAACGGACCGCGGAAGCCATTGCTACGGAAGCCGCTATTAATAAATATGTAGCCGAATGTTTACCAGAAACAAAAGTGGAGACAGTCAAGAATTTGAAAGAGGAATATCGTGTAGTTGGAATGGTTGGAGATGGGATTAATGATGCACCAGCACTAGCCACTGCAAATGTCGGTATAGCCATGGGAGAAGGAACAGACGTTGCTCTGGAAACAGCCGATGTCGTACTAATGAAAAATGACTTAGAAAAGATCGCGGAAGCTATTAAGCTTTCTAAGCGAATGAATCGGATTATCAAGCAAAACATCATTTTTTCTATTACCGTTATTATGTTCCTCATTTGCTCTAATTTCCTTCAGATAATAGACCTACCATTTGGAGTTATTGGTCATGAAGGAAGCACCATTTTAGTCATTCTAAATGGTTTACGATTACTACGTTAAAGCAGCAGGCTATATGCCTACTGCTTTTTTTGTGAAAAGAGCCCAGTGCGCTTTTCTTAGTGATAGCCGTTTTGGCCATTCGCACTGCTTGATGTTTTGTTTTTAGGCTTATGCTTAGAGTTTTGTTTTGTACCGCCATCTTTTTTCGTATGCTTTGTCATGAAAGTTCCCTCCTGCTTGGGGTTAGAGTGTCTTTCACAAAATAGCATACCCTTTGTGGCTGTGAGGATTGCAAGGTAAATGGTGGAACGCTCGGGAACTTATTCGTAAATATCTAAATAGACACTTTAAATACCTAAATATCCTCATAAAATATTCAAATACCCATAAAAATCCCCGAACAACTTTGTAAATCAGGGGAATTACACACTTTTTCTAGCTTAAGAGTACCTTCTTTTGTTCCATTGCAATATTATGGCATTGATTTCGCCGCCAGTAATGATCATTAGTGCGGAAAGATAGAACCACACTAATAATACGATGATTCCTCCGAGACTTCCGTACATTGCTGTGTAATTGCCAAAGTTGCTGACATAGTAAGAAAAAAGTAAAGAGGCAGACATCCATCCCACTGTGGCAAAGAAAGCGCCAGGGAGTATGTCACGGACTTTCAAGTGGATGTTAGGAGCTACAATATAAAGGCAGCTAAAAACGAAAAATAAGATAATAAAGCTTACTCCCCAGCGAATAGTATTCCAAATGGTTAGGAATTCTTCTGATAATCCATAGGAGGAAAAAATGAACAAGCCTATTTCCCGTCCAAAGACCGGAAGCAATAAGGCAACAATTATGACAAATACCATGGCTAATGTCAGTAATATTGCCGTTCCCCTTACTATGAAAAAGTGCCTGTTTTCGTTGACGTCAAAGGCACGGTTAAAAGCACGAACAATCGCATTAATGCCGTTGGAGGCAAACCAAATGGTTGCGATGATTCCGAATGACAACAAATCACCCCGTTGCTCACTCAAGATTCTCGCAACATTTGATTCGATTAGCTTCATGGATTCCCCTGGTGCATATTGCCTGATTACGCCAAGTACATCATCTTGAGTAATTGGGACATAGGCAATTAAAGTAAGTAGAAAAATTAAAAATGGAAAAAGCGATAATAAGAAAAAATACGCCAACTCTGCTGACATCCCTAATGCTTCATTACGGTCGAGCCGTTGAAACAGCTGTTTTACAAAACGTAATATTTTCATTCACTTTCCTCCAAAACATCCATTTACTCTTCATTCTATTGTGAGCAAGTCCAACTTACGACAGATTTTTGTTTTTTTGCTCAGTAGAATCCAAGTGTTTTGCAATTACATCTTTTGTTTCATTTACAATTTCCAATACTTGAGGTGTCGCTTCTTTTAACTGCTCGACTTTTCCTCGTAAATAATCAATATCTTTAGATACATCATCTACTGTCGTTTTTACAATATTGATTCGATGTTTTACTTCATTGGCAATTTCTTGTGGATGCTGCACGGCATACTTTATTTTTCCACCAACACACTTGCCATTATGTATGACTGTTTCTCTTGTAGTCTTGTCTAGTAATGATATTGCTGCACCTACAAGTGCTCCTATTAACATGCCATCAATCAGTTTATTTCTGTTCCCCATATCTTTTCTCTCCTATCCGTTTAATTTTTCTTTTTTTATTAATTCCAATAAGTTTTGGCAGCCTTCTTGGACCATTTCATAAACCTCATCAAAATTTCCGGTAAAATAAGGATCTGGCACATCGCTTATTTTGCTGTCCGGAACAAAATCCAATAATCTTCCTATAAAGCCGGTTTCTTTGTACCCTGCCATTTTCCTTATATTCCCTAAGTTATCTGCATCCATAGCAATAATGTAATCATAATCTGTAATATCTCGATCCTCTACTTGGCGAGCTTTTATTCCTTCATAGCTAATTTTCTTTTGGTCCAATAAATGCCTTGTGCCTTCATGTGGAACATGTCCGATATGCCAATCACCAGTTCCAGCTGAATCAACTTTGATTGTATCGGTTAATCCTTGCTTTTCAACCTCATGGCGAAAAACAGCTTCTGCCATCGGAGACCTGCAAATGTTTCCAAGGCAGACGAATAAGACATGTATCATTTGGCATTTCTCCTTTCTATTTCTATTAGTCCTATTATAAACATATTTCGAGCTTTCCACGACTATTGTTACCATTTATATCTTACCTATTAGAAAAAACTCCACTTCCTTTAGCTGTTGTGAACCATAAACTTTATGAGAGCATCAATCAAGATTCTGTTTTTTTCGAATTCGTGTTAAAATAGGACAAACCAAGTATTGAAAGGGCGTCTACTAATATGAACTTAACAGAAAAATCCACTGAGAATGTGGAATATATGATTGAAGCCATTAAAGGTAAATTAAAAGTATTAAATTTTGGCGCAATCAAACCTTCCCATTTTGACGAAGAAATGTACGAGGATTTAAAAGATATTTATGATCTAGTTATGAAAAAACCAACCTTCAGTCCCAATGAAATGCAGGCAATTGCTGAAGAACTAGGTAATTTGCGTAAAAGATAACACACCTTAACGGACATGCTCTGGTATGAATCATTCTCTCTGTGCATATAAGTGTACAGAGGGGGGATTAACATGATGTTTTTATATCTAGCCACCATCGGATTTGCAATATTACTTTTTTTATTAATGGGTGTCTTTCTTTATAATGTTTCTTGTGGACTTAATCAAAAGGATGCAATTGAGATTGATCCTCTGCCTCCAGAATCGACAGAAGAAGAAAGTAACGTCATAAAATCATAAAAACAGTCTTAACTACAGGTTCAATCGAGTATAAAATCGCAAAGATTTTATACTCGATTTTTTGTGGTTTATATTGAAGGGGATAAAAATGAAAGTACATCCAAAAGCATTTCATGTACGGGAATTAAATTATATAATAAGGTCCGCAAAAAAGCAGGATGCACAAAGCCTGTCAGAATTGCGATTACAGATAGACGGTGAAACAGAAAATATGGACAGGGAAAGAGGAGAATCATACATAGATGCAGCAGGATTTAAACATTTAATCAATGAAGATACTATAAGTCCTAAAAACCTATTTTTAGTTTGTGAAACAGACAGTAAAATTGTTGGTTTTTCCAGATGCGAAGGCAACCCATTGAAGAGGTCATCTCATAAAGTAGAGTTTGGTGTTTGCGTATTAAAAGATTTCTGGGGCTATAGCATAGGAAAAAACCTGCTAAAAGAGTCAATTCTATGGTCTGACACAAACGATATTAAGAAAATGACACTTTCAGTACTTGAATCCAATAAAAATGCTATAACCCTTTATAAAAATAATGGATTTGAAATAGAAGGCTTATTAAAAAAGGATAAGCTGCTATCAGATGGAAAATTTTACAACACTATCATAATGGGTCGCATTAAGGATCAAGAATTTTGATACAATTATTAGACAACTGAGCTTTCAGACTGTAGACAACCTTGAGGCAATTCAAGGTTGTCTACAGTTCATTTTTGTACCTACATTCAACAAAGTATATTAAATGTGAAGATTATTGGTACGAAGAATGGAAATATAGTAATTTTTTTCATCAGTCTAAACTGTCTACTTTTTATTTTTTCATTCGTTCAGGTAAAATAAAAAATAGATAAATTAGAGATGTGGAGGCTAGAAACCGATGGATACCATTACTCACACCCTTTTTGGGATGACTATATATGGTGCAGTTGATAAACGAAAAGACGATAAAAAAACAAAATGGGCAATGTTTGTCACAGCTGTAGGAGCAAGTCAAATTCCAGATAGTGATGTCATTTCACAGCTTTGGGACTCAGAGGGGCTTTACCAAATGTGGCATAGAGGCATTACCCACTCATTGTTCATGGTTCCTGTTTGGGCACTACTTTTCTTTTTAGTCAGTATTTTGGTTTTAAAGAGGAAAGATTGGCGTTTTTTTTGGGTACCAATCATTGCAGTTTTCATACATAATACCTCTGACTTGTTTAATGCTTGGGGAACTGGATATTTGGAACCTTTTTCTTCGATTCGCCTCACTTTTGGTACGATTCCAATTATAGATTTTGTTATTTGGGTAATTATTGGGGTTGCCTTTTTCGCGCGGAAACTTTGGAAAAAAGAAAGACACTTATTATATCGAACAGTTTGGATTTTCATTATTGCACATGTTGCGATTCAGACTAGCCAGGGGTACTTTTTATACAAACAGTACGATGAAAAATACAACCAAGTTGCTTTATCTGCAAGCTTTCTTCCTTGGCACTTTTCGATAATAGGGAAAACAGAAGATAAAATAGAAATTATTAATGACTCCCTTTTTACTAATCCAAAACTACAATATACATTAGAATCAGCTGAAAGTACTGACCTCAACGAGCTGTTTGAACAAGTACCAGAAGCGAAGACACTTTATGATTGGTCTCCATTTGTTGTGATTGTTGATGACGATGAGCGACTTGGCATTTATGATCCAAGATTTTATCGAAACGGTCAGTCGTTCCTTTTCGAATTTATTGAAAAACAGTAGTTAGATAATTATTTTTCTGTTAAGAGGTATATTTTTTTATAGTATTGGGAATAGTAATAGAAATACTAAAAACGAGGTGCTATAGAATGCTAGTTTCGAAGAGATACTTTTTAACAGAGATGGAACGTGAAAGTGTGGAACAGACATTAAAAGAAAAAGGTCACCTTCGTGAAGAAGTATTAATCATGGATGACGATGAAATTATTCATATTTATCAAAAATATATGGTGAATGAATTAATAGCAAATAATTAGAAATGCAGAAGGCTCCCCCTACCTTCTTTTCTATTAAAAAGCCGTGACTTACGTCCGGTTTTTTTATATTCCTTTTATCATTTCCCGAGAAATTTTGACATGAAAGACGAAAAAGCGACCCTATGTACATTATGGGTCGCCGTTTATATAAATGGGAGAGTTATAAAATATTACTGTGGACTTAGTCCTTTTATTAAATCAAGCCTTGGTTTCACTACTTCTACTTTAATCCCTTTTGCTTTATACTTTTCTACGATTTTTCGGACACTCATTCCTTTTTTTTCTTTTATGTCTGTTTTTTGCATGTTTACTCGCCTCTATTCCTTAGATTTTGGGACTGCCTCACATACATTTTTAAAACATTTGTTTAACGAGAGTCATTTCTACTTCATTCATTTCCCCATTGCGATAGTAAGTAACTTTCATTTTATCTCCAATATTCTTTTGATTATAGAGGTACTTTCGTAAGCTTAAAGAATCTTTTATTTCCTGATCATCAAGCTTAACGATGACATCATACTCTTGAAGTTTGGCTTTATCTGCTGGAGACATAGCCTCAACACCTGTTACGACAATTCCGCTAGTCACTTCTTCTGGGAGCTTAAGTGTTGCTCTTTGTGCCTCAAGAGGAACATCGGATAATGATGCTAAACCCACTCCCATAAAGGGGCGTTGAACTTCTTTGTGTTGCTCTAAATCCTCAATGATGGGTATAACCGAGGTAATTGGTATTGCAAAACCAATTCCTTCTACTCTTGATTGAGCTATCTTCATGGAATTTATGCCAATTACCTCCCCGCGAAGATTGACAAGTGCGCCACCACTGTTACCTGGATTAATAGCTGCATCCGTTTGAATGACGTCTGCCTCCCAGTCTGGTTGACCATCTTGATTTATGTCAACGGGAATAACCCGTTCTTTTCCACTAATAATTCCTTGTGTTACGGAACCGAAAAATTCCAGTCCAAGAGGATTTCCGATGGCTATTACTGGTTCTCCTAATGTTATCGCATCAGAATCTCCGAAAATGGCAACTTGATTAATGTTGGCATCATTTACAGTCAATACTGCTAAATCGGTCAATGCATCACTTCCGATTACTTCCGCTTCCACCCTCGTGCCATCCACAAGGCTTACTTCCACTTTCGTTGCGCCATCAATAACATGAGCATTTGTGACGATGTAGGCTTTGCCATTTTCTTTTTTATAAACAACTCCGGAACCAGTTCCAGCTTCCTGGTCACCTTGTGCACCACGCGGGTCAAATAAAGAGTTGCTACCACTCCTTATATTTACTACCCCAACTACAGCTTCAGAAACGTTTTCTACAGCACTTGTTATGTTTGTTTGAATTTTTTCATATTCTACTTGATTTGTTTGGACTGCAGTGTTGGTTTCCACACTCACTTCCTGTTGTGGAGATGTCTCTTCATTGTTGATATATAAACCCCAATCCAAAAGGACTGGCAGCATGGAAACAACACCAAGAGCCCCTATTACTCCACCTGTTACAGATGCAAAAATCGTTCTTCCTAGTGTTCTTTCTTTTCTTTGTCTTTTTTGAGATGCGTGATCATCATAATACCCCATATTCCTTCACCTCATCATGAGTTCTTGTTAATCTACTTTTATTAAACCCTACTACGATGAAAGTAAGCTTAAAGTAAAATGAGAAAATGATTAGAAAATGTTAAAGTAAAGATTAAAGTGATTTATCTTCTTCAAATACCCCTTTAAGGATTACTGTAATCTGTGTCCATTCACCCTCTAGGCTGTCAGCAGTAATTTCACCACTATAGTTTTGGACCATTCTTTTCGCGATGGAAAGACCTAAACCTTGACCGCCCTTCTCCCTGCTCCGGGCTTTATCTACTCGATAAAAACGATCAAATATCTTTTCCAAGTCCTCAAATGGGATTCCGATCCCATAATCTTTTATTGAAATATGGAAATTTTCATTTACTCTTTTTGTATGGATATCTACTGATTTTGAATCGTTGGAATATTTCACTGCATTATCAAGAAGGATAATCAGTATTTGTTCTAAGTGTCTTTCAGCCATTGACACTTGAAAATTACCTTGTATTTCATTTTCAAAATGCAGGGTAAAATTCGGATATAGCATGCTGAATTTTTTGATTACCTCTTCCACGATTGGAATAGGCTCTGTAAGATCCTCTGCAATCTCCAGCCTATCCGATTCCAAGCGGGTCAACTCGAGCAATTCGTAAACAAGCATTTTTAATCTTTCTACTTCTTGTTGGGAAGCTCTCAGTGATTCTTCCAATACTTCTGGATCATTTTTCCCCCAACGATCTAAAAGCTTCAAATGCCCTTCTAAAATAGAAATCGGTGTCCGGAGTTCATGTGATGCATCTTCTACAAACTGTTTCTGTTTTTGGAAGGACAATTCCACCGCATCCATCATTTCATTAAATACATTTGAAAGATCTGCTATCTCGTCTTTTTGATTCTTATCCTGATGCACCCTTTCCTTGAATCCGCGCATCTTTATTCGTTTCATCGTATAGGTAAGGGCAGATATCGGAGCAAGAAGCTGTTTGGCTATCAGCATTCCACCTACTCCACTTAACAGGACAGCACCAGCGCCTGCAGACCATGTGACTAAGAAAATAAGTCCTTGAAGCCTTTCGAAATTTTTTAAATCTCTAATTACTTCTATGTACCCAATAAAACCATTAGTCATGACAGGTTTTCGATGAACTAAGTAATGTTTTCCATTTACTTTGACATGCTCAAGGTCTTTACTTTCAACTGGCGTAATCATGAGCTCTCTTGGTAAATTAGTCGCGACTGCAACAAGTAAATTTCCTTCCCTGTCCATTATCCTGATGAGCTCATTTGCTTCATTTGCTTTTTCTAAAAAACCGCTACTGTTAATAACCTGTGAGCGACCGATAAAAAATGGTTGCTCAGAATAGTACGCCTGAATTTCTCTCATTTTCTCTTGAATATTACGTTCTTCTTGTTCAAGCATCCATGTTCTCATGACGTAATATTGAACAGAATTATATGCTACAAATAAGATAAGAATAACTAGCGATGACCAGATCGTAATTTTCCATCTTATTGGAAGTTGCGAGAAATATTTATACACTTTCTTCATGTTCTCATCACATAACCAGTCCCACGTACAGTTTGTATGTAACTTTCTTCTTCTTGTTTATCCATTTTGTTTCGTAAGTATCGGACATATACATCCACCACATTAGTTTCTGCGTAGGAACCAAGTTCCCAAACTTTATCCAGCAGGATTTCGCGGGTTAGCACTCGATTAATGTTTGTCATGAATACCACAAGCAAATCAAATTCTCTTTTCGTCAATTCAATTTGTTCACCATCACGCATAACTGTTCTAGCATCTAGATCAACTATTACGTCCCTGAACTTCAACGTATTTTGCAAGACCTCTTTCTTACCTTCCATTCGTCTGAAAAGAGCACGGATTCTTGCAAGAAGCTCCTCAATTGCAAATGGTTTAGACATATAGTCGTCTGCCCCGCTATCAAGTCCTGAAACCTTATCCATTACACTATCACGCGCAGTGAGCATAATAATCGGTGTTTCCTTCACAGATCGAATTCTCCGACATACCTCCATCCCACTCAGACCCGGTAGCATAAGATCAAGTAAAATGACATCCCAATCCTCTTTGAGTGCAAGTTCAAGTCCTTCTCTTCCATCATAGGAAGTGGTAACGCGGAAACCTTCGTATTGTAATTCCAACTCAATAAATCGAGCAAGGTTTTTTTCATCTTCAATAATTAGCACTCTACACATATTGTATACACCCCCACTGTAAAAAGTGGCCATTATCTTAGTTTTACACATATCAGTTTATTTTAAGCCTTACTATAATTTTAACGAAAAAATGAAGTGGACGGGATGAGAATTTGATGAGAATTGAAAGTGTAATGTGTTTGTAACAGCGGTGTAAAAAATAGGAAGTGGATTGAAAAGAGGATTGTTTGACAACTACATTAAAACTGATGGAATAAAAACTGCTAATTTGGTCCGTCCAATCACTCAGTTTACGTCATCCTGTTTCCTTCTATTTGTGTAAAAATAGTTGTTTTCAATATAACCAGAAACATATAATAATAAAACAATAAACGTGTACGAGACGTTAACTGTTTACGGAGTTTTATGGTTTTGAGAACTGGTGAGTTAGAGAATGATCAGAAGGTAGGTAGACAAAATGCTTGAACAAATAGCTAAGTGGCTGTTATTTACTTTACTTATTGTCTCATCAATCAGTTTATAGTTGTTTTTCAATTAGATTATGTAGCAGAGACATTAACTGCCCTGGCAGTACCATTAGTTATAGTAGTTGGCCTTTCTTCTTAGCTATTTTTCTCCTTTTAAGAAAATAAAATGGTTACAGGGCGCTTAGTAGCGTCCCTTTCCTTTTTTATGTTTTGATTAGGAACAATCTTTGTGAGAGAACTTCGGTTGGCATGGTTATTTTTCGGACAGATCGGTATAGCATTCGGATGATCCCACAGAAAATTGGGGCAAATCGGCATTGGTTTCGGGCGATTCCACTAAATTCAAACAAATCGGAAACCCATTCGGACAAACTCATTTATTATTCGGACAAAATTAGCATCGGTTTCGGACAATTTCTTTAATATTTAGGGCAAATCGTAATCGGATTCAGACGATTCCACTAAAATTCGTACAAATCGGCATGGAATTCTGACAATCCCACAAATACTTCGGACAAATCGCAATCGAATCGAGTAATGACGGTTTTATTATTCCGTATCCCCTTCAAATCTGGCCTCTTCTTCTACTTCGTTTTGGTGTCATTTCAAATAATCACGACACAAGCCAACCTCGCACTAACTCACTTTCAAAAATTCGGTCAGGGCGAAGCGCTAACGTTTTGTTCAGCTCCCAATAATGCCTATGCGGATATTATGCTAGCTCTTTATTCAAATCGTTTCATCATCTTGTTTTGATAATCTTTTAGGACAGCTGAGTTTGTTTCTTTCTTTTTCTTTTGGATGATTTGTTGCAGTCGTAATTGTTTTTCATTAAGCCTTTGCGTTAACCTTGCTTCTTCTATATCACTATGTGCACCTTTTATAAGGTCCTCAAGATATTCAATTTCAGTTCGGACTTGCTGCTCTTCCATCATACCGGAATTTTTCATCATCTTGTATGCCATACGCATTTCAGGTGGAATATGAGAGAGGTCTTCGAGTTCTAACGGTTTTCCAAAGCCAGGTAGATTCTCAAATTCCCCATCTTCATACGCTTTTCTAATTCTCTCTTCCGTAAGACGAAAAAAATCCATAGCGTTCACCCTTTTCAATTTTTGTTACTTTTATTGTACCCTTTTTTTCTAAATTGTTTGTGACTTTTTTCTGAACATTCGATAAAAATAGTAAAGGATTGGGTAAACGTTCCCATTCAGAATATGTTATTGTCGAAAGTGCGTTCTAGCGTTATAATACTAGTTTGTGGGTCCTGTGCGACCGGGTGGGAGAGGGAAACTGAATAAGGTGTTTTAAATGCTTCAATGGATAAAGAATTCATTTGATTTAACTGGTCATGAAACCACGTTTAAGCGTGAAATGATGGCTGGTTTAGTATCATTCTTTACCATTGTGTACATTATTGCTGTTAATGCTTCTATACTTGCTGAAGCAGGCATTCCGATTGAAGCTGGAATCATTGCGACAATCCTCACCTGTGTAGTGGGTTGTTGGCTCATGGGATTTTGGGCAAATGCACCAATTATCCTTGTCCCTGGTATGGGTATCAATGCAATGTTTACCTATACACTTGTTCATTCAATGGGATTGACCTGGCAAGAAGCATTGGGTGTTGTAGTAGTATCCGGAGTGATTGTGACTGTTATTTCTTTCACAAAACTAGCACAGATACTGCTTGAAGCTATTCCAAGCTCTTTAAAGCATGCCATTACAGTTGGACTAGGGTTATTTCTAACTCTTATTGGGTTGGAAAAAGGTGGCCTTATTGTTAAAGGGGAAAACTCCCTTCTAGCATTAGGGGATGTATCCAGTCCATTTGTAATTGCCACCATTCTGACTGTGGTGTTGGCTGTCGTTTTATTTATGCGTAACATACCAGCAAATTTCTTTATAAGTATCGTTGCTGGTACATTAATTGCAGCTGCTTTAGGAGTGGTGAGCTTCTCCGATATTGGAGGTAGTGCTCTACCTGTGGATAGCTATCTTTCCTTATTCGGTGCCGTTTCGTTTTCAAAGATTGGAGAGTTCACGTTTTTAGTGGCAGTCTTTTCTTTGACGATGGTCCTCTTATTTGAGAACATCGGACTTATAAACGGTCACCTCGGAATGATTAACCGCCCAGAAAAGTTTAAGCGTTCCCTCCAAGCTCAAGGCATTTCCATTTTAACTAGTGGATTTTTCGGCACCAGCCCTACAGTATCTACAGTAGAAACAGCTGCTGGTATCACTGCTGGAGGAAGAACCGGTATAACCGCAATAACGACAGGAAGCCTCTTTTTGCTTTCCACCTTTGCCATTCCCTTTATTAAAATAATTCCTGGAAGTGCGATTGCACCCATTTTGATCATTATTGGTGTACTCATGCTACAATCAGTTAAACAAATTGACTTCCAAGACTTATCAGAAGGGTTCCCAGCGTTTTTAGTAATAGTTATGATTCCATTCTCTTACTCCATCGCTGACGGTATCGCATTTGGATTTATCGCATATCCGCTAATGAAACTTGCGCTTGGCAGAGCAAAAGAAGTATCTGCACCACTTTATGTGATTGCAGCACTGTTTTTCCTGACGTTTTTAACAAATGTGCATTAATGAGTAGAGTAGTTGTTGATATAGATATTTGAAAAAACGCCATTTGGGTGCTATGCCCAGGTGGTGTTTTTTTGCTTTTATCGGTGCTTTTACGTCTCCTATATCCTTAACCCATCTGGAAAATGAACAAAATACCCCCCAGCACTGCTGGAGGGATCACATCTTCTACCTTATAAATGCTTCTCTTCTGTCAGAAAAGGCATCCACCAACCAACGCGGGTGCATCGGAAGTAAATCATGTGGTAATCTGTTTGGTGCAAAATAGGATAATTCAATTAAGGAAGGATCCTTTTTATCAGTGGTGCCTCCGGTTATTTCTGCTTCAAAGTATGATGTAACAAACTGGACGAGCCTGCCGTCTGGGTATTCAAAGGTTTGCGATTCAGGGTCTGAATAAACACCGATTAATCGGTGGAGATTAATGATTAGGCCTGTATCTTGATAGACTTCACGAATTGCTGCTTCTTCCACAGTTTCTCCAGGCTCCAAGTGCCCAGCCGGAATGGTCCATAATCCAACATCAGCCCGCTTTTGTAAAAGGATTCTTTTTTGATCATCAAAAATAATTACTGCTACTGCAGGATACATGAAAACCTGTTTCTTCTTATTCATCATAGGAATACTCCTAACACTACTTTTTTCACTAGTCTAACTTGGGCAGTCATCATTTTTCAATGAAAAGAAGAAGCATCGATTAAAAATAGGACTTTCCTCCAAAGGAAATATTCCATAATGTTCATAATCATGGTTAGATGTTATCATTCTTTAAATGTACCCCCAAAAAGAAAAAACCAGCGGTAGCTATATCCGCTGATTCAAACCATTCATCGTTCTAATTTCATCCTTTGTTGGATTTGTTCCAAGTTCATAAATGGAGGTGAAAATTTTATCGATAATTAGTTGTTGTTTATTCCGTTCCTTCTGTGTACTTTTTTCTCTTAAAGGTTCTAGGTAGGGATCAGGACCATATTCTGAATGATGAAGTTCCTCGAACAATCTCTCTATTTCATGGATTTCTTCTTTATCAGCCAATACCTCGTAATATTTTACCTGATCATCAAAAGGTTCTAGATGAACTTGTCCTGTTTCCATTGTTACATAATACGTTTGTTTATTCATTGAACATCATCCTTTCCGTTAGGAAGTGCTTTGCGCTTTAGATGAGGTGTTCTTTCTTTCTTTGTAGTATCTAAATCCTTCTTTCACAAGGATTGGCAATACTGCGATAAATACTCTTCTGAATAGTTTTCCCATTACTAACGCCTCCTCGTATTCTATATGTTTTTTGTACCCTCGTTTTAATTCTCTCAAACAAGGCCAACCTTCACTGGTATTTTAATACGTTTTTATTGAAAAACGGATTATACCTTCATCGTTTACTTCATACGGGATGTTAGATGAGTCTAACCCTTTTGTTAAAATATTTTTTTCCTTTTGAGCATAATCTTCATCTCTTGTCTTGAAATCTTCTATATTCTTTTCATTAAGATTTATTAAATGATGAGTGTACTGATAGAAAAACAAATATTGTTGGGAAACAATGTTTGTCACTGATTCCTTATGTTCTGTCCAATTTTTCGGAGCGTTCAGTTCATTTAACTCGGTCATTAAAGCTCTAAACATCTCTAGTTCTATTTCACCATAATTTGGCAACGTATTCTGATTAAATCCATCTATAATTTCATCGGTTTTTGCTTTGCTTTGATTCATTATTCTTTCAGCAGAATGAATATAGTCTGCTACCTCTTGTTGCTTTTTTACTTCATAACCATCCTGAAAACTTATGAAAGTAATAAACCCGATAATCAATGTAACACCTATCAAGGTCAAGGTAACAACAAAAGAGTAGGGACTGTCTTGTGTGTTATCTGTATCTTTATCTAGTTTCCCCATTATTTCCTCTTCCTTTTTCTTTTCCTAAAATGTAGCATAATTTGTAAATTAAATCTATCAATCTTATAGACTGTTATTTTTTACATTATTCATCACCTCCAAATTACCAAAATATTCATCTGCTTTTACCCCCACAAAGTGACAATCTTCTTAGAAGTAATATAAGAGACTTGAACTAACTATAATTTTACGATTGGGTGAATTAACTATGTTTTCTACTACAGAAATTGGAATTGATTTAGGTACAGCAAATACGCTGGTTTATAGTAAAAGTAAAGGGATTGTGTTCAATGAACCGTCCGTAGTAGCTATTGATCTTGAGACAAAAGCAGTTCTAGCAGTTGGAACAGAGGCAAAAAATATGATTGGGAAAACTCCTGGAAGAATTGTTGCGGTTCGTCCTCTTAAGGATGGGGTAATCGCAGACTTCGACGTCACTACAAGTATGTTAAAGCAAATTATGAAAAAAGCTGGAAAGGCGATGGGCTTCTCCATCCGTAAACCAAGTGTGGTCGTATGTACACCATCAGGCTCCACTTCTGTTGAGCGCCGAGCTATACAAGATGCAGTAAAAAATTGTGGTGCAAAGCAAGTACACTTAATTGAAGAGCCTGTTGCTGCCGCAATTGGTGCTGATTTGCCGGTTGATGAACCTGTAGCGAACGTTGTTGTTGATATTGGCGGAGGGACAACAGAGGTAGCTATCATTTCCTATGGTGGCGTTGTTTCTTGCAACTCTATCCGTGTAGGTGGAGATCAGTTCGATGAGGACATTATCCAACATGTTCGTAAAAACTATAATCTGTTAATTGGAGAGCGTACAGCTGAACAAATCAAAATGGAGATCGGCTATGCATTGGTAGATCATGAAGAAAAAACGATGGATATTCGTGGACGTGATCTTGTTACAGGATTACCAAAAACGATTGGGCTCCACTCAACAGAAATTCAAAAAGCCATCAAAGAATCACTGTTGCATATACTAGAAGCAATTCGAGCAACTTTGGAAGACTGCCCTCCTGAACTAAGTGGAGACATTGTGGACAGAGGTGTCATCATCACTGGAGGCGGTGCATTATTAAACGGTATGCAGGAATGGCTAAGCGAAGAAATCGTTGTTCCAGTATATGTTGCCCCAAATCCACTGGAGTCCGTGGCTATTGGAACAGGTAAATCGTTAACGGTAATTCATAAGTTGCAGAAAGCTGCGACTTAATAAAGAGCTTCAGCTTCGGCAAGTTCCTTCAGTCAGCGTTAATTTATTCTTTTTTAGTCTGGCAAACGCAATTCTTTTTTAGGATGCCGACAATTTGGTGTTGATTACCTGACTTTTAAGGAAGTGCAAGTGCTTTAGGGCATGTATTAAGGATGGATGGCTTGGTTTATCAAACGAAACTATGTCGATATCAACGGATTTGGGGGATTTATCGACGAAAGTATCCCATGTATCGACGGTGTTTCATTTTTATCGACGAAAACAGGGGAGATATCGACGAATCTAAAAAATCGATATGAACCTACTTTCCCATCCAGAAGTTAGACAAACAAAAAAGCCGGTTTCCTTTTGTAGGATTCCGGCTCTTCTATTTGTAGTTTTTCCACATACTGGGGTAATAGAAGTTTCTTATTGTGTGCCAGCTATATCGAAATCCAATAAACTCCATCTTTCCACCCGTTAAAAACTCAATATAACTTTTCCTGATAAAAGTAATTTGGCAATACTATTTTATCTTCATAGGTTTGATGGAAGATATGGGTGGTTGCTGGAGATATAGGTGGAATCAGCCATGCCCATTCGCCTGTAACGTGGCGACAGCTAGCCGCTTCTTTTTCCTCGAAGTGTTTGAACTGCATGGCAGCGGTGTGATGATCGACAATGCTAACTCCTGCCTCTTTGAAGGAATGCATTACTGCCAAGTTTAATTCAATCAAAGCTCTATCCTTCCACATGGTGGCATTAGTGCTTGTATCAAGTCCCATTATGGAGGCGACTTTTGGAAGCATGTTGTAACGGTTCGGGTCTGCTAAATTACGAGCTCCAATTTCCGTTTCCATATACCAGCCATTGAACGGTGCTGCAGTGTAATGGATACCTCCTATTTCCAGCCTCATATCAGAAATTAACGGTGTTGCATACCATTTCAAGCCTACATCATTAAACTCGAGTAATTCTGGATGATGAATCGGCACCTCTAACACTATCTCCTTTGGTATAGAAAACCATTTGGGCTCTTCTTCTCCTGTTTGCAATACAAGAGGGAGAATATCAAATTGTGTTCCATTCCCTTTCCAACCAAGCTCTTGACACTTTTTTGTGAACAAAATGGATGCCGGATCACCTAAAATACCGTAATTTGTTTCATAACCAGCGTATCTCAAAAGTTGATGGTTCCAGATACGAACTTGTTTATTTGGCTTTTTTTGCTGGCGAAAGATCGTAATAGTTGGTTTTATTTTTCCTTTATTGGTCGCATATTCAATATGATGTAAAAGTGATCCTGCTATTTCTTCTTCTGTTTGTAACTTCCTTTTGTCAATCACATGCAGCGAGTTCCAAAACAGTCTACCGATGCAGCGATTGCTATTGCGCCAAGCCATTTTAGCTCCATGCTCTAACTCCTCATACGTATGCTCATAGAAGCCATTTATATCTATTTCATTTCTTATAGTGTTAAGTCTTTCAGCTGCAGCTTCCGCTGGTTTTCCTAGCTCTGCATAGCATTGCTGAATAAACTCCTCTGCCTTATACTTAACTATTTCTTTTGATTCAAACAAAATTTCCCACCTCATAAAAATAAGAAACCTTTTCATTATTTATTAGCTCTTCTACTTTATCATTGTGCTTCATCTTTTTCACTAATAATGAATATGAAAAATATCACCATTCTATGATACTGTTTGCGAGCGGCTATTCTGCAAAAATAGAGTTACCTTAATTTTATGGCAAACAGTTAAATAGTGCATCAGCGTCAGCAGCACCATTCCTGTGTTCATCCCTAATATTACCCCATTCATCTGCAGAGTTGGTAAGGAGCCCAGAACAAACATGAGTAAGAACGATATGGAAGTGGACCATATCGAATGCAAAAACGCATCTTTTATCATACCTAATCCTATTAAATAAGCTTGCAGAGGAGATACAAATAAATGAAAGAGGAACATTGGCCATAGTAACTGCACATAAGATGCAGCATGAGAATTTTCAAAGAATATATTTGTCAATGGAATGGCAAAGTGATAAAACACCATCACAATAGGAATGCCATAAATCACCGTTAGAATCATTACTTGTTTGAGCAGTTTTTGAAGTTTTGCAAAATCATGATTTTCATAAGCCTCTGATACGGTTGGGATAAGCACAATCATAAGAGAGTGTGCAATAAACCCAGGGAAAAACCCGATAGCAAGCGCGACACCAGCAAGCAAACCAAATTCCTCTAATGCAATGGTTTGAGTTAGTCCGGCTTTTACAAGAGCGATTTTTATTAAAAACGGTTGAATGGCGTTGGTTACGGCATGAAAGAGTCTCATACCTGTGGTTGGGATCGAAACCTCCAATAGTTTTTTTCTAACTGTCCGGCCATCCATACCCGTACTTGGTTTTGCTTTCAACTGATAATACTGCATTCTATACATATAGAGAAGAACAAAACAGACAATTGCTTCCGTTCCGATTAATGTACAAAGGGCAATAAGGAGCGAGACTTCTAAAGAGAAATGGAAAAAATGATAAACCAACAATAGTAAGCATAACTGGACCGCTTTTCTAAGAAAATTGGAAATCGCAATTTTTCCCATATGCTGCAGTCCCATGAAGTAACCTCTTGCAATGGATGAGAAGGAAATAACCGGTATCATAATTAATATCAGCCATTTTACGAGCGGATGATAGTTTTGGAAAACTGGTAACACAGGAAGTAAACATGCACCTAGTATCAGGATGATTATCGTGAATACAATAGTCATTCTCATGGCATGTTGCAGCATGCTCTGATGGTATTTCTCCTCTTTTGCAGCAACAAATTTGGAGATAGATATCGGCAACTCCAAACTGGAAATCACTACAACGAGAAAAATGATAGGCAGCACTGACATATACAAGCCCATTCCTTCTTCTCCTAGGTTTTTAGCCAATATCATATTAACAATAAATTCAATACTTTCTCCAAGGAAAGCAGCGATTGCTAAAAGTAATGTTCCTTTAAAAAATTTATTCATCTCCTAAATTATCCCCTCTCTTTCTCTGTTCGGAATCCATTCCCTAGTTTATGAGACAAGTTCTGAAAATATGGCAGGATTATCAGGTTATGTCCTTTCAAAAAAAGGAATAGTAATAGTAGAAAAAGAAAGGGGTCAACAAGATGACACGATTACTTGTAAACATCGCTGCATTTATTTTAGTTATTGTTATCAATTTTCTTGCAAATGCATTGCCTATGAATGGATTAACAACCGGTGATATCGCCAATAGAATTACGGTCCTTTTTCAGCCGGCAGGGTATGTATTTTCCATTTGGAGTTTCATTTATTTGTTGCTGGGAATATGGGTCATTCGCCAATTTCCAAAGTCAAGTAGAAATTCACCAATATATACAAATACTAGTGGATTGTTTGTCTTAAGCTGCATTTTGAATAGTGCCTGGGTAGTCCTTTGGCATTACGGGTTTTGGGTTACTACTGTCGCCGTCATGTTAAGTCTCCTTGTAACACTCATTGCACTATATATTAAGCTGCGCGACTCTAGCCCAGGAAAATTAGATAAAGCTACATTTTCCATTTATCTTGGATGGATTAGTGTCGCGACGATTGCCAATATCAGCTATGTTCTGGTAGAGGTTGGTTGGGACGGATTTGGTATATCAGATGTCACCTGGACTATTATTATGCTTATAGTCGCGGCGTTGCTGGCAATATGGTTCCGAATAGCCAACAAGGATTGGATTTATCCATTAGTTTTTGTTTGGGCATTCGTTGGAATAGGAGTAAAAAATATGGAGAGCTACAGCAATGTTTCTTACGTTGCCTATGCACTAGCTGCTGTTATTTTGTTGATGACATTGCTCGGTGGAAAGCTAGCTTCTAACAGAGGATAAATATCTAGTTTCAAAGTGTTGGCTAGGTTTAATGCAACATGAAGAATAAGAGCCTCCTTTATGAGGCTCCCAGTGTGTAGACAAAGGTACATTTTTATTTAAATCTATGCAATTCCCTGTTGATCGTAGTGGTAGACGCGCAGACTCCTGCGGGAGGAAGGGACATGGGAAACCCCACAGGGCGCAGCCCGAGGAGGTTCCCGGACCGCCCGCGGAAAGCGAAGCGTCTGAAACGAAGATCAACAGTTAAATGCAAATCTAAAAATAATTTGGGTTTATCAACAGTCTAAGAGCCTCCTTTACGAGGCTCCTATTCTTCATGTTTTCTTACTGTCTTTATGTCTTTTGCTTTTTCATATAAGGAATAGTCCGCATTAAACTTTTTTTCGATCCAAAAACGGATTTCTTCTGGAGCTAATTCCTCTTCCTGAATTGTTTGATTTTTAAAACGTCGAATCGACTTATCTCGCAATTGAACTGGCTCGCCATCAATGTAACCAAAAATTCGCAGGGAATGAAACGCAAACCCTTCATTCCAGTCATGTGATTTCATGAGTGGCTCTTTCATTTCCTCCCATGTTACAGGAATTAGCTTTAATGTTTTCGTTGGACCTGGTTCGCGCTCGACTAGTACATCCTCACCCTTTACTTGATAGCGAAATGTTTCGGTATCAGCTGAAACGGTAAAGGATTCGTTTAGAGGATAGGCTTTATAGAGAGGTGCGCAATAACCAACATCTACATAGTATGGCTGATCAAGCATTACTTGTAGACAAAGATGACCAGGCTCCATATATAGATAACTTACATCAAACCCAAGTTCCTTTAATAAAAAGTGAAATCCTCGGGCAAGTGTCCAACATGTGCCCCCTGTACCTGTTGTGCATACGCGATCCACATATTCATCAATTTCAGGTAAGAAGAAATTATTCTCGTCCCGTTCTTCAAAATCAATAAACTTCGTCCAAGTCTCCCATCTAACTTTTGTTTGGTGAGCTTCTATTAATTCATTTAAATAAGAGAGAGTTGGTTCTTTTTCCTCTAAACCTAAATGGCGTAAAAATTTCCCCTTTGTATTCATTTTAACTACCTCCAACATGATCTTTCAAACTACCGGTTAAATAGTCCAAGCATTTTACTAATATTATTCATTTACTATAGCAATATCAATAGAAAGGATTCTGCCATGACAAATCAAAAGATCCACAACATTATTAAAACAGGGAAATCCTTTATTGGGACCTCCTATTTATTCGGTGCTGAATCAGGTCGTACAGATAGATTTGATTGCAGCTCATTTATTCAATATATTTATGGTCAGCATGGCATCATTTTGCCCAGAACATCCAGGCAACAATTTATTTGCGGTCAGCCTGTCCCTCTCCCTTCTGTTAAACGTGGTGACCTTCTTTTCTTTTCCACTCCTAAACGAAAAAAACGAAAAGGTATTCAAAAAGTTGGTCATGTCGCTGTGTTTATAGGGAACAATTCCATCCTTCATACTTCCCGGGTTGAAACGAAAGTATCAGTTTCTTCATTAAGCCCTAACTGGCGTAAAAGGTTGCTAGGAGCAAGAAGAGTTATTGTTTAACTTTTCTTTTTCCTATTCGAAATCGCTGCAAGAAGTATTGCTAACTCAAGAAATAAAAAAGATAATGATAACGATTGGGGGCCTTTACCTGAATAGAAGAGTACCATTCCCATTGAAAAATTTGTTTTCATGATTGCGCTCCTCCCTTCGCTATAAATATATTTTACCTCAAGTTAAATAAAAGGTGGTAATATATGTATAAAACGTATTTCCCTAAGGAGGGGTTGTTTTTTGAAAAAGTCCTTCTTTATTGTTTCTTTTCTTGTTCTATTGGCTTTTATACTATCATTTTACAATAGTATTAACAACGGGAACCCCACTGCAAGGGATGTAATTAAGAAATACCCTGAAGCCGATATCATCCAAATGAATGGCGTTGTTTATTCCAAAGTGACACATCTTGATTCTACTTCCTATCAAATCGGGTCTAAAATTGGAGAAATAAAGAAACAGACGAACAATAGTATCTTGTACAGGGATATGTATGCGTCAAAACTAAGAGTTGGTACAGCAATTTTTCAAGCTGAAGGAGAAACTGTTGATCAAGATTTCATTCCCCTATTAATCTTTGCAGAATTGGAAGGTACATTTTCTGTCTACCAAGCTTTGATAGAGGGGTAAAAATAGTTTTCTCTTTCAATTAGCTCCCCTTTTGAAATCGCAATTATAATTGTAGTGTTATTTACTTTGTTACTGGAAACAGTATGATCACCTTTTGTCCTTCATATAGTCTCAACTGTCCTTGCAATAATTCTTCCATGTTTTCCTTATTCAAAACATGTTGACCATCATTCTCTAATCCAAATACTAAAATAAATTCACCTTCCGTGTTTTGCGATAATGAAGCAGGTCCCATAGCACCATTGTTAGGATTATGACTAAATATATCTTTTCCTAGCAGCTGCAGTAAAACCTCACTAGGTATAAACTCTACATTCAAGTTTTCGTTCATACTTCCAATACTATTTCCATTATTTGAAATGACAAAAGTATACTCCAAATAATAGTCTGGGATAGTGGATTCAATTCCATCCCCCTCAGCCACTTCCGAATTAACCATAGTTGGAGAATTAGTCAGTATAACTTGTGAACTTATTAGTTCTACGTCAATTTGCTTATTTGAACAGCTAACAAGAAAGACAAACAGGATAGTGAAAAATAAATAAATACTTTTAATAATAAATCACCTCTACTCTAAATCTTTAAGTCCCAATCAATGGCTTATTTGTTTTTCAGGAGCAAACGCTTTATCATTCTAATTTGACCGCGATGATTTATTTCATCTTCCATCACGTGAAACCAAAGATAATAATTATTGTAAGGAACGCCATTTCCCCATTTTTGCTCCTTGAATAACCAATCATCATCCAAGCCGCTGAGTAGGGTTAAGGTCTTTTCTCTGAATTTAGTCAATTCATTTAAATAATAATCGATTGGATTTTTAATAATGGTATCTCTAGCCGCTTCACCAAGTTCTAATGCAGCATTCCATCTTTTTTGTTCCATTTCATTCAAATCACGTTGTTCAAAGGAAATCACCTGATGCACTAACTCTATTGAAGCGATATGAAACAAAAGGGAGCCAATCGTATTGGAACTTCTATCAACCAAATAATCTAAGTCCTCTTCCCTTAAATTCTTTACCTCTTCTAAAGTAACTGCTCTGGTATGTTGTAACATAGATACAAGTTCACCAATCTTTGGTGAGAAATCTTCCATGCTTTGAATACGATAATCTATCATCTAGTTACCTCCTCTCAATTATAGTATCAAGGTTACCAATTTATATAAATATTACCAGTCTGATATCTTGTTGAATTTAGTGTTAAAATAAAGATATACATAAAAAAGGCAGCCCTTTTTCAAAGGCTGCCTTTCCCTATTAATCCTTCTTTTTGTTACCTCGGAACTAACTTCCACTATTCCATACTCTCTCTAGTTTCTGAGAGGATTTTCATTTGATCGTTTTCGAGTCCCAGTTCAAAAGTTATCTTGAACTTCTTGTAGGAAACGCCTTTTTCAGAGCGCTCCTGAGCAGTTATAACCGAAATAACTTCTACCATGCTTTCTTTTTCCCTTGTTAGTACATCATCCACTTCAATGGTCAAAAAGTCGAGGAAGCCAGCCCTGAAGTCTTCATATGATGTTTTAGATTGCCAGTTGCTCCCAAGTAAAGAATAGGCCGTTACATAATCACGGTAGTTAATGCTTTCATAAAAATAGTTAACGAGATATTCTGCAATGTCCTTGTTGGTGGAAATTTCTGCCCCACTATTACCAGAACTGTTGCCACCAATACGAGGAAGAATTTCCATTGGAGATTCTGACCAGCTTTCAATAAGCGGCAAGACATTTACAAAAGGAATACTAAAGCCGATAATTCCTCTTTCCATCGTGGCAGAATTGATGCCGACTACTTCTCCTGTTTTTGCATCAATTAATGGACCACCACTGTTACCAGGAGCAATCGGTGCAGAGATTTGAAAAAGATCCTCATACTTAAAGGAATCGATTTCGAACTCTCTTGCTGTCCCACTTATAATTCCTGTTGTCACAGTATTTTGCAATCCTAAGGGACTTCCTAGTGCGATGACATCATCGCCGAGCTCTGCCTTTCTATTCTTAGCAAGTTTGAATGAATCAACACCCTCTAACTCTGATACCCTTACTACTGCGATATCTGTATCGATACTTATTCCTATTACTTCACCAGTCAATTCTTTGGAGTCTGCTGTTGTTACCTTCACTTCCTTTGCATTTGCAACGACATGGGCATTGGTGACAACATCTCCCTTATTGTTATAGAGGAATCCAGATCCAAATGAACCGTCTGGGAGTTCAATTTTCACAACAAGCTTCTGGGATTCAAAAATGATTTCCTTTAATGCTTGTGGAACTGATTCCTTCTCTTCTACTTCTGATTCCAAATAAAGATTGGATGCAGCTGTTAGCTGCGATGGTACGGTATTTTTCACATGAAAAAAAACTGTGGATCCTGCTCCTATAAATATAATGGTCAGTATAATGCTAACAAACCATTTTACGTTCATTTCTACACCTTCTTTAAAAGAGCACGCTGGAAACTATCTATCTTCCACGACCCAAGTGATATTCTCTATTTCTACTGTAACATCTTCAAAGACACCATAATAATAATCTTCAAATTTCCCAATATTCCCTGGTTCGAGTTTGAATGGATAAGCAGTCGTAAACCCCTTATCTAGTACGTTCTTGTCTTTACTTAGAATATTGTAGTAAACCGTGATGGAAGAAACATTAGCTTTAACGATATTTTTCAATTCACCCTTGATGGTCATCCCACCGACTTCATCCTCATCCACTTTAAGGTTCACAATCTCTAACGCTGCGTTTTTGTTTTTCAAATCTTCTTTAGCGGCGGCCTCCATTGCACGTTCAATTCTTTCAAATTCTGCTTCTTCAAAGTCCTTCCGAGATTGTTCAATTTTGTCTCTCAAGGCTAAGATACGCTTGTCATTAACCGCATATTGCAACGCACGATCTGCAACTGTCATAGCATTTGTGAATTGTTTCTGCTCTATTTTCACTTCCGCTTCTTCGATTGATAGCTGTACAATTCGATTAAGAATTTGCTCCTTAACTGCTTTCCCCTCTTCAGAAGGTACAGCAGAGATGACAGCAAGCTTTCTAGATAATTCTTCAACCGTTTTCAGCTGCTCAAGCTCATTGTTCACTTTCCCAACCTTAATCATAACATCCGTTTCTGATGCTTCATCTTTTAGAGGCTTGATCAAGGGACCATCTAACCTGACAATTTTTTCACGTATTCTGGCAAGGTTACTTTCCGCATCTTCAAATTGCTTTTCTTTAATTTGTGTTTTGACATCATCCAGCTCTATATGAGCCTCTTCTGCAATCTTTACCACTTCCAGATTGTTTCGTAATACGTGATAGGCAGGTCTAATCTCCAGTGCATTTTCCAGTTCACTTTTTGCCTTAACATAGTCGCCTTGTAAAGCAAGCTCCTCTGCTTCTTTTTTCATCGTAAGCACATCAGCATTAACATTTTGCTCATGGTTGTAATAACCACCTACAAGTCCGGACACTAAAAACAGGCTAATAACTGGTGGTAAAAAAGGTAAATATGTACGTTTTTTACTTTTTGATTTTGATCTTCCGCTCAACACTTCGTCTTCATGCTGAAGCAGTTCTTCCTTTAAGCCGGCTCCACAGTTAGAGCAAAAATTAGCATCCGTAGATACCTTCATTCCACAATTATGACAAAACATTCTATATAATAGCCTCCATTTATATAACATACAAAAACAATCATTCTACTATGACACCATTTTACAATAGATTACGAGATAAGTGTCAAAAGTACTCGTATTTTCTGGAGAAGAAAGGTAGAAACTTTTTCCTTTTTTCAAGAATGTACAAGGGATTTAACTATATCTAGCGAAATTATGTAGGGACACCATTAAAGGGGGAGAAATTTGTGAGCGTTCAAACAAACACAGCTAAGGAGTTTATAAATGACCCATACCATTTATTCCGACAGCTTCATTCTCATCAAGCTGTGCAATGGTTTCAATTTTTCAATTCGGAAGGCTGGTTAATCACCGGTTATAAAGAGGCAGAAGCTGCACTAAAGGACTCACGCTTTGTTAAGGAAATAAGTAATCATGTCCCTCCTGAAAGCTTAGGCACACCATCTGAAACATTAATGCCGGTTTTCAATCTGACAAATAATATGATGCTCTTTCGGGATGCACCTCACCACACAAGGCTTAGGGGACTTGTTACAAAAGCCTTTACACCTCGAATGACTGAAAAATTAAGACCTACAATTGAGAAGATGGCCAATTATCTCTTAGACGAGATGAAAAATAAGCAGGAGCATGAATTAATAGCCGATTTTGCCTATACTTTACCGGTAATGGTAATTGCAGAATTAATTGGCGTTCCTAATGAGGATAGAGAACAATTTAGAGAGTGGTCAGATGCCTTCATAAAATTTATTGACTTGAACACAACAGAAGCTGATTTAGAAGCTGTAGCACCACAACTAAAAGAAGCAGATACATATATGAGAAACCTCATAAAAGCAAAGCGGATTGCACCAGCTGAAGATCTCTTGAGTGGGTTGATCGCAGTCTCAGACTCAGGGGATAAACTAAGTGAAGATGAGATGGTTGCAACTTGTCTGCTGTTATTAATTGCTGGTCATGAAACAACTGTGAATCTAATTACCAATGGATACTATTTGTTATTAAAACACCCATTTGAGATGGAGAAATTAATTAACGACTTAAGCCTAGTGAGCAACGCTGTAGAAGAGGTATTGCGTTTTGATCCACCGGTATTGCTAACAACTAGATGGATTTCTGAAGACTTGGAATTTTCCGGTCAAGCGTTAAAAAAAGCTCAAGTAGCCATGATTGCACTTGGGGCAGCAAATAGAGATCCTGCTGTTGTAGATAATCCAGATCTTTTTGATGTATCCCGTACTAATATAAAGCATTTGTCCTTTGCAAGTGGTGCTCATTACTGTCTCGGTGCCCCACTTGCCAGGTTGGAAGCAAATATAGCTTTAGAAACATTAATTAAACGAATTCACAATGTTGAATTGTCAGAGGAACCGACGAGAAGGAATAACATTATTTTTCGCGGCTTTCAAGCATTGCATTTTAATGGAGAGATAACATGAGTGAAGCTCATAAATAAAGGCTATTTTCGCAAACTTTGTTGCTTTTACGAACTTTATTAGATACTCGTAATAATCGTTACTGTCGTGCTCTTTTCCTGCATTTAGTTTCAGTCAATAGGACAAGTTTTCAATGAACATGCACGTAAAAAGTCCAGAATCCGACTTTTTACCGGTTACTAGCAACACTCTTTTAGAAAGAGCCTAAATAAAAGATAATAGGGAGTCTTCCAATAGCAATTAAAAATGCCTGGAACGACTCCCTTGAAAAAGTAAGTATTTATATCTTTTTCCCATTTCCTACGGTTCGATGATTCTTCTTCTTCCCATTACTATTTACAGCCTTTTTCTTTCCGCTAGTTATTAGGCGGCCGCCACTTTTTCTGGCCTTTAAATCTTCTTCTTCCATCAATTTCCCACTGAAAACTACTTTCTTTTCCAGCTTTATTCCCAGTTCTTTAGCAATTTGTTTTAATTTTCGTTCTTCCCGTTCAGTTACGATTGAAATGACGGTCCCCTCTGCTCCTTGACGGCCAGTTCGCCCTGAACGATGGACATAACCCTCGATCTCTTCTGGAAAATCGTAGTGAATAACATGGCTTAACTCTTTAATATCCAAACCACGAGCTGCAACATCCGTTGCCAATAACACCGGATACTCGTCCTTGCGGAAGTTTTTCAAGGCATTTTCCCGTTCTTGTTTAGAAGAATCGGAATGGAGCAAGCCTACATTTAATTGCTTATAGATAAGTTTTTCCGTTAAGACAGCCAAATTTCCTATATCTCTGACAAATGCCAAGGCTTTTATCCCCGGTTCGCGTAAAAGGTTTGCTAATACGTTGGGCTTATCACGGTGATCTTTAATAACCGTATAAATATGTTTAACTTTTGCAGGTGGCAATTCATCTCGCGAGATAGTTACAATGGTAGGTTCCTTTAACAAATCGACTGCCTGTGTCTCTGTTTCTTTTTTCAAAGTAGCGGAGAATAAGAGTATTTGTCTGTCCTGCATGGAAGATTTAATAATATTTTCTATTGTTTTCTTATGTTCAGGTACAAGCAATTGATCCGCTTCATCCAACACAATGGTTGTCACTTCATGCATTTTAATTTTCTTCATTTGGATTAATTCTTGTAGGCGTCCTGGTGTTCCTACCAAAATATGTGGGCGTTTCTTTAATTTTTCTGTCTGCCTTTTTATATTTGCTCCACCGATAAAAGAAGCACCTGTTATATCGCTTCCGTCTGTCCACTTTTGGATTTCAGACAGAATTTGCATAGCAAGTTCCTTTGATGGTGCAACGATTACTGTCTGTGGATGCTGTTTTTTCGTATCTATACGTTCTATGATTGGAAGTAGGTATGCTAAAGTCTTACCAGTACCGGTCGGTGACTCCACTAATACATCCTTTCCTTCCAGTATTAACGGAATTGCCTGTTCTTGAACGGCAGTGGCAGCATCGAAATTACTTTTCTCCCATATCTCTTTTAGGAATGGTTGCATTGTATCAATAAATGGTTTTGACATTTTATTCTCCTTTATAGCCCTCGTATGGGGTATTGCGCTACGTTTCATTCTACCCTTTTTTTAAGTTTGTTCCAATAGTTGAATAATCAATACATGAAATGGTTCATATAGGAAAAATTATAATTAGCAAATAAAAGGAGGATTATCCATGAGTACGAATCAGTTTCATAAGCTTCCTAAAGGTCTGGAGTCCTATTGGCGAACGTCCACTACATTATCATCTTTTCCTACATTAAAGGAAGATAAAAGGGCGGATGTTTGCGTAGTCGGGGGCGGAATCACAGGAATTACCACGGCATACCAGCTAGTCCAAGAAGGGCTAAAAGTAATATTAATTGATGCTGATCAAATTTTAAATGGAACTACTGGCCATACGACAGCGAAAGTTACTGCCCAACATGGTCTGATTTATGATGAAATGATGCAGCATTTTGGACAAGAGAAGGCTAAACTATTTTATCAAGCAAATCAAGATGCCCTTCATTACATAAAAGATATGGTGGTTAAAAAAAGGATTGATTGTGATTACCACGAGCAAGATGCCATCATTTATTCACAATCTGAAGATGATGATTTAAAAGTATTGAAGGAATATGAAGCATATGAAACTCTAGGTATCAATGGAGAGTTGGTGTATGATATTCCGTTATCTCTTCCTGTCAAATCTGTGGCAGTTATGAAAAATCAGGCACAGTTCCATCCACTTCAATATTTGCAAGCGTTGGTGGATGAAATGGTCCAAAATGGAACTGAGATATACGAGCACACAGTCGCGACCGATGTCGAGGAGTCCCAAGGCTTGTCTGTTGTTACTAAAAACGGATCCAAGGTTTCATGTGACTATATTGTTGCTGCCTCCCATTTTCCTTTTTACGATGGACAAGGGTTCTTTTTTACAAGAATGTATGCAGAGCGCTCCTATATATTAGCGGTTAAGACTGAAAAAACACCGCCAGAAGGAATGTATTATAGTGCAGGGCAACCTACAAGATCACTTCGTTATGTAACTATTAATGGAGAAAAAGTCGCCCTTATTGGTGGGGAAGGGCATAAAACTGGACAAGGCAAGGATACCCTTAAGCATTATGAGGCTTTAAGAACGTTTGGTGATGAGGTCCTTGGCGTAAAGGAAATTCTATATCGTTGGTCTGCCCAGGATTTATATACCCTTGATAAAATTCCTTATATCGGAAGGATTAATTCTGGTCATCCGAACATCTTTATTGCCACTGGATTCCGAAAATGGGGGATGACAAGTGGAACTGCCGCTGCGCTATTGATACAGGATATTATTATGAAACGGGAAAATAAGTATGAGCAACTTTTCTCCCCTTCACGATTTGTAGCAGATCCGAGCCTAAAAAAGTTTATTTCCACCAATATGGACGTAGCTAGCCACCTTATTAATGGGAAGTTTGAACATCCCACTAAGACACCAGATGAACTTGGAATGGACGAAGGTGGGGTAGTCAATCTAAATGGCCGCCGTGCTGGCGCATATAAAGATGAAAATGGTGAATTGTTCTGTGTAGATACTACCTGCACCCATTTAGGATGCGAGGTGGAATGGAATCATGGTGATAGAAGCTGGGACTGCCCTTGTCATGGTTCACGATTCTCTATTCATGGCGATGTACTTGAGGGACCAGCAGACAAACCATTAGAGAAGCTTTAATTTTATTGAAAAGCGGAAGCGATTGACCAGCCCCAAAAAGCATTGGACGAGTTTGCGATAAGGTAGGTTTTTACCTTCTTGCCAAATCAGCTTATGACCTTTCGGGGCTATTTCCGTTTAACCGCTGCCTTTAATGTGCCGCTACTCTTCCTTCCTGTCTTACTGAAGGGAAGGAGATTTTCACCTCAGTTCCTTTATTAGGCTCACTGGAATAATCAACCTTACCATTCATGCTGTCAATTATTCTTAAGGATACAGTTGTGCCAAGTCCTGTCCCTTTATCTTTCGTTGTATAAAAAAGGGTACCAATTCGAGATATTTGATCTTTTGTCATCCCTTTTCCAGTGTCTTTTATTATTATATGTATTCCGCTTTCGTTGAAAAATAAATTAAGGTGGACTCGACCATCCTGAGGAGTTGCCTCAATCGCATTTTTAACTATGTTGACAAAAGCCTGTTTGAGCTGACTCTTGTCTGTTTCCATCCAGACATTCTTTTCTAAGTAACTTTCAAGATGAACACCATTTTTAGTCGCAAGGGGGGTCAACAACAGTTGGACATCATGGAGAAGATCTCCTAGATTTACTTGTTCCACCTTTTTAAATTCCGGTTTCGCGAAGTTAAGATAGTCATTTATTATTGCTTCAGCGCGAGCAAGTTCACTTAAAATGAGGCTAATAAATGGATGATTTTTTCCTTTATCATCTTTATGCATCAGCTGTAGAAATCCTTTTACAACGGTCAAAGGATTTCTTACTTCATGCGCTATAGATGCAGCCAGTTCTCCAAGAGTGTTAAGTTTTTCTGCTCGTCTAATTTCTTGTTTCATCATTTCTCTTTCTAATACTGCTTCATGGATTATCGAAGCAAAGCCGACTGCAATCATTTGAATTAATCCAAAAAGGGAAATGAACAATAGGATTTCTGAAGCAACAATTATTACTTGTTGTGTTGATAAGTAGGCAAACAGTTTCGTGAAAAGCACTAAAGTTGGCCAAAGCCCAACAACAATTGATATCAAAAAACGCTCTTTTTTAGTTTCTAATCGATTAAATTTTTTTATCATTAAAAAAGGAAGAACGGCTATCACAATTCCACTAATAAATCCGAAAATTAATGTTTCTCCCCCTATATATGTCCTAGTACCTAAGATAGCAATAAGAACAATCAAGCCTGCTCTTGGCCCTCCATACATTATGGCCATTACAAGAGGGACATAACGTAAATCCCATAATAGACCATACTCATAGTAGGAAAAAATGACGCAAAGACTCGCTGAAACACCTTGCAATATACCGATAAAATAAGAGGATTGCCTAAACCTCCTATTTTCCGATACTACATAGTAAATCAATACTGGTGCAAGAATAATTAACACATGCAAAAGCAGCTTTTCAGCTAACATTCCAGACGCTCCCTACTACCAAAAGATAAATTTTTTAATTTATATTCGACAATGTTAGGCAAATCCCTTTCTTGTAATAAAAATAATAATTTTGAACAAAGGCGTTATATTATGTACATCGTTATTTTGGTATAACAACAAGAGGCTGGGACAAAACTAAAGAACACAAACAAAAAGACGAACAATATAATGGCCGACAATAAATACCGCTATTGATTTCCGTGCAAGACTTCGCTTTCCGCGGGTGACCCGCGAGCCTC
>NZ_CAKJTJ010000031.1 GCF_917563925.1 Sutcliffiella rhizosphaerae
GCTAGTGTAATCTAAAAAATAAAAGCATATTTTTATACTAAAAAACCGAACATATTTGATCAATCACTCAAATAAGTTCGGTTTTGTCTTAGGCTAAAACATTTTTGTCCCAGCCCCTTTTTATTTTAAGTAGAAAAATTAATCGTTGTTTTCCTTTTCCAAATAATAAGTGGTTACATATGAAGGACGAGGAAAGATTTGTTGTTTTTGATCAGATTCATTAGTTTTTCCTCTTTTTTCGTGTGCTTTTTCATATGCTTTGGATTCCTGCCATTGGATAAAGTATTTCACATCCTCCCACAATGTCAAAATTACATAGGTATCTGAATTGGTAGGACGCAACACCCTGATAGCAACAAAGCCTTGTTCTTTTTCAATCAATCCTGCCCGGTTACTGAACCGATATTCAAAAACAGGTCGTCCTTCATCACTTACGGGAATATTATTAAGCACGGCAAATTTCCCCTTGGCTAGCTCCCCTACAGCATCTAACACTTCAAAGTGTTTACCAGATTTAAAGCTCGATTGCTCACTTGTTTCGTGCATTAAGACAGCATTGTCCTCTCCTAACATGAGTAACAATTCTCCATGGGTAATTTCATTTCTAAGATTAGATAAATATTCATTGGTGCCAAATGTCATGTAAAAATTCATCTGTATACGCTCCTTTGTGATTAATTTAGACCATAAAATTACAAAATAAGGCAAAGGCGAGAAAAATTATGTAGAATAAGGTAGAATAAAGAGGATAGACTTTTCGAAAAATTGTTCACCTATCTTATTCTTATTATTCCCGGAAAACTGCAGGAGGTAAACCAATATGAAGCGCCTCAGTCGAAAAAAACTACAATTACGGAAGCTTCCTGTTTTTAAAACAATCATCTCTAAAAAATACTTCCTTTTTCCATTTATAGTCGCTAGTATGGCCATATTTGGTTTAATTGGATATATAGTAATAATTCTTATGGGAAACTATGTAATTGATGAAAAGAAGTTGGTGATGGATTCAACAACTACGATGGTTGACGAAAATGGGAATCAAATAGCTTCCCTCTTTTTTGAAAACAGAGAGATCGTTGGAATAGACCAGATACCAGAATATGTCCAAAATGCTTTTGTAGCTGTAGAAGATAATCGCTTTTACGAACATAGGGGAATTGATGTAAGGGCAATCGGACGTGCAGTGTATCGGGATATCTTGGCTAGAAGCAAAGTGGAGGGTGGAAGTACTTTAACCCAACAATTGGCCAAAAACATCTTCCTTACGAACGAAAAATCTTGGCTACGGAAGACCAAAGAAGCAGTTATTGCCATTAACCTCGAAAGAAGATATACAAAAAAAGAAATAATGGAAATGTACCTCAATCAAATCTATTTTGGTCATGGTGCATATGGTGTACAGGCAGCATCAGAATTGTATTTTAACAAAGATGTAGAAGATCTAACTGTAGAACAAGGAGCAATGCTTGCAGCGTTACCAAAAGCTCCAAACAGCTTTTCCCCCATTAACTATCCAGAAGAAGCAAAAAAACGTCGAGATCTTGTTTTACACCTTATGGAAAGACATGGATATTTAGAACCAGAAGAAACAGTCGCTTTTATGGGTAGAACGATAGGGTTAAATGTGCAAGATATGCCTGAAAAGCAAGAATTTCTAACATATATAGATATGGTAATGAATGAAGCGGAAGTGAAATACGGTATAACTCCTGAAGAACTTCATAGGGGTGGCTATTCTATTACAGTACCTTTACATGTTCAAGCACAAAAAGCTGCATTTGAAAGGTTTCAAGATAATGAATATTTTCCTGGTAACAACGGGGATGTTGAAGGTGCATTTGTATTAATGGATCAAAAAAACGGTGGAGTTTTGGCCGTTATCGGTGGAAGAAACTATGTTACAAAAGGGATTAACAGAGTGGAAATTAAAAGACAGCCTGGATCCACCTTAAAACCTTTGGCCGTCTATGCCCCTGCTTTAGAAGAAGGGAAGTATGAGCCTTACAGCTTATTAAAGGATGAATTACTCTCTTACGGAGAAGGACAAGAAGCCTATACTCCAAGAAATTATCATCATCAGTATAAAAAAGAAGTAACGATGTATGATGCTATTAAAGATTCGCTAAATGCTCCTGCGGTGTGGGCACTAAACGAGCTCGGAATTGAGAGAAGCAAAAGCTATCTAACTAAAATGGGATTAGATATTCCAGACAATGGATTAGCTATTGCACTTGGTGGTTTGCAAAATGGCATAACTCCGTTGGAACTTACAAAAGCATACCGTGCCTTTGGTAATAATGGTAAGACAATCGAACCCTATTTTATTAAAGAAATAAAAACACGAAAGGGAGAAATAATTGCTAAAGTTAAAAAAATGGAAAATGAAGTGTTCAGTGAACAAACCGCTTGGGAAATGACAAGGATGCTTGAGGGTGCTGTACAAAATGGAACCGCAAGTGCAGGTGAATTATTAGGGGATCTTGCGGGGAAAACAGGCACAACTAACTTTCCTGGAGTAGAGGGAGCAATAAAGGATACTTGGTTTATTGGATATACAACAGATGTGATAGGAACTGTATGGATGGGCTATGATACCACAACAAAAGAGCAATTTTTAACCGGTGGAGGAGCATATCCAACTAGGATATTTAAAGACATTTTGACTGACGCTGGCCTTGACAATACTTCCTTTACAGTTCCTGCTGGAGTAACGGATTTAGAAGAGCCCATTATCTTACCAGAACGGTTAACCTTGAAGGGGTCAATTGGTTTTCATCCATTTTCACTTTTTACTGCCAAACTATCTTGGAATGAAGTTGAAGATGAAGATGAAAGAGTAGTTTACCGGATTTATTCGGTTTTGGAGAATGAAAGTATCCTTTTAGGTGAAGTGACTGGCACAAATCAGTACACGGTAGAGCATATTAATGTCTTACATGCTCCTCATTTTTATGTTGTTCCATACAATACCCAAACAGAAAAAGAGGGGAACCCTTCTGAGAGGGTTAAACCATCGTTCTAAAGTTGGAGAATTAGAAAATGCTTGGTTAAGAGGAGTAGCGGGAAATGTATTTTATAAAAGACAAATTACTACAGTTGTTTGGAAATGTACAGAAAGCTTGGAAGTTGGAAAAGAAATTAAATAAAGAACAGCTTCCACTGATTCAAAAAAAGAACAAAATATTGTTAGCAGTCTCATTTACCTTAATTACATTAGGTTTGTTTACCAATCTATTTATCTTTCCAGAGATTCTGCCTGTGCTCTTAATGACTCTAGGGTTAGGATTGAGCATTGCCATTTTCTTTGGAAAAAGGCCACATCTTGCGAAGGAAGGGATGTATACTATTGTGTGCCTTTCATTCCTTCCATTTTGGGTTATCGCCTATATGGATAAGGATGTAATCAACTTTTTCTTTTTAATCATGCCTTTGATTATGTCCTCCCTTTATAACAGACTTATGCCTATTTTAATTACGAGTTTTCTTACTTGTATTTCATATATTTATTTTTATTTCTTTTATTATGAAGATGTATTTTATAATCATTTATTCATAGACGTGTACTACTTCCTTTTGTTTTCTATATTTGTCACTGTTTTTCTTCTTTTTTCAACGAGATTAACAGGAACTATGTTGTTGCGAGCAGAGGAAAAAGAAAAACGGACATCACAAGAACTCCTGTCAACGAAAGAGTACTTGGAAGCTTATTTCAACAATACAACCGATGCTATTGGCGTGTATGACTTAAAAGGGAAATTATTGAAAGCGAATTCATCCTATGAACGGATGTTTGAAGTGGATTCCAAGAAATATATTGGTAAGAAAACAGACTTTTTATCCTTTACTGCTGCTAAAGCTTTAAAAATATTTTTATCGAAAATGAGTAATCATAAACAATTGTCTTTTGAAATATTAATTCCCACTTTAAGCGGCGAACAAATCGATCTGAACAATACGGTTACACCAGTAAAAAATGAAGCTGGATACGTTATTGCCTTGATTTTTCTAATGAAGGATATAACTGATAAAAAAAGGACAGAAGAAGCATTGATGCAATCAGAGAAGCTCTCCGTCATTGGAGAACTTGCAGCAGGGGTTGCTCATGAAATCCGAAACCCTGTTACCGTGTTAAAAGGTTTTGTTCAACTATTATCTAGAGACACCAAAGAAAAGGAATTCTATCTCATAATGGATAAAGAATTAGAAAGAATAAATCAAATCACAAATGAATTTATGGCATTAGCGAAGCCACAGGCAATCAAAATAAAGAAAGAAAATATAAAAGATTTAATAAAGGAAGTTTGTGTGTTTTTGGAAAGTGAAGCATTTATTCAGCAAGTGGTGATGGAAGTAGTCTATTTAGAAGAAGATATTAGGATAGACTGTGAAGCGAACCAAATAAAACAGGTTCTAATAAATATTATTAAAAACGGAATGGAGGCTATGCCAGACGGTGGAAAGATCAAGATTCAATATTATCTGGAAGCTGGAAACGTATACCTTTCTGTTATGGATGAAGGGCATGGTATTGCAAAAGAGATGTTAGAAAATGTGGGGAAGCCGTTTTTTACGACAAAAGGACAGGGGACAGGTTTAGGCTTGATGGTTTCGATGAAAATTATTGAAAATCATGGCGGAAATTTAACCATACATAGTGAAGAATACAATGGTACTACAATTATCATAAGCCTCCCATATTTAAGTGAGGCTAAATAATCGTCAATTTTATGAACAATAAGCGCATATTCTATACTTTGCTTCTATTTATAGGTATAGTGTAACATGACAGAAGTGTAACGTAATAAAGAGAAGTCAAGTTAGATGGAAGGGGTCATTTTTGATGAATGAACGAAAGTTTAATGATACATTTTTAAAAGCCTGCAGAGGGGAAAAAACAGAACATGTTCCATTATGGTATATGCGTCAAGCTGGACGCTCTCAACCTGAATACCGTAAAATCAAAGAAAAATATTCACTATTTGAAATTACACATCAACCAGAGCTTTGCGCTTATGTAACAAAGCTTCCGGTAGACCAATATAACGTAGATGCTGCAATCCTATACAAGGATATTATGAGTCCCCTTCCCGCAATCGGTGTGGATGTAGAAATTAAATCTGGGATTGGGCCTGTTATCAATAACCCTATTCGCTCTATTCAAGATGTAGAAAAACTTGGAGAGATTCATCCAGAAGAGGATGTCCCATATGTCCTTGAAACGATTAAATTACTTACGAAAGAACAGCTAGATGTTCCATTGATTGGATTTGCTGGTGCACCGTTTACCATTGCCTCCTATATGATTGAAGGCGGTCCGTCCAAGAACTACAATAAAACAAAAGCATTTATGTATGCAGAACCTAAAGCGTGGTTTGCTCTCATGGATAAACTTGCAGAAACGACGATTAGGTATGTAAGAGCTCAAATTCATGCAGGTGCAAAAGCTATTCAAATATTTGATAGCTGGGTTGGGGCTTTAAACGTTGAAGACTATCGTTATTTTATTAAACCAATTATGACCCGTATTTTTTCTGCTCTAAGAGAAGAGAATGTTCCGCTTATCATGTTCGGAGTGGGGGCTAGCCACCTTGCTAATGAATGGCATGATCTTCCTCTTGATGTTGTTGGTCTTGATTGGCGCCTTCCGATAACAGAAGCAAGACAACGTGGGATTACCAAAACGGTACAAGGGAACCTAGACCCTGCTATTTTGCTTGCACCATGGGAAGTGATTGAAGAGAAGGCAAAAGCAATTCTTGATCAGGGAATGAAACAACCAGGATATATTTTCAACTTAGGGCATGGAGTATTCCCTCAAGTAAAACCTGAGACGTTAAAACGTTTAGCTCAGTTCGTACATGACTATTCTTCTAATAAATAGATTTTATAACTAGTAAAAAAACAGCAATAAATAACTAACGGAAATGAGGTAAGCTTATTATGGCAAAGAAAACAATGGGCTTATTAGTAATGGCATATGGTACGCCATATAAAGAGGAAGACTTGGAGCGCTACTACACACATATTCGCCATGGCAGAAAGCCTTCGGAAGAAATGTTACAGGATTTGCGCGACCGCTATGATGCGATTGGTGGAATTTCACCGCTCGCACGCATCACAGAGGATCAGGCAAATTCACTTGGAAGACACTTGAATAACATTCAGGATGAGATTGAATTTAAAGTATATTTAGGCCTAAAGCATATTGAACCATTTGTGGAAGATGCAGTTCAACAGATGAAAGCAGATGGGATACAAGAGGCAGTTAGTATTGTACTTGCACCTCATTTCTCTACCTTTAGTGTGAAATCCTACAATGGACGTGCCAAAGAGGAAGCTGAAAAAATTGGTGGTCCATCCATCGTTTCGGTTGAGAGCTGGTACAATGAACCAAAGTTCATCAAGTATTGGGTAGATAGAGTAAAAGATACATTTGGTGCGATGAGTGAAAAAGAACGTGAAAAAGCGGTGTTGATCGTTTCTGCACACAGTTTACCTGAGAAAATCATCCAAATGGGTGACCCATATCCACAGCAACTTCAAGAAACAGCAGACCTTATTGCCAAGGAAGCTGGGGTAAGCCAATACGAGATTGCTTGGCAAAGTGAAGGAAACACACCAGACCCTTGGTTAGGTCCAGATGTGCAGGATATTACCCGTGATTTGCATCACAATAAAGGCTTCACATCATTTGTCTATGCACCAGTAGGATTCGTTTCAGATCACTTAGAAGTTTTGTATGACAATGATTACGAATGCAAAGTGGTAACAGATGAAATTGGAGCAAAATATTACCGTCCGGAAATGCCTAATACAAACCCGGAATTCATAGATGCAATGGCTACAGTTGTATTGGATGAATTAAAGAAAAATAATCTGTAAATCTAACAAAGAAGGCGATGGAACCATGATTGAGGAGAACAGAAGGGTTGTCATCATCGGTGGAGGCATTACAGGTCTTTCAGCAGCCTACTATCTTCAAAAAGAAAGCAAAGAAAAAAATGTAAACATAGAGATTACCTTAATCGAAGCAAGCAACCGATTAGGGGGGAAAATACAAACAATTAGAAAGAATGGCTTTACAATCGAAAGAGGGCCAGACTCTTTCCTAGCAAGAAAGCAAAGCGCAGGAAGATTAGTTAAAGAGGTCGGACTTGAAGATCAATTGATTCATAACTCTACTGGACAGGCATATATATTACTAAAAGGGGAGCTCCATCCGATGCCGGAAGGGGCAGTTATGGGAATCCCTACAAAGCTATCACCTTTTGTAACAACTGGTTTATTCTCTCCGATCGGAAAAATGCGTGCTGCTGCTGACTTAATATTACCAGCTTCTAAAAAAACAGGAGATGATCAATCACTTGGTTCCTTTTTTAGAAGAAGACTTGGAGACGAAGTGGTAGATAACTTGATTGAACCTCTATTATCTGGCATATATGCGGGAGATATTGATAAATTAAGTTTAGAAGCTACCTTCCCCCAATTTCAGCAAGTGGAGGAAAAATACCGTAGTCTAATTCTTGGAATGAAGCAATCTAGTCCAAAACAACAATCAGCATCTTCCCAAAAGAAGAAGGGTATGTTTCAAACTTTAAAGGGAGGTCTTCAAACACTTGTAGATGCGTTGGAAGAGAAGCTTGATGAGGTGGCGTTTTTAAAAGCAGTAAAAGTGGAAAAAATCGAAAAAACAAACGTGGAACATTATCGTCTTTCCCTCAGTAATGGTTCCATAATTGAGTGCGATAGTGTCGTGGTTGCAACACCTCACCACGCGACAGCAAACCTAATTCCATCAGCAGATTATCTATCACCATTGCAAAAGATGAAATCTACGACAGTGGCAACCGTTGCCATGGCATTTGATGAATCCGCATTGAAAAATGATATTGACGGAACTGGTTTTGTTGTCTCAAGAAATAATGATTATACAATAACAGCTTGTACATGGACACATAAAAAGTGGCCGCACACTACACCTGAAGGGAAAGTGATCCTCCGTTGTTATGTAGGCAGGAGTGGTGAGGAAGCAATCGTTGATCAAAGTGATGAAGAAATTAAAAAAGTAGTCTTGGATGACCTTAATAAGATCATGGAAATCACAACAGATCCTGAATTCACCATCATAACACGCTGGCGTGAAGCCATGCCACAATATGCTGTTGGCCATAAAAAAATGCTAAGAGAAGTTAATGAACGCTTAGCAAAAGACATGCCTGGTATTTATATTGCAGGGAGCTCCTTTGAAGGAGTGGGCTTACCAGACTGCATTAATTCTGGAGAAGCAGCCGTTAAAGCAATACTGACTAGATGGAATAAACAAACGATAGAAGCATAATAGAACAAAACTGTCTCTACAACACTTAAACCCAAGTATGCTGATTTAAAAGCATCCTTGGGTTTTTATTATTTGCAGTTGCAAGAATATCCAGTATAGGACTCTTTAATGAAATGAAAACAAAAATTTGGTAAGAAGTGAAAATCATCATAGCGTGGATGAGGACAAAAATCTATTTAGAAGAGAACAGAAAAAGTCATCATAACGGGGATGAAGACAAAAGTCCATCAAGAAGAGAGGAGAAAAAGTCTTCATAGCGGGGATGAAGACAAAAATTTATCAAGTAGAAAGATTTAAATGTCTACTTAGCTTCTAAGTGTGAATGTTACTTTTACTCCATACAATAATGATTGAGTAGTACTCATATGTAGCCTGGCATTTAGCTCAACTTTACATAAGTAGTAAGCACGATAGAGATTTGGTTACTAAAAACGGTATTATTGTTGAATCTGCAGTTAGTGAAGCTAAATATCTCAATAGACAAGAAGGTACTTATATTAAACGAAATACTTCTCGTAGCTAATAAACAGAAAGTTCGTTTTTACTTGCAAAATGAATGGGAAAGCTATATAATTTGAACGAAATGACCAATATTATCATTCAGTCAATAATTGAGAATAAACGGGAGGTGTGCGCATGGACCGGAAACAAAGCATTCTTGAGGCAGCAATAAAGTCCTTTTCTTTATTTGGTTATAAAGCAACAACTATGGATCAAATAGCTAAATTGGCAAATGTAGGAAAAGGAACTATTTATACATTTTATGCTAATAAAGAAGAGTTATTTAGTGAGATCATTGCCGGTATACTTCATGAGATGCGTTCTGTTGCAGACAGTTCTTATAATCCTGAACTATCCTTTTTTGAGAATGCTCATCAGGCACTAACTAGCTTACTGGAGTATCGAAACAAACATCAATTAACTGTTAAACTCCTGCAAGAAAAAAATGAACTTGGGACTCGTGTTGTGGATCAAGGACTTAGCCGAGTGGAACAGATGATTATTAATTATATTAAAGAAAGAATAGAGGCAGCTATTAAAAAAGGGGAAATTAAAAATTGTGACCCAGAAGTAACTGCATTTATTTTACTTAAGCTTTATGTTGCTTTGGTGGTAGATTGGGAGAAGAATCATCCACCACTAAGTAAAGATGATATCGCTAACTTGTTTCAACTTTACTTTATGAATGGTTTGTCTGTAAAAGGTTGACCAAAATGTTCGATGATTACTTCTTGCTCAGAGGCTTGCCAATATGTAAATCTATAAATAGAAATACACAATGAGGATTGTCTATAAGATAATCCCTTCCTTTTTAACAAGAAATGACCAAATGAGAAAATCAGTCAATATATATTATGGAGGTAATATTTATGAAAACAATTTTTGCAGAATGGAAAGCTATCTTTTCCAACAAAAAGATACTGATTCCCGTTATAGCCGTTTTATTCATTCCGGTGTTATATAGCGCCATGTTCCTTTGGGCTTTTTGGGATCCATATGAGCAATTGAATGAATTACCAGTTGCGGTCGTGAATTTGGATGAAGGAGCGACATATGAGAATAAACAGCTTGCGATAGGAGAAGATTTAGTAAACAACTTAAAAACCAATAACAGTTTTAAGTGGGATTTTGTTACGAAAGAGGATGCCTATAGAGGCTTTGATAATCAAGATTATTATTTGGTTATTGAAATTCCAGCTGATTTTTCTAAAAATGCTACAACACTTTTGGATGATATGCCTTCCAATTTGGAGCTCAAATATGTACCTAACGATAGCTATAACTTTCTTTCCTCTCAAATAGGATCTACAGCTGTTGAAAAGATTAAAGCGGAAGTGGCTAAAGAGCTTACTAGTACGTATGCTGAAACAATGTTTACGAACATAGAAACGATGGCAGATGGGTATAAGCAGGCAGCAGATGGAACAGGAAAGCTAAATTCTGGATTACACGAACTTCAAGACGGCTCTGGGAAATTAAAAGAAGGACTTGAGCAAGCGGCGGCAAAATCTATCACGTTCTCTAACGGAATAGATCAAATTTATACAGGAATGGATCAAGTGAATAAAGGTAATATCAAGGTTGCAGATGGCATTACTGAATTGGAAAGCGGATTTACTCAGCTGCTTACCGGTTCAGACAAGTTAACTACAGGTACGGAAGCACTTCATAATGGATTGCAAGCAAATAAAGAGGGAGTGGAAAAATTACAGGAGGCTCAGATAGAGCTATTAGAAGGCACAACTCGGCTTTCTGAAGGATCAAAAAGGTTGGCTGAGGGGGCGAGTCAGCTGGAAGAAAATTCGGTTTCAGCAAGTGAAAAAGCAGAACAGTTGAATGCTGCCTTTATCCAATTGCAAAAGCAGATGGAACCTTTGCTTGAAAACGTAGAGGCGGAACAAAAAGCGGTGATTCAAGCATACATGAATGAACTTACTACTAACAGTAACCAATTTGTTCAGGGAATGAAGGAATTAGAACAAGGTTCTAACCGAATACAATCAGGAACTTCAGAAATGACCAATAAGCTAGTCACTCTTAAAGAGGGGCAGAAAAAAGTTAGTGAAGGACTTTTCGAATTATCTGGTGCGGCCGATAGTTTATCAAGTGGTTCAACGGACTTATTGAATGGACAAATCAATTTCCACACTGGACTTAACAAATTTAATTCTGGGTTGACGGAAGTTAGCAAAGGAAGTGCAAAGCTTGCACTAAGCACTGAGCAGATTCTAGGTGGTATGAATGAGCTTAAGGTTGGTTCAGAGGCCTTTCAATCGGGGACAAAGGAACTTTCAGACGGGTCAAGTGATATTTATTCTGGAATTGTCTCTGCCTCTGAAGGAACTGAGGAACTAGAAAACAAGTTAAAGGATGCCTCAGAAAAATCAAGTTCAATTAAAGCCACAAAAAAGACGTATGATATGTTTGCTGACCCTGTAAAAGTTGACCAAGAAGTGGTTAACGGTGTTCCGAACTATGGAACTGGTTTTGCACCATACTTTTTATCGTTGGGCTTATTTGTAGGTGCCTTATTATTCTCTATCGTATTTCCATTAAGGGACCCTGCAATACTACCTAAATCAGGGACTTCTTGGTTCACTGGCAAAGTAGGAGTATTGTTCTCTATCAGTATTGTTCAGGCGTTATTAGCAGATGCGGTACTCTTGTTTGGACTAGGAATGGAAGTGAAAAGCATTCCGTTGTTCATCTTATTCAGTGTGATATCTTCCTTTACTTTTATTACACTAGTACAATTATTGGTAACAACGCTAGGAGATCCTGGTCGCTTTATTGCAATCTTAATCTTAATATTGCAACTTACAACAAGTGCTGGAACTTTTCCATTGGAGCTGATACCAAATTTACTTCAGCCGTTTAATCTTATTCTTCCAATGACCTATTCTGTTTCAGGCTTTAAAGCTGCTATTTCAAGCGGAGATTTTGGCTTTATGTGGGAAAATGTAAGAATATTGATTGGATTTACGACTGTATTTTTAGCTGGATCCTGGCTCTACTTCTATCTGAAACATAGAAAAGAATACAAGCTTGTTGAATAAAGCGTTTATACCACTGGAGTAGACCTAATAATTAGGTTGCTCCAGTTTTTAATATAATTATTATTAACCACTTATTAAAAATATATTGAAAACACTTACATTTACTTTTATACTAGAAGTTATGAAAACGATTTCAAATGGTTTTTTCTAGCTCCAGCGCCTAGCCCTCCGAAATCATAAGCCAATTCGTCTTATGCTTGTCAGGGTTGAATGAGGCGCTTTGGCTATGCTTATTAATTTATTTAAGGTGGCGAGACTTGTGGCAACAATTGAAGACGTGGCAAGACTAGCAGGTTTATCGAGGACCACAGTTTCCCGTGTGATTAATAATCACCCGTATGTGTCAGAGAAAAAACGTTTGCTTGTGTCAACGGCAATGAGTGAACTTGGGTATGTTCCTAATTCTTCCGCGAGGAGTTTACGAAGCCAAAAAACAGAAATGATAGCATTACTCATTCCTCGAGTCATGAATCCATTCTTTAGTGAGTTGATTGAACGAATGGAAATGGCAGCTGCGGAAAATGGCTATCAGTTAATAATCTGTCAAACGAAGTATTCCAAGAAAAAGGAGCTTGATTACCTAAATTTATTAAAAACAAGGCAAGTGGATGGTATTATTCTTTCATCTATTCAAAATGATTGGAGCATTATTCAACCTTTTTTGGAGTATGGTCCAATCGTATTATGTAATGAGTTTGAGGAAGAGGCGGAGGTACCTTCAGTTAGGCTGGACCAAACTTATGGTGGTTACATTGCAACCAAACATTTATTGAATATTGGTCATCGTCAGATTGCTTATTGCACAGGTGGTCATAAGAGTAGTGTGGCCAAAGGAAGGGAAACTGGATTTCGAAAAGCTCTGACAGAGTTTGATGTTGATGTTAATGAAAGTTTTCTTTTCAGTGATGCTTTTACCATCGAGGATGGAAGAAGGATTTTTCAAGTAATTCAGAAACTAAATGAGAGACCGACTGCTATTTTTACTGGTGGAGATGAAGTAGCAGCAGGAATTATCTCAGAAGCCAAGCGGAGCGGATGGAGTGTTCCTGAAGACCTTGCAGTTGTTGGGTTTGATAATCAGGCTATAACGGAGCTTGTTGAACCTACAATAACAACTGTAAATCAGCCAATTGAAGAAATGGCACGCAAAACCTTTCAAGTGATGATAGAAAAAGTAAAATCTAAACGCTATCGACAAAAAGAAATTTATGAATACGATCTGGAACTTATTGTTCGAGAATCAACGGTTAAACAAGGGGTTTACGTATAGAATATATAGGAAAAGAGAGCACTTATGGGGATGAGTGCTCTTTTTGTATTGGTATATATTAGTAATATCATAAACTTCTATTTCCGTTTTAAGTGCCCGATATTATCATTCTAGAGTTTTCCGGTCACTTATATCCGTTATTAGTGCCCGAAATTGACATATTGCCGTTATTCGGTCACTTATTTAGCTTTTAAGTGCCCTAAATTCCCATATTGCTGTATTCCGGTCATTCATTTCCGTTATGAGTATGAGTGCCTGATTCGATTTTCCGGTTACTAACCTTCTCGCCGCATCGGTCTATGTTCGTCAAGACCCTTGCGCTTTTTTATTTGAACTGATTGCCCGTACACTTATTACACTGGTTTCCATAACATTCGTGCTGCTCATCCATAGTATTTTTGCATTCAACACATTTTTTCGGTGGTAATGTTTTGAAAAATTCTGTACTTTTTACTAACATGTAATCACCTTCCGTTTTATAGATTGATAATATTGTATTATAACAGATATTGTCCTGTCAACTCCTGTATTGTAACAATTTTAAAAATAGGAAATTAGAAACGGATGTGGTAGACTTGTTTTTGGAAAACACTTTGAAAGGGCTGTGAACAATGAAGCTTACAGTGGTTGGGTTTTGGGGAGGCTATCCGGCAAAAAACAGTGCAACTTCTGGGTATTTGGTCGAACATGAAAATTTTAAACTATTGATAGATTGTGGAAGTGGTGTATTAGCACAGCTTCAAAATTATATGGATGTAACGGAATTGGATGCAGTTATCCTGTCACATTATCACCACGATCATGTTGCAGATATCGGTCCATTACAGTTCGCAAGGCTCATCTCTTTTTATATGGGAAAGACGGTGACACAACTGCCTATTTATGGTCACGATGAAGATGTACAGGGATTTGCTGCCCTTGATCATAAAGAGTATACGAAAGGCATTGCATATGACCCATTGAAACCGGCACAAGTGGGACCTTTTACGATTGAATTTCTGAAAACAACCCATCCGGTACCTTGTTATGCTATGAAAGTTTCAACAGAAGAAGGAAGCTTTGTATATACGGCGGATACGAGTTATCAGGAGTCTTTTATCACTTTCAGTAAAGGAGCAGACTTACTTATTTGTGAATGTAATTTATATGCTCATCAAAACGGGGAATCTGCTGGTCATATGAATAGTCATGATGCAGCCAAAATAGCTGCCTTATCAGATGTTCCAGAGCTGTTACTAACCCATCTTCCTCACTTTGGAAACACTTTGCAGCTTGTCGAAGAAGCAGGTACTATTTATAAAGGAAACATAACGTTGGCACATAAAGGCTTTACATGGGAGAGTGGAAAAAAATGATGCTATTTATTGATAATCAAGGTATAACAGATCCAAGAATTAATTTAGCAATTGAAGAATATGCCCTGAAAAATTTGAACATTGAAGATACATACTTACTATTTTATATTAATGAACCATCTATCATCATTGGTAAAAACCAAAACAGTATGGAAGAGATTAATACTAAATACGTTGAAGATAATGGGATACATGTCGTGCGTCGGCTTTCTGGTGGAGGAGCTGTTTATCATGATCAAGGCAATCTAAACTTCAGCTTTATTACCAAAGATGACGGTGAAAGCTTCCATAACTTTAAAAAATTTACCGCTCCAGTAATTGATGCATTAAATAGCCTGGGAGTACGGGCGGAGATGAGTGGACGTAATGATATTCTCGCTGAAGGCCGGAAAATCTCTGGTAATGCACAATTTTCAACTAAAGGACGTATGTTCAGTCATGGTACATTATTATTTGATTCAGAAATTGAACATGTCGTCTCTGCATTAAATGTGAAAAAGGATAAAATTGAATCCAAGGGTATAAAATCTATCCGCAGCAGAGTAGCGAATATTAAGGAGTTTCTTGAAGAAGATCTTTCCATTGAACAATTCCGTCAGCTGTTATTGGAAGCAATTTTTAAGTCCAAAGATATTCCTAAATATGAACTTACGGAAAAGGATTGGGAAAATATTCACCAACTCTCTAAAGAACGTTATCAGAATTGGGACTGGAACTATGGAAAGTCTCCCAAGTTTAACCTTCAGCATTCTCACCGTTTTCCGGTGGGACAAATTGATATCCGGCTTGATGTGAATAAAGGGAAAATTGAGAATGCCAAAATTTATGGTGACTTCTTCGGAGTTGGCAATGTAACGGAAATCGAAACCCTTCTTTCAGGAACAAAATATGAGAAAGCAGAAATTACTGGAATCCTCAAAGAAGTGGACGTTAAACATTATTTTGGAAATATTACAAAGGAAGAATTAATTAATTTAATCTATTAATTTGAATAACTCAAAAAAAGCGTGGTACTTAGAAATCACGCTTTTTTACTAATATTATTTATCTGAAAATTGCATCTTTACATGCGCGAAATAATGACATAAATATCGCAATCTACTATAATAGTGTATAGGTTAGAAATGAATGGTCATTCATTCAATTTAGAAAAAGGAGATGAATCAAGTGAATATTTCATCACAATTGACTTTAACAGCTAGAACAACTCCTATGAAGGAAGCTTATATCTTTGAGGGCGATATAAAGACATATGCAGAATTGGATGCTGCTATCAATGCATTTGCAAGCGGGTTGGAAAGGATTGGTATAAACCGAGGCGACCATATAGGACTTGTAGTCGGAAATTCTCCCTTTTTTGTAATTAGTTTATATGGTGCAGCTCGCATAGGGGCAACTGTTATACCTATTAATCCTATTTATACACCTGAGGAAATGTCCTATATATTAAAAGATGGTGATGTAAAAGCGATCATTACGCTGGATTTGCTCATTCCCCATTTTGAAAAGTTACATTCCCAATTACCAAATACTGAACAGTACATTATTTGTAAAACCCAGGATGGAACTAAAAAAGTTGCAGAATATGAGTTAGATACGTTTACAATAAAACCTAAAATGAAATCGTTTACAGAAGTATTGAGTTCTGGCAGCATATCATATGAAGGACCTGAATTACGGGATGATGATGTAGCGGTAATTTTATATACATCAGGTACAACAGGGAAGCCGAAAGGAGCCATGTTGACTCACAAAAATTTGTATCGGAATGCAAAGGATTCAGCCGATTTCTTGAAAATGAATGATCAGGATAAAGTAATTGCGACATTGCCAATGTTTCACGTATTTTGTTTGACTGTAGCCTTAAACGCTCCACTTATGAATGGTGCTACAGTGATAATCGTTCCAAAATTCAGTCCTCAAGCTGTTTTTGATGTAGTTAAAAGACATGATGCAACTGTTTTTGCAGGTGTGCCTACCATGTACAATTTTCTACTACAGTCACCAGCTGAAAAAGATGCCTTGAAGACCTTACGGTTATGTATTTCAGGGGGCGCATCTATGCCTGTGGCACTTTTAAAGAATTTTGAACAAAAATTCAATGTTATTATTTCGGAGGGATACGGTCTTTCTGAAGCATCTCCAGTTACCTGTTTCAACCCTTTGGACAAGCCACGTAAACCGGGTTCAATTGGAACCTCCATAGTTAATGTTGAAAATAAAGTTGTAAATGAACTTGGCGAAGAACTACCTCCTGGTGAAGTGGGAGAGCTAATAGTACTCGGTCCAAATGTAATGAAAGGTTATTACAAAATGCCGGAAGATACTGCTGCTACAATTAGAGACGGTTGGTTGTTTACTGGGGACCTTGCAAAAATGGATGAGGAAGGATATTTCTTCATTGTAGACAGAAAAAAAGATATGATTCTAGTTGGTGGTTTTAATGTATTTCCTCGAGAAGTGGAGGAAGTTCTGTATAGTCATAAAAGTGTGGTCGAAGTGGCTGTAATTGGTGTACCTGATCCTGAGTTTGGGGAAGCTGTCAAATGCTTCGTAGTTACTAACGAACCTGTTAAAGAGCAAGAGCTTATTGCTTTTTGTACAGAAAAACTGGCAAAGTATAAAATCCCTTCTACTATTGATTTCTTAGAAGAGTTGCCTAAAAACACAACAGGAAAGATTTTACGAAGAGCTTTGAAAGAAAAATTAGGTGTTTAAAGGATTTTAGCTCTCGCTAGAGAATGTATAAATTATCGAAATTTGTAACCGCTAACAATCTAGGAGGAAACGACAGTGAGTCTTTTATTAACAGAAGTGAAAGAACATCTTGCCATCGTAACATTAAACAGATCTGATGCGATGAACGCTTTTAATTATGAAATGCTTGTAGAATTAGAGAATGTGGTAGAGGAATTACGTTTAAATCCAGAAGTTAGGGCGGTTATTTTTACTGCTTCTGGAAACAAAGCTTTCAGTGTTGGTGCTGATCTTAAAGAAAGAAGAACACTTACAGAACAACAAGTAAAGCGTAATGTCTACAAAATTGGGGATGTCTTTAACCGGATTGCAAACATGCCTCAACCAACCATCGCGGCTATCAATGGTTATGCCTTTGGGGGAGGGATGGAGCTATTGCTTGCATGTGATTTCCGAGTCACTTTCCGTGAAGTAAAAATGGGCCTTACCGAGACCAGTTTGGCTATTATCCCTGGGGCTGGAGGAACACAACGTCTCCCACGAATCATTGGAGAGGCAAAGGCAATGGAGTTGATTTTGACTGCCAAGAGATTTTCGGGAGAGGAAGCAAATAGTTTTGGACTGATTACTCGGCTTGTAGATAGGCCTGAACAAGTATTGAACGGCGCGAAAGAGCTTGCTGAAGAGATGCTGAAAAATGGTCCACTTGCGCTTAAACAAGCGAAATTTGCCATTCGACAAGGAATGGGTGTCGATGTCCAAACGGGCCTCCAGATTGAGCAAAAGGCCTATGAAGTAATTATACCTACTGAAGACAGGGTTGAAGCATTGGTTGCTTTTCAAGAAAAACGTGTACCAGAATTTAAAGGAAAATAGCAACGTAAAAGCAGTCCCTAGTTGTGGGCTGCTTTTACTATTTAACTCTTCTATTTTTACAAATACACTTTACAGCTAAAACAATCTACTAGTATATTAACTAGTAATACATATCAGGAGTAGGAGAGACTTATAGTGGCAACAACAATTACAGCATCAAAGCCTTCATCCTTTCGCAATGGATTACAAGCTGGAGTCAGTATTGCAATAGGATATATTCCTATTGCTATTACCTTTGGATTGTTGGCGAAATCAGCTAATTTATCAATTTCAGAGACAATATTGATGAGCCTCCTAGTATTTGCAGGAGCAGCCCAGTATATGTCATTAAATATGATTGTTCTAGGATCTGGTGTATTTGAGATTGTGATGACCACCTTTATTTTAAACATCCGACATTTTTTAATGAGTGCTTCATTGAATGAAAAAATGAATGAACCAAATTTATTGAAGAAGTCGCTTTTTGCATTTGGAATAACAGACGAGACATTTTCTGTTACAGCCACAAAAGAGGGTTCTATAAAGACTGGATATATGTTTGGCGTCATTGCTATTGCTTATTCCAGTTGGGTTGTAAGCTCTGGAATTGGATATGTTATAGGAAGTAGTTTGCCTTCTTCCCTGCAGGAAAGTATGGCGGTGGCCCTGTATGCGATGTTTATAGGACTTTTAATTCCTTCCTTAAAGCAGCATCGAAAAGTAGTGGTGTTGGCCGGTACTGCAGCTATTTTAAATTCTGCACTTTCATTAGTTTTTGGGATTGCCGCTGGTTGGTCCATTGTATTGGCTACGCTTTTCAGTGCGGTTGGAGTAGAAATCCTCTTTAGAAAATGGACACAGGGGGATGGAAAAGATGAATAGTACTATTCTTATTATGATAATCGGAATGGCCGTTGTGACTTATATACCAAGATTAATTCCATTTGTCATGTTTCAGGGAAAAGAGCTTCCTCCATTTGTCCAAGCAGTGTTAAAGAATGTTCCGTATGCTACATTGGGTGCACTTATCGTACCAGGTATATTTTTAATAAATGAAGATATCATGTATGGCATTATCGGAGCTGTTGTAGCTTGTATTGTTGCCTACCTTGGAGCGAATGTAATTGTGGTAGTCATCAGTGCAATAGCTGCATTGAGTGTGTATTCCTGGATATTTGGATAGACTGGAAAGAAAGCTGGCTATATGGGGAATAGCCAGCTTTTTCTTACATAGAATAGAAAAGTACAAGCGCCGTGATTAGCCCTGACAGCGTAAATCGAGTTGACGAGAATGCAGGTTTTGAGCACCTAAACAGTTTGGAATCCGAACTTTGGAGGCTAGTCCACTTTTCAAAACCTTTTATTCCGAAATAAGGGCAAGGAGGGGTGAACTTGAAAAAGATTATTGCATGGACATTTATTGGTTACATACTTTATGCTCTAGCTATGACTTTTTACATATGGATTGCATCAGACACGAGCATCCCTTCAGAGCTTGCTGGAACGATGGCTGATCCAGCAACATTCCTGAATGAGGAAGAATTACTTTTAGTTGATGAATATGCCAAAATAAGAAACACCCTCTATTTTTTAACGCTTCCAACAGAATGGATTTTTTATTTTATTCTCTTACTCTTGGGAGGTGCCCGTGCTATTCAGAGATGGGCGGAGCGTATAACAAAATATAAATGGATTCAAGCAGGGATTTATTTATTCTGGCTTACCTTGTTTTTGACGTTTGTTCATTTTCCATTCAGCTATATTAGGTATCAGCTTTCTGTAAAGTATAACATTACCGTCCAGCCATTTTCTGGTTGGATGCGTGACCAATTGGTCGGATTTTGGGAAGGAATTTTAGTAATGTGGATTGTGGTTTGTGTCTTATATATCCTTATCCGTAAATTCCAAAAATGGTGGTGGGTAATATCTTGGCTGCTGTTTATCCCTTTTATCTTTTTAATGATGTACATTCAACCAGTTGTTATAGACCCTCTCTATAACGATTTCACAGAGCTAAAGGACAAAGAGCTAGAAGAAAAGATTCTTGGTCTTGCTGCTGAATCCGACATTCCAGCTGAAAAAGTTTTTGAGGTAAATATGTCTGAGAAAACAAATAGTATAAATGCCTATGTAACTGGAGTTGGCGGCAATGCGCGCATTGTTTTATGGGATACGCTTCTAACAAAACTTAATGAAGATGAAATTTTATATATAATGGCACATGAAATGGGTCATTATGTGATGAACCATATTGTTGTCGGAATAAGTGGATATATTTTGTTTTCGTTCTTTGGCTTCTATTTCGTAATGCGTGTAGCAAAGTGGAGTATTCGCAGATTTGGAGAAAGGTTTCATATACAGCATTTAAACCAGCTTGCTTCATTGCCATTATTATTGCTACTTGTTTCTTTGCTGCTTTTTGTAGCAAGCCCTATCACCAACGCAGTTTCAAGACACCAGGAGCATGCAGCAGACGTTTATGCGATTAAACTAACGAAAAATCCAGCACCAGCCATTGGCGCGTTTCAGGAGATAACTAAATCAGGACTAAGTGAAGTAAATCCACCTGCATTAATAAAGTTTCTTCGTTACACACATCCACCGATGGTTGACCGTATTTCATATTTGGAGAATTATTTGGAAGAGACTGATAAGCACCTGGACTAATTTCACCAGAAAAAAAGAGAAGAGTGCATGTAAGCACCTTTCTTTTTTTTTCTTTTATGTGTGCTAGGTATTTTTGTATGTTATACGCCCCAATCGGTCAAAAATTTGTTATAGCCTGAAGAGAGACGATGGAACAGTGTTGCATCATTTACATCTAGAGCATAATCAATTTTCTGTTGGAGCAAGTTTTTTTGATAATGGAATAAAGACTCATCAATAATCATCTGAACATAAACATTCATCATGTAGGATTCAACGGCTACTTTCTTATTCATCTTTCTTGCTTTCATTAACTCCGTATAAGACTTCTCATTTTTCATGAGCTCCCCACCTCGAGTCTTTTTAATAGTATATTGAGGAACTGAATAAAAATCAACAAATATTTATAAAATTTAAAATATTTAAAAATACCCCTTTACAAAGAACTATATTTTTGGCAAAATATACATAATTAGACAAATAAATGGTTATTTTGTCACGTATGGTAACCAGTAGGAGGAAGGGTGAGAAAATTTGAAAGATATTATTGATTTTATCCTTGATTATGAAATTAACGAATTTACAATGGCAATTTTCCCTTTTCAAACAGAAGGACAGTTGTATGCAAAGGTGTTAGAAGAAGAAAGGGAGATTTATGTAGCATTATCTCCCATAAGAATAATTGAAAATAGCTGTAAATTTTACTGTTCCAGTTTTGAAGGCAGAAAACAAGGAACGAAGACGGTTACAGGTTTTACTCATAAACCTCCTATTGTTATTGACCAAATAAACGATATTTTCTTTTTCCCCACAGCCTCACCTAACAATGAAAATTGCATCTGGGTGTCACTTCATTATTCATATGAATATAAATCAACTCCATCCGGCAATACATATCTTATGTTCCCGAATAATTCAACTGTTGAATTTCCTGTTTCTAAAGCTTCCTTTGAAACCCAAGTTTATCGCACATCCTTTGTTCGTTCAAAACTACAACAGAGGGTGAGTAGAAATCGCAACAACAACAAAAAAAATTCAGTAGGCACACCGAGAGTGATATATAGATTGAGAAGATAAACGTTGTAGACGTCTTTCAATATGTGAAAGGCGTTTTTATTTTTAAAAAATATGCATAGCTTTTCCCATTTGAAAAAACTCTAATAAAAAGAGGGGGAGTGGTGTATGGAGCTTTTCTTAGATTTGATAAAAGTATTGTTCCGCGTTGTTACTATATTACCTCTAATGCTAGCTGTCACGTTATTCATGGGAAAACGATCTATTGGAGAACTACCCGTATTTGACTTTCTAGTCATTTTAACTTTGGGATCAGTTGTGGGAGCAGATATTGCAGATCCATCTGTTCATCACTTTCCTACTGTGGGAGCAATTATTGGAATCGGCTTATTACAAAAATTTATTGCATGGTGGAAAATCAAAAACTACAAAATTGGTAGGCTTTTGTCTTTTGAACCAACGCTTGTCATTTTTAATGGTCATTTTCAAATTAAAAATATGTATAAAATTAGCTACTCCATCGATAACATTTTGCAAATGCTTAGACAGAAGAATGTTTTCCGGGTAGAGGATGTGCATTTTGCCATCATTGAAGCCAATGGTGATATTTCTGTTAAGCTAAAGCCGGAAAAGGAGGGTGTTATTGTGGAACAAATCGTAACTCAACCCTCAAAGAGCTCTATAGAGTTTGCTGTCATCTTAGAAGGAAGAATTCAACAAAAAGTACTTCAATACCATGGTTTAAATGAAGCTTGGCTTCGTGAAGAGTTATTGAAATTAAAGATAATGAAAATAGAAGATGTTTTTTATGCTGCCGTAAATGAACGTAATCATTTGCATATTTCTATGAGAAATTCAGAAGAATCTTCCCTACCTATTTTTCATTAAGTATTGGATTGTTTTCATCATTTAAAATAAAGTGTTTTAAAAGCTCGTTAACTTTATTTCTTATCCTTGGGTTGAAATAATTGTGGTGCTCTTCGTAACCGTTGAATAAAAAGGCATACAAGGTAAAAGATTCATCTTGTTTTAATTTATGGAGCTTCATCTGCTGTTTTTTCATATCTGATTTTATTTGTTTAAGCTGTAGCTGCACCTTTCTCATGGTTTGGTCAATCAGGGTTAAGTAAGGATCTTTTAATTTAATATTACTGGTTTGAATAATACTTGTATCCCTTTCAAGAACAACCAGTAGCATAGGAAGATATATGGCTTGTTCAAACAGATTTAATTGTTCTTTTGTTAATCTAGTCATACTGCTTCCTCCCTAAGTGGCTATTGGTTGTTTTTATACAACAAAAAAGAACGTTTGTTCGTATTTATTTTATACTAAAAGATAAAATTTATGCAAGAAAATTTTCAAGCTCGAAATTATTCGAGCTTTCAGTGTGACTTTTTTCTTTAAGTTAAGGCAATTCCCATGTTGATTGTAGTGAAAGACGTGAAGAATCCTCGAAAATGTTAATTGCTGCCGAAGCTTTCCTGTCCTGCGGTAGGAGGCTCCCTGACTGCCCGAGGAAAGTGAAGCGTCTGGAACGAAAATCAACAGTTCCATGTAAATCTAAAATAAATTAGGTTTGTCAACAGTCTGCAAGCTCGAAATAATTCGAGCTTTTTCGTATTTAAAATAGAGGAAATATATTTCATTTGTCGAAATAAATAAAAAGAACGATGTTTTGAAAAGGAGAGGTATACATGTCAAAAAGAAAGATCCATGCAACTGATATTTTTAATTTAATCTCGTTAACTGACCCGCAGTGGGATAAACATTCCCGTAAATTTGCTTTTGTACAAACAACAATGCACGAAGAAGATAATGAATATAGATCTGCTGTTTATATTGGAGATCTGGAGGGGAAAACAATCCCATTTACGACTGGGAAAGGGAGAGCAACAAGCCCGAGATGGTCACCGGATGGAAGTAAGCTTGCTTTTGTTTCAAATCGTAATGAAAAAAGCCAAATCTATGTAATGCCTGCTAATGGAGGGGAAGCAGAACAGGTTACGTTTTGTAAAAACGGTGCAAGAGGTCCAGTATGGTCTCCATGTGGGACAAAAATTCTATTTAGTACTTCTGTCGAAGGAGTACAGGATCTGCAACAGGATGAGGAAGAGAAGAAAAAGAAGAAGCACCCTGAGCCGCTTGTCGTAGAAAAAATGCGTTACAAATCCGATGCTAAAGGATTTTTGGACGAGAAAAATGATCACCTTGCACTTTTAGATTTGAAGACAAAAGAAATAAGCTTGTTAACGGATGGAGACAGGGACTATGGCACACCAGCTTGGTCTCCAGATGGAAAGAGTATTGCATTTGTGACAAATCTAGAGGAGAACCCGGATGTCTCTTTAGTGTCAGATGTATATGTAATGGATCTTGAAACAAAAGAGAAAAAGAAAATCACAAATAGCAATGGCTTTTACTCTGCACTTACTTTCTCACCTGATGGTCAATATCTTGGATTTCTTGGCCACGAAAAAGAATTTCAGAGTGCTACCTTATCACGAGTGTGGGTGACGAAACTTGAATCAGGAGAAACCCATTGCCTTTCCGAGAATCTAGATGTAGAAATAGGGGATGTAGCAATAGGAGATTTTCATTCCGGAAATGTAAATCCTGGCCTAATGTGGACGGAAGATAGTGAAGGGTTTTACTTCTTGATGAGTGATCAAGGGGGAACAGGTATTTATTTTGGCTCTTTAGATGGTGCGATGTATCCAATCCATCTCCCTGATGAGCATGTATATGCCGTTAGTATGCTGACAGGTACTCATGAAGCAATTGTGGGGGTAAGTAATTCTACTGACCCAGGGGAACTTTATCATTTTGATTTAAAATCACAGACAAGAAATCAATTAACAAACGTCAATGAATCATGGAAAAATGAAGTAGAGTTATGTAAAGCAGAACCAATCCAATTTAAAGCGAAGGATGGTTGGGAACTTCATGGCTGGATTATGAAACCAGCTGGATTTGAAGAAGGAAAGAAATATCCGACTATCCTGGAAGTTCATGGTGGACCACATGCGATGTATGCCAATACATACTTCCACGAATTCCAAACGCTAACTGCCCAAGGGTTTGTTGTCCTTTTCACCAATCCACGAGGAAGTCATGGTTATGGACAGCACTTTGTGGATGCAGTGAGGGGAGATTACGGAGGCAAGGACTATCTTGATGTGATGAGTGCAATGGATTATGCATTGGAGTCATTTGATTTCATTGATGAAAACAAGCTTGGAATTACAGGTGGTAGCTATGGTGGATTTATGACCAACTGGGTAGTGGGACATACGAATCGCTTTAAGGCTGCTGTAACCCAAAGGTCGATTTCGAATTGGCTAAGCTTTTATGGTGTCAGTGATATCGGCTATTATTTTTCAGAGTGGGAAGTACAAGGTAATATGGAGGACAAGGTGGAGAAGCTTTGGGAACACTCTCCAATCAAATATGTGTCTAACATACAAACGCCGTTGCTCATCCTTCACGGTGAAAAAGACTACCGTTGCCCGGTGGAGCAGGCAGAGCAATTATTCATCGCATTGAAAAAACAAGGAAAAACAACAAAACTCGTACGGTTCCCAGAGGCAAATCATGAACTCTCCAGAAGTGGAGACCTTGCGCTTCGCATACACCGTTTGAACCATGTTAAAAATTGGTTTGTGGAATACCTACAAAAAGCTTAAAGAAATGTGAGGTCCTGTCTTTTGACTGGACCTCCTATTATAGTTTACAAAAAAAGCTGGAGGTTACGAAGATGATCAAAGGTGTAGATTACGAGAAAACGCATAAAAATAAAGAATTCACCCGTTCTCATGGCCACGAGGGAATGGATTAATCATGCTTATACTTCCAAAAAATTATGTTCAGACAATCAAAAATGTACATAAAGAAAAAGGGGAAGAATGGTTGAACAAATTCCAGGACCTTATCAAGTATTGTGAAATAAAATGGAAGTTGACCATCCTCGATCCCTTTGAACTATCCTATAACTTTGTTGCGCCAGCAATACGGGATAATGGACAAGAGGTAGTAGTTAAACTATCCATCCCAACTAATGCATTTTTTTCAGAAGTCGAGGCATTGCAATACTTTGCAGGTAAAGATATGGTGTCAATAATAGATATGGATATAAATAAAGGCATTATAATTTTGGATCGTCTTTTACCAGGTCACATGCTTGCCAGTATCGAGGATGATGAATTAGCAACAAAAATTGCCGCAACCATAATGGATACTCTATGGGTGAAAGAAACACAATCTACCAAACTCCCGCAAATAGAAGAAAGAGAGAAAAGTCTTCTGCGATTTCTAAACAATTATCCAGAAGGTAAAGGTCCTATCACCACTCCTATGCTGCACAAAGCAACAAACACCTTTCGTCGCCTACTTGCCGACGGAAAAGACAGATATATCCTTCATGGCGATTTACATCATTACAATATTTTGAAGGGAGAAAAATGGACCGCTATTGACCCAAAAGGACTGGTAGGTGAAAGAGAGTACGATACCATACAATTTCTATTAAACAAATTGCCAGAAAGTGATTTGGAACCAGTGTTAAAAGTTCGGATTGAAATTCTTGTAAATCGTTTGGAACTAGATGAAAAGAGATTACTTGAATGGGGCTTTGTACATAGCGTTCTCTCCACCTGTTGGTCCTTAGAAGAAAGTAATGATTATAACATCGCTTTTTATAAAAGCATTTTTGTTTTTGAAAAGTTACATAAAGACAAATTTGGGAGGTTAGAATGTTAGCTATACATTCACATTTTGTGTTTTGTATTAGGATAAATTAGGTATAACTAGTACAATAGAAGAAATGACTTGGAAATAGAATTGGAGAAATGCTTTCATGGATTTTATTGATTTAATAAAAGAGCTGCTAACATTAGAAAACTTACTGGAAGTATTGGAAGAGTATCAATCATTTGGACTATTAACTGGCTTTTTACTGGTAGTGATTGAAGCGTTTCTACCATTCTTACCTTTAATCGTCATTGTAATGGCGAATGCTGCGGCTTTTGGTCTTTGGTTAGGTTTTTTAATTTCATGGTCTGGAGCAGTGCTTGGAGCAGTAATTGTTTATTTATTTGTACATAAAATAAAGGGAAACCGATGGATTCAATCCTGGCTAAAAAAGGAGAAAGTCAGACGAACAATGTCATGGATAGAGAGGCGAGGATTTGGTCCATTGTTCTTTATGCTATGTTTCCCTTTTAGTCCTTCTTTTTTAATAAATGTCGTTGCAGGACTTTCAAAAATAAGATTTTATCAGTTTTTCCTAGCACTAATAGCAGGGAAAATGGTGATGATTTTTACAATAAGCTATATTGGATATGACATCATTTCTTTTATCCGTGCACCGATTAAGACAGCGCTTGTAATTGCCATTATGTTCCTTCTTTGGTTTGTGGGTAAAAAGATTGAATTACATTTGCAATTAACAGAGGAAAAATAGAAAAGTCAGTATATTGTGATAATATTAATAAATTGGTACAATAAACCTATGGACATCTTTTGGGGGGGATAAATTGAAAGAAAAGAAAAAGAAACATAAATCTATGCTGAAATGGTTTATAGCTTCCATCTTTCTAATCTTTATGGTTCGTGCATTTTTCTTTTCCAATTATGTGGTAGAAGGACACTCAATGAACCCCACACTAGAGCAGGGAAACTTTTTGATGGTTAATAAGATGGTCTATGCTTTTAGTAAACCTGAGCGGTTCGATATAGTAGTGTTTAGCCATCCAGAAGAAAAATTCAATTATGTGAAAAGAGTTATCGGTTTACCTGGTGATCAACTAGAATATATTAAAGATCAATTATACGTTAATGGTGAGCCTGTCTTGGAGCCGTTTATTGCCTCAGATCAATTGAAGGTTTTTGGAGGTAATTTTACAGGTGATTTCTCCTTAGAAGAATTGACAGGGAAGGAAAAAGTTCCTAAAGGACACGTCTTTGTAATAGGAGATAATCGGTTAAATAGTCTGGACAGTAGACATTTCGGGTATGTAAGCATGGAAGATATTGTAGGTAAGGTCCATGTTCGTTATTGGCCATTTGATGAAATTAATACAACGTTTAAATAAAGAGAACAGTTTTTCCTTTTAAAGTGAAAGCTGTTTTTTATTTTTTCAACTTTAACAGAAGCTGTCAAGGATTCCGGGAAAGCACGTCTGAGACCAATAATTCTGACAGCAGATACCTCCATTGCAGCATTGATTCAATAGTATTTAGTGGAGATGTTTTGTTTACACCGCTGGCAATATCTATTATTTCAGGTATCTTTTTCTCGACTTTCTTTACCCTACTATTTGTACCAGCATTTTATATTGTTATTAAAAAGAAAAAAGTAACATTAGAATAAATTTTACATTTGGTTAAAAGATACACCTAGTAATTTTCGTAAACTAGGTGTATCTTTTTATTATAGGGAAATACTGATTGATGAAACTTTTTTTGATAATGAACGTACAACTAATAAAACCTACTTAATGAATAAAAGGTGAGTTAAATAAATGGAATTCTATCTTGATTTATTGCTATATGCACCGTATGTGACAGCAGCCATAATATGTTTAGTAAATTTCTATTTTTATTTGGATTCCAATCAACTTGTATATCAATACAAAGGATACACTACTTCTCTTGTAGTGGGTTCTAATATAGCGCAATTCCATTTAGGAAAAAGAAGAAGGTTTATTACGTTGATTTATCGTAAAAGACCGACAAAGGAATCGACGGTTGATGAGGAAGACTCTTCTTTCTACTTTTCAATGATCTAATTAATAAGAAAAGTAGGAGGAATATTGATGAAGAAATTTTTGACTTTAAGTTTATTTATTGTGTTAGTAGCGGTTTTAAGTGGATGTAATATGAGCGAGCCAATCACAGCAGATAGTACAGGGGTATGGAATCATTATTTTGTTTATCCACTTTCCTTGGCTCTTACTACTGTGGCAGATTGGACAGGCGGTAATTACGGTTTATCCATCATTATCGTAACGATTGTGATTAGATTCTTAATTTTACCATTGGTTTTAAAACAACAAAAAAGCATGATGGCAATGCAGAAGCTTAAACCAGAAATGGATGCACTTCAAGCAAAGTATAAAGATAAAAAAACACCAGCTGATCAACAGAAGATGCAACAGGAGCTCATGCAGCTTTATCAAACAAATAAAGTTAATCCTATGAGCGGATGCTTGCCTATGTTTGTGCAAATGCCAATTATTATGGCATTCTATTATGCAATCGGCAGAACTACAGAGATTGCAGAGCATTCTTTTTTTTGGGTAAGTCTTGGACAACCTGATCCATACTTCATCTTACCGGTTATAGCAGCTATAACGACGTTTATACAAACAAGAGTAAGTTTGACTGACCAAGTGCAGCCACAGATGAAAATAGTGATGAACATAATCCCTATATTCATCTTAATTGCAGGGACTACTCTTCCATCTGCTTTGGCCTTATATTGGGTTATCGGAAACCTATTTGGAATCGCACAAGGGCTTTATTTGAAAAAACGTATGAAGCTACTAAAGGATGCTGATGAGACAGCAGCGGTACCTAGTAATTAATAGTGAGAATACCTCTAATATCCAATAGGATGTTGGAGGTTTTTCTTATCCTTTCAATAATGTGAAATACTTGGCATCTTGTCATTTCATCTATCAAAAATGTTTTAAAATACTTAGAAAGTTTTTTTGTCAATTTCAACAAAAAACAAACCAAAGCATCTATTGGAAAAATTCATAGAATTTAAGTACAATGAAAGAGGAACATAGGTACGTATTTTACAGATGAACCTTTGATGTGATCCAGCTTTGTGGGTCGCTGATTTATTTTAAAGATTTACTCAACCGATTTATAAAATAACGGGCAATTGCTCAATACAGTGGCCGACTTTTCTAGTAAAAGGTTAGAAGCCGATTTAATAGAAAAAGATAAGTAAAAGGAGGAATGCTTGTGTCACTTCGTTTTTTAATAGGAAGAACAGGCAGTGGAAAAACAGCATGGTGCCATGAGTCAATCCTACAACAGCTAAAGGAAAACCCTCAAGGCAACCCAATCATATATTTAGTTCCGGAACAAATGACTTTTCAATCTGAATACCGCCTTGTAAAGGATCCAGATATAAAAGGAATGATTCGTGCACAAGTAATTAGTTTTACGAGACTTGCTTGGAGAGTCTTACAAGAGGCAGGTGGCATTAGCAGGTTCCATATTGACCAAACTGGGATACATATGGTGTTGCGAAAAATTGTCGAGGAGCATAAGCAAGAGTTTCATGTGTTTGGTCGCTCTGCAGAACAGTTTGGCTTTATCGAGCAGATGGAAAGCATGATAACAGAATTTAAACGGTATTGCATTACTTCAGATTCGTTGGAAGCAGATATTACTAAAATTCGTGAAGACAACTTTATTTCTGAGCACGAAAAAATGCTTGCTAAGAAGCTGACAGATATACTTGTCGTTTATCGACAATTAGAAAAAAATTTAGAAGGTAAATATTTGGATGGAGAGGATTATCTCGCTTTATTAGCCGAGAAAATACCACAGTCTATCTACTTAAAGAATGCTGATATTTATATAGATGGGTTTCATAGCTTTACTCCTCAAGAGCTGAATGTCTTGAAGGAATTGTTGAAGCATGCCAAATCAGTTACCGTTTCTCTCACTCTAGATAAACCTTATGATGAGGAAGCGCCATATGATTTACATTTATTCAGGTCAACTGGTATTACTTATCAAAAAATAAAGCAACTAGCGATAGAAGAAGGATGTAACGTCGATGTACCGATTTTGCTTCAAGATCCACTACGCTTCCAACAAGCAGACTCTCTTCGGCATTTGGAACAATTTTTTGATGTAAGACCTACTGTCCCTTATCCAAACAACGCAAATGTGAACGTTCTTCAAGCGGTGAATCGTAGAGCTGAGATAGAGGGAATAGCACGTGAAATTATTTCACTCGTTCGTGATAGAAATTATCGTTATAAAGATATTGCAATAATGGTGCGAAACAACGAGTCTTATAATGATCTTATTAATACAGTATTTAGAGATTATGAAATTCCTTTTTTCGTAGATCAGAAAAGAACGATGCTTCATCACCCACTAGTAGAACTAATAAGATCAAGTCTGGAAGTTATTACACGGAATTGGAGATATGAATCTGTTTTCCGTTGTGTTAAGACTGATTTCTTTTATGCACTTTCCCAAGATACAAATGAAATGAGAGAAAAAACAGATAAACTGGAAAACTATTGCCTTTCATACGGAATCCAAGGTAGCAGATGGACAATGAAGCAACCATGGAAGTATCGTCGCTTCTTTAGTGTAGATACAGACGGTCCTTACGTGCAAACAGATGAAGAACTTGTATATGAACAAGAAATAAATGATTTAAGAGTAATGATTGTGAAGCCACTCCATACCCTTGAAAAAAGGTGGAAAAAAGCAAAAACGATGGAAGAGTTTTGCAAAGCTTTGTGGGGTTACATGGAAGAAATCAAACTTCCTGAGAAACTTGAACGTAAAATGAAGAAATCCGAAGAAGCTGGAAATTTAGCAGAAGCAAGAGAGCATGAGCAGGTTTGGAAAGCGATCATCCAGATGATGGATCAAATGGTTGAGTTGATTGGGGACCAGCCAATCTCATTAACATTGTTTACAAAAATAGTAGAAAGCGGATTGGAGAGTCTTCGTTTTAGCTTAGTTCCACCAGCTATAGACCAAGTAATTGTCGCAAACTTCGATTTGTCACGGTTATCGGATATTAAAAGCACCTTTGTTATTGGCGTTAATGATGGAGTAATTCCTGCAAAAATAAAAGATGATGGTTTTGTTTCAGAAGAAGAAAGGGAACTCCTATCAAATTATGGGATGGAACTTGCTCCAACAAGTATGGAAAAACTTTTAGATGAACATTTCTTAGTATATTCAGCATTCTTAACCCCTTCCCATCATCTATATATTAGCTATGCACTTGCTGATGAAGAAGGAAAGTCGTTACTGCCTTCAACGTATATCAATCGATTGAAGGAAATGTTTCCTATGTTAAAAGAAAAACTGCTTTTAAATGAGCCTGCTGAACTTGCAGCAGAAGAACAGCTCCAGTTTGTTCATACACCAGCTACGACGCTTTCCAACCTTGCTGTCCAGTTGCAAGGTTGGATGAAAAAGTACCCAGTAGAGCCATTATGGTGGGATGTTTATCATTCACTTCTTGATCATAGCGAATGGCATGACAAAACAAGACTAGTGTTAAAAAGTCTGTTTTATAAAAATGAAGCAAAAAAGCTGAAATTTGATGTAAGCAGGGAGCTGTATGGTTCACATATTGAAGCAAGTGTTTCCCGAATGGAAAAATTCAGCGCATGCGCCTTTTCTCATTTTGCATCCTATGGGCTAAAGCTTAGAGACAGAAAAATTTACCGCCTTGAGGCACCGGATATTGGGGAACTGTTTCATGCAGCCTTAAAGCATATTTCAGACAGACTTCGCAAAAACAATACAGATTGGAAACACTTATCCAAAGAACAATGTCAAATGCTTGCAAAAGAAGCAGTTGATATACTGGCACCTAAGCTCCAAGGAGAGATACTGTTAAGCTCCAACAGATTTCATTACATTAAGAGGAAGCTGGAAACTATTATCACAAGGGCCTCCCAAATATTGAGTGATCACTCGAAAGCAAGTAAATTTACTCCGGTAGGACTTGAATTAGGCTTTGGAAAAACATCGGAGCTCCCTCCTATCAAGCTAGATTTACCAAACGGAGTATCAATGGAGCTTGTTGGTAGAATAGACAGGGTGGATAAAGCAGAGGGAAGCAGCGGTCTACTTCTGAGAATCATTGATTATAAGTCTAGTAGTAAAGCATTAGACCTGACGGAAGTTTATTACGGCTTGGCTTTGCAGATGCTGACATATTTAGATATTGTCATCACGCATTCAAGTGGCTGGTTAGGTAGTCAGGCGAATCCAGCTGGAGTTCTATATTTTCATGTTCATAATCCAATGATTAAAAAGAATTCGATGATTTCCGAGGATGTTATAGAGGAAGAAATATTTAAGAGCTTTAAAATGAAAGGCCTGCTTTTAGGAGATGAAGAGACGGTCAGAATGATGGATCAGAATGTAGAAAGCGGTCATTCCAAGATTGTTTCCGCGGCATTTAAGAAAAATGGTGGGTTTCAGGCAAGCTCCTCCATCGCAAGTGTGGAGGAATTTACCCATTTGCGGAAGTATGTAAGAAAAACCTTTGAGGAGATAGGATTGAAAATATCTGAAGGAGAAACAAGTATTGCGCCGTACAAGCTCAAAGATCAAACCCCTTGTACCTTCTGCTCCTATCAATCGTTTTGTCAGTTTGATACTTCATTGGAAGAGAATGAGTTTAGATTGCTTCCTCCTATACCGAAAAATGAGGTCATGGATTCAATTAAAAGAAAAACGGAAGGAGGGGATCAACAATGACGATGGAATTGCTCCCTAAGCCAGAAGGTACACAATGGACAGATGACCAATGGAAGGCGATTGTTTCTTCAGGAAGGGATATGCTTGTGGCAGCAGCAGCAGGTTCTGGTAAGACAGCTGTATTAGTTGAACGGATGATTCATAAAATTGTCCAGGAGCATGTAGATGTGGACCGTTTGCTTGTCGTAACTTTTACTAATGCATCTGCTGCAGAAATGAGACACCGGATTGGAGAGGCATTGGAAAAGGAACTGATCAAAAAACCAGCCTCCCTTCATTTGCGCCGCCAATTAAGCTTATTAAATCGGGCATCAATCTCCACCATCCACTCCTTCTGTTTGGAGGTCATTCGAAAGTACTACTATTTGATTGATATCGACCCAGGATTTCGTATTGCAGATACAACAGAAATACAATTAATGCAAGAAGAGGTATTAGAGGAAATCTTTGAAGAAGAGTATGGAAAAGACAACAACGAGCTATTTTTTGACCTTGTTGATCGGTATACTAGTGACGGTTCCGATCATGCCCTTCAAGATTTAGTGTTAAAACTATATGAATTTTCAAGAGCTAACCCAGAACCTGAATTATGGCTGGAAGAGATCGTTCAATTCTATCAAACTTCCAACCAACATTTAATGGATGATTTACCGTTTGTTACGATGTTAAAAGAAGAAATAAAGCTGCAGTTCCATGCAGCATTTAGCCTATTGGAGAAAGCACGGGATCTTACGTTACAGCCAGGTGGACCTACACCTCGTTCAGAAAATGTAGAACAAGACCTTGCACAATTAAACAAACTTCGCACGGGATTGAATACCTCGTGGACGCACTTATATACAGCTATGCAGGAAATAGATTTCCCTAGGGCAAAAACCTGCCGTGGTGATGAATACGATAAAGAGTTGATTGAAAAATGGACAAAAGTAAGAAACCAAGCTAAAGGTATAGTACAAGGGATAAAAGAGGAGCTTTTCACAAGGCGTCCAGAGTCGTTTATGAAAGACTTAGAAGATCTTGCTCCGTTGATGAAAACACTTGTTAACTTAGTGAAAAATTATGGACAGGTTTTCTACAAGCTGAAACAAGAAAAAGGGCTTGTCGATTTCTCTGATTTGGAACATCTCTGCCTCGGCATACTTCGTGTGAAATTTGACAACAGGTGGAACCGGTCAGAAGCTGCTCTTAAATATCAAACGACCTTCAAGGAAGTAATGGTAGATGAATATCAAGATACAAACCTGGTTCAGGAAGCGATATTGAAATTAGTAACACACGAAACAGAGGAAGTTGGGAATATGTTCATGGTAGGGGATGTCAAGCAGTCCATCTACCGGTTCCGCCTTGCAGAGCCTTTCCTATTTTTAGATAAATATAAACGCTTTAATACGACTGGCGATAAGACAGGTCTTCGTATTGATTTAAACCAAAATTTTCGTTCTAGACCAGAGGTACTTGATGCAACCAATTATATTTTTAAACAAATTATGGGTGAATCAGTAGGAGAAATAGAGTATGATACCGATGCAGAACTTAAGTTTGGAGCGACCTACTATCCAAAAGCGCCGAATCGTGAAGCAGAACTACTGCTTGTTGATCGCAGTGACACCTCCAATGATGAACTAGAATCAGAAGGTGAACAAAATGAAGTGGAACATGTCGCTGTCTTTGATAAAACAGAACTTGAAACGGCTCAGGTAGAAGCTAAATTAATCGCTCAAAGAATTAAAAACCTTATCCAATCCAGCTATGAAGTGTACGACAAAGACAGAAAAGAAATGCGACCTGTCACCTATCGTGATTTTGTTATACTCATGCGTTCTATGCCTTGGGCTCCTCAATTTATGGAAGAGTTTAAACAACAGGGTATTCCAATCTATGCAAATATGAGTACTGGATATTTTGAGGCAACAGAGGTGGCTATTCTTTTATCTGTGCTAAAAATCATTGATAACCCTTACCAAGACGTACCTTTGGCATCAGTATTAAGGTCACCTATTGTTGGACTTGATTCTAATGACCTTGCTGTTATCAGGATACAACAGAAAAAAGGTTCGTATTTTGAAGCATTGCTGCTTTTCTTGAAGCGAACACCATCAACAGAAGAGGAACACAACGTATTTAAACGGGTACTGGATTTTTATGAGTTGCTTCAAACATGGCGAACAAAAGCACGTGAAGGAGCCCTCTCAGAACTAATTTGGAAAATCTATCAAGATACACATTTTTACGATTTTGTTGGTGGAATGCCTGGTGGAAAGCAAAGACAAGCAAATTTAAGAGCTCTTTATGATAGGGCGAGACAATATGAGTCTACTTCTTTCAGAGGATTATTTCGCTTTTTGCGATTTATTGAAAGAATGCAAGACCGTGGTGAAGACCTAGGGGCAGCAAGGGCACTAGGCGAACAGGAGGATGTTGTCCGTCTGATGACCATCCACTCCAGTAAAGGACTAGAGTTTCCAATAGTATTTGTCGCTGGCTTATCCAAGCAATTTAATATGATGGATTTAAGAAGCAGCTACTTGATGGATAAAGAACTCGGTTTTGGCACGAGATTTGTAAATCCAAGTCTTAGAATTACGTATCCTACAATCCTACAAATTGCCTTAAAACAAAAAGCGAAGGCAGAATTGATTGCTGAAGAGATGCGGGTTCTATATGTCGCACTAACCCGTGCTAAAGAGAAGCTGTACCTTGTAGGTACTTTAAAAGACTATGAAAAATCAGTGTTGGAATGGAAAGAAAATACTTCCCATGGAGACTGGCTACTGCCAGATTACTTACGAGCTAATGCGAAATCCTATATGGATTGGATTGGTCCCTCTTTAATACGCTATCAGGATGCTTCTTTGTTTTGGGATTCTGAAAATACAGAAGAGCTTATTCATGAAGAAATCTCCAACCATCAGGCGAAATGGAAGGTGTCCGTAACAAGAATCCAGCAGTTATTAGAAGAGATGGAAGCGGAAAAAGAAGAGGAAGATGAATGGTTACGAAGAGTGGAAGCAGGTTTATTTGTTGATATGGAGAGTTCTTTTAAAGAAAAAGTTAAGGAACAACTTTATTGGCAATATCCGCATCATTTAGCAAGCACCCAGCGTTCTAAGCAATCTGTATCAGAATTGAAAAGGATGCGAGAGCATCAGGATCCATACGCCGATAATCAATTGTTACAAAAAGGAAAAAAACTGTTTCTTGATCGTCCAGCCTTTCTTCAAAAGCAAAAGCTATCACCATCTGAGATAGGTACAGCAATGCATACAGTTATGCAAAATATAGATTTAAGCAATGAAGAAATGACGAGAGAGTTTATTCAAAGCCAGATTCAAACTATGCTACAAAATGAAAAGATAACGAAGGAACAAGCAGAAGTAATTGATTTTGATGCACTCCTATCCTTCTTTTTAAGTGATATTGGTAAAAGATTGCTAAAAGCGAAAAATGTCCACAGAGAAGTGCCCTTCAGTCTAGGTATCGATGGAGAAGAATTGATGGATGAAGAAAATCTGCATAAAGAAACGGTACTTGTTCAGGGAGTAGTAGACTGTCTCTTCGAAGATGAAGAGGGGTTTGTACTAATAGATTACAAAACAGATACCGTAACAAGCCGTTACCCTGAAGAAATTCAAGAGGTTGAACAAAGGTTGCGGAATAGATATTACGAACAGCTTGCTCTTTATGGACGAGCAGTCGAACAAATATGGAAAAAGAAGCTTACAGCCAAATATTTATTTTTCTTTGATGGCAATCATGTGATAGAAATAGATTAAACATGGGAAATGCCCAGGCAATCGGCAGGTAATCACCTTAATGCTTGGGCTTTCTTTCATGTAAAGGAGAGAAGAGAAAATGCGGATATTACATACAGCTGATTGGCATCTGGGAAAAACGTTAGAAGGAAGAAGTAGAATAGGGGAGCAGGCAGATTTCTTGGAAGAGTTGGTACAAATAGTGGAAGAGGAAAAAGTTGATGTCATCCTTATGGCTGGAGATGTTTATGATACGGTAAACCCACCTGCTCAAGCTGAGGTGTTATTTTATGAATCACTCCAGAAACTTTCAAATAATGGAAAGCGTCCGATAGCGGTAATTGCTGGAAATCATGATAACCCGGAGAGACTTACCGCTTCGAGGCCACTAGCTAACTCCCAAAAAATTTCCTTGCTTGGCTATCCCACAATGAGTATCCAAACGATCCATGTCCCTACAACAGACGAAATTCTCCAACTAGCTTCCTTGCCATACCCGTCTGAATCCAGGCTCAATGAAATACTATCCGAACAATTTGATGAAAAATTGCTCAGGGACCATTATGATACGAGAATACGTGAGTTTTTTCATAAACTGTGCACTCAGTTTACCGATAAAACAGTCAACATGGCGATGAGTCATCTATTTGTGGCAGGTGGTAACTCCTCGGATTCTGAGCGTCCTATTGAGGTTGGAGGAGCGTATACCGTCGTAGCGGAAAGTCTGCCACCACAAGCACAATATGTGGCACTTGGTCACCTACATCGTCCTCAAACAATCAAGCGTGCTAAAACAGCTGCGCGCTATTCAGGCTCTCCACTAGCATATAGTTTTTCTGAAGCAGGCTATACGAAAAGTGTGACAATAGTGGACGCAACTCCTGGTAGTGAAGCAACTATTAAGGAAGTTTATCTTTCTAGTGGAAAACCATTAGTGAAATGGAAAGCAACGGAGAGTATCCAACAAGTATATCAATGGCTTGATGAAAGGAAAGATCATGATGCATGGATAGATCTAGAGCTTCATGTTACGAATGCCATGTCCATGGAAGAGATTCATCGAATTCGGAAAAGTCATGAAGGGATTCTTCATATACGACCAATCTTCCCTGAAATGATAGGTGAGCAAGCAGCAGTGAAAATGGACAGTATTCCAATGGAAGAACACTTTGTGAACTTTTATAAAAAACAGTCAGGCGGTGCCCAGCCTGAAGATAAGTTGATACAATTATTCCTCACATTAATCAAAGCAGAAGTGGAAAAGACCTGCGGTAATATGTCAACTGAAAAATAAAAGAATATGAAGTTATCAAAGGTCAATTTGCTTAAAAAAGACATCACGAAACTAATCCAGCAACTAGATGTCATTTACTGGAATTTTA
>NZ_CAKJTJ010000032.1 GCF_917563925.1 Sutcliffiella rhizosphaerae
GATCAAATATGTTCGGTTTTTTAGTATAAAAATATGCTTTTATTTTTTAGATTACACTAGCGGTTGATTGGAGGGCAAGACGTAGATTCCTGCAGGATAAGTGGCCAATGTGAGACCCCGCAGGCGAAGCCGAGGAGGCTCGCGGGTCACCCGCGGAAAGCGAAGTCTTGCACGGAAATCAATAGCGGTATTTATTGTCGGCCATTATACTGTTCGTCTTTTTGTTTGTGTTCTTTAGTTTTGTCCCAGCCTCTTTTTTAAAAATGTGGAATGAGGATTTAACGTTTTTTCTAAAATAGCCACAATCCAAAAATAGTCGCAACAATTAAGCCAACTATAACAGGCACAAAACTTCTTCGAACAAGTTCCATTACTGGAACTTTAGCAAAACCAGCGACAGCAACAAGAGAAGACCAAGCGATTAGAGTTCCTCCTCCGACCCACACAGCACCCATTTGACCAATAGCAGCAAGAGTTGCGCTTTCAACTCCCACGCTATCACCTAAGGCACCTGAAAGAGCACCAACCAATGGTAAACCTGAAAAACCAGAGCCATCCAATCCTGTAATCATTCCAATTAATAATATTCCGAAGCCTGCAATAAAAGCACTTTCAGGAATATAAGACTGTCCTGCTAAAATTAGGTCAAAGAGGAAGGAAGGAGTTTCTCCTGCTTCTGATCCAAAGATGTTTGCAGCAAGTTCACCACTACCAAGAAAAAAGAAGCCTGCTATTGGGATAACGGGTCCCATCGCTTTAAAAGCAAATACAAATCCTTTTACGATATTATCGCTTACATTCTGAAGGGAGTTTCGTGCGTTCTTGAAAAGAGAGGCTGCAATAAGTAAGATAACCGATGCCCCACCAATAAGGGCAGCTCCAGCTCCACCTTCAAACGATGAAAGTACATCGGAAAATTTTGTAAGCACCATATAGATGATAATGATAAGAAATGTCCCAGGTACAAGAATGGCAAAGAGTGAGCTGTACTTGCTTCTTTGTACAGGTGTATCGTTGATATTAGCAGCATTTTCTGTCGAATCACTGTTATTCCAGGCTGTTAAGTGTTGAGCAGAAGGACGTGAGATTAACTTGCGAATGGAAAGGTATGCCAAAGTGATGGCAACAAAGCCAGTAATGAGGGATAATACAAATCCTCTATCTGCAACTGTTCCGATGTCGACACCCGCTGCTGTTGCAGTTAATGATGGTGCTATTTGGATAATATAGTCAGAGGATAAGGCCATACCTTGACCAGCAAGAGAAATTGCAATGGCTGCACCAATTGGAGGAAGGCCAGTTCTGACTGCCACTGGAATGAGAAGTGCCCCGACGAGCGGAACAGCTGGAGTTGGCCAGAAGAACAAAGAAATGGCATATGTGACAAAAACAATTACCCAAAAAGAAATGTGACCGTTTTTCATTACCCGTTGAAAAGGGGTTATCATTTGTTCATCTGTCCCAAGAGATTTCAAGGAATGTAGGAGTGCTGTCATGATAGCGATGATAAGAAAGATGTTAAATAGTTCCCCCGCTGCGACCAAACTCGCATTAAATATTGTTTGAAGCCCAAAAATAAACGAACCATTAAAAATCCACCCAACTAAAAATGTAACCAATAAGGCTGGAACAACGACGTTCTGCCTAAAAAGCATGGTGAAAATAATAACCAAGGTTCCGACTAAATACATCCAATGTGCAGCTGTTAATTCCATCAAACCCAATCTCCTTTCCAAAAGCTAAAAAATCTATGGTGTATAGTATTACAGCCTATGTTAGAAAGATGGCAAAGGTGTTGCGGACAGAATTTACCTAGCTAGTTCAGCAATTGTGAGAAAATGTATGGATTTTACTGGAGGGGGATAACTATAGCTAAAAGTGAGGTGGATATGCTAAAACTTCATTTGATTAACTATGATAAAATGAGAGTAAAGGTTACTTTGTGAAAGGGGCGGACCCATTGAACATCCATGTAACACAAAAAATAATTAAAGATCGGTGTGGGTCTGTTTCTTTTAAAAAGGGAGAACGATTTCACAGGGATAAAAGGGTGGAAATCCTATCATATACAGATGATAAGTGCGAAGCAATCGTAGCTGGTACGGAAAATTTTGACGTGGTCATCCGAAAAGAAACAAAAGGGGGCTTTCAAGCTTCATGTAGCTGTCCAAAACTGGCGTCTGTTAAACATGATTGTCAGCATATAGCAGCAGTACTTTTTACTATTTTAGAACAGGAATCAGCTACAGAATTATCAGAGGGAGTATTCCGTCTGTTCAATAGAGAATCCCAACAATCTTTTCAGCAGCGTCATTTTGAAAAGAGAGAGGTAGTAAAAGCGGAGTTTGCGTGTAAAATAATCGAGCAGAGAGATGGAAACCATTCACTGGCGATAGAGTTATTCATCAACGGAACTGCGGTTAAACAGATACGAAAATTCCTTTTGTCTATCCATTCGAATTCTTCTCATGAACTATTTGATGCAACTAATCAATGCTTCAAAATAGAAGATCATGACATAATTACCGAGCTAATTACTATTTTGTTAAATGAAAAGTTGTACGCAGGAGTAGTGAATGTTAATGAAGAACAACTACCCATTTCGGCAACCCATTCTCAAAAGCTACTGACATGTTTATCTTGCGTGGAGAATGCAACCATCGATGGACATCCATTTAAACTTTCAATTGACTCTTTGTCATTAGAATTCTATTTTTCAAAAGTACAGAAAGTAGAATATACCCTACAAGTAGAAGGTCTAGAGAAGATGGTCATATTCCCCTCTTATCAAGCTGTGTTTACAGGTGGACAGATAGTGTTTGTCGATGGTGATGATTGTAAGCGATTGGCAGAGCTCAAGCGATTGTTAAAGGCATCCAGTACAAATCACATCCCAATATCAGAAAATCAAGTTGCGCTTTTCCTTGATAAAGTAGTACCCGGCTTAAGAAGACTAGGTAAGGTCACACTGGATGAGTCTGTAACCGGGCTGTTCTCGAAAACCCCCTTGGTGGCAAAATTATATTTAGACAGGGTGAAAAACCGACTTTTGGCATCAATAGAGTTTACGTATGATCATATTATTTTCAATCCTCTTGATTTACGCGCAGGTACAAGCTCTATAGTCATTAGGGATCGAGAAAAAGAACAGTTGATACTAGATTTAATGGAGGAAAGTAGATTTGCAAAATCCGAAGAGGGATATTATCTACATAATGAGGAATTAGAATATCATTTCTTGTATCACATAATGCCAAAACTTGAAAAATTTGTCCAAACTTATGCGACAACAGCTGTCAGGAACAGAATCTTTAGAGAAAATCCTAAGCCATTAATTAGTGTACGGGTTAAAAAAGAAAGGACTAATTGGTTAGAATTCACCTTTAAACTAGAAGGCGTTTCAGAAGCTGACATTCGTGAACTACTAGCGGCGCTAGAGGAAAAGAAACGTTATTTTCGACTACGAAATGGAACTCTATTTTCCTTAGAAACGAGAGAGTTTGAAGAGATTCAAAGATTTTTAAAAGAAGCCCCAGTTCAGGTGGAGGATTTAGAACATGGGCTAAATATGCCAATTGTAGATGGCTTTAGGTTCATTGATTCGTTTGGTGGGGATGATGTGTTTTCCTTAGAAACATCTTTTCAGAAGTTTCTAGAAGATATCAAGAATCCTAGCCAGGAAAAATATCCAATCCCGAAGAATTTAGAAAAGGTACTCCGGGACTACCAAAAGCAGGGCTTCAGGTGGTTAAAGTCAATGGCGCATTTTGGTTTTGGAGGTATACTTGCAGATGATATGGGATTAGGAAAAACCCTTCAAAGCATCGCTTACATGGAATCAGAACTGGAGGAGATTCGCCATCAGCAAAGTCCAGTCCTCATTGTTTGTCCAACTTCATTAACCTATAATTGGCTAAGTGAGTTAAAGAAATTTACCCCAAATATTCATGCATGTGTAGTTGGTGGTTCACGGAAGGAACGGGAACAATTGTTGCAAAGCTGGAGAACGGTGGATGTGCTGATCACTTCTTATCCAGCTATGAGAAGAGATATACATCTTTATACAACCAAAATTTTTCACACTGTTTTCTTTGATGAGGCCCAAGCATTTAAAAATCCGCTTACTCAAACAGCTCGCACAGTAAAACGGATAACTGCAGACCATAAGTTTGCCTTGACCGGTACTCCGGTGGAAAATGCGCTTGAAGAACTCTGGTCTATTTTTCATATTGTTTTCCCAGAGCTATTTATGGGATTGAGAGAATACAGCTTTTTACAAAAGAAAACAATTGCGAGAAGAATAAGACCGTTTATGCTTAGAAGAATGAAAAAAGATGTTTTGGCTGAACTGCCTGAGAAACAAGAAAGTCTTGAAACAGTGGAGCTTTTACCTGAACAGAAAAAACTGTATGCTGCCTATCTTGCCAAACTCAGACATGATACGTTAAAGCATCTTAATAAAGACACGCTAAGAAAAAATAAAATCAGGATTTTAGCAGGAATTACCCGACTGAGACAAATCTGCTGCCATCCTACTCTTTTTGTAAATGGATATAAAGGAAAATCTGCTAAATTTGAATTGCTCCTCCAACTCATAGATGAGGCTAGAAGCTCTGGAAGACGTGTATTAATATTCTCACAATTTACGAAAATGCTAGAGCTTATAGGAAGGGAGCTCACCTTTCAGGGGTTGCCATTCTTTTATTTAGATGGAAAAACGCCATCAGAGGAGAGGGTAGAGCTGTGTGAGAGGTTCAATGCGGGAGAGCATGATTTTTTCTTAATTTCATTAAAAGCCGGAGGGACAGGTTTGAACCTAGCAGGGGCGGATACTGTAATTCTTTACGACCTCTGGTGGAACCCAGCTGTGGAGGAACAAGCAACAGACAGAGCACACAGGATGGGTCAAAAAAATAAAGTAGAAGTGATCCGACTTGTTTCAAGAGGAACGGTGGAAGAAAAAATGAATGAATTACAGGACAAAAAGAAACATTTGATTGAGGAGATTATTGACCCTGATGAGAAAGATGTAGCCAATTTAACAGAGGAGGATATTCGGGAGATTCTTTCGATTTAGGGAAGGTTGGTGTAACTAGAATGCAAGCAAAAATATTTGAAATGGATTTATATAAGCCGATTCAATCGTTTTTTATAAAAGAGGGCTATGAGGTGTATGGAGAAGTAAATGATTGTGATATGGCGATGATTAGAGGGGATATTCTTGTCGTGGTGGAATTAAAGCTTACTTTGAATGTTCAGCTTCTTATTCAAGCAACCAAAAGACAAAAGTTGACCGACCTCGTCTATATTGCAATACCAAAGCCATCTTTTAGTAGACGTTCAAAACGTTGGCACGATTTATGCCACCTTGTGAAACGACTAGAGCTAGGACTGATTGTGGTTTCATTTAGTGGAAAAAGAAAAAAAACAGAAGTGATATTCGATCCCATTCCTTTTGACAGAGCCCGCAGCATGCAACAGAATAAAAGAAAGCGTGAGGCCCTACTTAAAGAAATAAATGGGCGCAGCTCTGATTTAAATATAGGAGGAAGCAGCCGTGCGAAAATAATGACTGCCTATAAAGAAAACTGTGTGCAGATTGCGTGTTATCTGGATAAATTCGGAGAGCTCTCACCAAAGGCATTAAAAGATTTGGGAACAGGTGAGAAAACTTCGTCCATTCTGACCAAAAACTATTACAGGTGGTTTGAGCGCATTAGGCGTGGAACTTATACAATAAGTGAGAAGGGGAAACAAGAATATAAGCTGCATCCTGAGCTTGTTCAATATTTTACGAAAAAATTAGATGGTAAATGAGACTTTTCACTTCCTTTTGATGTGGGGAGTCTTTTTTTGTGACTTTTGTCCCTAACTAGAACGAATGTTTTCTTTTACAATGAATGGATAAACACCATCTTTTTATGAGTAAAAAAATGAATTTAATTAATCTACTTCTGAGGTGATACAAACATGAATGGTACAGCACATGTAGCCTGTGGAGCTGCTAGTGGATTTATTGTGGCAAATTATGTACAAGCCACACCAACTACAACTATGATTTTAGTAGGATTAGGGGCCGTCGCAGGACTTGTTCCTGACTTAGATATAGATGGGACGCTAAGAGGAAGAATAACATTGTCTCATAAGGCAACAAAATCGATTGCACAAATTATTGGGATCATGATCATCATTTATAGTCTTTATGAAGGTACTTTGGATGAAAAAATTCGAGGTGTTGGGATTGGAGCATTAATGATTGTTATTTCCTCACGTATTAAGCAAAAACATATGCTTACCATCACAGGTGTAGGTGTGGTATTAGGAGGAGTTTCTCTTGGAGAGCTCTGGATGCTACTCTTTGGTATCTACACAATCCTTGCTTCTTTCGTGTCCCATCGTAGTTATACCCACTCTATAATAGGAGTCATCTTTTTTGGATATATTGGATTGGAGCTACAAAAATCCCTGCATATTCCTGGGGTTTTTTATACATGTTTTATTGCTTACTGTAGCCATTTGTTACTGGATATGAAGCTGATTCCAAATAATAAAAAAGGAATAAAATTATTTCTACCAATTTCTTCAAAAGAAATATAGTAGCTATTACCTATTAAAAGTGTATGCTAAAATATTCCTATAATTGTATGGTATTAATTTAAATAGCTAATTTGCAAACCTAAATTATAGTAGAAGGTGGCAGGGGGAAATGGGTACAACTGAAAAACTCATCAGTTTTTTAGAAGAGAATTATGAGCGATTTATTCAAATATGGGAAAAAAAGTGTATTGTTTCTGATAATGATATATACAAAGATGAAATAGTCGAAAATGGAAAGAAAATGTATGAGCTTGTACTAAGAATACTTAAGAGTCCTCTCAAGGAAGAAGAAATTGTTATGTTAGCGAACAAGCTTGCACATGAACGAGTTGAGGCCACTGTGAACATTAGTGATTTTGTTTATAACGTAAATATTGGGAGAAGTGAAATTGTCTATTGGATATGGAACTCAGGCATTTCATTAGAAAAGCTTCAAGAAATCAATGCACTTTTTGACAAAGTAATTTATCTTGCTGTTAGGAAGTATACGGAAATAAAAGAAAAAAAATTAGAAGAAAAAGAGTTGTACATTAACCAAACACATAAAGAACGTCTTACCATATTAGGCCAAATGAGTTCAAGTTTTGTTCATGAATTTCGAAACCCCCTCACCTCTGTTATTGGATTCACCAAGCTACTACAGCATGAGCAACCTGATCACGCTTATCTAGAAATAATGAGTCATGAACTTGAACAATTAAACTATAGAATATCTCAATTTTTGCATGTTTCTCGAAAAGACATTATAGAGAGCAAGCGGGAAACTATTAATATATCCTTTCTTTTGCAGGAATTAGTAGAGTTTTTATATCCTAGTCTTTTAGATGGGGATGTAGTGATTCATTTGAGTATCGATCCATCTGTCACAATTCATGGGAATAAAGATGAGTTACGACAGGTTTGCTTAAACTTGATAATTAACTCCATAGATGCTTTGCAGCAGCTGAAAAATGGACAAAAAACCATTGACATTAATTGTATGGAAGTGGATGCTGTTACAGAACTGACTATTGCTAACAATGGTCCAAAAATAAAAGATGAGGATCTACATGCCATATTTGAACCATTTTTTACTACGAAGGATCTTGGAACTGGGATTGGGTTATATATTTGTAAGAAGCTAATTGAAAAACATAATGGCGAAATTTATTGTGAATCAGATGAAAATAAAACAAACTTTATTATCAAAATACCGAATAACTCCTCCTCTTAAATTTTGTTTAAGAGGATTTTTTCTTGACAAATTTAGCAATATAGTTTAATTTAAATACAATACTTTAATACCTAAAAGCGTTTAAGCGTTTAAGTGTGTTGGTATTATCTTTCTGAGATGAGTTGAGCTTAGTAAATAAATAGAGTGATAGCTTTGTATTAAGTAGTCAATTTTTCATGCAGCAACAAGAGACTGGATGAAGGGGTGAAAATCCAGGCAGATTAATTGATGAAATACCGTACATTTTTTAGTAGCTATCTTGTTAGTAGAGTGAGCAAATATTTTTTGCTAATTAGGGTGGTACCGCGGAGCTTCTTCGTCCCTTGTGTGATGGGATGAAGAAGCTTTTTGCTTTTTCAATAATCTAAATATCTTTTTTAAATAAAGTTGGAGGGAACAGCATGGAACAACATATACAACATAAAAACACCCCAATAAGCGTTCTAGAGGCCTTAGGTTTGGTAATTACGATTATTACTATTATTTCCTTATCTTTGTTCGTATTTAAAGTCGAACCTCATAGTCCAATATTCGCTAGCATTGTCATCTTAATAGCCTTTTCACTGATGAAGAAACATCCATGGAGTTATATTGAACATGGTCTTAAAAATGGCCTAAAGGAAGGATTAATCCCGATATTCTTGTTTATCTTAATCGGTATTTTAATAGGTATCTGGATGTATTCTGGTACCATACCAACGCTTGTTTATTATGGTGGTAAAATAATGAGTGCATCATTTTTTTTACCAAGTGTGTTTATTATCACTGCAATTATTGGTACATGTATCGGAAGTGCTTTTACAACGGCAGCTACTATAGGGGTCGCGTTTATGGCATTGGGAGCAGGTTTGGGAATTAATCCTGCAATCATAGCAGGGGCTATCATTTCCGGAGCGTTTTTTGGAGATAAAATGTCCCCACTCTCTGATACAACCAACATTGCTTCAGCTGTTAGTAAAGTAGACTTATTTGACCATATTCGCCACATGTTATGGACTACGATTCCAGCAGCTCTTATCTGCCTAGTCGTATTTAGTGTTATTGGTTTTGGAGGGAATACAGGCGATATTGATCATTTAGATGTGCTACCTGTCGCCTTGAAGGAAGCAGGAATGGTAAGTGTGTGGGCGATATTGCCAGCCATTGCAATGTTCCTTGCAGCCATGAAAAGAATTCCAGCAATATTTGTCATGTTAATCGGTATTTTGTCTGGAGCTGTAATAGGTTTTGTTTTACAGCCAGGAACAGGTATATCGGAGCTTATGAATGTTATGCAAAATGGATATATAGGTCAGACAGGGAATGAAGCAATTGACGGCATCCTCACACAGGGAGGAATCCAAAAAATGATGTGGTCTGTCTCTTTAGTCCTCTTAACATTAAGTATGGGAGGATTGATTCAACAACTAAAAGTCATGGAACGTCTTATTGTCGCAATTCGAGCAAAGCTAGTTTCGACTGGAAGGCTTATTTTAGCCACCGTTTTAACTGCAATTGGAGTTAATATAACTGTTGGTGAGCAATACATGTCGATTATCTTAACTGGACAAGCTTTTGAAAAAGAATTTGAAGCAAAAGGAATTGCATCCAAAAACCTTGCAAGAGTATTAGAAGACGGGGGGACAGTCATCAACCCATTAATTCCATATGGTGTTAGCGGTGTATTTATGGCAGGAGTGCTGGGAGTACCAGTTTTGGATTACTTGCCATATGCCATTTTTTGTTTAGCTAGCCCACTATTAAGTGTATTTTATGGATTTACAGGGATAAGTATTACGAATAGAGATTAAAAAAATGGAACGTACTGAATTTAAAGACTATTAAATTTCAGTACGTTTTTAATACAGGCAGTTTTCGCAAACTTTGTTGCTTTCACGAATTTTTTAATTACTTGGAATAAACGTTACCGTCGTGCTCTTTTCCTGCAATTTAGGTAAGTATCAGGGGAAATTTTACGTAACATATAGGTAAAAAGTGCAGAAACCGACTTTTTACGGGTTACTAACAACAATCATTAAGAAAAGAGCCTTAAAAAATAAAAAATATTGCGAACACTTTGTGAACGCTATTGTTTGGTTAGGAAAAATGATGTATATTAAAGGTAGAAAGTAAGTGAAAAACTTCACAAACTTTCTTAAATAACAGTCTAGCCGGCTAAGCATTTTTTTTAAACACACTTGTGAAAAACTTCACAAACTTTCATTCCGATAGGAGGAATATAACATGAGATGGTTACGTGGACCGAAAATTGCTATTTTGTGGACGATTCTTAGGGTATGGTTAGGTATTCAGTGGCTGAAGGCTGGTTTCCCTAAAATTGGAACTTTCGATGCGGAAGGATTCTTACATGGTGCAATTGCTAAGGCGGAAGGAGCGCATCCGGCTGTCCAAGGGTGGTATGCAGCATTTCTAGAAAACGTAGCTTTACCAAATGTTAATTTAATAAATATATTAATTCCATGGGGAGAAGTGCTAGTGGGTATTGCACTTATAGTAGGACTTGCAACACTTCCAGCCTTACTTGCAGCGGCATTTATGAACTTGAATTTCCTACTTGCTGGAACGATAAGCACGAACCCAATTTTATATACGTTGGCAATCCTACTACTTGCAGCAGGTACAGCAGCAACATATTATGGATTAGACCGATTCGCAATCAGGTTTATTAAAAACAAATGGAAAGATAGAAAAATGGTAAAGCAGCATCCCGCTACGGTGCAATGATTAGTTTTAGCTCTCCAATAAGGGGAGCTTTTTTCTATGAAATATTTATTTGTCGATCCTTGTAAGTCTTAAATCAGGTTACACGTGCGACCCTCATGGATCGCACGTGAAAACTTATTTAAATGTATCCTTTTTACTGTTTCGAGTAATCCCTGCAGCAGAGGCACGAGCTTGTGCTTCTAAAATTTCATTATCTGCATGCTGCTCATTTGCAAACTCCTCAGCATGTGCAGGTTTTTTCATATTCTTAGGCACTTGTGGAAGTGAAGCTTTATTCTTACCACCTGATTGATGTCCTCGAGAGCGTCCCATAGTCATGCCTCCAGTATTAAAAGATGGACTATAAGAAGTCCTCCTTCATAGGATTGCCTACCATACAATTCTCATATCAGGAAGTTGTTGGAGGAACAAAAAGACTGCCTCCATCACAAAGGATGGAGGCAGTTTGAAATTATCTTGGCTTGTCCGTATATCCACCAACACGGTCTGCCATTCTAAATTCCCGCGAATATGTAACGGCTTGAGTTTTACTTAAGGAACTCTTGGTTTTTTCTCGGCGTTTTTTCTCGTTCATTTGAAATTCCACCTCCGGAACTTAGATTAGCTCTAGTGTGCACTTCTTAGTGGAAGATTATACTAAAAGCTAAGTGCCCATATACCGAACCAGAAGGAAAGTTAATCAGGAGATTTTTATAAAGATTAGTAAGTGTGTGGGGCTGCTTGTCTGTTTCCTTAAAAGTGATCACAAGATATGAAAATGAATTTTAATTATTAAGCGAAACGTGCAATTAATTCAGCGGGTGTAATATTTTCCCACATTAATATCCACAACAACCCGTTTCAGATTTTAAAATAGCTGCTTATGGATTCACCAGCTCACAGCATTTTCGCACAGGACAAGAAAGATTAGTGAATAGAGGACAAGTTTTCAGACACAGTCCCCATAGGACCAGCGAAGTGTCTAGCTCTCGATGTTAAAAAACAAGCCGTCTTAGAAGGTGATATCCCAATCTTCTAAGACGGCTTGATAAGGCGCTTACGCTTTTCTTATTATGCTTCCTTCAACTGATGCTCTTCATGCAGCACTTCATGTCCGGTACGTAATTTATATAGTGTATATTGGTCGCGTGAGATTTCATACAAATTGTAGATATCTTCACCATCATTAATTTCATCTAAGAGGCTTTTTCGAGTTTCATTAGCAAACACTACATATGGCAGCTTTTCGGCAGCTTTAGTAGAACGAATATTGACTTTTCGAATGCGCATGAAGATGGACTGAATATCCAATTCATAAAAGAGTTCCTCAAAGAAATGATCCTTTGCAGGTTGATTATAGCCTTTGCCATGATATGGTTTGCCTAACCAGGTACCTAAAAACCCTGCTCCATCCTGTACGTCAAAAAGATTGATTGTTCCAATTGGAGTGCCCCACTCATCAAGAATGGTTCGCGAAATCAATTCTCCACGTTCTTCTGATTCGATGGTTTGCTTAGTTAGGAAAAGAAACTCATCGTAAGAATACGCTTTATGACGCACAAAAGGGAAGACTTCTGGGTGCACCATTAACTCATAAAGAGTTTGAGATTCGTAAAAATCACGTTTTTTGAGCATGTCTAACCCTCCAATTGAGGGCAGAAATGTCACGTACGTGAAAAAAGGCCCACCCTCGAAATTTTTTAAATTACAAAAAATTTCGGGGTGGGAATCGAACCCACTAGAACCAGTAAAACTGGTGGCGCACCATTTGCCTTCCCTAACATTAAAACAAATTGTTAGTTGTATAATAATTTTGTTTACCTTCGTATCATACTCGATTTTTTCTAAAAAAGATACTGTTTTTTTGTTAATTTTTTTGGTAAATTATTTCACCGTCAACCATTGTCATGACTGGCTTTGCAAGGAATTGGAAAGGGTGGTGTGACCATAGGACTAAGTCGGCATCTTTACCTGTTTCAATACTTCCGACTCTATGTGCTATATGGAGATTTTTTGCAGCGGTAATGGTGATGCCTTCGAGAGCTTTTTGTTCATTTAGCCCTTCTCGGACTGCAAGTGCAGCACAGATATTTAAGTACTGGACAGGGGTATAGGGATGATCCGTTGTGATGGAAACTTCGACGCCTTTTTCCGATAAGGCTTGATATGTTTTCCAGCTTTTATTCTTCAGTTCTATCTTTGATTTTCTCGTCATTGTCGGTCCGACACACACTTTTAAGTTACGGCCAGCAAGTTCATTAGCGATTAAATGTCCTTCGGTACAATGCTCAATGGTAAAGCGAAGATTGAATTCTTCAGCAAACCGTATGGCGGATAGTATATCATCTGCACGATGAGCATGAATACGAACCGGGATTTTTTGTTCTAATGCCATCACTATTGGCTTGACACGTAGGTTATCTGGTTCATCACAATGCTTTGCCTGATAGAAGGCTTCCCGAAGCATCCCCATTATCCCCATTCTTGTAATAGAATCTTTATTTCCCTGACTATGGATGCGTTTCGGATTTTCGCCAAAGGCGATCTTGAGTCCCGCAGTTTCCTGGACAATCATTTTTGAAATACTGACACCATGAGTTTTTATGACAGAAGTTGTTCCCCCAATTACATTTGCGCTGCCTGGCATAATATGAACAGTCGTCACACCATATTGAATGGCATCTTGAAAGCCTTGATCAAGTGGATGAACACCATCTAACGCTCTAATATGGGGAGTGAGCGGTTCGATTGTTTCATTTGCATCATTTCCGGCCCAACCCGTACCTTCATCATAAAGGCCAAGGTGGGTATGAACATCTATAAAACCTGGAAAAAGGTATTGCTCATTGCATTCAATTATTTGTGTATTCTCCAGGGAGGGTTGGTTCCGTCCGATAGCGACTATTTTTCCTTTGTCCACCAACACATCACTTTGAAGCATTGGTTCTGAAGTAATGGGAAACACCGTAGCATTTTTAAATAAAATCGGTTTCATAAGAGCGCTCCTAGTGTTTAGTTATTTCTTAGATTGTAATATTTTGGACAGAGCGTCTTCAAGATTGGAATGAAGGAATTTGTATCCATGATTCTCTAATTTTTTTGGAAGAACTTTTTGCCCTTCTAAGACAAGGACACTCATTTCTCCAAGTGCTGTTTTTATTAAAAATCCTGGTGTTGGGAACCAATGAGGTCGTCCCATTACATTCCCGAGGGTCTTTCCAAACTCCTTCATTTTTTTAGGATTCGGGGCAGTTACGTTGACGGAACCTTCGATGGAGTCATTTTCCAGACAAAATACAATAGCTCCTGCTACATCGTCAATATGAACCCATGACATCCATTGCTCGCCAGTTCCTATTTTTCCACCAACGAACATTTTATAAGGAAGTAGCATTTTCGGTAATGCCCCTTCATCTTTATCTAATACAATACCAAAACGAGTGAACACCACACGCACTTCCTTTGGTACAGCATGTTCAGCTTCTTTTTCCCATGCATAGACGGTGGAAGCTAGAAAATCTGTGCCAGGTGTTGTATGTTCTTCTGTGAAAGTTTCTGTTTCGGATGTTCCATAGAACCCGACTGCGCTTGCATTAATAAGTACTTTCGGTTTAGTTTGTAGGGCACTGAAAATCCGGTTAATTTCTTTGGTGGAAGAAAGACGGCTTTCGATAATTTTTCGTTTTTGTTCCTCCGTCCAGCGTCCACTATTGATTGATTCACCAGCAAGGTTAATAAAAGCATCTACGCCTTCCAATTCAAGTTCTGGATTTGCCGAATCGTGTAACCATTCTACATATGTGACATCGGCTTTTTCCTTTTTATTCGATTTGTTTCGAGTTAATATATAGATAGAATGCCCTTTATCTATTAAAAGGTCAGTGAGAGCTTGACCAATAAGTCCAGTACCACCAGTAATGGCAATCTTCATGCTTATCATCCTCCCAAGAATTATCTTACCTACTATATTAAGTCTTTTCCCTAAAAATCCTTCCTTTAATACGAATTAATATGCTTTTGAATAGGAGTGTGTTGGAAATGAGTAAAATTACAAAAATCACAGTACAGCAAAAAAACAAAGCACGATTTAATATTTTTTTGGATGAAGAATATGCCTTCGCTGTTTATGAATCAACGCTATTAAAGTATCAGCTTGCAAAAGGGAAAGAACTTGACGAGCTAGACATTGAGGAAATCTTATTCTCTGACCAGGTTAATAAAGCATATAATGCAGCCGTGCACTATCTATCTTTTCGGATGAGAACGGAAAAAGAAGTGGTGGATTACCTAAAAGAAAAAGAATACGAAGGATTTGTCATCAAAGAAATTATTGTGCAGCTTAAAGAACAAAGTTACTTGAATGATAAAGAGTTTGCGATTGCGTATGTAAGAACACAAGTGAATACAACCTTAAAGGGAAGAGGGATTATAGAGCAAGAGCTACTGGATAAAGGTGTGGATAAAGAATGTGCAACAGAAGTTTTGGAAGTGGAATATGCACTGGAGAAGGAGGTTGAGCATGCAGTAAAGCTAGTAATAAAGTATGCTCCAAAGTATAGTCGGGATTCATTTAAAATTATGATTCAGAAAGTGGAAAGTGCACTTCTCAGAAAAGGATACAGTTATTCTATTATAAAACTGGCAATCGAAGAAGCTGAGCTCGAACAGGATACATCCGAAGAATGGGAAGCTATTGGAAAGCAAGCGGAGAAATTTCATCGAAAGTACAAAAGTTTAGAAACTTATGAATATATGATGAAAATGAAAGGTGCTCTCTACAGAAAAGGCTTTACTATTGAGTTAATTGACAAGTGGCTTGAAGAGGAAGGAGAAAAGTTGTGATGAGTCACATCACAACTTTTAGTTATTATAACTCGATAAATAGCTCTTCATCTCTTTCGACAATTTTTTTGGCAACTTCAGCAGACGACTGGAGTCTAGTTTTGTCCTTAATATGATTCGTTTCATCCCAGAAAGGGGTGTTCATTCCACCCATATAGGTAGCTGTAACGTGTACTGTACCCTCTAGTTCTTTTTGAAGGCTTTCTGTAAAACCTCTTATAGCGAATTTACTAGCAACATATACGCTTTCATTCACTTTTCCTTTTTGCCCAGCGGTGGAAATGATATTCATTATTTTCGGATTCTCTTGTTGTAGTAAATGAGCGAGTAATGTTTTTGTTAAATAAATGGTTCCAAGGATATTAGTCTGGATAGTATGTTGAATATCTACCTCATTTAATTCTCTCAGCGAGCCAAAGCAGCCAACTCCAGCGTTATTTAACAAGTATGACACCTTATGTTTGTTAATTATTTCCTTGACTGTCCTTTTTACATTCTCTAGATTTGCGATATCTAATTGATATGTATAGGCATTTCCACGTTTTAATGCTATTTGGGTGGCCACTTTTTGTAACGGCTCAAGCCTTCTTCCTGTAAGAATAATGGTATGGCCAAGCTCTGCATAAGCAAGGGCAAGCTCTTTTCCTAGTCCTGAACCTGCACCAGTAATTAATATCGTTTGCATCTTATCCCTCTTTTTCTTTTTGTAAACTGAAAATAATGCTATTCTTACTTTATATAGAAATTATAGGGGGAGCGCAAGTGGAACAGGAAAAGCGTTATAGCCAAATGACTACGAACGAATTACATCAGGAGATAGGAAGGCTCAAGGAAAAAGCACGAAAAGCTGAGCAACTTGGTATCATAAACGAGTTTGCGGTCTTAGAACGTAAAATAACGATGGCAAAAGCATATATGCTTAATCCGGAAGACTATCGATTGGGTGCAGAATATGAAATAGAAGGAGATCCGGGAGTATATTTTAAAATAAAGTATATGAATGGAGTATTCGCATGGGGGCATAGAATCCATGGAAATACAGTGAATAAGGAAGAAGAAGGACTCCCGATTTCGATGTTGAAAGACAAAGAGTAACTTTAATTTACATACCAGTTGATTCTAAGTAATTCTGAAAACATGGAGCATAGGTAATCGAGTTTGAAAGTTGAAAGTGCTTAACAAAAAAGCCGAACTATTTTTATAGAGGAGATGACTTTATGAAGACTGGTAGTAGTAAAGTGCAGGACGTTCTTGAAAATTATAAATGTGCCGTTTATGAAAAAGATGTAGAAAAATTCCTATCTATCTATGCTACTAATATACATATTTATGATTGCTGGGGAAACTGGGAGTGTAAGGGCATTTCTTTATGGAGAGAAAAAGTGATAGAGTGGTTTACTGGTTTAAGTGAAGACGGGGAGTTACTAAAAGTAGAATTGGATGACTTAACGATAGAAGAAAATTCGAATGTTGCTTTTGTTCATTGTGCTGTTACATTTGCTGCTTACAAAGAAAAAACTGGAGAGAAGCTTCGTCAAATGACAAACCGTTTTACATATGGATTTAAAAAAGTTAATGAGTCTTGGATCATTACACACGAACATTCATCATTGCCAATAGATATGCAAACTGGTAAAGGTATGTTTCACCTAAAATAGGGGAAAACCCTTAATTTTCTTCCATAATTGGAGGGGTAAAGCAAGCTCGAATTTACTCTGAGCTTTTTTCGTACTATTAATATAGTTTAAAGATAAATGCACATGTTATTTAGTTTGTTATGTGTCGTTTTTTCTACGATAACGGAATTACTATTTACGGTAATAAGGTTTGTTTTTTAATGTTTTTTATAAAGAGTTGCATGATTTGTCGATTTATAGAAGGGTTTCTTTACGAATTATCGAATAGGTAAAGTATTAATCTTGAAATCCTTTTTATAGTTAGGAGAGTTATGATGAAAGAAAAATTTAATCGTAATGCAGAGTTGACTAATTACTTGAAGGAGAACCGGGTTGATTTTGAGGCAAAGCTTCTTTCAGAAGCTGTAAATGTTGCCGAGAAGATAAATGATATTCTAAACGAAGGAAATATCGATCTTTTACAAAATGCTCAGTCTTTAGTCATTTACGTAGTAGAAGGAAACAAAGAGAAATTGATAGAATTTGCAAAACAAGAAGGGGTTGCATGGGCGAAGCTTTCGTTAACACTTTCTTTTAAGCTCGAATGGATCCAAGCAATACGCAGAGCCCTATGGTATTTCCTCCAAAAAAATGAAAAGTGCGAAAAAGAATTTTCAAAAGAAGATTTTTTTGAATTAGAACGAAAAGTGAATGATAATATTGACTATTTCTTGAATAATTTTTTCTTAAGATACACGGAATTTAAAGAGGAAATACTTAACAACCAACGCAAGCTTGTAGAACATTTATCTGTCCCAATAATTCCTCTAAGTCCAACGGTCGCAGTTCTGCCATTAATAGGTGAAATAGATGAATATAGGATGAAAACGATTGAAGAGAAAATCTTGACAAATATTTCTAATCTTAAGCTTGAGACGATGATTCTAGATCTCTCAGGGCTGACCGACATGGATGAAAGTGTCATCGTTGATTTCGAAAATATCTTATGTGGAATTAATATGATGGGTTGTAAAGCAGTCATTACTGGACTTCGTGCTGAACTCGTTCGTAACATGATCCGAATTGGGGTTACCTTCGACCATCAGGCAGAAACACATGGTACTCTGCAGCAAACATTAAAGAAATATTTGGTTTAATATAGTTGAACTATTTTTCCATATATAGGATTTAATAATGAAGCAAAGAGGTATACACCTCTTTGCTGTTTTTTACGATCTTTTTCGAGTCATGACTTCGAGGATTTGAACATTTTGTGCTTGTTGTGTCTCTCCATTCACTTGTCTGAATGTGTGTTTAGCATGAGCATTTGGCTGAGGAAATGGATGGTTATTTAACGAAAAAGGGTTATTCTTAGATGGCTTATGATTTTGTTTGGCCATAGTAACAACCTCCTTAGTTATTAAGTCAGAATTAAAATGTACCGTCTTCTCGGGCACCAGATGCACGCATGCGCTCTTGCGGATGGGTATTAATGGTACCGTTAGCGCGTTTGGAAGCATATTCTGACTTTGCCCTTCCTTCTCCTTCAAACTTGTTATCATTTGGATTTGGAAAGTTTTTTACTTTATTCCTCATCTATATCGCCTCCTCGAAAGAGTAGTGCCCACCGACTCGTAATAAGGTGATGGAACACTTAACTATAATATTGGATTTAAGACATGATTCTATGTAATGATATGGAGTGTGAATTAAAACCAACCGAGAGAAGTGAAAATGATGGAACAATACTTTGAACGACTTACCGAAAGATTGCTGCTGAAAAATCCAGCATTACCTTATGAAAAGGCAAGAACATGGGTGGAGTTTTTATGGGAAGACTTTGAAAGCTCATACGCAAAAGCTGGATATCAATATAAAGGGAAAGAAATGACGGAAAAAATGGTAATGGGCATTATCGACAGACACGGAGAAAGACTACATGAATTTCTTTCAGAAAATCCAAAATACAAGCATTTACTAAACGCTGAGAATCCTATCCAGCATTGATTAAATGGGGCAGCCCCATTTAATCAATAATAATATCCAGCTTGGTCCGTAGCTTTTCTTCACTGAATATCCAACCAGTATAAGAACTAATAATATTTAAATTATGATCAAGCTGCACAATGGCAACAAATGGGTAGTAGTCTTTACTTCTATACCTTAAGTCAATAAAGCGAACCTCATAGTGGTCATCATATTCTTCCACTTCCCATCGATACACAGGTGAGAACGATAAAAACGCTGATACATTCTCATCAATTTTTGCTGCTTCAATAATAGCGTTTTCTGGAAGTGGCACTTTTTCAAACGTATCATGAATAAAAATTTGATACTTTATAGCTCTTGCTACATAAAAGTTATCATTAGTAGTGATAGCTAGATGCCATTGATTCCAATAAAGTGTTGGAGAAATTATGATTTGTTTAACATTTGGAATTATCTCTTTAACCTGCCTCAGCACTTTTTGCTGCATTTGGTATCGCAAAACGTAATAGGCAATTAAGATTCCATAAATGGATAAAAACGTATAACCTGGGTGAAAGCCTATTCCCCATAAGACCAATCCACCGATATGAAATCCGAATATAATTGGGTCGAATGTATTGATGATACCAAGTGCTACCCATCTTCTTGTAAATGGGCGAAGAGCTTGTGTCCCATACGCATTAAAAATGTCTACAAAAACATGAAGGATAACAGCAATAAACGTCCATAACCATAAATATAAAAGGTTTGCCTCAGGAATGAATAAGTAAATTGCTGGTGTTATAAGAAGTGGCCATAGACAAACTGCTGGGATTGAATGAGTTATTCCCCGATGGTTTCTAATATATGTTGCATTGCCTTTAAATTTTAATATAGTATCTAAATCTGGTGCTTGTGATCCAATTATTGTTCCAACCATAATGGCTGCTGCGGTTGCAGGGCTAGCTGCAACGTAGGGGTCAATCGTTGCAATTGATCCTAGAGCTACACCCATCACTATATGTGTTCCGGTATCCAATCAGAGCGGCCTCCTTTCGGGCGGCAGATACACTAATTCTTTTCATACTCCTCAGTTTTGCTTTAAAGGAGTGTTTTCAAACATGATAACAAAACAGTTGCATATTTTCATTCAATAACCTATAAAGGAATCAATGATAAACTGTTTGAAACAAAGATACTTGGTGTGTTTACCTACAGTCATGCCTGTGTCTAAAATAATGAATTTAGCTGGAGGTTTGTTTTGAAACAGCATGAACGACTAATGGAATTTAATATAACTGGTTTTCAACATGATCTAGTAACATGGTTCGAACGCGAACAAAGGGATCTCCCTTGGAGAAAAGACAAAGACCCTTATAAAGTATGGGTATCAGAAATAATGCTTCAGCAAACTAAGGTTGACACGGTAATACCTTATTTTAATTCCTTTATAGAAAAGTTCCCAAACATTCAAAGCTTGGCAGAGGCAAAAGAGGACAAAGTATTGAAGGCGTGGGAGGGGCTTGGTTATTATTCCCGTGCTAGAAACCTCCAAAGCGCAGTAAGAGAGGTCCACCAAGCCTATGACGGGGTTGTCCCTAACACACCAAAAGAAATATCATCGTTAAAAGGTGTGGGGCCATATACAACAGGGGCAATCTTAAGCATTGCTTATGGTGTACCAGAACCTGCAGTGGATGGGAATGTAATGAGGGTATTATCAAGAATACTTCTTATCGAAGAAGATATTGCAAAGCCTAAAACACGTAAAATATTTGAAGATGTTATTCGGGAATTAATTTCACAAGAGAATCCGTCCTACTTTAACCAAGGACTGATGGAGCTGGGTGCTCTCGTTTGTACACCAACTTCGCCATCTTGTTTATTATGTCCTGTAAGGGAGCATTGCAGGGCTTTTCATAAAGGAGTTCAAACAGATTTACCTGTAAAATCGAAAAAGAAATCCACTAAGCAGGTTGCTCTAGTCGCTGCGGTATTACAAAATGAGGATGGGAAGTTTCTTATTCACCGTAGGCCTAGTCAAGGTTTGCTTGCAAATTTATGGGAATTCCCTAATTTTGTGAAATTAGATGAGCTTGGGACATCTAAACAACAACTTCAATCATTAATAAAGTCGGAATATGAAATTAACGCAAATATTAACGAATACCTTTGTGATATTAAGCACATCTTTTCTCATCTTGTCTGGGATGTAAATGTATATGTGGGTGAATGGACAGGTGAGATACCAGAAGATGCAGACCTTGTCAGTGTATCTGAGGAAGAAATGTTACAATATGCTTTTCCTGTATCACATCAAAACATCTGGAAAGAATATAAGTCGAAAAATAAAGCTACTTGAAAGCCTGTACATTGACTTTCAAGCAGCCGTTTTTCTCAAGATAAAACTTGGTAATTTTCAATCATATCCTATACGAGTGCCATTCGTATAAGTTGCATCGTAATGGGTAAATCCACCACGAGCTTCTATCTCTTTAATGATTTCACGATGAATGCTATGTCCTTCTTCATTTAAATAAGGGACCATTTGTTGTAGAGAATGGTGAAAGAAAGCTAATTCTGAATCTGTCCATTCTTGTTTTGAAGTCATGGAAAGCTCTGTCATATCACGTCCAACATACATGCTATCGCCACCTTTTGATTTTTCTATTATTGTTCGGTTTTTAAAATAAGACTATACTAAAGGAAATAATATTTGGTTTCCATACATAAAGGAGTGCTAAGTTTCATGTCTAGTAAAGTTGCATTAGTTACAGGAAGCAGTAGGGGAATAGGAAAGAAGATTGCCCTAGAACTTGCTAAGGAAGGTTATAACATTGTAATCAATTATAATCGCAGTAAAACTGCAGCCCAAGAGACGGCAGCAGAAATCGAAAAACTAGGTGTTAAAGCATTAACAGTAAAAGCTAATGTTGGGCAACCTGAAAAAATAAAAGAGATGTTTGTTCAAATTGATGAAACGTTCGGACGCCTGGATATTTTGGTTAGCAATGCAGCATCAGGAGTTCTGCGCCATGTAATGGACCTAGAGGAATCACATTGGGATTGGACGATGAACATTAATTCTAAAGCTTTATTATTTTTAGCCCAAGAAGCTGCAAAAAGAATGGAAAAGGTTGGCGGCGGAAAAATTGTAAGCATCAGTTCTTTAGGATCTATCCGTTATTTAAAAAACTACACAACTGTTGGAGTATCTAAAGCAGCTATCGAAGCGCTGACAAGATATTTGGCGGTTGAGCTAGCAGATAGAAATATTATAGTGAACGCAGTTTCAGGTGGAGCTGTTGATACAGATGCACTAAAACATTTTCCAAATCGTGATGAATTGTTGGAAGATGCGAAGAAAAATACACCTGCTGGAAGAATGGTAGAACCTGAAGACCTAGTGAACTCAGTAATGTTCTTATTATCCGATCATGCAAGTATGATTCGAGGTCAGACCATTATTGTAGATGGTGGAAGGTCTCTTCTAGTTTAAAATTTGCAAAAAATAATTTTTGTCATTTTGTAATACTTTCACATGAACTTGGTTATCTTAAGTTTCGTGGAGGTGATAAACAATGGCAAACAACAAACAAAACCAACAACAACAATATGGCTCTGAGTTTGCGAGCGAAACAAATGCACAAGAAGTAAGAAAACAAAACGCTCAATCTCAAAAAGGTCAACAGCAATATGGTGCTGAGTTTGGAAGCGAAACAAATGCACAAGAAGTTAGACAACAAAACGCTCAATCTCAAGCTAAAAAGAACCAACAATAATATATAGAAAAAATGGAAGCACTTTTTATCAAATCGATAGAAAGTGCTTCTTTTTTATGTCTATCGCCTTCCCTCGATGTTGTTACTGAAAGCTGCGTATGTGTACTTCTATTACTCGACAAAACTTCTAAATGCTCTACATAAGTAGTCAAAGGGTTCGATTGTAAGATTAGAGAATGTAGATAAAGAAGATGTTTCCGCATATTTACAAATGGGAAGAATCTAAAAAGGAAGAATAGATGTCCTTTTTCATTTTTATAGAAGGGTTAATAAAGACCTTTTATGAAACGTAACTACTAAATGAAAAAGAAGGTAAGATAGAGGAGGATATGATTTTGAATAATTTTGATGTCGCAGTTGCCAAGCAGTTAGAGACTATGGATAAACTATTGGGGATACAAGTAGAAATTGAAAGGTGTCAGCAGTTGCAAACTCAATTAAAAGAAGAAATGGAACAAATCCAAACATTAAAAGAGCAAATTGAAAAAATGAAGAAAGAACTGAAGGAAGTACAAGACATTTTTGAAGCCCAAACGGAAGATGCTATTCGTTCCTATCAAAAAATGGAATCCAGGTAATCGTAATTTTTACTTTGAGATAGTGTTTTGAAGAAATAGGTAGCTAGCTAAACTAGTCTGCGCGGCTAACTAAATAGCTCATTAATAGAGTTATCTTTATTTAGATGGCTCTTTTGTTTTAAAATTTTCCTTTTACCGTTATAATATATAGAAACAGTTGCTTATAACCGTAAAGCGCGGCATGAAGAAAGAAGGGGAGAGAGGATGAGTGGTCCCAAAGAAGGTGAAACAATTCAAATACATAGCTATAAGCACAGTGGGAACATCCATAGAGTTTGGGAGGAAACAACTGTGCTTAAAGGGACGCAAAACCTTGTTATCGGTGGAAATGACAGAACTATTGTGACTGAATCGGACGGCCGAACATGGATTACAAGAGAACCCGCAATCTGCTATTTTCATGGAAAACATTGGTTTAATATAATTGGCATGATCCGGGAAGATGGAGTGTACTACTATTGTAATATTAGTTCTCCTTTTATTGCAGACAATGAAGCAATAAAATACATAGATTATGATTTGGATATTAAGGTTTTCCCAGATATGACTTTTATTTTGCTGGACGAGGATGAGTATGAAAAACACCGGAAAGAAATGAAATACCCAGAGGTTATAGATAAAATACTTTGGAGCAATGTAGAAACATTAATATCCTGGATAAGGCAACGAAAAGGACCTTTTGCGCCAGATTTTATCGATATTTGGTACGAGCGTTATTTGACATATCGCAGTTAAAGGTGGAAAGGCACCTGGTTATATGTAATACCGGGTCTTTTTTGTGATTAATAATATAATCAAAAAGCAAGACCATTGCAAATAACAAAGGGTTCAACCTACTACTGGGAGGAAGACAATTGGATAGTATAAAAAGGTACATGCAATTTGTGAAGCCATATAAGTGGCAAATTGTCGGTACTATCATCATTGGTTTACTAAAATTTGGGTTACCATTACTTATCCCGCTATTATTAAAATACGTAGTGGATGATATTTTACTTCAAGAGGGGCTTTCTTCTGCAGAAAAGTCGAGCGAACTCATCTTAATCATGGGAACCATCTTTTTGGCTTTTTTAATTTTGAGACCCCCAATTGAATATTATCGTCAATATTTGGCGCAATGGACTGGAAATAAAATTTTATACGATTTGCGTGATAGACTCTTTGATCACATTCAGCGTTTGAGCTTGCGTTTTTATGCGAATAATCGTGCAGGAGAAATCATATCAAGGGTCATTCATGATGTGGAACAAACAAAGAATTTCGTTATTACAGGTTTAATGAATTTGTGGTTGGACCTTGCCACAATTGTCATAGTTATTGTTATCATGATTACCGTTGATCTTCCATTGACTTTGGTATCCATTATGCTATTTCCGTTATATGGATTTTCTATCAAGTATTTCTACAGCAAATTACGCCATTTAACAAGAGTTCGTTCCCAGGCACTTGCAGAAGTGCAAGGGCATTTGCATGAAAGAGTACAAGGTATGCCCGTCATCCAAAGTATGGCTATAGAAGAAACTGAACAAGAACAGTTTAAGAAGCAAAACACAAATTTTCTAGAAAAAGCAATAGATCATACTAGTTGGAATGCCAAAACATTTGCCGTAGTTAATACCATTACGGACATTGCCCCATTACTTGTGATTGGTTTTGCTGGTTACCAAGTGATAAATGGTAACTTAACAGTAGGAGAAATGGTGATGTTTATCGCATATATTGATCGCCTGTATAACCCATTGCGCAGACTAATCAATTCATCTACCACCTTAACACAATCGATTGCTTCCATGGATCGGGTATTTGAATTTGCTGATGAAAAATATGATATTACAGACAAGAAAGACGCCATTACATTGGAGACTGCTCATGGAGAAGTTAATTTTGAGAATGTCTCTTTTAAATATGAAGAAGAGGAAGAAAGTGTTTTACGTAATGTTTCCTTACATATTCAGGCTGGGGAAACCATTGCGCTAGTGGGGATGAGTGGAGGTGGAAAATCCACGCTTGTTAGTCTTTTACCGAGGTTCTACGATGTCACAGAAGGTAGAATAACGCTAGATGGAGAGGATATCCGTAATGTGACTGTCCATTCATTACGAAAGCAAATAGGGATTGTCCTTCAAGATAGTATTTTATTTAGTAATACGGTAAGAGAAAATATTGCACTCGGAAAACCAGATGCGTCAATGGAGGAAATAATAGAAGCAGCCAAAGCTGCAAATGCCCATGATTTTATTTCAAGCCTTCCTAATGGATATGAAACAAAGGTAGGAGAGCGTGGAGTCAAGCTTTCTGGTGGACAAAAGCAAAGAGTAGCAATTGCTAGGGTATTTCTGAAAAACCCTCCCATCTTGGTAATGGATGAAGCTACCTCTGCACTTGATTTAGAAAGTGAGCACTTAATTCAGGAATCACTCGAAAAGCTTGCTGCTAATCGAACAACATTTGTAGTAGCACATCGTTTATCTACCATAACCCATGCAGACAGAATCGTATTGATGGAGCATGGAAAAATTATTGAAACAGGTACACATGAAGAATTAATGCAGGAGAAAGGCCATTATTATAATCTGTTTTCTATCCAAGAGATTGGATAAAGTAAAAATCACCTACTGAATTTCAGGTAGGTGATTTTTTATTATTCTTCTTCTCTAGTGCCAATTTCAAATTCATTGTCGTCCACATGGTATTTCTGAAAGCTGTCAATTAACTTATCCAAATGTTGGAGCTGATCGCTATAGTCCATTATTTGGGAAACAAGTGGAAATAGATGGTACCATACTTCAGCGTTGTCTTCGTTTTGATCCCAACTCTCTTTGTGCACCATGAATTCTTCGATAAATTTTTGCTTATTAAATAGCTCATCCACATACATTTCAGAAGTATTGTATTGCTTTATTTTACCGATGAATTTTAATAAAATTTGATCATGCAAGTTCACAAGATGGTCTAAGTCTGCTTTTAGGTAATGTTGATATTCGACAGGCATATGGTGAAGCTCATTTTCTAAACGATGAAGCGTTTTTAACGTATGCAAAGCACCGTTACTAGTTAAAATCAATTGCCGGAAAATAACAAGTTTTCGGGCTTTGGAACTGGATTTCTTTAGTGTTGGAAAATAAGTTCTTTCTTCTTTATAGAGTGAGAATAATTGCTCTAGTTTCAATACACGTTGATTAAGGGATTCGATATCCGTCTTTAACAAACTATGCTCTGTGCCATGACGTATGTTGATGCGGATCCACTTTAGTATATCTTCAGTTGTTAGTCGGACTTTATAGTAAAGTCTTGTTTCATATTTTGGCGGTAAAAAGATAAGATTGACCAAAAATGCACAAAGTATCCCAATCATTACGGTAGAAAAGCGGACTAGTGCAAACTCGAAAAAGTTCTCACTAGGACTTTCCATAATAGCTATAACGGTAACAAGTGCTAATGGGATGGTGTTTTCTATCTTAAGCTTTAAGTTTATTCCAATGACAAAAATAGCGGTTAAACCAATAATAAATGGGTCATGTCCAAACAATAATGAAAAAATAATTGCCAGAATAGCCCCGATTAAGTTGGCTTGTACATGCTCAATAATAGATTGAAACGATTTATAGATAGATGGTTGGATAGCAAAAATCGCGGCAATTCCCGCAAACAATGGAGAAGGTACATTAAACCATTGTGCTACAAATAATGCGAGAGTGATTGCAATCCCCGTTTTTACTATTCGGGCACCAAGTTTCATTATTCAGTAATTCCTTTCTTATTTTCCATTTATTTAACCTGTTGTTTAAAAAATGAAGCACTTCTTAGTATATGTACGAAAGATTCCTATTATGCTAATGTACTATACACCGTTTCAAAACGTTGTGCAACAGTAAAATGGAATCGAAAAGCTGTTGTAACCAAGAAAAAACCCGCAAATTACTCTTTTGCGGGTTTTTAATGTGGTCATCTTCAGTTGTCAAACACTTTTGAATTTATTCAGTAGAAACTGCTGGATCAGCTTGTTCTTTTACAGGGATAACCTGTAAGAAATGTTCTTCTGGATTATCAAGGAAACGTTTGATTTCTTCCGCTTCTTCGAATTGCTTTTGGTCTAGTAACGATTGATGATAGATGGTAAGTAACTCCACTACATCCTTTAATCCATTAGCATTTAAAGGTTCCATGCTTACTTTTGCCCCTTTCGCAATTCTGCGTTTTAAGGCATTTGTTGTTAGTCCCATTTCAGGTTGATGGCGAAGGTAAACAGCACCACCAGTCATTCCAGCACAAATCCATGGACCAGGATCGCCAAGAACAAGTCCGCGTCCGTTTGTCATGTATTCAAATGCAAATCCTTTAATATTGGCGTTAACTCCCAAGTTACCATGTTCGTTAGCTGGAAGAGGGGTAGTTACTTTTCCACCAATAATCATATCTGCACCAGAAAGTCGGATACCTGCACGGGCATCAGCATTTCCTTGAACAACAAGCGCTCCTTTTTGAGCACCATATCCGAACCCTTTTCCGACAGAGCCATTGTAGAACTTACCATTCTTACCTTTATATTTGAATACAAAGATGCTGCCTCCGAATGCAGTTTTTCCGATACCATCCTGTGCACCACCTTCAACTTTAATATTAATACCCGTTGAATTGTAGGCACCAAGCCCATTTCCAGGAATAGAGCCCTTGTTATAGCGAAGCTCTACTTCTGGAAGTGATAGATAGGAACCATCGAGTCTTCCTCGTACACGGTGGCAAGAAACTCTGCTGCCAAGCACACGCTGTTCCGCTGTAACGGCATCAAATTGACGCGATTCATGTAAATCGCCTTCTTGATAATCAAGATACTCCGCTCCTGCAGCAACGAGCAGCTTTTCTTTTTCCATACTTGCTGCTACTTCTTTATGAGCAAGCTGTGGAACATCCAATGTCTGAAGTAGATTAGAAAGATCAAGGGATTCCAAACCACGTGACTGTTCAAGAAGGTCAGATCGTCCGACAATCTCTTGCAAATTAGTAAAACCTAAAGATGCTGTTAGTTCTTTTAATTCATTCCCGAATGCTGTGAATAGGTTCATTAATCCTTGGACAGCAAGATCGGATTGTCTTGGTACGAAGCGGCGCAGACCGTGGTCTTTTGCTTGAGCTTCTGTCTCAATCTGTGTAGCAATACCTACGTGACATGTATCAAGATGGCAGCCTCGGCACGTAGTACAGCCAATTGCAATCATGGATAAGGTTCCAAACCCGATGCGGTTAGCACCAAGAAGCATTATCTTCATACAATCCAAAGCACTCTTAATTCCGCCATCTGCCCAAATCTCTACCTTGTTTCGTAAACCGGATTCAAGTAGGGCATTATGGGCTGCTTTAACACCTATTTCAACTGGCAATCCAACATATTGTAGAGCATGTATTCTTGCTGCACCTGTACCTCCATCGAAACCACTGATGGTAATAATATCTGCACCAGCCTTGGCAATTCCGACAGCAATTGTACCGATATTTGGAACTACCGGGACTTTTACAGCTACCTTAGCCTGATCATTGGCTGTTTTCAACTCTGCAATCATTTGAGCCAAGTCTTCAATGGAATAGATGTCATGATTGTTGGATGGAGAAATTAAATCCGATCCAATTGTTGCATTCCGCGCTTCTGCAATTTTTGCTGTTACCTTAGAGCCTGGTAAATGCCCACCTTCTCCAGGCTTGGCACCTTGCCCTATCTTAATCTCTAATAGATTGGAAGAGTTCAGTAACTCTGCATTTACTCCAAAACGTCCGGATGCAACTTGTTGTCCGCGCGTATTTGGGTACTTCCCAAGCATATCTTTAATTTCTCCACCTTCACCATTCAGGCTCACCATATTCAGTTTTTCAGCAGCTTCTGCATAGGCTCTAAAGGCAATTTCGTTTTGAGATCCAAATGACATGGATGCAATAACAAATGGTAGACTATGTGTTCCTACACCGACATTCACTTTTTCTTTTGCAGCTTTTTTCGAAGCTACTTTTAAATCTGTTAAATGGCGGATGGTAATAGGATTCTTCGTTTCTTGTTCATCCAATTTTTCACGATAATCATTATAGATTCCATTCTTTGCAACGTCGCCAATGGCTTTCCATATACGAGGGAAGAGATGGAACGATTTCCCTGGACGTGCTTTTTCGTCTTCAAAATCTGTAGCTCGCTCAACTGCATCTTCTTTTAGCTTTACAAAATTAAATCCAAGTGTGTCTGACCCAAGGAAGTTCACAATTCCTAAAGCTTTTTCCACTTCTATATGGAGACCAATTGCGGAGAAAAGACGGCCATATCCACGCAGTTCATGTATACCAATCGTAGAAATAACCTTTTCCATTCCCTTTGTTAGCGCACTAAACAAATTAACAACAGGTTTGGTCGTTTCATCACTTACTGTTCCAAATAGTAAATATGGACTTATAGCGTTTGCACCTAGCCCTAATGCAACCATCACATCATGAAGCGAACGAATCGCTCCTGAACGAAGGAGTATGGAGCATTGTCTACGCAATTGTTGTTGCACCAATTCTTCATTAATGACTGCTGTGATGAGATGTGGATCCAACCACAGTTTTCCATCTTTATGAGCTAGTGCATCATCAATAATTAATAAAGTCTTTCCTTGCTTTACAGCTTCAACAGCATCTTGTTTCAGTCGGTCTAAGGCTTGCAGTACATCTTCTTCCGAGCTAAATGTAGTATGGATATAATATGTCAGCCCTTTATTGTGGAACTGGTTAACAACTTGATCAAATGATGGCTGAGTCAATGCATTTGTGCTATCAAGACCAATTTGCCCTTCTATTAAGAGAGGAGATAATAACTCCAGTGTATATTCATTTGATACAAAATCCGTTTCCCTTAAGGCTGGACGAGCACCGAGTACGGTTCTTGTAGAAAAGTGCTCTGTTTCACGGTCTCGGTCAATCGCGGGGTTCGTTACAACAGCTACACTTTCTTTAATAAAGTCCGCAATGTTGTTACGCCCTGGATTCATTGCAGCAAGTGGTACGTCATGTCCGAGGGATCGTATTGGTTCCGCACCTTTTTCCGCCATCTGTTCAATTAGTTGAATGTGCTCTCGATCCCACCCAAAAGCAGCATAAAGCCCATTGTGAACTTTTACGAGCGGTGTAGACGAAACAAATGGTTCAAGCTGTGGTGGCGTTAAGCGCTTCTTGAAGCCATCGAGAGTAAATTTCTTGCTCATACGTTGGAAGACTTCTTCTTGATAGGCATGGTAGTCATACACTTTAATGGCATCCCCATCCCACTTCAAGCCAACCTTTTCACCAGGTGAGAACGGTTTTGGTTCCGCCATATACTCAGTTGTTGGAATAATTCCTGGTTCTGATGAAAAGTAATAGGAAGATTCTGTTTCAAGCATCCAAAGTGGACGTAGACCGAGTGCATCCAAACTGAAAACAGCTTCATCCTTGTTCCGAGAGATGATACCAGCGGGACCTTGGGAAAAATGTCCCCATGTTTCACGAATATACGCATATAAATCTTGCAAATGTGCTGGATAGCTCTTAATTTCATTAATGATTGGAGGAAATACGATATCCAATGCCTCAAATAGTGAAAAACCGTCTCGTGAAATCAACGTATCTATCGTTCTATTAAGGTCTTGTGAATCGCTGCCACCGTTTGTTAACGGAACATCAATCATCTTGGCTTCGTCCCGCAGCTTTGCAATCGTGTTAATTTCTCCATTATGTCCTAGGACACTAAATGGTTGCACACGAAAAAAGTTTGAAAGTGTATTAGTAGAGTAGCGGTTATGTCCAAGAGTCATAGTTGATGCCACTAAAGGGTTTGCCAGGTCATGATAATACTTTGGAAGAATATCACCAGCACCCATTACTTTATACACTGCATGGTAGTTTGATAGAGAAGCAACATGAACATCGTCGTTTTTCTCAATTTCAATAATCGCTTCAAACAGTTGAGTTTGTGTACAGTCCTTATTTTTAGAAACTAGGGCAATTTGCCAGAATACAGGATCTTGAATGACAGCAATTGGCCCAAGTGCTTCTGAAGAAATTACCGTATCAGAAGAGAAGACTATTTGAAGGGATTTTTTTTCAAGAATGGCAGTAATCTCACTTTTTACCAGATCTACATCGATATGATGGTTGATAAAAAAATGACCAACTACAAAATCATCACGATCTGTTAATGTTGGCTCTGCTCCAGCTTTATTAAGTTTTTCTTTCCATAAAGCACGTGGAATGTCTATATGAATCCCTACACCGTCTCCTTCGCCGTTAATAAAGCCAGCACGGTGATTCATTTTAACTAGGGCATCAATGCAGTCATCGATATTTTTCTTTGATGGGATTTTTTTCTTCTCAATAGCGGATACAATACCACATGCATCATGTTCTGCGTTGTGAAAATCTTTAAATGTACTTGGACTCCATTTTGTCATATGGACTGGCGTAAACTAGGGATTAGAGGATGTTCAACATATATTGAACTCACACTATAAGAGGGGCCCCTAACTAGCCATTCACCTCCTGTAGTTTGATTGTTTATAAGAAAAGCGCATGCACGTTGTTTAGCTCCGATAAGGATGTCTGAGAGACTTGATTCCCTAACTTAATGTGCATGAAGTGGAGCTGGATAAGATTACCTTCCCGTCTTTTTCGTTGGCACTAATTATAGGGTGCCTTGTCTTTTCTTATAAATAGGTAGTAATGAGGAAAAAATAAAAATAGGGAATTTTCAGACTTTAAACTATATACTAACATCTACTATTACAAAAATCAATTTTTTATACAAAATGCTGATTGGTTTGTTAGGTAAGGGGAGAGAGAATAACGTTTATTTGTAAGCGTTTTCAATATAGTGTATAGAAAACACAGCGCAAATGATACACGCTGTGTTGTATAATTATGCATTAGACATTTCTTTAAATGCGTGCTCTACAGCATCTAGAGTAATTGTTACATCATCTTCATTATGCTCGGTTGTTACAAACCAAGCTTCATATTTGGAAGGAGCAAGATTGATGCCTTGATTAAGCATCAGATTAAAGAATGTTGCAAACTGTTCGCCATTTGTATTTTCTGCTTGTTCATAATTCACTACTTTTTCGTCTGTGAAATAAATGGTAAGGGCACCTTTTAAGCGATTAATGGTAATGGTGATACCATATTTTTCAGCTCTTGATAAAATACCTTCTTCTAATAGTTGGCCTAGATGATCAAGGTGTTCGTACACACCCTCTTGTTGTAATACTTCTAAACATGCAATCCCCGAAAGCATGGACGCTGGATTACCAGCCATTGTTCCGGCTTGGTACGTTGGTCCCAGTGGAGCGACTTTTTCCATGATTTCTGTTTTACCACCGTAAGCACCTATTGGAAGACCTCCGCCAATTATCTTTCCAAGGGCAGTCAAATCTGGTTTTACGCCAAGCATATCCTGGGCACCACCGTACATAAAACGGAATGCGGTGATGACCTCATCATAAATGACAAGCGCACCTGCATCATGAGTAAGAGCGTTTACTTCCTCTAAAAATCCTTTTTTTGGCTCCACAATCCCAAAGTTTCCTACGATGGGTTCTACCAATACAGCTGCTATTTGGTCTCCCCATCTATGAAGTGCTTCCCGGAATGGTTCAATGTCGTTAAATGGTACGGTAATGACTTCATTGGCGATACTTTTAGGTACTCCCGCGGAATCTGGTGTTCCCAGTGTAGACGGTCCAGAACCTGCTGCAACAAGTACTAGATCTGAGTGACCGTGATAGCAACCTGCAAATTTTATAATTTTATCACGTCCAGTATATGCGCGTGCCACCCGAATTGTAGTCATCACTGCCTCTGTACCTGAGTTGACAAAACGTACCTTGTCCATAGCAGGCATTGCTTCTTTTAACATTTTGGCAAATTTAACTTCGTGTGGGGTTGGCGTTCCGTATAACAACCCAGTTTCTGCAGCATGGGTAATAGCCTTTGTGATATGTGGGTGGGCGTGTCCAGTGATGATTGGACCATATGCAGCTAAGTAATCAATATATTTATTTCCATCCACATCCCAAAAATAGGCTCCAGATGCTTTTTCCATGGCTACTGGCGAGCCGCCACCAACAGCCTTATATGAACGCGAAGGACTATTAACTCCACCAACAATGTGCTGAAGTGCTTCTCCATGTAACTGTTCAGATTTTGTGAAATTCATGATTTGAATCCTCCTCAATAGGTAAATCAATAGATATGTCATTTTAACATGAATAGGAGGAGGTTGCTATGTTGATAAAATGGAGGAAAATGAACATGGCTAATGAAAAAAAGCATACCTGTTCTACCTTTGCGTATATTGTATTAATAGCATGTCCGCGTACTGGAGGAATAGGATGCTTTATTTCTTTATTGTCATCTTCATTTTTATTGCCATTGTTGTTAGCTTTTCTCATGTTTTTAAATCAGAAACAAGAAGCCTCCCCTATGTATCAAAAGAGACCTTGATCCTTTTACTTCTTATTTATTTAACCTTATTAATATCGTTTGGACTTTTATATACTGTTTTACATGTCGAAGGGCACCCTGTTTTACTAGAAAGGGGCGAGAAGATAAGCGGGAGTTTTTTTGAGGTTTTTTTTCGTTCCATTTATTTTAGTGCCATTACTATTTTGACGGTTGGGTATGGAGATATAACCCCGATAGGCATTGGAAGATCGATAGCTATGATAGAAGCATTAATTGGTTTTGTCCTGCCTGCTGCTTTCGTAGTAAGGGTCGTTCTTCATATGGATAGTAAAGAAAGGTAGCAAAGTTGAAAAAGACTTCGGGTTTCGTTACGCTTACAATAGTAATGTATCCGAAGGAGGAACAGATAATGGCAATTGAAGTTGGAAAAAAAGCACCTAATTTTACTTTACAATCCAATACAGGGGAAGAATTAACGCTTTCGAGCTTTAAAGGCAAGAATGTGGTTCTATATTTCTATCCGAAAGATATGACACCAGGCTGTACAACACAGGCGTGTGACTTCAGGGATATGCACGAAGACTTTTCAGAGTTGGATACAGTTATCCTTGGTGTTAGTCCGGACCCCCAGTCTAGGCATGAAAAATTTGTGGAGAAGTATGGCCTCCCATTTTTATTATTAGTAGATGAAAATCATGAAGTGGCTGAACTTTATGACGTATGGAAATTAAAAAAGAACTTCGGAAAAGAATACATGGGAATTGAACGTTCCACTTTTATAGTTGATAAGGAAGGCGAGATTGTAAAAGAGTGGAGAAAAGTTAAAGTAAAAGGACATGTAGAAGAGGCATTATCCTTTATAAAAAAAAACCTTCCATAACGCCTATTTTTCATGGAATGAGTCAAATGCCTTAAAACCAAAATGTACCCAAGGGAGTATTCTGTAGTGTAGGGCATACCTCCTCAAAAGTTGACGTGATTTGAGTGCAAAGCTTAGGCTTGCACTCCTTTTTTTTGTAAAAGCAGCTCGGATATTCTATTTACGAATACATAAATCTTGTTAATGTACAAGCTCTGTTTGGACAAGCTAGTGTTTCTTTTTATAAAATAACAATAGAAAGCATTCACGATTGAAGGGGTTGGAGTCTATGAAGATTTATACAAAAACAGGGGATAAGGGAAAAACATCATTAGTATATGGACAACGTGTAGAGAAAAATCACGTCCGAGTTGAGGCATACGGAACATGTGATGAAGCGAATTCCATGATCGGACTTGCGATTTCGTTTCTATTAAAAGAAGAATTCCCCAAAAAAGAAGTGCTATTAAATTCTTTCAACAATATCCAGACAATTTTGTTTCATGTTGGCGCTGAACTCGCAACACCTACAGGAAAAGAAGTGAAATGGAAATTGACAGAAGAACACATTAAAAGCCTGGAAGATGAAATGGATGAACTTGATGCTACGTTACCACCTTTAAAGACCTTTATTTTACCTGGTGGTTCTAGTGCAGGTGCGGCACTTCATAGTGCAAGAACAATTGTAAGAAGAGCAGAACGTTCGACTGTTAGCCTTTCGGAAGAAGTTTCACCTAACGTACTCTCATACTTAAATCGACTTTCTGATTATTTATTTATTACCGCCCGCTATGTAAATCATCAATTAAAGAAAGAAGAGCCTGTTTTAAAGCCAGAGGTTTAAAAGTCACAAAACAACATATATATAAGGAATAAGATTGACAAAAATAACATTTACACGGTACACTATTTATAAATATTATAAAGTAATAATCTTTATGAAAAGTGAGGTGCATGACTGTGGCAACCGAACAATTAAAAGAAGCGCTTGAAACACTTAAGCAAACTGGAGTTCGTATCACTCCACAGCGTCATGCGATTTTGGAGTATCTTATTCAATCCATGTCTCACCCGACAGCTGACGATATATACAAAGCACTTGAAGGTAAGTTCCCAAATATGAGTGTAGCAACAGTATACAATAACTTACGAGTATTCCGTGGAGTCGGACTTGTAAAAGAATTAACCTACGGGGACAACTCAAGTCGATTTGATTACGTAACAACCGATCACTACCATGTAATCTGTGATGAATGCGGTAAAATTGTCGACTTCCATTACCCTGGTCTAGATGAAGTGGAAGCGTTGGCTGCACATGTAACAGGATTCAGAATTTCTCGTCATCGCATGGAAATTTACGGTGTGTGTCCAGAATGCAATAAAGGAGCACATTAATAAATACAAAAGCTGATAGGAGCGACTCCTATCAGCTTTCTTTTTTTCGATTATACTCTTCGTTAAACTCTTTTCCTTCTAATGTAGGGTCCAACGTAAGAGGTTCATTACAATACATACACATATCTACACGCCCTAGTACCTTTGTATGCTTACCGCAAGAAGGGCAAACTACTTGAACAGCTTTAGTTGAAAGCATTCCAATCCAAAAGTAAACAACTGTAGATCCAACAATACATAATAGACCTAATAGCATGAAGATAGTCATCACAATCATGCTCTCTCGAAAGAAAATACCTAAGTACATTACAAAAAAGCCGACAAAGACAAGGCTGAGGGCAAACGTTCTAATTTTATTTATTTTACTTGAATATTTACGAGCCATCGACACAACCTCCTGAAAACATAATAGCACAAAACGACAAAAAATAAATGGAGGAAAGAAGTTAACGGAATGTTCTGGATTAAAAATGAGAAAAAGGTTTTTTGAAGAAAGTGTCGAATACTAGCAATAAAACCCTTTATATTTGGAGGTCAATAAGATGGAAGATTTACTTCGTCCTATCTACCAAGAGCGTGCAAGTCAATCAAACACGCAAGGAATATTAATGATAGAAAAGAAAAACCCAATAAGCCCTAATACCGATAAATTTGATGTCATCCTATTTATGGTTGTAAAAGAACATGAAGAATCCCTTTATATAAAACACTATGAGCTTCTACAAAAAAAAGCGGCTCTCTACATTGCGAATGAAAAACAATTAGAAGAGTGGATTACCCTAGGAACAAATCGCAGAGTAATTGATTGGATCATAAACGGTAAAGTATTATTCGATCGTAACGAATATATTTATTCACTTAGGTCCAAGCTGCTTGATTTTCCATTAGAGGATAGGAAGCTTAAAATAGGACTTGAATTTGCCAAACTAATTAGAAGGTATTTAGAAGGAAAGGATTTTTTTGACTCAAAACATTATATCGACGCCTACAACCATATTGTTCATTCTCTTCACCACCTTGCTAGATTAGCGGTAATCGATCGTGGATTCCACCCCGAGATAACAGTTTGGAATCAAGTGAAAAAAATTGAACCTGAAATATACAAATTGTATGAAGAATTAATTCAAGGCGATGAACCAATTGACAAACGTTTAGAACTTCTATTTTTGGCAAACGAATTTATGATATATTCAAGAACTCGAACTGGAGCAAAACATCTTTTAGAAGTTTTAGAGGAAAAGGAAGATGCATGGTCCTATAATGAAATGCTTCATCATCCTAAACTCACTAAATATTCAGTAGACCTCAGTGTATTAGTAGAGTATTTAGTAGAAAAAGGCTTCTTACAGGTTGAGAAAAAAGAGACAAAGGGCAATGGAGTTTTTCACCGATTGTATAAGGTATTATCATAAAAAAGGGAAATAGCTCCTTTAACATTCAAGTGATCTAAAGGAGCTAGTCTCATTAAATATTAGTGAGTGAATTATTTTTTTAAAAAAGTAAAATAAGTTGTTGACGTATCTAAAAGAAGCATGATATATTATTATTCGTCGCTGCAACAACAACGCATTAAGCGAAAGCGACAAAAAAGAAATTTTTAAAAAACATGTTGACTTGAAATGAGAAAATATGTTATATTAAAAAAGTCGCTTCGGAGCGATGGAAACAAAAATGCTCTTTGAAAACTAAACAAAACAACAGCGTCCACGTTAACTTTTAATGGTTAACATGAACGAAATTAAGTAACAAGCTAGCAAGATTTTTGAGCAACAGCTCAAACTCTTTATTGGAGAGTTTGATCCTGGCTCAGGACGAACGCTGGCGGCGTGCCTAATACATGCAA
>NZ_CAKJTJ010000033.1 GCF_917563925.1 Sutcliffiella rhizosphaerae
CAGCCATTCATCGCACGAAGAAAATGTGTCAGCATTTTCGAGGAGTCTGCGCGTCTTCCACTACGATCAACAAGAGAATTGCATGGATTTAAATAAAAATGTACCTTTGTCTATACACTGAATAGAGCAGGGATTTCCTGCTCTTTTATTTATTAAGTAAAATATTTTCTAATATCTTTGCATTTACTTTATCTAAAGTTCCATACCCTTCTTTTTCATTGTTACTAATAATTGTTGATGTATCATTATTTTGATTGAACCAAATCTGATATTCAAATAATCGTTCAGGTATATTCTTATCAAAATTGAAAAATAGAGTTACCTTTACATCTTCTTTTCTAGCCATTTTAGGTTCTACATTTGGTTCCCACTTAATTTGTTTTATTACTTTTCTTATTGCATCCCCAGTTTCTTCATCAGTAATCATTACAGATTCTTCATAGCTTCCATCTGCCTTAACCACTTCAATATCTACCCTAGTAAGTTGTTTTAGATCAAACTTATTCGGAACTTTATTTACACACCCTACTAGAAATATTGAGATAATGAGGAAGATGACAAGGCAGATATTCATTTTATTAGACAAAAAACCAACCCCTATTATCTAATTCTTTAATAAATTATACAACATTTCCCAAACGAATCCATGGATGTTCATGTTTGATTGTAGTAGGTTCCTGTGGGAAATAATTAATACGACGAAAAAAGACAGACCAATAAATTGCTAATCGGACTGTCTTTTCAATTTTTATTATTTACTTTTTTCTCACAAAGGAGAACCCGTTAGTTAATTGGCTGAACTGCTTTTTCTCATAGAAATATTAATTAGTTTAAATAAATGATGAAGCCCACAACTATAATTACTAATAACACAATATATATAGATGAAAGACGGATAACATTTCCCTTTGTAGCCTTCTGATAGTGACGATCACCTTTGCCTGCTACTTGTATGGTCGCCACCAAACCAGCTATTAATATTAGAATACTAATTATTCCTAACCAAAACATCATCTAAAGCCCTCTCCCTTCCAAATTATATGAAAAAATCCTAGTTGCCAAAAAATTAGCAAACATCAAGGTGATATATCGATAAAACTAAATTTCTATCTGTTAAACATGACCTCTACTTATTAAAATACATAAATTGAATGCTCAATTTCAACTGAATTCACGGCAAAATTTCTACAAAAAAAGCACCATTTTTATCGGTGCTCAGAAATACCTTTATTCAAAGTGAATTAGCAAACTGTCGCTTTATGCTTCTAACCAATTGTGTGACCATTTTTCTATCTCTATCATTAAGGGTTGTAGTGCTGCGCCTTTATCGGTTAGTGAATATTCAATTCGAACTGGAGTTTCAGGGTAGACTGTTCGTTTTACAATCCCTTCATTCTCCAAATCCTTTAATCTCTCCGATAGAACTCTTCCGCTTACACCAATGGAAGTTTCAATCGTGCAAAATCGTTGCGGTCCAGATAAAAGCTGATAAAGAATCAATCCTGTCCATCTCTGGCTTAGTAATCCCATTGCTTTTTCGAATCTAGGACACCTTGTCTGATCCATGTTAATCAACTCCTTATCTCTATTATAATCATTTTCAATGATAATTAAATTATTTTCTACTAAAAACTTACTTGACATTACTAAGTTTTAAAAATATACTTACTTACATAAAGTAACTAACTAACAAATTCGTCATCCAAGGAGTTGCTAATGAATGCCTAATAAAGGAGAAATCGCTACGACGGTGATGAGGGTGTTTTTAGGTATTACCTTCTTCATACACGGACTAGCAAAGTTTCAAAGTGGTATTGAGAACACGGCAGGATTTTTTGAAAGTTTAGGCTTGCCAGGTTGGACAGCATATGTAATTGCACTGATTGAATTAATTGGTGGACTTGCAATGATTTTAGGCTTGGGAACAAGAATAGCAGCCATTTTGTTTGTCCTTATTATGGCTGTTGCAATCGTTAAGGTAAAGTTCTCTGTTGGCTTTTTAGATGGGTATGAACTGGACTTAGCGTTAATGGTAATTTCCATCTATCTTGCTGCTATTAATCGAACTTTTCTAGCTTTGGACAACGTATTTTTTGGTAAAGAAAAAGGGTCATTAGGGGTGTAAAGATGTCGTTTTTCAAAAAATTATTTGGAATGAAATTAGAGGAGGAACAAACCATGACAGCTGAAAAATTAAACATTGGAATTATTTTAGGAAGCACAAGACAAGGACGTGTTAGCCCACAAGTTGGTGAGTGGGTAAAAGGAATTGCGAATAGCCATGGAAATGCGAATTATGAAATTGTTGATATTGCTGATTTTAATCTTCCTTTCCTAGGAACGACAGATGGTACAGAACCAGGAATCGCTGCTTGGAATGAAAAGCTCACAGAATTAGATGGATTTGTTTTTATTGTTCAAGAGTACAACCACAGTATTAGTGGAGCATTGAAAAATGCACTCGATTTTGCCCGTGAAGCATGGCATAACAAAGCAGCTGGAATCGTAAGTTATGGTTCAACTGGTGGTGCACGTGCTGCTGAACATTTGCGCGGAATTTGTGGAGAGCTTAAAATTGCTGATGTTCGTACACACCCTACACTTTCTTTATTTACGGATTTTGAAAACTTCAGTGAATTCAAGCCACAAGAATTGCATCTTCAAAATGTAACGGAAATGCTTAACGAGGTAGTTGCATGGAGTGGAGCACTTAAATCTGTGCGTTAATATACAGAACAGCGAAGAAACCGGGCTAATCTCTGCCCGGTTTTTTATGTATGCTTTTGAATGGATAGTTTGAGGAAATTATATTATTTTTATCATTTCAAATACTACTGAAGCTGATTGATTTCCAGCAAATTCTTCAAAGTCTGTATAAGCTTCTGACGCATTCTCATCTGCATTATCGGATATACACCTTAGTATTAGAAATGGTATGTCATTAATAAAAGATACATGCCCCACTGAAGAACCCTCCATTTCTACACATGCTGGAGAGTAATCTTTAACCAAATTACCTTTTATCATATTATCTTCTACAAAACACTCACCACTAACAATTCTACCAGTATGATATTTTAGGTTTTTAAATTCACACACTTTTATAGCTAAATTTCTCAGTTCTTCACTCGCAATAAAAGTCTCTTGAAAAGGAAAAAGGTTTTTCATTTGAGCTTTTCTCACATCATGATGAGTAACATCTGTTGATATTACAATGTCACTAATGCCAACTTCTTCGTTTAAACTTCCTGCAATACCTGTATTAATGATGTAGTTAATATTAAATTTATCTATTAAGATTTGTGTACAGGCTGCTGAATTTACTTTTCCAACCCCACAAAGAGTTAACACAATCTCTTTTTCATTAAGTAGCCCAGTGTAGAATGGAAAACCTGCAATTCTACTCTCTTCAAATACTACCATTTTTTCTAACACCAAGTCGATTTCAATCTGCATTGCTCCTATAATCCCTATCTTTTTCATATTAATGTCTATGCTCCTTAATTACATAACTCAGCCCCACTTTAGTTAAACATTTGTTAGATTACGTTAATTTTTCCCTCTTTTTCACTTAATTCAAGAATGATGTCTTTCACTATCCAGCCTTCTAAACCATCTTTTTTTATCAAGTCATACCCCTTGCAGGTATCGTCAATAAGGGAAACAATATCACCTTTTCTTACGGTAATTTGTGCACAAGAAACATCAGTCTTAGCAGTAAAATGCCCCGTTTCATTTTGTAGGATATATTCATTTTTAACGTATAATGATTGATTGGATTTTAACAGTTTACATAAAGTGAAATGATCATTCTTTTCAACTGGAGCAATATTATAGAGTGGATAGGTAATAGAACCTTGCATTTTGGGTTCTGCACTAAAATCTTTTAATACTTTAAAATTCGGGAAATTATCAACATATGTATACGAAAACACGTCTGGAGAAGATGAGGCTCTATTAATGATAAATGCATTTAATTGTCCCGTTGCTTTAACGGCGTTACCACCATCGATAGCAATTATTTTTTTTGCTTTATCAATAATTGGATTATTTGCTGGTATATTCGATGAATAATTGATAAGTGGCCAATGCCCGACTATTACGTATTTGTTTGCACAATGTGACTTGTCTAAAAATGAAGGCAGTGTAATAGCAGTTTTTCGATCGGTTTCTTTCCAATTTTCTATATTCTCTAACCCTGCATGAACAAATATGTAGTCATCTGTTTCAATAGCAGTTGGTAATTCTGAAAGCCACTTAATTTCTTCCGGAAAATTATTTATTAATAATTCCTTTACCTCTTGGATATTTGTCTTCTCGTTTACATGGAATCCCAAGAGCTCCAGCCATTCATTTAATAGAGAATTTTTTCTAGCGCATAAATAGTTTATTAACTTAGGATTTTCATTTAATAATTCTTCAATTAAAGCCTCACAATTCCCTTCTGTAACATGAACTTTTGGATTATTAGCTGAAAGTTCCATCAAGTAGCTCACAACACCTTTGCTATTGCTGCCTTTTTCACATAGATCACCATTAATAATTAAGTAATCCTCCGTATCATAATTAACTTTTTCTAATAACCTTTTCAAAAGTTTTAATTCACCGTGAATGTCTGAGATAACTATAACCCTTCCTTTATTCGAAAATGATAATGCTTTTATTTTTTTCACTTTGGAATGCTCCTTTTTTAACGTAAATAGAAATTGACTATTGGCCAATCGATACTTTACTGAGAATAACTTGAAAGAACATCTTACATGAGAAGAAATGGGATGCACCTTTTAAAAAGGGTCAATGTTTGTTGAATTGTGCCCCTTAAAGTTTTCATTTTTCAAATCTCACTAACGTTTTTTCAAGTAATTTCTATCCTGTCAATTTCAAAGTTATTGATGTGAAGGGTAAAACCACCCTCTCGACTTTCTGCTTCTTCTCCCACCCAACAACTATATAGTCCCTTTTATCAAGATAGCGGTTCATAACCTCATATAATTCTAATAGCTTCTTTTTAGATTCAGCACAGATTTTCGGAGTCGAATATTCTGAAATGGTAATTCCCCAGTGACTAGATACTTCATAAACATATTGTGTACTAAATTGATATTTCTGTATATTTTGCAGATTTTCTTCTTCGGCAAAACAACTGCCAATAAAAAATCTTCTGTATATTATTCTTCTTCATTTAATGGTATTTCTCTATTACAACCAATGTAGGAAGCTAAACTCAAAGAATCACTCTTTAATTCGGGGTAATCAACTATTCTGTACAGTTTTTATGAAGAAGGTCCATTGCTCTACAATCAATCTCAAATCTAAATGCAGCTAGCAAGCTCGTAAACTTGTTAATTAAGAGGTGAAGTTACCTCCTCTCTTTCCCTTCTTCACTTATAATATAAAACGGATCTATACAGGATTTTCTAGAAAAAATGTTGTTCAAACTTCTTTTTCATGCACAATAGTTAAAAATTTTTATCGATTATCGGCTTTCCTTCTGCATCAACCATTACAGTTAGCCCCATTCCATAACCTTCTTGATGAACAAGGTACAATACACCTGTTTCATTATCGCGAATTATTTTACTCACGGTTAATTTTCCTTGCTTATAAACTTCTTCAAAACGATTATTTTTCATCAAGATACTCTCCTCTTTTTCCAATACATAAATTTGTATACATATAATTAAATACGATACACGTAACTAATAAGTTTCATCAGTCTCTTCAAGTAACTTATCTCATTACTACAAAAAATAGTGTTAACCCCTACTCGGATTAACACTCACATGACTTTAAGTAATAAATATTTCTTAATCTGGAATAGTTTATAAATTTCCCCTACCTTTTACGGAAAGAAGAGTGAATAACGACTCATAGCATTTTCTAAATTTCAATCCAAGCAAAAAAACTCTGTAAACTTACTTTCAGAGCCTGTCCATATTGAGGCTTTATATTCCTTTATTTTCATGAATTTTTCAGTTGGAATTATTTATTAATTCGTTTGTTAACTTCAATTGTAATGAACTCCGGCAAATAATTGGGAGTACACCCTTTTGACACCATTTCACCTTTGTAAAGACCGGTTTTTTCACCGATTTTCATACAACGCTCTCGATAGTTTTCATTATAAACACCTATCCACCCTGCGGTGAAATTCATAGCCCATTGAACTTCCGGTTCTTCCTGTGCAATATTAGCTTCAATTGCAGATAGTAATTCTGCGGTGTTATCAGGCGATGTTTGTCCAGTCCATCTTAATCGTGCTTGGAAATACCAGAAAGCTCGCCTTTGAAGAGCAGAAGAACTATTCTCCCATGACTCCATCAATGCAATATTTTTCTTATCTTTGGTGAGCTGATTAGCCATTAACCAATCCATTAAGTTATTTCGTTCATCAAATGTGTGTGTTTGCATATCCTTATCAAGCTTATTTAGTACATCTTGTGAAAGAAGTTTTTTATCCATAATTAATATTGCCAATAGTCTGGGGGAAAACTCTCCGTTTGACCAAAGTTCCAAGGCTAGTTCGTGATCTTTTTTTATTTCTTTCGCGATTTTTCGTAAGTCGCCTAGCTTAGTTTTACTATTGAATTGAGATAGAATGCTTTCTGCTTTTGATGAGAGTTTTGTTTCTGTGCTATTATTTTTATTCATTTCACATATCTCCTTTTTAAAGCAATGTTTTGGCAGGGTATAATAACTAAATTTCATCATAAGTCTTATTGCACACAACTATACTATTATATGTAAAAATAATGATTCATTTAACAGTCACTTTTGGTATGGTTCCCCAAAACTAGTGTTAAACTACATCCTCCACTATCTGACCAGTTTGCCAAAAAGGCATTTAAATAGTGAACACTTTTCTGTCAACCTTCATGAATACCCCTTAGCTTACTGATATATTATGTTCTACTATTAAATCCTTTAATGCCGCTCTTTTATTCCCGTCGCGCCCAGTAACACTGTCTGCAGTGATTAATGAGTTCAAAATAGCTTCTTCCGTTGCTTCCCCAACAGCTCTAAAAGCTATATCTATATCCTCTTCGTGAATGATAGACATGGATAAACAGTGTGTCGGTTTTTCATGGGGTATTTTAGTGGCTGTAGAGAACCCGATGACAACTTCACCACTGCCGTTTGTAATAATGGAACCTGTTCTTGATAGTCCTGTGATAGATCGTTTAATAATACGATTTAGTTGTCTTTCAGAAACGGGCAGATCTGTTGCAACAACAACGATGATAGATCCTTTATCTTGTTCGGTATTATTTTCGTTAGTGGCAGCCTGCAGCTCCTTGCCAATTTCTTTCCCGTTAATACGTAAATCGCTCAATGCTCCAAAATTTGTTAGTACTAATACTCCCATCGTGTATTCCCCATGATTCATTTTCATGATTCGAGATGCTGAGCCAATTCCCCCTTTTAAGGAGTAGCAAACCATCCCCCTCCCAGCTCCAACTGCTCCTTCTTCAAATTCTGCCGCAGTATTTGCTATAGCTTGAAGTACGTGCTCTGTCTTCACAAACTTAGCTCTAATATCATTCAAAACCATGTCATTACATTCTCCAATAATGGGGTTAACCGTACCAGTTGTGCGACCTATTTCCAGATTATCCTCTAACATATACTCTATTAATGCATCTGCCGCAGTTCCAACATTTAATGTATTCGTTAAAAGAATCGGTGTTTCCAAAGTGCCCATTTCTTCCAATTGAATCGTCCCTATCGTTTTTCCGAATCCATTAATGATGTGACTGGATGCTATTAGCTTCTCTTTAAAGGTATTTCCTTGATGTGGCAAAATAGCAGTAACCCCTGTTTGCATATCACCATCGCTAAGCGTCACGTGGCCCACCGTCACTGCTGCGACATCTGTTATCCTATTTAGCTTTCCCGGTTCCATTTGACCTATATTTACTCCGTAGTCGCGAATCCTTTTAGTATTTAGCATCATTACTCTCCTCATTACAATCTTCTGATGTAGGCGGTGTTCATAAAAACTTAGCAAGCAGGCGGAACTAGGAATTAGTAGCCTCCAGCCATTTTGTAATGACCTCTCTTAGCTTTGCTTTTTTTTCCTTCACATCGCTTTTACAGGTGAATTTCACAATCGCTCGATTAGATGAAACCCATTCTAGTAAACCGGTAGAATCAACGATTAATGGTTCATTTTCTTTAGAGTCTTTTACTTTAGCACCTAGATGAAAAATCAGTCTAAAATATCCTTTTCCATTTAAATTAAATGTTATCCTGTCTTCATTATGATAGCAAAAACTAGGGGCATTCCATTTGATGTGTTCCGTAATTTTTTGATCTGTGCTCAAAATAATTCTTCTTACTTCTTCTATTTCTTCCTTATGAGGATGTGTTAAATTTTCTAAAAATGCCTCCACTTGCTCGGAACCAGACTTCTTCTCCATTTATACCACATCCTCCACTATTTTATTTTAGCTTGCTGCCCGATTAGCTTTAATAACATAAATCTAACGCCTTTCCTTTCATATGAAAAGTCATTGAATGTGCCAATATAATAGGAATCCAATTTAGGGTGGTAGAACATATAAGCGCCTGTGGCACCGGCATGTCCCCAAACATTAAAAATCTCGGGCATAAGTACAGGTACTGTTTTAAACTGCATAATGCCATAGCCATAATCAATTCCTAGTTCATACTTCGCCTTATCCGCTTTCATTTTGTCCAGTGTTTCTCTTGTTATTAATTTATTCGTTACTAATGCTTTCATAAATGTAAGCATATCTTCTCTTGTTGATACCACTCCTCCTCCTGCATAGTCAAGCCCTGCATATCCTTTGTGATTGGTAAGGTTTTTCTCATTTATATAAAAATCTGCAATAGGTTGGGTGTCTGGATCAAGAGGTGTAGAGTAGTGTAATACAGAAGAATTCATCATGTTGAGAGGTAGGTAGATATATTGTGTGATGGCTTCATGAAAAGGTAATCCTGAAATTTTTTCAATGATTAATCCTAACAGATGGTAGTTTGTATCGGTATACTTAAAGCCTTTACCTGGAGGAAAATGTGGTTTTTGATGGTTTTTTGCCCAAGTAATTGCCTCCTGTGGACTCATGTTAAAGTTTGGATTGTTTAGAAGATGCTTTAAAAGGGGACGGAAATTATCATACAATCCTGAAGTTTGATTCAATAGATGCCTTATTTTTATTTCATTTGTATAATTCTTACCTTTATATATGTGTAGGCCTTTTACGAAATCGTGATCAAGATAGTTGGTTAGCTGATCCTCGAATGTTAGTAAACCTTTTTCATAAAAGATACTAATTAATACCGAGGTAAAGATTTTCCCAACACTCGCCATATAAGCTGGCTGATCAGGATGCATGGCTCCTTCTGCTATGTTCAAATGAATTTCTTGTTTTTCTGAATATACAAGCAGAGCAGCACTGGTCAGTTTATCTTTTTTCACTTGTTTCCTAAATGAACTTTCCATGTCAGTGATTATTTTCTCCTTCTGATTTGCTTCCACAGCTATTTTCACCCTCTTTTCTATTTACCTTTAACGTTTATCATTTAAAGCCTTAAGGTAGGTCTACCTTCTATAGCAATCTTCCTCCTTTTTAAGTAATATGTAAGTATTCTTTTGAAAATGAAATAATCCTTCCTCGTTTTTTTACTTCTCCGATTCTTTTTGCCCTCGTTTAGTGTCTATATTAATGAAAGCATATTTCTGATAGGAGGCTTATGTTATATGGAAAACTTAGAAGAGCTTGAAAAAGAGTCATGGCCGTTAAAAAAGAAATTCCTTACAACTATTCAACCTCACCGAACAAAGCTTTGGCAATATTGCCTTCGCTTAACCGGTACTCCTTGGGATGCCGAGGACCTCGTGCAAGAAACTTTGATGAGGGCTTTTGCTTCGCTTGGTCAGTACTGGCAACCTTTGTATCCGAAAGCCTATTTGTTCCGCATTGCCACCAACACCTGGCTTAACCAACAACGTAAAAGAAATATAGAAATAGACTCCTACGAGGAGGAAGAGCACAGCCAAAACTATGATGTACCTGATGACTTCTTTGTATATGAAGCAATGGACACGTTGACCAATTATTTACCCCCCAAGCAAGCTGTGATTGTTATCCTTATCGACGTATTTAAGTTTACCGCAAAAGAAGTGGCGAACCTGCTACCTTCAACCGAAGGGGCAGTAAAATCCGCTTTGCAGCGTGGAAGGCAAAAACTACATCATTACAAAAAGGATGAGAACAAAGAAATGATAGGACAAAGGAAGGTGAAAATGAGTTCTTCTATTATTCAAGCGTTTGCTAATGCTTTTAATCAACGTGATCCAGAAGCATTAGCTACCTTGCTTAACGAAAATGCGTACCATGATATTATTCATGTCGGGCAAGAATATGGCAGACAAGTGATACGAGATAATTCCATCAAAGATGATTTTCTCGATCCGACCATTGCTGACCAAACGGCAGAGGCTCGATTATTGTGGGGGCATGAGGTTGTTGCTATCTTTTTACACAAAAGGAATCAAACCGAGCTTCATGATATTATTACGCTTGAAGTGGAAGGAGACAGCATTGTATCTTTTAGGCACTACTATTTCTGTGAGGACTTTTTAGCTAATGCAGCAGCGCAGTTCGGGGTTCCCCTACAAACGGAAAAAGAATATAAAGTCCTGCAGTAAACTTTAAGGACAGGGAAGCGCCTTGACCAGCCCCGACAAGCATAAGGTTGGGTTTCACCTTTTTGACCTCAAGGGCGAGGCGCTGAAGCTAGAAAAATCGCTTGCTTCAAATGTTTCATAAATATCGTTGAAATCCCTGTTGAAACAATGGGTATTTGTTGGAAACCGCTCCGACTTAGAGAAATATGAATGGCAAAATGAGCTTTAGGGCGGTTTCGAGGAAGGAAATTTGATGGAGTAGACTTTTATCAACGAAACTGGAGGAGTTATCGGCGACTATTTCAATTTATCGACGAAAGCGGTGTAGATATCGACGAAAAGCAAGCATTTATCGACGGCTAGACAAATATAAACAAAAATCGACACACACGACTTCCCCTTTACTCAGTGATTACTTAAAAGCTACACGCTGCTATTCATTAAAATAAAAGAAAACCCAAAAATGTAGGACTGACAACATTTTTGGGTGCTTTTTATTCAAGGGTGTTTTTGCTAAGAACCTTATCAGTTATCCGTAAAAAATCGTTACTGTCGTGCTCTTATACTGCCATTTTATTAAAGGTTCTAGCAAGAAAAGTGCCTTATATAATTCCCATCAAAAATGCAACAATCGTCATCACAATGGTTGTTCCAAAAGCCCATTTGAACATGAATTTTTGGTGATCCCCAAGCTCTACCCTTGCTAATCCTATTAACAGGAAGGTCGATGCTGTCAAAGGACTGAGCGGAAATCCGGTAGTCATTTGACCTAGAACGGATGCTCTTGCCATTTCTACCGGAAGTACTCCATAGACCTCTGCGGATTGACTTAAGACTGGTAATACTCCAAAGTAGTATGCATCGGGTGTGAAAAGCAGACTGATTGGCATACTGATAACCGCAATTAAGAGAGCCATATGACCACCGACACCTTCTGGAATCACTTGCACCATCGCAAGTGCCATCGCTTCTATCATCCCAGTTCCACTCAGGATTCCTGTAAAAATACCTGCTGCAAAGATAATAGAGACGACCGTCACCATTCCAATTGCTTGGCTCTTCACCTGTTCCTGCTGGTCTTCCGCTTTTGGATAGTTGATCAATAAAGCGATCGCAAAGGCAACCATAAATACGATTGGCAACGGCAGCCATACCTGTACAAGTGTAACAAGCGCTACAATGGTAATAAGGAGGTTGAGCCAAAATAACTTCGGTCTTCTCATACTTCTTTCTTCGTCCGTTAATTCTTGGTCGAAATCATATTGGAAATCGGTCACACCCAGTCGCTTTCGTTCTCGTTTCCCTAAAATATATGCGACAAATAAAACCCAGATAATGCCGGCAATCATTGCTGGAATAATGGGATTAAAAATCTCAGCTGGGTCAATATTTAAAGCACTTCCTGCCCTTGCTGTTGGACCACCCCACGGCAAAATGTTCATCACCCCTGCTCCTAACCCCACTACTCCCGCCAATACTAGGCGACTCATTTTTAGCTTTTCATATAAAGGTAGGAGAGCAGGTATTGTAATTAAGAAGGTTGATGCTCCAGATCCATCCAAATGGGTAAGTATGGCTATCACAGCTGTACCTATAACAACTTTTAACGGATCTCCTTTAACCATTTTCAATACACGTGAGATGATGGGATCGAATAAACCGGCATTATTCATCACACCAAAAAATAGAATAGCAAATCCCAACATGATACCTGTTGGTGCTACATTTACAATCCCTTCTAGCATAAGTCCCCCAATTTCGCTCCCAAATCCACCTATTAAAGCAAACAATAGTGGGACAACAATTAACGCAACGATAACAGATGTTTTTTTCGTTAATATTAAATATAAGAACACGGCAATAGTCAAAAATCCTAATGCTGCTAACATGCTATTCCTCCTTTTGATAAAGCGCTTTCAATCCTTTGAACAAAGTTGAATGTCTAATTCTAGCAAAGCACTGCTTAAGCTTTTTCCGTGTGTATCTATCGCAAGTGAAGTGGTTACGCCTCCTAGTAAGCTATTAGTACAGACAAAGTTATAGGATTTTATCGATGGCACATCATAACGGATTACTTCGCCATCGATAATGTCCTTAAGAAACGTTTTCACTTTTTCAGCAGTCACTTCTCTACCAATCCACTCATAATCGGCTTCATCGAAAGGAATCAAAGATAAATTGGAGATGTTTCCTTTGTCTCCAGCTCTACTATGAGCAACTTCATATAACTTGATGATTCTACTCATTGGAAAAAACCTCCACGTTTACTTGTTTATCCACGATGCTTCTTTCTAGAAGAGTGGACACGACACCAACGCATTCCGTTATCGTTTTGCTTACACCACCGCCACCATATGGACCGTTTGTATAAAGGGCTTCCACTTCGTTGCCTAACCGTTTTGCCACTTCTTCTGTAGGGCAAAGTGCTGCCGCACGAAGCCTTACTTCATATGGTTGATAATCACCAAACTGTGTTCGATGTACCGAGGTGAGGCCCATTAGGTCAATCCGTACATCATCGATAATGGACTCTAATCGTTTTTTGACGACATCCCCAGCCATTTTTGCACGCTCTATTGCGGTGGAACCTGCATAAGAAATAGCAGCCTCACTCAAATATCCTGCGTCATAACCAACGGATACTTTATAACAGTCTGGCTTTTTCCTCCCTGTACCACCTGACACTTTCACTTGATTGACATCCACTTGCTCCAGCGTCACACTTGAAAAATCCGCCGTTACATCTGGGGTCAAATAGTTAGCGGGATCATGGACTTCATAAAGCAGTTGCTCTTTGACAGTGTGCAGGTTCACAACACCACCTGTATTTGGTGTCTTATTAATGACAGCAGTTCCATTCTCTTTAATCATGGCATATGGAAAACCTAATTTTTCTAACTGTGGAACTTCCTTTTTGCCAACATCCGCAAAATACCCTCCAGTTATTTGCCCTGCACATTCTAACAGGTGCCCGACAACCGTCCCTTGGCCAAGCTTCTCTACATCCTTTAACGACCAATCATAATAATCAATCATCGGAGCTAGGAAAAGAGAGGGATCTGCGACTCTCCCAGTAATGATAATGTCAGGCTTAGTTTTAAGAGCTTTTAATAGTGCTTCCACTCCTAAATAGGCATTGGCAGATATCACCTTATAGTCACTTACTTTTTTTCTTGTTTCCAGAATTTCTTGATTTCTTTTTAACTCAGTTAGGACATCATCCCCAGTTACAACAGCCACTTTACAAGGAATGTCGAGTTCTTTTGCAATCTTAATTATTTCCTTTGCTGCTGCAACAGGATTTGCTGCACCCATATTGGTGATAAGACAAAATCGTTTCTTATCCAACACTGGCAATAATGCTTTTATCCGTTCCGAGAGAAGGAGGTCATAGCCTTTATCGTGGTCTTTCTTTTTCGCTTTTTGAGCAATTGCAATTGTTCTTTCGGCCAAACATTCAAATACTAAATAGTCTAAATCCACCTTTTCTGCGAGCTCAACAGCAGGTTCGATGCGATCCCCAGAAAAACCAGCCCCGCTTCCAATTTTCAACATATCCTTCACCTCATTTGTCAGTTACCTTAGAGAGATCAATACCTAACTGTTTAAATGCAAATATCGTGCCAAAAGAAAAAACGCTTTCTGTAAGCGTTTTTAAAATTTGCATTTCTAATAATTTAGAATGATAAATGACTGTGTTGCTTCTCTTCATAGCTTTTATAGGCGATCTGTCATTTCTAAAATTTTAGAATAAAAAATTGATTATTCCAATAATTTAGAACTCACCAATCTGATATTTCTTCATTTTGTTATACAGTGTCGCTAAAGAAATGCCTAAAGTTCTTGCCGTCTCTTTTTTGGCATCTAACGCAGACCCATGTCTTGCCAAATTTTTCATGATCACCATTTTCTCTGTGGCCTCGACAGCCTCTCTTAAGGAAGTACTTACTGCTCCCTGTTGTTCAACGGGCGTAGATTTACTAAAATTACTAGGCAGATGCTCTGGATAAATCTCTTTCCCATTTGCCATGCATATTGCGTAATCTATCGTATTCTTTAACTCCCGGACATTTCCTACCCATTCATAAGCTTCCAGAATCGCAATGGTAGATTCGTGCAGCACGTAGCCGGACTCTTGCTGAAGATGATTGGTATGTTTATTTAGGATAAAGTAAACAATTTCTTCGATATCCTGCTTTCTCTCCTTTAGAGGCGGAATTTTTAGATTCAATACGTTCAGTCTGTAAAACAGATCCTCACGAAATAGCCTTTTTTCCATCAGCTGATGTAAATCTCGGTTTGTTGCAGCGATAATCCGGACATCAATCGGTCTCTCTCTTGCCTCTCCTACTCTTCGAATCGTATTTTCTGACAAGACACGCAATAACTTTGCCTGAAGGTCATATGGCAATTCACCGATTTCATCTAAAAAGATGGTGCCATGATTGGCTACTTCGAATAAGCCTAACTTTCCACCCTTTTTTGCACTTGTAAAAGTCCCTTCTGCATAACCAAACAATTCACTCTCCATAAGTGAGGCTGGAATCGTTGCACAGTTAACTGGGACAAATGGGTGCTCCCTTCTTGAACTGGCATTATGGATAGCTTGGGCAAATAGCTCCTTCCCTGTCCCACTTTCACCGACTATCAGGACAGGTAAATGCGACTCTGCTGCCTTCCTTCCTAAATAGGCAACCTCTTTAAGTCCTCCATTTGTTCCAATAATTTGATCAAATGTGTATTTTGCCTGATAGATGGAGCCCATTTGTTGTTCAAGCCGTGACAGCCTTTCTTTATTTTTTTCCAGCTCCTTGGACAGCGTATGTACCTCTGTTAAACTTTTGCAAATGGATACCGCTCCAATGATTTGATTTTGCAATTTAATTGGCGCCATATCCACCACATATTCCACATTTCCCTCTTTACGATAGACACCTATCCGCTCCTTACCATCTTTCAAGGTGGAGGGAAGCTGTGCTTTCGGGCGGACATCCCGCAATGGCTTACCTATTATTTCTTCCGGTTTTACTCCCGTAATCCGTGTGTACTCTAGATTAATCAGCCGAACAATTTCATTTGAATCAATAACTAACACGCCATCGTAAATGGAATGAATCGCCGCTTTGTACCACTCTACCTGATCTTCAAGTGATAGACCATTCAAGTCTTGATATGACATGATCCCCCTCCTTCAGTTATAGGGAAATTGTCGCTTACTAATAGGAAAACGTCAATTAGTAAAAAAGCGAACCTTCTAAAAATAAAGTAGGATTCATATATCTTTTCAGCTTCAGTATTTTGTCAAACACTACCTCCCCTTGGATATATCCTCATTCCTCTAGTTCATCTACACAAACAGAAAGCTGCAGCCAATTTTGACTGCAGCTTTTCATCAATTTAATTATCATTTATGGTTTTAATACAACCTTCACACATTCGTCTTCATGATCATTGAAAATTTTATACGCTTCATTTGCCTGGTGCAGCGGCATTCGATGAGAAACAATTTCTGTTGGATCGATTTCACCAGCCGTGATCATGTCATATAATTTTGGCATATAGTGTATGACAGGTGCTTGTCCCATTTTTAGATTGATATTCCGTTCAAATATATTTCCTAGCGGGAACATATTGTATTTGGAACCGTAAACTCCTGTCAGCTGAAAAGTCCCAAACTTTCGGATCGCATTCATTCCTATTTCAAAGGCTCCCAAAGAACCACCATGGAGTTTAAGCTTTTGTCCGATTTCCTCCAATGCTGACTTTTTGCCGTCCATTCCAACACAGTCAATCACAACATCTGCTCCACCGTTTGTAATCTCTCTTAAATGAGAACCCAAATCCTTATACTTATCAAAATTAAACGTTTCCACTTTGTTCATCTTTTTTGCTCTTTCCAGTCTATAAGGTAAATTATCAACAGCAATAACCCGTTTAGCGCCCTTCATCCAAGCAAATTTTTGTACCATTAATCCAATTGGCCCGCATCCGAGTACCACCACAGTATCATCACTCTTTACTCCCGCATTTTCTACACTCCATAATGCAGTAGGTAGAACATCTGACATAAAGAGCAGCGCCTCATCCTCTAGTTCTACTGATTCAGGGATAACAAATGGCATGAAGTTGCCAAATGGAACACGTAGAAATTCTGCCTGTCCACCAGGATGGTTTCCATATCGTTCTGTGAATCCAAAGTATCCACCTGAGTCCACATCAGGATTAGAATTCGAATGATCACATTGACTTTCCCAATCATTCTTACAATAAAAACAGCTTCCACATGAAATATTAAAAGGAATGACTACTCTATCACCCTTTTTAACTTTTGTTACTTCTGGTCCAACCTCCTCCACAATCCCCATCGGCTCATGCCCAACTACATAGTCCTTTTCAGTAGGCAATGCTCCCTGGTAAATATGTAGATCGGAACCACAAATGGCTGTAGAAGTAATCCTTACAATAATGTCGTCCTTTTTCTGTAGCGATGCATCCGGAACTTCTTTTACTTCCATTTCCTTCGTATGCTGGAACGTTACAGCTTTCATTAAAAAACCTCCATTATAATAAGATAGTCTAATTATTCCCGTTAAATGAAAGTAAAAACACTAGATTAAATAAATCTGAGTTTTTGTTAAGTACAAGCCATAGCTTTAGATTCCAAAAAAATAATAGGAATTTATTTTTTAGATTTGTTACGATTTACTCGAACCAAGTAGGAGAGGATGACGTCTAGTGAATAAGGAACAACCAAAAATAACCCCCTTTTACGATTGCGATTATCAGTTATTCGATACTCATCTTGAATTTTATACAGCGATGGGTTTTACCATTACTTATTACCAGAAGGCACCTTACCGTTTTGCTTCTGTCGAAAGAGCAGGAATAGGAGAATTCGGCTTTTATGGTGTTAAAAAGTTTGAAGAAGAAGGAAACAAAGGTGGGTGCTACGTCCAGGTTCCAAATGTAAGAGAAGTATATGAAGAATTAAAAGCTAATTTAAAAAGCTACTATGGAAAAATCCCCACAAAAGGTACTCCAAGATTTTCAAGACTAAATAAGACAGCAGAGGATTGGAGGGTTAATATTACCGATGCAAGTGGAAACTGCATTATCATTGGAGAACCACTCGGAGATTCTACAGAGTTAATGGCTGCAGAAGAAGCAAGGGTAAAAGCACTAACATCCAAATTCGAAAAGGCTTACGCCCAGGCATATAGATTCGCCTATTCCAAAGAGGATTTCTTAGCAGCAAGGAACACATTAGAAGTGGCATTCCTGAAGTTCCATCAAGATGCATCTAATGAGGTTTTATTTAAAGCAAAAGTGTTACAAGCAGAAGTATTTAGCTTTCTAGATCAAAAAAGCCTAGCGGAAAAGTCCGTTCAGCAAGCATATGAAATAGAGCTTAAACTAGCGGAAAAAGAGACACTCAAAGAAACCTTTCAGAAACTGGAAGAAATAAAAGAACAAATAAGTTGAGAGTTTGATAAAAAACAGAGGGAGAGAGAGATAAGCAGAAAAGATAATTTTGCTTTCCTCAAAATTGGTGTATGAGAAAGAAAATAGGAACACATAAAAAATTAATAGTTTTCATTACAATCGTTCTTTCATTATTATTTTTCGTATATTTTCAAAACAATTCCATAGTAGTTACAAATCAATTAGTAACTTCAGAGAAAATCCCAGAAAGTTTTCGAGATTATAAAATAGTCCATTTATCTGACCTTCACAGTAAAGCTTTTGGAAGAGACCAAAATAAATTGGTACGCAAAGTAGAAAGTGAAAACCCAGATATGATTGTGTTTACCGGGGATTTAGTGGACTCAAGAAAATTTGATGCAGACATCAGTATAAAACTAATGGAAGAATTAATAGACATTGCGCCAATTTATTATGTAACAGGTAATCATGAATGGTGGTCAGGAGAATATGTCTTAATAGAAGAAAAATTAAAAGGTATTGGCGTAGAGGTAATGCGGAACACACGGAATGAAGTGATACTGAACAATGAAAGTATTTATATTTTCGGAATAGATGACCCCTCACAATTCAATAGTCCTTCAGAACAAACAATAGTGGAAGAAGCAATTGTAGAGGCAACAGATGGGAATATAGACGAATCTTACCGTGTTTTACTATCTCATAGACCTGAACTGTTTTCTACCTATGTTAAGTACAAGTTTGATTTAGTTTTTTCTGGACATGCACACGGTGGCCAGGTGAGAGTTCCCTTTCTCGGTGGATTAATAGCACCAAATCAAGGATTACTTCCTGCATACACTTCTGGAAAATATACAGTAGATCATACGACCATGATTGTGAACCGTGGACTTGGCAATAGCATTATTCCGCTGCGAATCTTTAACCGCCCAGAAATTGTTGTAGTTACCTTATTACCTTCAAATTAATTTACTAGCTTTGTAGTTGAGAAAATATAGTGGGGGGAGCCCCAATTTTCTGACCTCCCTGTTATAACAAAACTTGTCCCCATAATGGTTAATCATATTTATCCTCACTCTCGTATATAATTCAGTAAGCTTGTTCTTCTGAGTTTCGTATGCAGAGGAGGGATGACATGAAAAGAAGAATATACAGAAAAAGAGGACCTCTACCGTTTAAGGTGGTAATTTTAGTTTCTTTCGGCCTGTTTACAGTTCTATCGGTTATTAGTTCTGTATTAGTCAATAAAAATATTGAACCTGCCATTATGGCGGTTGCGCAAACTAAGGCCACCCAATTTGCCTCTCAATCCATAAATGATGCCATAGCATCAAATGTTGTTGAAGAAATTGACATTAGAGAGCTTATCGTTAAACATGAATCAAATAATGGGGATTATAGTTTTAATCCACAAGTCTACAATAAAATAATTGCAGAAACGACAAAAGAAGTACAACACTCCATGCATTCATTGGACGACGGGTACACAAACAGTGCAACCGATTCAGCATCTGAGAATGATGGAGTCGTGTATTTTATTCCACTGGGAATGGCAACCCGAACGACTCTTTTTTCAAATTTAGGACCGGATATTCCAGTTAAATTAGAGATGATCGGTGATGTAGTCACGAACATAGAAACAAAGATCAGAGAACTAGGCATTAATAACACCTATCTTGAAGTGTATGTAGATGTAAGCCTACAGGTTAATGTCATCATTCCCTTTATATCCGAACCAATAAAGGTCGCCAACACCGTGAAAATAGGCGATTTATTTATTCAAGGAAAAGTACCTCAATATTATCATGGAGGTGGCGGCAATGGGCAATTTGCCCCTGTCATCATGCCACCGGAAGAAGAGGACGATGAATAAACAAAGCAATTAAAAGGACTCCGACATTTTCAACACGGAGTCCTTCCCAAATAACTAGTCCTCATCTATTAATTCCACATAATAAGCGGAAGTTTGAGCTGGATATGATTCTCTGAAATTATCACCATATATACGTACTTTTTGATTTATTTTTATTCCCTTAAACATGTGCACATCTTCTGCATCTTTATGTTTACTTACAATAATCGGGCCAGTCATATTACCTACCAACCTATCTCCTAATCCTACAGGCTAATCTGATAATTTCAATCCACACACCCATATAGAGTGCGACATTATGGCACTAGCCTTGCATTAAAAAGGGAAATTGCTACAATAATGGTGTTTTATTCCTTTACAAAACTAAAAAAACATCCTATTGTGAGTGTTAAAGACAAGTTGCTCAAATAACTCACAATAGGAGACTCAATGAGTAACTTATCAAACATTTCCGTTTTTGAAAAGTGTTTTTCCAAAATTAATTTAAAAAACTTTCGATGTCCTTATTCTGATACGTATGTGAAGAAACTACTTTCCGGACAATCCATTATGCTGTTTCTTGATGCGATTTTGCATAAGAGAGGTTCTCTTGATGAAATAGCGGAGAATCTAAAAGCTAACTCTGAGTTACAAGATTATTTGCGTCTTCCGAACGTCAGTGGTTCCTCTCTGTGTCGCAAACTCACCAAGCTCCCTAGAGCGTACTTGCACCAACTAACCTTTTGGTTGTTGGAAAAAGTCCGTGCAAAGAAAGGAAACGTCCCAGTAAATCCTGTTTTTGGGAAACTCGGTATACTAGATTCTACGGAAATCTCTTTGCCCAGATTGGCTGGCGAGTGGGCATATTGCCAAAAAGACAAAAATGCTATCAAAATACATATGTTGTATTTGGTCTACAATCAAGAAACTTCTTTTGCGAATCGATTTGTTTCCTCGACGGCTGCTGTATCAGATCAAGAAGTAGCCCCTTCTCTTATAGAAGACAAGCAGACAACTTATGTGATGGATCGAGGCTACATTAACTATGAACTTTTTCAATCGTGGATAAAAGAGGACGTATTTTTTGTAGCTCGAATAAAAGCAAACAGTCGCACTAAGATTATCGAGGAATGGGAAGTAGCCGAAAACAATATCGTGTCGCGGGATGCAAAAGTAGAAATGCGTGTAGTCAAAACAGAGGAGACATTTACTGCTCGACTTGTCGAATACACCGATAAAGAAAATAGAACGTACCGTGTTATTACGAATCGGTGGGACTTAAAAGCAGAAGAAGTCGGAGAAATATACCGGCAAAGATGGGCTATAGAGCTGTTCTTCAAGTGGATAAAACAAAATTTATCCACCATTCATTGGTACAGCTATAAACCGAAAGCAGTTTGGAACCAGATCTATCTCACCATCATCGCCTATGCACTATGCGAATTAGTTCGTGAGGAGTTAAAGGCCACAAACAAACCACTCTCGTATATCTTGAAAAAAGTAAGATGCTATTGGTTTCATCCATGGGACTACCTGGTGGAAGGCTTGCACAAACCACCTAGGAAGAAAAAAGGGAAGCCAGGTCGACCAAGAAAACATAAAAAGAAACTAAAAGCAGTAAAGTTCATTCTTTCGGATTTTCGAGCGAATAAATAGTAAAAAATAGGAAACTTGTCTTTATCTAAGACTAGGTCCCCTTTTTTCAAATCGAATAGAAAACAGCATGTTAAAAATATACATTTATTTAAAATAATAGAATCTTCGTTATCCATTTCCATATTTTGTAATTTTTTTTGCAAAGCTAGTGACATTATGGCCAAAAGAGGATCCATTACACCAGTAGTATTTCAATCCACGCACCCATTTAGAGTGCGACACCCTCCACCACTTCTTCCTTTTCTGTCTCATCCACGATTTCAATCCACGCACCCATATAGAGTACGACATCAAAGTTTTGGACCAACAACTCTGACGACTATTTCAATCCACGCACCCATTTAGAGTGCGACGAATACCCCATAAGTAACCATTGTAAGGAATCCATATTTCAATCCACGCACCCATATAGAGTGCGACACAGGCGACCTTTCCAATGTACCTTCACGTTCAGATTTCAATCCACGCACCCATATAGAGTGCGACTAATATACCTTTGCTTACTTCTATATGCAAATCATTTCAATCCACGCACCCATATAGAGTGCGACGTCATTGACAATGTATTTGCTGGAGGTAGTTATGATTTCAATCCACGCACCCATATAGAGTGCGACTGTCAATATCTATATCAGATGGCAGCCTGACGGAATTTCAATCCACGCACCCATATAGAGTGCGACGGGAGAATCAACTGTAAGTGCAAACCCAAGAATAATTTCAATCCACGCACCCATATAGAGTGCGACAGCATTATCCCAGTAACCTGTCCCATCTACCCATTATTTCAATCCACGCACCCATATAGAGTGCGACACAACAGATAATTATGTAGCAAATTGTTTTTTGATTTCAATCCACGCACCCATATAGAGTGCGACACCCAGCCCCTTATGCAGTTAATGACCGCCTTATCAATTTCAATCCACGCACCCATATAGAGTGCGACCATGTGCGAGTCGGGTACACTCCACGCCAAAAACATTTCAATCCACGCACCCATATAGAGTGCGACAAGGTGACGATTTATTAAACCGAGCCAATCAACTAATTTCAATCCACGCACCCATATAGAGTGCGACACCTAAAATGTCCGCTTCTGACATATTTACTTGTATTTCAATCCACGCACCCATATAGAGTGCGACAGTCAGATCTCTACTCTTGATGTAAAGGCTAATGATTTCAATCCACGCACCCATATAGAGTGCGACATACTTAGAACGACCAGGCATTAAAAAGCTTAGAATTTCAATCCACGCACCCATATAGAGTGCGACGCTTTGAAAATTTGCCAATTTCTAATTCCAGAACAAATTTCAATCCACGCACCCATATAGAGTGCGACAGACTAACTTATCAATTTCAACACCACCGTGCATTATTTCAATCCACGCACCCATATAGAGTGCGACAGAAAAGGCGTTAAATTGTATGCAAGATTTTACTATTTCAATCCACGCACCCATATAGAGTGCGACAACTATATTGCAAAACAAGTTCAATATAATACAATTTCAATCCACGCACCCATATAGAGTGCGACAGTTGTAAAATGCTTGACTTGCTTGTGTTTTTTTATTTCAATCCACGCACCCATATAGAGTGCGACCCATTCTAAAAAAACTAAAAGTCCCCTTATAGCAATTTCAATCCACGCACCCATATAGAGTGCGACACTTATCGCTTTTGGATTTAGCTTATAGGAGGTTTGATTTCAATCCACGCACCCATATAGAGTGCGACAACCACTACCTCTCCACTATGGAGAGGTTAGGTTATAAATTTCAATCCACGCACCCATATAGAGTGCGACCCAGAGCATGACCGCCGTCACGCTGGAAGTTACTGATTTCAATCCACGCACCCATATAGAGTGCGACTTGCGTCGTATCGAGTAAAGGAAATTCTTCAAACTATTTCAATCCACGCACCCATATAGAGTGCGACGTTGATTGTCACTTTCAATAACTGACTTGTATTTAATTTCAATCCACGCACCCATATAGAGTGCGACAGGACTTGTTTGTTGAACAGTCCCATCACTAAACTATTTCAATCCACGCACCCATATAGAGTGCGACTCTCCAAAATGGTGAACTATGAGTAAAGGTATCAATTTCAATCCACGCACCCATATAGAGTGCGACATTTCTGTCCCATATGTGTACCAAATGATCTGTCCAATTTCAATCCACGCACCCATATAGAGTGCGACGTTTATTTTCTTCTAAGGTTGGGGTCTTTAGAAATATTTCAATCCACGCACCCATATAGAGTGCGACGGTCAAACATAAATTCAATACTATCCCCAGTAGTATTTCAATCCACGCACCCATATAGAGTGCGACTACTAGCTGGGCGTTGTTTAAACTCTCTTCTATGATTTCAATCCACGCACCCATATAGAGTGCGACACGAAGCAGAGGCTATTTCTGATGCGATTAACAAATTTCAATCCACGCACCCATATAGAGTGCGACGGACTGAGTCTCATACAGCAGTTTGGTTTAGGAGATTTCAATCCACGCACCCATATAGAGTGCGACACATCAATAATCATCCCCCATTTACCTTCCATATTTCAATCCACGCACCCATATAGAGTGCGACATGATGATTTAAGGCACGCTATGGAGCAAGTAAATTTCAATCCACGCACCCATATAGAGTGCGACCCAAGGAGCTTTTGTTTGTCCACCATAGGAATTTTATATTTCAATCCACGCACCCATATAGAGTGCGACATCTATAATCAATATCCCTTGATAGTTTTCGAATAATTTCAATCCACGCACCCATATAGAGTGCGACCAAACACGGTACATATATCGTATTCACCTGTCAATTTCAATCCACGCACCCATATAGAGTGCGACGTTGAAAGAACGTGTCAAATAAAAATGACATTTTATTTCAATCCACGCACCCATATAGAGTGCGACATAGGGTCCGATTTGATAGCAAATAGTCATTTGATTTCAATCCACGCACCCATATAGAGTGCGACCAAAAAAAGAGTCAATAATTCGACTCTTTCATTATTTCAATCCACGCACCCATATAGAGTGCGACCTCTAGAAGCTTCTATGATATCTAAAAACTTTTATTTCAATCCACGCACCCATATAGAGTGCGACGTTGTCTCGGGTTGCTAATAGCTGACCAGATATCAATTTCAATCCACGCACCCATATAGAGTGCGACTGAAATAAGTGTAAGTGATTTATTAATACATGTATTTCAATCCACGCACCCATATAGAGTGCGACACTTTCCAAAAATGTCTCCCCCCGGTTCTTAATTATTTCAATCCACGCACCCATATAGAGTGCGACCATCTCGGTATAACTCAAATGTCATGTTATGGTTATTTCAATCCACGCACCCATATAGAGTGCGACACTTTCCAAAAATGTCTCCCCCCGGTTCTTAATTATTTCAATCCACGCACCCATATAGAGTGCGACTGTAACGAATAAGTTAAGAGGACTTAAAGCACCAATTTCAATCCACGCACCCATATAGAGTGCGACGTAGTCGCTTCTACAACCACATAAATTTCCTCCTATTTCAATCCACGCACCCATATAGAGTGCGACGTATACATTCAAAGCCATTGCCACCACCAGCATTATTTCAATCCACGCACCCATATAGAGTGCGACATATCCACCTCCTTTAAATACCTCCACTCAATAATTTCAATCCACGCACCCATATAGAGTGCGACATCTATATCAGAATCATTTCTAACATTCATTTGATATTTCAATCCACGCACCCATATAGAGTGCGACTAGGAGACGCATATGCTGCTACGGTTATAGTTGTTATTTCAATCCACGCACCCATATAGAGTGCGACAAAGTGGAGCTCAGTTAAAAGCAAATGCAGCGGAATTTCAATCCACGCACCCATATAGAGTGCGACAGGTTTTCATGATATCATCTTCGCTGTATTCGATATTTCAATCCACGCACCCATATAGAGTGCGACCAATATACCGGTATCAGTGGTCTCATTTCCTATATTTCAATCCACGCACCCATATAGAGTGCGACACGTAATCGCCTCCTTAGTGGTCATCGTAATCTATTTCAATCCACGCACCCATATAGAGTGCGACGGGTGGAACAGGTCGTATGGAGGTTAGACAGAGAGATTTCAATCCACGCACCCATATAGAGTGCGACAAAACTGTAACGTTGCCATATTATCCTCCTAATATTTCAATCCACGCACCCATATAGAGTGCGACCACCTGTTAACCCAACAAACTACCAGTTTTATATGTTATTTCAATCCACGCACCCATATAGAGTGCGACAGTAAGAGAGTACCATGCGTTACGTTCGTCTACTAATTTCAATCCACGCACCCATATAGAGTGCGACGTGTATTCCTTAATACCTGGGCGACTTATCTCAAATATTTCAATCCACGCACCCATATAGAGTGCGACTATTTAAAGTTGAGTTACTTAGAGAGAATGCTGTATTTCAATCCACGCACCCATATAGAGTGCGACCAGCTTCATACTAGTGGGACTAATGCTCCATCAGATTTCAATCCACGCACCCATATAGAGTGCGACACAAATTCCTTACCATCAAGAGGCATGTCTATATATTTCAATCCACGCACCCATATAGAGTGCGACTCTATTACCCTGTCTTAAAGTCATAAGGTGAGAATTTCAATCCACGCACCCATATAGAGTGCGACTAGGTTTACTTGCAGCACATGATTTATACCAAGTATTTCAATCCACGCACCCATATAGAGTGCGACGTTTTAAGTGTGTCTAATGCATTCGAAAAGATAATTTCAATCCACGCACCCATATAGAGTGCGACATGTTGGGACAGAGACAATCGTAACATCGTCTAAGATTTCAATCCACGCACCCATATAGAGTGCGACAATTTTCGGGCTGTGGTGAAAATCCTTTTATTTTGATTTCAATCCACGCACCCATATAGAGTGCGACAGCCAAATTAATGACTTTTAACCCTGTAAAATTACATTTTATTCCATTTAAAGACACCATTATTTCATTTTCGAGAGTAAAATGGAACATTTCATATTTAATACCACAAAATTTTGGTGCGAATCTACCGGGAAATTCATGCGAGCTTCGGGTTCGCACTAAAAGATAAGCGGTTCTTCTACATCAATGGATTCTTTTGCTCCGATGTGTTCAACTTTTGTTTTGTAATTATTTCCCATCTGGTAAAAACGCAGGCTATCCTTTGATGGGTCTATTAGTGAAATCAGTTCGATTTTCAAGGAAGCAAACTGGGTCGAGTCTACCTGGCATTCGAACACTGAGTTTTGCACACGCTGGCCATAGTTTTGACAGGATTTTGCTACTTTTCTTAATCGTTTTTTGCCCCCTTCGCTGGTTGTGTTAACATCGTACGTGACAAGAATGAGCACTTTGCGTTTCACCTACTTCCATAGAAATGGGGGATATTGATCCAGATCTCCTCTTAATGTTCTTGCAAGCAGTAGCGCTTGTACATGGGGAACAAGACCCCACTCGATTTTTTCTCCTAAAAATGGGTGAGTAATTTTTTCCTGTTTCTTTTGTTGCCATGCTTTTATAAACTTTTTTCGTCCCTCATCGGTTAACAGAACTGCCTGATTTTCTTTTACAATGAAATCACGTGGCTGAATTTCTTTTTTATTGATCATAGACAATACAAATCGATCTGCAAATACGCCTCTAAGCTCTTCCATCACGTCTAACGATAACGATGCTCGTCCTGGTCTGTCTCGATGGAGAAATCCCACATAGCTGTCCAGCCCGACTGCTTCAAGTGCAGCTGCTGTATCATTTGCCAGCAGAGTGTAGGCGAATGACAATAGTGCATTGACTTTATCAAGTGGTGGACGTCTGCTTCGGCTTTTGAAGTAAAATTGATCTTTTTGCTGCAGAATGAGATCGTCAAATACTCTATTATAACAAGTTGCTGCGTGCCCTTCCCATCCTCTTAACAACTGTAAATCTTCGCATTTTTTTATCTCCATTATAACCGAAGACAGCGTTGCTGAAATCCCTTTCATTTTAGTGACATCCACTCTTAGCGCATTGTCTCTTGTAGCTCTTTCAAGAATCCACTTATTGTTGTATACCTTGCCAATGAGAAAATTTCTTGCTAGCAGGGCAGACTGTTTTTCATCTTCTGAAACGATATATTGCTTCTTACGCAGGGTGACGTTCCCTCTGCTTTCCCCTGTCACTCTGGCTAAAAATCTGCCAGACTGTTTCATAAACACAATAGAAATGTTTTTTTCAGCACAGTGTCCAAGCAACGCAGGGCTGACACCTGTGTAACCAAAGGTAACAATAGATTGTAAATTATGAAGTGGAATTCTCCCTGCCTTTTGCTGTTCAATGGATATAACGACATTTTCTCCATCTAGTGACAAATAGGCATCCGGCTGAGTCACATATAATGAGTTTAATAGTTTTTTCATTCGTTTAGCTTCCTTTCCAGGTAGCTTGCGACAGATTCTTTTGTCATCAGTCTAGGCAGACATATATGCTGCAGCGAGCAATTGTTACAAAATTTCCCTGTTTTCACTTTTGGTGTATACCGTCTGTCATAATACTGGTGCATTTCTTCAAAGACATTTCTTACCTTTTCACGCAGAGACTGAGTAAAGATCACTTCTTCACGATGTTTGATTTCATCATAATAAAAATAGCCTGATTTAATTTCACATACAAGCATTTCTTCAAGACATATAGCCTGGGCAGTTAGCTGTAAAAGGTCTTCGTCACCCTTCTTGGGTTTCCCCCGTTTATATTCAATTGGAACAGGGATATACCTTCCTTCTGCTCCATGCAATTCAATTCCTGAGTCATGTTCAATAAATTCGACGACATCACAAATGCCTGTGACCCCCATGGACCGCGATTGAATAGGCATTGCCCTGACAACAAGCTTGCTATGCCTTTTTTCCCTTACAAATGGACGGTCAGCAGTGCGATGCACATGCTGGCCTTCCACTGTTTTTACATTCTCTTCCCACTGCTGTTCAACATGGATGAGTGCCCATTGCCGTTTACAAAATTCAAAGTGCTGAATACCGGACAGCATAAGGTAGTCCAACTCATCTTTATTGACCATCAAGTTCCTCTGTATTCAATCCATCTAGATGATTAACTGTAATTTCGTAATCCTCAATGGATTTTGGTTCATCACTCAGGCTTTGTATGACAAGTGCTCGGTGCACTTTGGCAGATGAATATTGACCGAGCTTTGATTCATGTTGGTGCCAGTATACTTTATGTACCTCCATAGAACCCTCTGGTCTGGCTGAGGATGCATCATTTTCAAAAAGTGTCACAAGCGCCTGTTTTAGTTTGTCAGCGTCCTCCCAAGTGAAACCCGTTTTTTCTGAAAGCTGAACGTTGATGCTACCATGCAGTACGTATAAGCCAAATTCCACACGATGCTTCATACCCATCGTGTCAGATCCGCGCTCTTTCCCGGGCTCTGAATTCACACTTTTAGTAATCTGTACACTCGTAATATCAACTGGATCCACACTTGTTGCTGGATGAATGGAAACCGGCCCTCTCACTCCAACAGACACACCACCACCAGATGCAGCCCCTTTATAGGCAAACACTTGGCCAAATGCCCGTACATCAATCCACTCTTTACAAGCCATAGCGGCAAACACATGATTTTGGCTCTGCTTTGACTTTATAATATTTGCCAACACTTCATTGGATTCTGCTCTTTCTTTTAAACTGCCAAACTCGTCTGTTTTGCGATCGTTTGATTGTACAAATACCTTTTCCCCCATATCCTGAAGCCGGTTACGAATCTTCCTTTTGATCGCAACATCCGAAATTTCACCATGTCCGTCATAGTTTTGACGCGGACGGTTTCCATTTAAGGGATCTCCGTTTGGATTTGACTTTGAAACGGACAGGACTACTGAGAAATCAATTTTTTTATCAAGTGTTGACATTATATTTCCTCCCCTACAGGTTTTGCCGTTTTAGGCTGATATAAATCATAACGCTGACTGTAAAATCCGAGCAGATATTCCTCCGATAGCGGACGGTTTGTGAATTCCTCCATTGAAATTCTCGATGCAATATCATCTATTTGTTTGGAGTAATAGCCAGCTTTGGATCCGAGCTTTGCTTGGTAAGGGAGTAAAGCCGATTGGATAACTCCCCACGTGCGCATCGGGTTTTTTGAAAAAGCACTCATATATCTAATCGCATTCGTCGCACGTGTTTCGTCCTTTCCAAGTGCGGACCTTTCCAACACATCTGCTACAGCCAGTAATCTGCCAAACAAGTAATCACGACTATCTTCCTCTTCACGTACTCTCACATCAATACCCTCCTCAATCTTGTAAGCTAATTTGTTGCGTTCCCAGTTCTTTCGGGAAATGAGTGCGCACGCAATGCCAAGTGTCTTCTCCCATTCCCAGTGTTCCATTGAAACTGGATTGGAGGCTCTGTTTATCGTACTCCTAATGATATCAAGCGGAAGAATGCGCCCGTCTAGTACACACGGCAAAAGTCTTTCCATCAGTCCTTTCACCACTTTGTCGCTGACTCTTGGACCATATGCTGCTAACGCAATATCTCTAGATGAAGGAGCCCCCATAAACTGAACAGGCCTACCATCCTTATCCTTTCTGTAGCGATGCAGCCATGCACAGGTCAGATGCCACTTTTCAATTTGGGCAAAGTACCGTTCCTGATCCATATTGCGGTAATACTGAACTGACATTCTTCCTGTCGTCGCAGAATCAAGCACTAAAACATTGATATTCGATTTGGACTTCACATGTTTCCGATAGCCTTTCATTGCTTGATGAATCATCCTTGCATATCCTTCGTTCGTAAAGCCGATATCCGCTTTTTCTTCCTCCCCAAAAATTGCGGCAAGATCGAGCGTATCATTAAGCGGACTCGGTAATTCTTTCGCATCATATTGCCAGAAGATAAACACCCGATTATCCATGAATATTCCCTGCTTGTTAATGAGCCATTTTAATGCGTTATGTGATTTCTGAGACACATCAAAACTGATTGCTGCCGCTTCAGTGCTTTTATCAAACCGACCTCTGAATGTAAAACCGTTGCTATCATTCGCTGAAATTAATTTCGCTTTGTCCCCTGAATTACGGATCTTATTGGCATGCTTTGTAACGGAAGGAAGAAATTCACCAGAAACATAACACAAATCGTAATCTCCAAGCATGTCATGGTTATAATCAATATAAGATTTAAACACCTCTGGATCATTCCAAACCTTTTTAAAATCTTCTATGGAAGGATCATATACATTAAAACGGACAAAGGTAGCCTCCTGTCCGGCAGTAACCACCTTGAAAATTTCCGGCTTCTCTCCAAGTACCTCTTCATACCGACTATCCCATTTTCCGATCAGCTGTTGATTCTGATCAACATGTAACACTTTTGACTGTATTAGGTCTTCAATAAGCGTACCTTTTTTTACATAATTATAAATACTGACTATCTTCGGATGACTGTATTTGGAATCTGCCCACCCTTTAAGCTGAGTCAAATAATCATTAAATTCCTTGGTCCTGTCAATCCCAAGATATTTCTGATAATCTCCTGCTGTATAAGCTAGCTTGTCGTGAAGGGGATAGGGAAAAGAAGCCTTTCCTGCACGGCTAGCCGAGTTTTCTGTGGTAGGGATAAGCGTGTTCCCCAGTCCTTTTTCAATGACCGCTGCTCCTATAAATTGTCCGTCTGATCCGACTGTTACTTCTACATGGGCGGTCTGGGTGGTGTGGGCAATAGGTAGGAGCGTGTACTCACCCCCATTGTATTTGGGGATGACTTTTCCAACCTCAACACTGTTGTTCTTATACGTGTTATATAGATCCAGAAGCCAGCTCATTTACTCACCTCCAAGACGATTGGATAAGGACTCAACCGATTCCATCGACGATTCTCCAAAACCTTTTTTGGTCATCGGCTTAATATACCTGACTAGTTTACACTCTTCCGGTTTGAAAAAGGTGATGACACCATTCTTCATCACAGGAGTCCACAATCTGACAGATAACTCGTCCTTTCCGGTTTCATCCGGATAATTAAAGCCATGAACCATCGTGCCAAACGTCAAATCGGAATGGTCATAATATCCTTCCCCTTCATCAAACGCACACGGTTCAACATACCCCTGACACTCTCGGGCACCAAGGAAAATATCACGTCTCCCCCCAGCTTTTAATGCTCTCTTCATGATATTATGATGCTTGTTTTCATTTCGGTCGTAGGCTAACTCCGGGCGGTGTTCGTTAAACTCAAAATGCGCTTTCACTCTGTACCTAACATCTCTGAGGTACGTATAATTTGCCAGAGTATTCCCTCCCCCGTACTCAATCGGCCTAATTCCCTTTGATTCCATTTGAATTGGGTTCATGATCCGAATTTTGTCCACTACCATAATTAAAGTGGGCTTCCAGTAAATGGAGCTTACAATCCCCTTTAATGCCTCGTACGTAGGAATTTGATAACTGAGCTTTTCTCCTCCTAATTTTGTAAGAGGATCTGTAAACAAGGCATAATTTCCTGTCAGTTCAAACTCAATAGCATTTCTCATAGGTCACCTCCATTTATTCTGATAATTCAAACTATAACCATGTCTATCCATTTTGTCAATCTACTTATTTTTTAATATATGAATTAAGAAAAAATCCGATCCATATGTTATACTATAACTGTCGCATTTTTATTGCGTGGATTGAAAAATATAGTAAAAAATAAGGAACAGAATCAGAAGCTTATCAAATATAATAGGCTTCTGAATTCACTCCTTCTCCATTAACATCCAACCCGAATTCTGCGCTATATCCATTATCAACCATTGCAAGAATGCTCCCATCCAAATAACTAATCAGCATCCCCTGCTTTGCTAAAAGATCTTTCTCCCATTTGTGAACATTGACCGTATACTGCTGCCCTTTTATCATGAGCCTCGACAAGTCTTCTATCTGCTGTTTTCCGTTTAAGTCAGCGATCATCTCCTTTGCCTCATGGTCATACGGAACTAGGACAGTGTATGTATGACGGTCAATTACCTGAAAATGCATGGAAGCCAACATGAAACTTGAGGACATAAAGGTTCTTGACTGCTTATGAAGCTGATGTTTCATTTGACGGATAAACGGATGGTTAAAAGGTGTTGAAAACAAAATCTCCGAAATAGAAGTTCCTAACGAGTAAAGAGGGTACATTAATACCGATTCCTGAACGGTATAAAACTCTTTAAAGTAACGTGTCATCGCCTGATTGGAAAGCATATTGCCTTTAAAAAGTGTTTTATCCTTTTCCATTACTCTCAGCAGTCTGGCCGTGATTTCTTTTCCGCGCGCCACATCTGGCATTTTACTGACATCCTCTTCAGCATGATCGATGATATACACATTTTTTATTTCCTGCTTACCATGTCGATTGCATCTTCCGGCAGCTTGGGCAATCGAATCCAGCCCTGCCAACGAACGAATCACACAGCCGAAATCAACATCCACACCCGCTTCGATCAACTGTGTCGTGACACAAATAAGCTGTTCTCCTTTTTCAAGCATATCCCGAATCTCTCTAAGAACATCCTTCCGATGAGATGCACACATAGAGGTACTCAAATGATAGAGTTCTACCGGTAGATTCCTCTCCTTCAGCTCAAGGTAAAGCTTCTTTACAACACTTTTCGTATTTAATATAACAAGCACACTGTTTTCCTTATCAAGCTGTGACATTGCAAAATCTGCTAATTCATTTGTCGCATAAGTACCTTCTCCAGTCATATCGACCATATTCGTACGTTTGAACGCAACTTCCACCTTTTGTAAGTCTGGAACCAGCTCATGGTCTGAACCAATCTCCAGTCGCCCTTCCACAAAATCAAGTGCTGGCTGCGTAGCTGTACAAAGCAGCAAACTTGATTTTCCCGTATACTTCAGAAAGTTCAAAGCCTGATTAAACAATGTGACCGATTTTGTTGGAACTTTCTGCACCTCATCAAAAATCACGACTGCCTCACATAAATTGTGTAGCCTTCTAGCTGAACGGCTTCCATGCCCGTAAAATGCCTCAAGAAATTGCACCATCGTCGTAAATATCACAGGAGAATCCCAGTTATCCCTCGCAAGCTTTACTTTCTCCTGATTCGTATAGGATCCTTCCGTAAACTCGTTTTCCTCATCAGCATCAATGACATTACTGTGATGCTCAATAATGTGAGTCCAGTCTCCGAGAATACTGCAAACTTCTGCTGCATTCTGTTCAATAATCGTTGTAAAGGGCACCACATAAATAATTCGTTTCTTTTTAAACTTCAATGCATGCTTCAGTGCATACCTGAGACTTGCCAACGTTTTCCCTCCGCCTGTCGGAATTGACAGTGTATAAATATCAGAAGGCAGATCGGCAGCCTCTGCACACTTATCAGACATCTTCTGCCTTAACTGATTAATAACCGTGTCATCGCTCTCACACCGCAAACTCTGAATCTTACGTTCAAGCCTTTCATCATACCTTTCAAAAAGAGCCATGCTGTCCACGGAGTCATCTTTCCAATTGTCTTCAAACTGACGTGTATTCGTACGGTCCGCATCAACCAGTGCACTGAATACGAATCTAGTTAAAAAATATAGCTGTTTTGCTATATCCTCCTTTTTACATGCAGATAAACAACTTTGAAGTTCTCCCGCTGCCATCTCCACGTACTTGTCTAACTTATCTTCAGACATAACCTCTTGAAAAAAACGTTCCTTAATATCCTGAAATTCATAAACTTCCTTTTCTTCTACCCGCTTCAGGTAAGGCGACTCAAGCCGGTCATTAGAAAAATCTTGCAAGGAAGAATGGTGCGAAATAATCGCATTCCCAACTACCTCAGCAACTAGCTGGTAATACGGGTTTTTCCCATCGATATGATATCGCTCAAACAATAGTTTCCCACCTGCAGTAGAGTGATCAACAGACCCTCTCGCGGGGGCATTTTCTGGATCATACACAGCCTGCGTCAGATAACACAAAAACTTATTACTATATTTCCCTACATCATGCAGCAGTCCCCCAAGACCAGCTAAATGTTTCAAACCCAGGTGTTCACCATAAGATTCAGATAAAGTCTTACATTCTAATAAATGTTCTCTGACAGTTTGCTTAACGTCGTCCTTTTGACGAATATGTGCTATGTACAAGCGTTTAACCTCCCAATAAATTAAATTCATTAAATTTTGGCCCTACAACTATCAGCTATACGGTATATAACCTGAAAAGGACACTTTTAAGTTTAGATCTTTGAAATGAAATCTTACATATAATTCACACTCTACTTGGAAAATATATAACGCTTACAAAGACTTAGAAACTACATACATATATATCTAATTCTTGATGTTAAAAGTGTGAATCACATCTTAGAAAGTATATAACATAACTAGATTAACACCTATATATAGGTTCATCACCGAAATCCGGGGTTGATTTACTAAAAATTCAAAAATATGACATTTTAACTATATAATAAAAGCGAAAACTCACGTATCGTAATTGTTGTCGAGACAAACCACGAGAGGAGTTTTCGCTTTGTATCCCAAGTTTATCAAATTGATTTTACCATTACCATCTATTTTTACGATATCATTGCCAAATGAAGGACCAAACGTTTTTCCAGTAAAAGTTGATTCACAAACAATCCTATGTCCGATTTGTCAAGGGAAAACGATACGTCACGAACAATCACGACGACTTTTTAGACATGAGTATGCTTGGAATATTGGCGTTCTTTGGATGGAATTAGCAGTACTCGTCAACAAAATTGTAAAACGTTGTCAGGGTATCATGGATGTTTCGCATGAGTACCAACTTCCTTATACGACTGTAGAACGCTGATATTATTTATACGCAGCTGATCAATTGGTAGAAGAATCTGATGAACGCATTTGTGTCGAACAAAGATCAGAGAACTAGGCATTAATGACACCTACCTTGAAGTGTATGTAGATGTAAGCCTACAGGTTAATGTCATCATTCCCTTTATATCCGAACCAATAAAGGTCGCCAACACCGTGAAAATAGGCGATTTATTTATTCAAGGAAAAGTACCTCAATATTATCATGGAGGTGGCGGCAATGGGCAATTTGCCCCTGTCATCATGCCACCGGAAGAAGAGGACGATGAATAAACAAAGCAATTAAAAGGACTCCGACATTTTCAACACGGAGTCCTTTACATATAACTAGTCGTCTTCTATTAATTCCACATAATAAGCGGAAGTTTGAGCTGGATATGATTCTCTGAAATTATCACCATATATACGTACTTTTTGATTTATTTTTATTCCCTTAAACATGTGCACATCTTCTGCGTCACTGTGTTTACTTACAATAATCGGGCCAGTAACATTACCTACCAACCTATCTCCTAATCCTACAGGCTCATCTGCTATTTTAATAGAATTGAATCCTTTTGAATAGACGTAACCTTCTAATATAAAATAATCAAGATTCCCGGGAAGTGCTTTTAACTCTATTGGCGTTCTTTTTTGAGGCATAAGTTCGTTAACCATTATTGAAAAGACAAAAACGCAGGAACAAGCGATAAATAACCTTGTATATAGTTGAATCTTAGACAACTGAGTCCCCCCTTACTTTAAAGTTTAGGGTTAGTAGATAGATACACCAAGCGGAATGATCTATTGTAGTTCATTAAGGAGTATTTCTTGGATACGCTCATTTCCTATTATCCCGTTACTAAACGTGTTTGTATCTGACCAATACACCAGTCGGAAAGAAGCACCATTATGAAGCATTAAGCGCATAAATACTCTTTCTCCTTCAAAGCTATTATTTCTATATAGCACTTCATGTTCTTCTTTTTTTAGTGTTTCCCACACCTCGACAAACTCCTCCAAGGATTGTGGTGAGAAAGAGTTTAGCTTTCTTCCATCTTCGGCACTTTCAAAATATATTTCTTTTACTAGCCCTTTTAAAGGTTGTAATTCTCCAGCAGTATTCGCATTATTATTCATATCTGCTACATAAATTTTGCCAGCTGCAGCTACAATAAACGATGATGGATACCCTTTGACACTGTATATAGGAGTTCCTTCTGGTAAAAATGTAGCGTCCCCGTTTGTCATTTTATAGTGAGCACACGCACTACCGTACAATGTATAATCAACTATCCCTATCTCGTTTTCCTCTTCTACCGTTATGTCATTTTTCTCAGCATCGTACCCAGGGTAATCACTGTGGTAATTAATATCATTTAACATTAACGCATCTATGTAAGAGATTTCAGCGTCAGGACAATTTTCTCCCCCACCCTTTTGACCATTGACCTCGGTTACTGCCTCATCACTTTCGATATCATTTATTTTTGTTGGTGATGTTTTCCCCGTAACCTCCAACTCATTTACTCTACTAATTTCACTCGCAGCACAACCCGTGATCATTAAACAACCTGCCAATAAAATAACCTGAAAGTATTTATTATAATTCAATACATTTCCTCCTCGTATTATATGTTTAAGCCCTTCTGCAGAGCTAAAATCTTCCTTCTTTTTAATTGAGCGACTTGCATAATGCTTGGACGTCTCAAGATATTTCTAGATAATGATAATA
>NZ_CAKJTJ010000034.1 GCF_917563925.1 Sutcliffiella rhizosphaerae
AGAGGTCACACCCGTTCCCATACCGAACACGGAAGTTAAGCTCTTCAGCGCCGATGGTAGTTGGGGGCTGTCCCCCTGTGAGAGTAGGACGTTGCCAGGCAAATGAGAAAAACCAGTGCTTTTGAAATAGCGCTGGTTTTTTGTGCGAAGAGAATAGGTTATTGATAAAATGAGTGGGCTAGACTAAAGGGAATTTACGGTTTGTCCGAAATACTTCCATTTGTGTCCGAAATATGGGTTGGTATGTCCTAATAATGATTGGATTTGTCCGAATCAGAGAGGGATAAACAAGATATGGGCATGATAGCAGCAATATTCAGTTATCCGAATTAACAAGTATTGTGTCCGAATGAATGATAAAATTGTCCGAATCACCAAAAAAGTGCCTGGAATGGCAATATATGAGTATTGAAATGAACGTACTCCTAATGAAATGATACTGATACTCTCTCTTACAATATCACCCAATCCCAACTTCCTCCCCGTCTCGTCTTATGCTTATCGAGGTTAGTTATGACGCCTTTCGCTTTTATATACTGCTCTTTTTTTTCATTCCAAGACAAACACAGACTAGTAGGCTTAACATACAATAGATGTAGGAGTTTGATAGGATGTTAATCTGCTATTTTGGTATACAAAAGTTTATTTTGGTTAGAATAATGGATGGAGGTGGGGAAAATTGAAGTCAGCCATTCATTCTTCAGCGGGGAAAATATGTATTGTATGTGAAGAAGAGAAACAAAGAGGGATTCATTTATACACCGAGTATATATGCACAGAATGTGAAGGGGCAATGCTTCAGACAGATGTAAAAGATCCGATGTATAAGTTTTATTTACAACAGCTTAGGAAGGTTATCATTCCAAAGATTTATTCGTAACAACAAAAGTCCTTTTATGAGGGCTTTTGTTTTTTATATAAGGAAGTTTTATAGTTGAAAAGTAATCCTTGTTGTCGACTATTAGTCTGGTTCGCTATCCGTTATAATAGTACTAAGTCAATTGTTTGAGGGATGTGCAATAAGTGAATCAACATAGAGCTCCATTGTTTGAGGGGTTAAAAAACCATTGGGAAGGTCTCCCGGTGTCTGGGCATGTACCTGGCCATAAGTATGGAGACATTTTCCCGGAACAAGCAAAGGGTTATTTTCAGGAATTATTAAAGTTAGATGCAACGGAGATTTCTGGATTGGATGATCTTCATGATCCAGATGGAATAATAGATGAAGCGCAAAAACTAACAGCTGCATTATATGGTGCGGATCACAGCTTTTTCCTTGTAAATGGATCGACTGTAGGAAATTTGGCGATGATCTTAGCGACATGTCGGCGGGGAAGCAAGGTGCTAGTACAGCGAAATTGTCATAAGTCCATCATAAATGGGGTGGAGCTAGCAGGAGCTGAACCGGTTTTTTTGGCTTGTGAATTTGATACAGTGGTTGGTGTAGCCACTTCTCCTTCCATTAAAAATTTAAAGGAAGCCTTATGCACGATGGGGGATATCAGTGCTGTTATCCTAACAAGCCCGAATTATTATGGACTGTCGATGGAGTTAGAAAAGAGCATTCAAATCATTCATGAGTTTAAAGTTCCCGTATTAGTGGACGAAGCACATGGGGCTCATTTTGTTTTAGGGGAGCCATTTCCGATATCTGCTTTAGATCTGGGGGCGGATGTGGTTGTCCATTCTGCTCATAAAACATTGCCTGCGATGACAATGGGGTCATTTTTACATTTGAAGGGACAGTGGGTAAAAAGAGAAAAGGTTGCCTACTATTTGAGAATGTTACAATCAAGTAGTCCATCCTATCCCATTATGGCCTCTTTGGATTTGGCGAGGTTCTATCTTGCTTCTTTTACAAAAGACAAGATTGAAAATTTATTAAAAGATATAGAAGAGCTTGTGTCTCTCATTAAGGGAATAGATGGAGTGGAAGTTGTCGATTCATATGATAAGAGCGTAAAAAAGGATCCGTTAAAATTGATTCTCCGTTCCACAGAGGGAGTTAGTGGATTTACGCTACAAAAGTCTCTGGAAAAAGAGGGGCTTTATGTGGAATTAGCTGATTCACAGAATGTGTTAATTGTGCTGCCACTAGCAGTTTCTGAGAAGAAACATGATATGATAGAGACAATAAAAAAAGCTGCATATCATTTGAAGAAAGAAACTGACAAGCATATACCTGTATTGTTCCCGCCACCGTCAAAAGAAACCATTCAATTAGAGATTCCTCTTGCGGAGCAGCCACTATTTCAAGTGGTGAAATGTCCACTGGATCAAGTGGAAGGGAAAGTTGCCGCAGAAGCGATTGTTCCTTATCCACCAGGCATCCCTGTTTTACTTAAAGGGGAGAAAGTGACAAAAGAAACGATGGACTATATAAAAGAACTCCACCGTCTAGGTGCTAGGTTTCAGGGAAATGATTTAGTAAACACAAATTATTTATATATATATAAGAAAGAAAAGGAGTAAACGGCTTGTGAAAGGATTATTTATTACATTCGAAGGACCAGAAGGAGCAGGTAAGACCTCTGTTATTCAGAAGTTGGCAGAGGAGCTAAAGTACAGGAATTATCCGGTGATATTGACACGCGAACCTGGTGGAATTGCGATAGCCGAGCAAATTAGAAGTGTTATTCTGGATTGCAATAATACAGAGATGGATGCGAGGACAGAGGCATTATTATATGCTGCGGCACGCCGCCAGCATCTCGTGGAAAGAGTCATTCCGGCGCTTGAGGAGAAGAAGATAGTCCTGTGTGACCGTTTTATTGACAGTTCCCTTGCATACCAGGGCTTTGCAAGAGAAATTGGTGTGGAGGATGTGCTTAGTATCAATGAATTTGCTACGGAAAAAACGCTTCCATCATTGACTATTTATTTTGATATTGATCCTGAAGCAGGACTTAAGCGGATTGCAGCGAATAATAAACGTGAAATCAATCGTTTGGATCAAGAAGAGTTAGATTTTCACTACCGAGTAAAAGCTGGGTATGATCTTGTAAGGGAGAAATATAAAGATAGATTTATTGTTGTTGATGCATCCAAGGATTTTGACTCTGTATATGAAAAAACAAAGAACGTAATTGTAACTTTTTTATCGGAAAATGGGTATTAATAAAGTATTAGCTAAGTAAAAATATTATTTACCAGATTTGAAATAATGAAGTCACACCTATTTAATGGTAAAATAAAGGAGGAGTCAATTTTATGAAGATGATAATGGCAGTTGTACAAGATAAAGATAGCAATCGCTTAATGAATGCCTTAGTGGAGAATAATTTCCGTGCTACTAAGCTAGCTAGTACTGGTGGGTTTTTAAAATCAGGAAATACAACCTTCATGATTGGTACGGAAGATATTCGTGTACAAAAAGCTATGGATATAATCAAAGACAATTGTCAGCATCGCCAGCAGCTGGTGGCACCTGTATCTCCTATGGGTGGAAATGCTGACTCCTATGTTCCTTATCCGGTTGAGGTAGAAGTCGGTGGAGCAACTGTATTTGTACTTCCAATAGAGCAATTTCATCAATTTTGACATAAAAAGCGGCTGAAAAAGCTGCTTTTTTCAAGACTCTTTTCGTTACTTTACTACTCGTGGTTTAAGAATAGTCACAAATAGGTTTGCCAACACAGCCTGTAAAAAAATTACTCTTAGGTAAAGAGGTACTAGGGAGATGGACGTCGGCCATGAAAATAGCCACCGATATTCGTACAAGTTTAGATAAAGGGAGAATGGACCAAAGAGGTACTCAATCTTCCGGCATAGCATTTGGTTCGGTCATGCAAAAGCATTCAAGCAAATTGCACTCCCAGCAGCTACAAGCACTAATGAAAGAAATCGATTTAGCAGGAAATCGCCTAGGCAATTCGCGATCTTTTCAGGATTTGGCTAAATATAAAACATTAGTGAAACGATTTATGGAAGAAGCAGTCGAATTTGGTATGGAATTAAATCAGACCAATCATTGGACAAATGATGGACAAGCAAGGCCGCTTCATGTTGTGAAACAGGTCGATGATGAATTGATAAGCCTCACGGAACAAGTAATGAACCAAGAGGAATCAAGAATAAACATATTAAGCAGTATTGGTGAGATAAAAGGTTTGCTCATCAATTTATATATGTAAGTTAGTGAGTGATAGCTTTGATTACTAGTTGGTCTGCATTACAAAGTCAGCCTACTGTTGCAAGAATTGTTATGAATAGCTTGGAGAGAAACAGGATTGCCCATGCCTATCTATTAGATGGAATGAAAGGGACAGGCAAGAAAGAGGTTAGCTATTTATTTGCTAAAAGTTTGTTATGTAAGAATCGTAATGGTGTTAACCCATGTCTCACCTGCTCCAATTGTAAGCGGATAGATTCCAGGAACCATCCAGACGTGCATGTGGTGGAACCAGATGGGAATTCTATTAAAAAACAACAAATACAATTTTTGCAGGAAGAGTTTTCGAAAACCGGTTTAGAATCGAAACGAAAAATTTATATTATTGAGCATGCAGATAAAATGACAATAAATGCAGCCAATAGTCTATTAAAATTCCTAGAGGAACCAAACCAGGAAACGTTTGCATTTTTACTTACGGAAAATGTTAATCTAATGTTAAATACTATTATTTCTAGATGTCAGCCACTTTCCTTCCGTGCATTGACATCAGAAGGTCTCGTAGAAAAACTGGTGGCAGAAGGGATTTCACTTCCATTGGCAAAATCAGCTGCTGCGCTCACAAATAGTTTGGAGGAAGCAGTAGAACTATGTCGAGATGATTGGTTTGCGCTGGCAAGAAGCTTAGTGATAAAATTGTATGAAGCGATATTTACTCGTCCTAAAGCATCATTGCTGTTAATACAGGAAAAGTGGATGCCACACTTTTCCGAGAGAAAGCAATTGGAGATAGGTTTAGATTTAATGCTTTATATTTATAAAGATATGCTTTATGCTCAGTTAGCGAAAGAGGAACAGATGGTGTTTGTCGACGAAAGAGAACGTATTCAGAAGTTGGCGCTCCAAACGACTCAACAGCGTGTAACCGAGCATTTATCCTATATATTGCAAAGTAAGTCTCGGTTAGCATCTAATGTGAATCCGCACCTTCTCATGGAACATTTAGCGTTAAACTTGCAGGAGGGATATTAGTTTGTATGAAGTAGTGGGAGTACGATTTAAAAAAGCAGGAAAAATATATTATTTTGACCCAAATGGGCTTGATATAACTGACAATGAGTATGTTATTGTCGAAACGGTGCGAGGCGTAGAATTTGGTAAAGCAGTTCTTGGTAAGAAAAAGGTAGAAGAGAACGATGTCGTGCTTCCGTTGAAAAAAGTGCTCCGTATTGCTGATCCAAAAGATCGTCTAATTGTGGAAGAGAATAAAAAAGCCGCAACAGAAGCATTTGATGTCTGTTTTTCAAAAGTGAATGACCACGGATTAGATATGAAGCTAGTCGATGTGGAATATACCTTTGATCGCAATAAAATCATCTTTTATTTTACCGCTGACGGAAGAGTCGATTTCAGAGAGCTTGTCAAAGACCTTGCTTCGATATTCCGTACGAGGATTGAGCTAAGACAGATTGGTGTAAGGGATGAAGCAAAACTTCTTGGTGGTATTGGGCCATGTGGCCGTATGCTTTGCTGTTCCACATTTTTAGGTGATTTTGAACCTGTCTCCATTAAGATGGCTAAGGACCAGAATTTGTCGTTAAACCCTTCTAAAATATCTGGGTTGTGTGGGCGACTTATGTGTTGTCTAAAATATGAGAATGATGAATATGAGTCTGCAAAAGAGCAGCTACCCGATTTGGATGAGGTCATTCAAACACCAAATGGAGCAGGTCGAGTAGTCGGACTTAATTTACTCGAGCGTGTCCTGCAGGTGGAGCTTTCTGGGAATGATCGAGTGGTTGAATATTCACTTGATGAACTGATGCAAGAGGGTGCTGTATCAACGCAAGCCACAGATTAAGAGGTGGAAAACTTGGACAAGAAAGAAATTTTCGATTCTGTCAGCAACATGGAAGAGCAGATTGGACATTTATACAAACAGCTCGGTGAATTAAAAGAGCATCTTGCCCTTATAATAGAAGAAAATAACAGTGTGCTGGTGGAAAATAGTCATCTTCGGAATCGCCTTGAACAGATGACGGCAAAAGAGAACAATCCGCCTTCCTCCACCAAATCGAAGCGTAAAAAAGAGGAACAAAACAAACAAACCGATATTGGTGAGGGTTATGACAACTTGGCAAGATTGTATCAGGAAGGATTTCATATTTGTAACCTGAATTTCGGTAGTCCCCGAAAAGAAGGAGATTGTATGTTTTGCCTTTCTTTCCTTAATAAAAAGTAGTAAGTCGCTTCTCTCGTAAGAGTGGGCGGCTTTATTTTTGTTGGAAGCACACACACCACAAAGCTTTGATATAATAATGAAGGATGTTTTTACGAATGTTTCACGCCTTATTATCCAATGCTAAAGCCTAAAAACCAAAAGACCAACAGCTAGCAAAGAACTAGGTAGGAAAGGATTTATGACAATGATTGAACTTATAGGCGATGAAAGGCTGGATTATTTACTAGCTGAAGATCTTCGGATTATTCAAAGTCCTTCTGTTTTTTCTTTTTCCCTAGATGCGGTACTCCTAGCCCAATTTGCATATGTGCCCATCCAAAAGGGAAACATCGTGGATTTATGTTCAGGAAACGGAATTATTCCATTATTATTAAGTCAACGAACAAAAGGGAACATTACTGGAGTGGAGATTCAGGAGCGGCTTGCTGATATGGCCCGCAGAAGTATCTCATACAATCAGCTTGAGGACAGATTGCGTGTTCTGGAAATGGACTTGAAGGACTTGCCTAAATTACTAAAAAACAAAAAATTTGATGTGGTCACCTGCAACCCACCATATTTTCCTTTAACTGAAAACGGGGAAAAAATTAATGCAAATGTTCATTATGCCCTTGCTCGTCACGAGATTGCTTGTACGTTAGAGGATGTAGTAAAGGTGAGCAGTCAAATTGTGAAGCAAGGTGGCAAGGTCGCTTTTGTCCATCGGCCAGGGAGAATGTTGGATATCGTCACCTTAATGAGAAAATACGATATTGAACCGAAGCGTCTTCAATTTGTGCATGCAAAATTAGGGAAGCCAGCAAACACTTTATTAATAGAAGGAATAAAACAAGGCAATCGGGATTTAACTATCTTACCACCTCTACTCGTCTATGATGAACAGGGAGAATATACTCCAGAGGTGAAAAAGATGCTATTTGGAGAGAGTAAAGATTAATGGCTAGATAAATGTATGGAAAGGGAGGGATATAACATGGAACTATGGCAGCAAAATAGTTTTTCAGACACCTATACGTTAGGAAGATTGTACTTGGTGCCGACACCAATAGGAAATTTGGAAGACATTACATATCGTTCCTTACGGATATTAAAAGAAGTGGATTTTATTGCTGCTGAAGATACGAGGCAAACGAAAAAATTATGTAATTATTTCGATATAACAACCCCTCTTATTAGCTACCACGAACATAATAAGGAACAAAGTGGGAGAAAAATTATTGACCTTTTAAGGGATGGAAAGAATGTTGGCCTTGTCAGTGATGCAGGGATGCCATCCATTTCTGACCCTGGATATGAAATCGTGACCGAAGCCTTGTCAGAAAAGCTTTATGTAGTACCATTACCTGGAGCTAATGCGGCTATCACCGCTTTAGTTGCGTCAGGTCTAGTGTCTCAGCCCTTTTACTTTTATGGCTTTTTAAATCGTCATAAAAAAGAGAAAAAGAATGAGCTGGAAAAGTTAAAAAAAATGCAAGATACTTTCATTCTGTACGAATCTCCTCATCGCCTGAAAGATACATTAAGTGTGATGCTGGAGGTACTTGGTGACAGATCTATTGTTGTGAGCAGGGAACTGACAAAAAAGTTTGAGGAATTTTCAAGAGGGAAGATTTCAGATGTGTTGGCACTGTATGAAGAACAGGGAATAAAGGGAGAGTGCTGCCTGATTATTGAAGGAAGCAATGAAGAACTCCTGATAGAAGAGGATATGTGGTGGCAAAAACTTTCCTTGGAAGAACATGTACAACACTACATTGATACAGAAGATGTTTCATCTAAAGAAGCAATAAAGACAGTGTCTAAAGAACGAAACCTACCAAAACGAGATGTTTATCAGGCCTATCATGTTCAACAAAATTAAGCAGTTTTAATTTCGGTTTCGTATAACATTACAGGCTTTAAATCAAAAAAAGCTCCCAGCAAGTCAGTTAATTCGACTTCCTGGGAGCTTCTATCATTATTTTGCTTGCAAGTTGTTTTGGATTTCTTGGATGATTTTCTCTGCACCTTCACGGCTAAGGATGATTTTACCTTCAGCAAGAGTAAGGTTGTTGTCGGAAACTTCACCTGTTACTTGACAAGTCATGTTAGGCTTGTATTTTTTCAAGATGATTTTTTCGTCATCTACATAAATTTCTAATGCATCTTTCTCCGCAATTCCTAAAGTTCTACGAAGCTCGATTGGAATAACCACGCGTCCTAGTTCATCAACTTTACGTACAATACCTGTAGATTTCATTAATAAATTCCCCTCTCTATTATTCAATAATTGTAATTCTATAAATCTATCATTTTCGCCATTATTCGACAAACCTAATGTGGTTTTATCATAACAATTTTTACAAATTTCGTCAAGAAATTTATTTGAAAATATTTGTATTTCTAATAAAATTTGTATGATAATTTGTAACAAACCGCTTTGTAGCAAAGGTTTACCAATGTTGGCCACTGGTTTACATTTACATTTACTTACTTATTTTGAATAGAATACAAACTCTATTATATACATCATTCGACAATTTTCAAGTTATAATTCGACAAAATTCTCCTTTTCTTTTTGTTATAAATATACAATTGCCTTTATTCTTATAGAAAATGGTGAAAAAATTTTGCTCAATCCTTAACAATACATGTCTAAAGGATGTATAATAGTAAGGAAGAAAAGGTAATGATGTTCATATATACTTAATTAGCTAATCACGCTCATCGCTCTCGTCCATTGGGCGAGAGTTTTTAACGTTTATATGTTTCGATTATAGGGAGGGATTTTTTGATGGTAGCGGATAAAAAAACTTTTTACATTACAACACCTATCTATTATCCAAGTGATAAATTACATATAGGACATGCCTACACAACGGTCGCAGGGGATGCAATGGCGAGATACAAACGCCTGAAGGGCTATGATGTCATGTATCTGACAGGAACGGACGAGCATGGACAAAAGATTCAACGTAAAGCAGAGGAAAAAGGTATTACAGCGCAAAGTTATGTAGATAACATCGTATCTGGAATTAAAGATTTATGGGAAAAGTTAGATATTTCCTATGATGATTTCATCCGTACAACAGAAAATCGTCATAAAGAAGTAGTGGAAAAAATCTTTCAGCAGCTTCTTGATCAGGGAGACATCTATTTGGATGAATACGAAGGTTGGTATTCTGTTCCTGATGAAACTTACTACCGTGAACATCAGCTGGTTGATCCGATCATGGAGAACGGAAAAGTGGTTGGTGGGAAAAGTCCTGACAGCGGGCATCCTGTTGAGCTTGTAAGAGAGCAATCGTATTTCTTCAGAATGGGGAAATATGTGGACCGTCTTTTGAAGTATTACGAGGAGAACCCGGAGTTTATTCAACCGGAATCGCGCAAAAACGAAATGGTTAACAATTTTATTAAACCTGGGCTAGAGGACTTGGCTGTTTCCCGTACCTCCTTTGATTGGGGGGTTAAAGTTCCTGGCGATCCAAAGCATGTCATTTATGTATGGATTGATGCACTTTCTAACTATATAACGGCACTTGGTTATGGTACTGACAATGATCAAAAGTATATGAAATATTGGCCAGCAGATGTTCATCTGGTTGGAAAAGAGATTGTCCGTTTCCATACTATTTACTGGCCAATCATGTTGATGGCTCTTGATCTTCCACTTCCTAAAAAGGTATTTGCCCATGGATGGTTATTGATGAAGGATGGAAAGATGTCCAAATCAAAAGGGAATGTTGTGGACCCGGTTACGCTAATAGACCGCTATGGATTAGATGCACTCCGCTATTACCTATTACGAGAAGTACCATTTGGTGCAGATGGCGTCTTTACTCCAGAAGGATTTGTTGAAAGGGTAAATTATGACCTCGCCAATGATTTAGGTAATCTTCTCAATAGAACGGTAGCCATGATTGATAAATATTTTGAAGGGGAAGTCCCTGTTTATCAAGGACAAGTAACCGAATTTGACGAACAGCTGAGCACATTGGCTGCAACTATCGTCAATCAGTACGAGGAAGCAATGGAAAACATGGAGTTCTCAGTAGCGCTCTCCTCTATTTGGCAGCTTGTAAGTAGAACAAATAAATATATTGATGAAACACAACCTTGGGTACTAGCAAAGAGTGAAGAAACGAAAGACCAGCTTGCTTCTGTGATGGCTCATTTAGCTGAATCCCTACGTTTTGTTGGGGTATTATTAAAGCCATTCCTGACTAGAACACCTGGTAAAATATTTGCTCAGTTGGGTGTGGAGGACACTTTGACAGATTGGGAAAGTCTTTTGAGCTTCGGTAATATTCTAGCTGGAACGAAAACAATGAAAGCAGATCCAATCTTCCCTCGACTAGACGTGAAAGAAGAGGTAGAGCACATTAAAATGGTCATGCAACCATCTACTCCAACAGAGAAGGAAGAGCCTAAAGAAGAAGTGGTACCGGAGTCAGAGGAAATCTCCATTGATGACTTTATGAAAATCGACTTGCGTGTTGCACAAGTGACGCATTGTGAGCCTGTGAAAAAAGCAGATAAGCTTTTGAAATTGCAATTGGATCTTGGCTATGAAAAGCGTCAAGTGGTATCTGGCATTGCGAAATTCTATACGCCAGAAGAGCTTGTTGGGAAGCGTGTAATTTGTGTGACCAACTTAAAACCTGTTAAACTACGTGGGGAACTTTCTCAAGGAATGATTCTTGCAGGGCAAAAAGATGGAGTGCTCTCTTTAGCATCTGTGGATGAAGCATTGCCACTTGGAGCTAAAGTAAAATGATTAGGTTCTATTCTTAAAGATTGCAACTATTCACCCGTAAAATTTCGAGTACGACAGTAACAAATCTTATGATTTTCTTATACAAATCGTAAAACAGCCAATAATTATATTGAAAAAGAGGTGTTCCACGTGTAACAACGGGTTGCACCTCTTATTTTTATCAAATGCTTCTACCTTTGAACTAATGAAATGTGGCTTCGCGCATTAAATCTCTTTAAATGGAAATTTATAAATTATTCGCAGATATTATTTTAAGAAAATAAATTTAGGAGTGTTTCTATGCTATTTGATACACATGTACATTTGAATGCCGATCAATATGAGGAAGATCTGGAGGAAGTGATTGAACGTGCTCGCCTTGAAAAGATAGAAAATATGGTTGTGGTAGGATTTGATAGAAAAACCATTAAAAAAGCAATGGAGCTTGTGGAAACATATGATTTTCTTTATGCTGCAGTCGGCTGGCACCCGGTAGATGCCATTGATTTTACAGAAGAAGACTTGGAATGGTTAGAAGAGCTGTCTGCTCATGATAAGGTTGTTGCCATTGGAGAAATGGGCCTTGATTATCACTGGGATAAATCGCCTAAGAAAGTGCAAAAGGAAGTATTCCGAAAGCAAATTCAGCTAGCTAAAAAAGTACAGCTTCCGATAATCATCCATAATCGTGATGCTACAGCAGATGTGGTCCAAATCTTAAAAGAGGAAAATGCAAAAGAAGTCGGTGGAATTATGCATTGTTTTACAGGGAGTCTGGAAGTTGCGAAGGAATGTATGGAAATGAATTTTTATATTTCATTCGGTGGTCCAGTCACTTTTAAAAATGCAAAAAAACCAAAAGAGGTTGCTAGTGAAATACCAATGGATAGACTTCTCATAGAAACGGACTGCCCTTACTTAACTCCACACCCTTACCGTGGCAAAAGAAATGAACCAAGTTACGTTAGTTTAGTTGCAAAGCAGATCGCGGAACTGCGTGACATAACCGTGGAAGAGGTAGCAGAAAAAACTACGGCAAACGCTAAAAAATTATTCGGCATTAACTGACAAGAAATCTGTCAAAAAACACGCAGACTTGTCCTGATTCGAGAAAAAACAAATAAGTTCTACCAAACTCCTTCCCTTCATAGGATATTTGTGTCGATAGTTTTTACTTTTCTTTTGTAAGAATTTTCTGCATAATAGACATTACGGTCGAGCCGATGGTCAGGGTTGACAAGTTACATATCTGTCTATATAATCCATTCGAGGAGAAGGAGGCGTTTTTTTACATGTTAGAAAGCATGAAAAAACTGTTTTCTGGTTCGTTGGGAAGGACGAAATTGAGTATTATTATTACTAGTTTCATAGTCTTTTCAACTATACTTGGCTTCGGTGTCTTTCATGGCACAAAAGCTGCTGTAACAGTGAATGTTGACGGTGAGGAAGTATCATTGCGTACTCACGCGAAAACCGTAGCAGATATCTTAAAAGAACTTGATATTTCCATTCATCCTGAAGATCACCTTGAACCGTCTAAGGATACGGTTGTTAGCGATTCTATGCAAATTGTCTGGAATCCTGCAAAAGAGGTAACTCTTGTCATCGATGATAAAGAGCAAAAGGTCTTCACAACAGCAGAGACAGTAAAACAACTACTAAACGAGAGCAATATAGATTTACAAGAACATGACAAGATAAGTCAAAGCCTGGACACCAACATTGAAAATGATCTGGTAATTGCCATTAATAAAGCATTCCAGTTCACCTTGAATGATGGTGGGGAAGAAAAGAAAGTTTGGTCTACTTCGACTACGGTCGCTGACTTTTTAGAACAGCACGAAATCGCAGTGAATGATCTTGACCGAGTAGAGCCTAGTCTAGAAGAATTGGTAGCAAAAGATTCTGTACTAAAAATAACTAGAGTTGAAAAGGTCACCGATGTAGTGGAAGAACCTATTGATTTTGCAGTTGTCACAAAAAATGACAGCTCCCTTGATAAAGGAAAAGAAGAAATTGTCCAGCAAGGGGAAGAAGGAACCGTTGCCAATCACTATGAAGTGATTTTGGAAAATGGTGAGGAAGTATCCCGTGAATTAGTAAAAACAGAGACTGTTAAAGAATCTATGGACCGCATTGTTGCTGTTGGTACTAAGGCCCCACCGCAACCAAAACCACAACAGGTGGTAGCGCGGAGCACAGAATCAAGTTCCGAAGAATTCTATGTGGATTCCACTGCCTATACGGCGTATTGCAATGGGTGTAGTGGTGTTACAAGCACAGGAATTAATTTGCGTACAAACCCTGGTGTAAAAGTGATCGCGGTAGATCCAAATGTCATTCCATTAGGAACTAAAGTCTATGTGGAAGGATACGGATACGCTGTCGCCGGAGATACAGGCGGTGCGATTAAAGGCCATAAAATTGATGTGTTTTTTGAAGATAAAGATACTGCATACAAATGGGGCAGAAAGAAAGTTAAGATTAAAATTCTCGACTAGATAGACGATAAATGAATCATTTTCAAGCAGAGGTATTCACACCTCTGCTTTTTGTTGTTACAGAGGGGAGGAGGGCTGCTGGTTCTTATGGGTTCATACCAACAACTCTTTTAACAAAGAGCCCAATAATAGAAGTTGGTCAAAAAAGGCAAAATAAAGTAGAATACATACTACTGAAGTACAAAATAAAGAAAATAAACATTTCAATTACTTAGACGTTAGACATAAAAGAAAAGTTGCACCTTTTTGGAGGAAAAAATGAAAATTAAAGAAATAATAGTTGTGGAAGGAAAAGACGATACTGTGGCCATTCGCCGTGCGGTAGATGCAGATACCATTGAAACGGGTGGTTCTGCCATTAATGAGGAGATTTTAAGGAGAATTAAACATGCATACGATACGAGAGGCGTCATTGTTTTTACTGATCCGGACTATCCGGGAGAAAAAATACGCCACACCATCCAACAGGCAATCCCTGGGTGTAAGCATGCTTTTTTGCCTAAAGATAAAGCCCGTGGTAAAAATGGAAAAGGAATCGGCGTGGAACATGCCACAACGACCGATATTCGGGAAGCGCTTCAAGGATTGCATCAGGAATATGAACAGAATACCGAAGAAATACCAGTTGAAATTCTATTGAATTACGGATTGGTGGCAGGACCGACTGCCAAAAAAAGAAGAGAGCGCTTAGGAATAGAGTTAAATATAGGCTATACAAACGGGAAGCAACTGCAGAAAAGGCTGCAAATGTTTCATATAACTCCCATCCAATTGCAGGAAGCGATTGCTAAAATAGATCAGGAGGAGCAATAAATGCATAAAGATATAGCTACACCAAAAAGGACAAAGGAAATACTGGATAAGTATGGCTTCTCTTTCAAAAAGAGTTTGGGGCAAAACTTTTTAATTGATACGAACATACTCCGGAATATTGTGGAATATGGGGAAATCACAGAAAAAACGGCAGCCATTGAAATAGGACCTGGGATAGGGGCGTTAACGGAACAGATAGCTAAAAGGGCAGGGAAAGTATTTGCTTTTGAAATTGACCAACGTTTATTACCCATTTTAGAAGAAACCCTTTCTCCCTATCAAAATGTAAAAGTTATACATAAGGATATATTGAAAGCTGATGTGCTTTCTCTAATCGGGGATGAAATAAAAGAATTTGAGGAAGTGCGCGTTGTAGCCAATCTTCCTTACTATGTCACCACTCCGATTATTATGAAGTTATTGCAGGACGGTTTGCCGCTATCCAGTATAACGGTGATGCTACAAAAAGAAGTAGCTGAACGGATGGCAGCGAAACCAAGCACGAAAGAATATGGTTCCCTATCCATTGCTGTACAGTACTACACGAAGGCTGAGACAGTGATGATTGTACCGAAGACGGTCTTCGTTCCTCAACCTAATGTTGATTCAGCCGTCATACGATTGAAGGTTAGAGACACACCTGCCGTTGCGGTTAAAGATGAAGCATTCTTTTTTGAGGTTGTACGAGCAAGCTTTGGCCAAAGAAGGAAAACGATATTGAATAACCTGACAAGCAATCTACATGCTGGTAAGGAAAAGAAGCAAGTGGTAGAAGAAGCACTAGCAAAAGCCTCTATTGACCCCAAAAGGCGGGGAGAAACACTCTCCATTGAAGAATTTGGCGTGTTAAGTGATGAATTGCTCCCTAGCTTTGTAAAGTAAAAGAGCGAACCTGCTCAGGCTGTTTAAAGTTGCTCACACACCTCCAATCATCTGCATACTCTAGGTTAGATAGACCGTTGGGGTAAATGCCTTCTCCCATTTGGAGGGAAAAAGATGAAAATAAAAATTGGAGACATCGTGACACGAAACTCGTATAATCACGATTTATTGTTTCGTGTCATGGATATATATGAAAATGAGTTTAAACAACGAGTGGTGTTACTATACGGGGAAGATGTTCGTTTGATGGCTGATGCTCTATTTCATGATCTGAAGCTTGTAGACGATAAGGAAAAGATGAGCAGAAAGCAAAAAGCTCAATCAAAGGTAAACAGGTCCCTGCAGTTGCTGCAACAGGACTATGAGCTAATTAGAGAAAAAAATGAATATGATGCCACAAGCGGTTACAGTACGGAACAAAACTTTTTTCAAGTGCCAGGAAAAGTTTTGCATTTGGATGGTGACCCCCTTTACTTAAAAAAATGTCTCGAACTATACGAGCGAATTGGAGTTCCTGTTTATGGCGTACACGCTAATGAAAAGGAAATGCCTTTAAAAATTGCTGACCTGATGGAAAAGTACCGTCCTGATATTCTTGTGATTACAGGTCATGATGCTTATTCAAAAAGCAAAGGGAAAATTTCTGACATCAAAGCCTACCGCCACTCTTGGCATTTTGTTCAGACGGTGAAAGAAGCGCGCAGGATCCAACCTAATTTAGATCAATTGGTCATCTTTGCAGGAGCATGCCAATCCCATTTTGAATCTTTGATACAGGCAGGAGCTAATTTTGCTAGCTCTCCTTCTAGAGTGAATATACATGCACTTGATCCAGTCTACATTGTTGGCAGAATTTGCTTTACCCCATTTATGGAAAGAGTTAATGTATGGGATCTCTTACGAAACACCTTAACCGGGGAAAAAGGGTTAGGTGGTGTAGAAACAAGAGGTGTGCTACGAACAGGAATGCCACTCCGCACATCGTATACAGAGGAAGAAGAAGAAAGCTCTTAACAGAAGATGTTAAGGGTTTTTTTGATGGAAAGAAACTTCAAAAGTCGACTTTTTACGGGTTTATGCAAAAATTTAACAAAAAATGTAACGGCCAAAACTCTGCGTGAGATAAGGGTTTTCCGCAAAAATAAAATAATATACATAACTTTTGTACTAAATGTGCATAGTAAATGTAGACATATGAAGATAATTGTTGAAGGAAATATATTGACAGTACACATTTCTGGTTGTTATAATTTTAAGTTTTATTTGATTTTTTTTGAAAAATATGCTATAGTAACGATAGTATAGTGAGGTGGAGTGATATGGGAAAAACGTTAGTAGATATCAAAAGAACTTTAGATTCTAATTTAGGTAAAAAGTTAACACTTCGTGCAAACGGTGGTCGTAGAAAGACGATTGAACGCATCGGAACATTAGCGGAAACTTATCCATCAGTATTTGTGATAGAACTAGATCAAGACGAAAATGCTTTTGAACGTGTATCCTACAGCTATGCAGATGTCCTCACAGAGACGGTACAACTTACATTTTTTGAAGAAGGTAAAATGGCCATAAGTGGGCAGTAGACAAACTTGTTTGCTGCTTTTTGTTTTGTTTAATTCCTTTTTACATAAAGACTGTTTTGTTTTAAAGTAAAGAAAGCAGACGTAACAGCCTATATAAAATACATTAATAACCGCTAATAAAAAGGAATGACTCTCCCAATACTATGAATGTCGCTATATTTCATATAAAGGGGGCGCTACTTCATGGGCAGACGACGAAGCATCATGTCTCATCAGCTTAAAGAAGAATTGGCCAAAGAGCTTGGTTTTTATGATGTTGTCCAAAACGAAGGTTGGGGCGGCATAAAAGCGAAGGATGCTGGTAATATGGTCAAACGTGCAATCGAACTGGCAGAGCGACAACTTGGGCAGCAAAACAAATAAGTATCCCTAAACCGAAGTGGACAATCACTTCGGTTTTTTGCTATTTACAAGTTCAGAAGTTGAACTTGGTAAAAGAGACAAAAACAATCCATAGCCTTACACGCGAATAGACAGGGCAGTTGTGGAAGGTAATGTAAAGATACTGCGACTTAAGGTAAATAAATTTTCCAAAGCATGGAGATATTTATTTCCGCTAATATGGTACAATACAAAGATAATTGGAGACGAATAAAGTAGGTGAAGAAAGTGAGACTGTTAGAAAAAGCGCCGGCAAAGATAAATCTGTCGTTGGATGTGCTTCACAAGCGTCCGGATGGTTACCATGAAGTGAAGATGATTATGACGACGATTGACCTTGCCGACCGCATAGAATTATCGGAAAGGAGAGATGGGCAAATCCGCATTATTTCCCATAATCGCTATGTGCCAGACGATAGTCGGAATTTAGCGTATCAAGCTGCTTCTCTCTTGAAGGAAAGGTACGGCTTGAACAAAGGGGTTTCTATTGCCATTACAAAAATGATTCCCGTTGCAGCAGGTCTAGCAGGCGGAAGCAGTGACGCAGCAGCTACGCTACGTGGTTTAAATAAATTGTGGCAGTTGGGTCTTTCACTGGATGAACTTGCCGAAATCGGAGCGGAGATTGGTTCCGACGTATCATTTTGCGTATATGGTGGAACAGCTCTTGCTACAGGCAGAGGGGAGATAGTAGAACATATCCCAGCTCCTCCACATTGTTGGGTCGTCCTAGCTAAACCGACAATTGGAGTGTCTACTGCAGAAGTTTATAACAACCTTAACTTGGAGAACGTGAAGCATCCAGATGTGGAAGGGATGCTAGCGGCCATTCACGATAATAGTTACGAGAAAATGATTGGGCTTGTCGGGAATGTATTAGAATCCGTTACATTGAAGTTATATCCAGAAGTATCCCATATTAAAGACCAGATGAAGCGGTTTGGGGCAGATGCAGTTTTGATGAGTGGCAGCGGGCCAACTGTATTTGGAATTGTGCAATATGACTCCCGGATGCATCGAATTTACAATGGACTTCGCGGCTTTTGTGACCAAGTGTTTGCTGTTAGAATACTCGGAGAACGCAACACCCTTGATTGAATCCGGATATTAATGTTATATTTACATTAAAACATTCGGGTTTTAGGAGGATTGAACATGAAATTACGTCGGAGTGGACGTCTTGTGGACATGACACATTATTTGCTGCAGCATCCACAAGGGTTAGTCCCGCTTTCCTTCTTTGCCGACCGTTACGGGTCCGCAAAGTCATCCATCAGTGAGGATTTGGGTATTATTAAACAAACCTTTGAGCAACAAGGAATTGGAACGCTTGTGACTGTTCCTGGAGCTGCTGGTGGAGTTAGATATATTCCTTATGTCAGTCGTGAAGAAGCATCTACATATTTGGACGAGCTTTGTGAGATAATTGCCAAGCCAGAGCGATTACTCCCTGGAGGCTATCTTTATATGACCGACATACTTGGCCATCCCAAATTATTAAACAAAGTCGGAAAAATGTTTGCAACTGCATTTAATCATAAAAAAGTGGACATTGTGATGACCATGGCCACAAAGGGCATTCCCCTTGCACATGCAGTAGCGAATTATTTAAATGTTCCGGTTGTGATTGTAAGGCGGGACAGCAGAGTAACGGAAGGGTCTACAGTTAGTATTAATTATGTTTCTGGTTCTTCTAAACGTATCCAAACAATGGTACTTGCTAAACGCAGCTTAGAAACAGGTTCCAATGTATTAATCATCGATGATTTCATGAAAGCTGGCGGAACGGTTAATGGAATGATGAATCTACTTGCTGAATTTCAAGCTAATGTTGCTGGAATCGGTATACTTGTGGAATCAGAAAATGAAAACATGGAAGAACGTCTCATTCATGATTATGTGTCTCTAGTTAAGCTAGATAAGGTAAATGAAAGAGATAAATACATCGAAGTTCAAAAAGGTAACTACCTTCAGCACATAAAAAATAATACCAACTTCTAATAAGGATGTGTGGAAAATGAAAGTTGTTCATACAGAAGCTGCTCCAAAAGCCATAGGACCCTACTCACAGGGAATAGTGGTTAACAATTTGTTCTATAGTTCTGGTCAGATCCCTTTGCTTTCCAATGGGGAATTGTTGGAGGGAGACGTTAAGGCACAAACACATCAAGTGTTTAAAAACCTTCAAGCTGTCTTAGAAGAAGCTGGTGCCTCCTTAGAAACCGTTGTAAAGGCCATTGTATTCATTAAAGACATGAACCAGTTCGGGGAAATCAATGAGGTATATGGAGAGTATTTTCATACCCACAAACCTGCGCGATCTTGTGTAGAAGTAGCTCGTCTACCGAAGGATGTCCTTGTTGAAATCGAAGTAATTGCACTAGTAAAATAGAATCTATTCTTTTTTCACCATTTTGTCCAAAATTTTCAAAAAATTTTTTGAAACCAAGAAGGAATTCAAGAAAATTTAGAGAATTTATAATACTAAGTTTTTTATTGGGACAAGAAGGTGGTGAACAGAATGGAAGTAACTGACGTTAGATTACGCCGCGTAAATACCGATGGTCGCATGAGAGCTATCGCATCCATTACGTTGGACCATGAATTCGTTGTTCATGACATCCGTGTGATTGATGGGAATAATGGCTTATTCGTCGCGATGCCAAGTAAACGTACGCCAGATGGGGAATTCCGCGATATCGCACATCCAATCAACTCGGGTACTCGTGGAAAGATCCAAGATGCGGTTTTATCAGAATATCACCGCTTAGGAGAATTAGAAGTAGAATACGAAGAAGCAGGTGCTTCTTAATCGATAAGAACAGGCTGTTAGCAGTCTGTTTTTTTATGTGCGCTGAACTCCGGAAAGTAAGAGATGGAGGTCAACAATTGGTTGGTGGTTGTTGGACCCGACGGTATCTGCTAGGTGTTCGTCGATAAGTTCTGGTAACCGTCGATAACTATTAGGTGTTCGTCGATAAGTTCTGGTAACCGTCGATAACTATTAGGTGTTCGTCGATAAAATCGAATAACCGTCGATAACTCCGAGGTGTTCGTCGATAAGTTCGAAATAACCGTCGATAACTCCGAGGTGTTCGTCGATAAAATCAAATGACCGTCGATAACTACGAGGTGTTTGTCGATAAAATCAAATAACCGTCGATAACTCCGAGGTGTTCGTCGATAAAATCAAATAACCGGCAAATAACTAATAGCTATTCGTCGATAAAATCGAATGATCACCGATATCTGCCCCGTTTAACTAATAAAATGGTGCACAACTGTTACTTGAGGCCCATTTTGTTCAAAGTTGAAGCGAAATACCTATGAAAATTACCTACCTCAACAGGAAATAGCTGCAAAAGGAGCCACCTCTCATGTCTTTCGTCGCCGCTACTTGTAAACTGTGTTATTCCTATGCAATTACCCTACATTTTTTTCAAAAAACACCCTCCATAACTATTTACTTCTGTAAACTTTTTTGTCAAAATATTGTACTTTCGTTTCCTTTCTTGAAATGGTCTTCATTTTGAGATATATTCGTAATGGATAATTAGGTGAAAATGGAGGCCGATTATGATAAATCGTTATGCCGTGATTTTAGCAGCTGGACAAGGGACGCGAATGAAATCAAAGTTATATAAAGTGTTACACCCTGTTTGTGGGAAGCCGATGGTACAACATGTGGTTGATCACGTTTCTGCACTGAATTTTGAACAGATTGTCACCGTTGTCGGTCATGGGGCAGAAACAGTTAAAAGTCACTTAGGAAGCAAAAGTGAGTATGCTTTGCAAGAGGAACAGCTCGGAACAGCTCACGCAGTCATGCAAGCAGCTCCAATGCTACAAGGGAAAAAAGGTGTGACTTTAGTTATTTGTGGAGACACACCACTTATTACACCTGAAACGATGCAAGAACTTCTGAGCGTACATGAAAACACAGGAGCAAAAGCAACAATCCTAACTGCATATGCAGAGGATCCTACTGGTTACGGAAGAATTATCCGCAACAATGAAGGACATGTTGGGAAAATTGTGGAGCACAAAGATGCAACAGAAGCAGAACGAAAAGTGACAGAGATTAATACAGGTACCTATTGTTTTGATAATGAGGCACTATTCTCTGCATTAAGCAATGTATCCAATGATAACGTTCAAGGTGAGTATTACCTGCCAGACGTGGTTGAAATAATGAAAGAAAAAGGCGATATTGTTTCTGCTTATCAAACCTTGGATTTTGATGAGACACTGGGTGTTAATGATAAAGTTGCTCTCTCACAGGCAGAGATGACGATGAAAAAACGCATTAACAAAAAGCATATGATTAATGGGGTCACTATAATTGATCCCAACAATACGTATATCTCTGCAGATGCTGTAATAGGTAGAGATACAGTGATCCAGCCTGGAACAGTAATTCTTGGTGCTACAAAAATTGGTGAGGATTGTGTGATAGGACCTAATTCGGAAATTAAGGATTGTCAGGTTGGGGATAACACGTCCATCCGCCATTCAGTCGCACATGATAGCCAAATCGGAAATGATGTGGCAATAGGTCCGTTTGCTCATGTTCGCCCAGCTTCCCAAATTGGTGATGAAGTAAAGCTTGGTAACTTTGTCGAAGTGAAAAAAGCGAGCTTTGGAAAAGGTAGTAAAGCTTCACACCTTAGCTATATTGGGGATGCAGAAGTTGGATCAGATGTTAACTTGGGGTGCGGCTCCATTACGGTTAACTATGATGGAAAAAAGAAATATTTAACGAAGATTGAAGATGGAGTATTTGTAGGTTGTAATTCTAATTTGGTAGCACCGGTTACCATTGGGAAGAATGCCTATGTTGCAGCAGGTTCCACCATTACAGAGGATGTGCCAGGGGAAGCGCTTTCCATTGCCCGTGCCCGTCAAGTGAATAAGGAAAACTACGTAGAAAAGCTTCACAATAAATAAATCTAGCGGAGGATTCTATCTACCATGTCAAATAAGTATGCCGATTCTAATTTAAAAGTCTTTACGTTAAATTCCAATACTGCCTTAGCAGAAGAAATTGCCAAACATGTTGGAGTTCCAATTGGGAAATGTTCTGTGTCACGCTTTAGTGATGGAGAGGTTCAAATCAATATCGAGGAAAGTATCCGCGGATGTGATGTATTCGTTATCCAGTCTACAAGTGCGCCTGTAAACGAACACATTATGGAAACGCTTATTATGATAGATGCGCTGAAGCGCGCTTCTGCCAAAACAATCAACATTGTTATGCCTTACTACGGATACGGAAGACAGGATCGTAAAGCGCGTGCGCGTGAGCCAATTACAGCAAAGTTAGTAGCTAACCTGCTTGAAACGGCTGGGGCACATCGTGTTATTACACTTGACTTGCATGCCCCTCAAATTCAAGGATTCTTTGATATTCTCATCGACCATTTGATGGGTGTTCCAATTTTAGCGGAGTATTTTGATAGCAAAGAACTACATGATATTGTAGTCGTTTCACCTGATCATGGTGGGGTTACACGTGCAAGAAAACTGGCGGATCGTCTTAAAGCGCCAATTGCGATTATTGACAAACGCCGTCCGCGTCCGAATGTTGCAGAAGTGATGAATATTGTTGGTCAAATCGAAGGAAGAACGGCTATCTTAATTGATGACATGATTGATACTGCTGGTACGATTACGTTAGCGGCGAACGCATTGATCGAAAATGGAGCGAAAGAAGTGTATGCATGCTGTACGCACCCGGTTCTTTCAGGACCTGCTATTGAACGGATTCAAAACTCTAAGATTAAAGAACTTGTCGTGACGAACACGATTTCTTTACCTGAAGAGAAGAAGATCGAAAAAATTACGGAACTATCTGTGGCAGAACTTATTGCAGAAGCAATTGTTCGTGTTCATGAAGAGAAATCTGTTAGTACTTTATTCGATTAATCTATAAAAAATGTTTAACCTTCTATAAATTAGGGAAATAAAAAGAAGACAAGTATTTTATTTTTCCGGGAAGGTGATTCGAATGACAGTATTACATGCAAATGAACGTACAGATTTCAAAAGATCTTCAAGAACCAAAATCCGCCAGGAAGGATTAATTCCAGCGGTTGTATATGGGAACAATACGGAAAATAAATCCATCGCTGTAAATAGCAAAGATTTTATTAAAACTATTCGTGAAACTGGCAGAAATGGGATTATCTCATTGGAAATAGGTTCAGATAAACGGAAAGTAATGTTATATGATTATCAAATAGATCCATTGAAGAGTGAAGAGTTCATCCATTTGGATTTCCATGTCGTTAATTTCAAATCTGAAATTGATGTTGATGTGAATGTAAATGTTACTGGAAATGCTGCGGGAGTAAAAGATGGTGGAGTGCTCCAACAAGTACTTCATGCGGTTTCCATTAAGGTTCTACCAAATGATGTTCCAGACGCCATAGAAGTGGACGTTTCTGAATTAAACGTGAATGATACCATCACGATAGGTGACTTGAATAACTCCGGTAAATACACTTTCAATCATGAGGAAGAAGAAGTGTTAGTCTCTATCTTACCACCACGTGTGGAAGAAGTAGTCGATAGTGGAGAAGTACAGGAACCAAGTGAGCCTGAGCTTGTCGATGGTCGCGAAGAAAATAAAGACAACACAGAGGAGGCGTAACCAAAAGGTTGCGTCTTTCTTTTTGTGGGTTAAGAAAGGACTTAACGACCAGCCTCATTTAATCCATATTTCTTTTTAGTAATGTTTTCCTGGTCTCTACACACTTATTAGAGATTTGTACAAACCACAGTATTTCTCCTTTCCTTTCTGGAATCCTTCTCCTTTCCTTTTTGCCTCTATTTCAAGTAGAATGAAAGAAAGTCCGTGTGAATCGATTAATATTTGACTAATGAACAGGACCAATAGGAGGCATCCTATCTATGATGAAATTTTTACGTTCCTTGTTAAGGAAAGAGGAAGAGGTAGCAGGAGGAGAACAAATGAAAGTTTTTGTTGGCTTGGGAAACCCAGGACGCCAATACGAAGAAACACGTCATAATATTGGCTTTATGGTGATAGATGAATTGGCAGATAAATGGAGTATTCCGCTGACGCAATCCAAGTTTAAAGGGATATTTGGTCAAGGAATGGTAAATGGAGAAAAGGTATTATTAGTAAAGCCGCTTACATATATGAATCTGTCCGGAGAATGTGTTCGTCCATTATTGGACTTTTATAAGCTGGATGTAGAGGATCTTGTCGTAATTTATGATGACCTTGATTTACCGGCAGGAAAGCTTAGATTGCGCCAAAAGGGTAGCGCAGGTGGGCACAATGGCATTAAGTCCCTCATTCAACATTTGCAGACACAAAACTTCAATCGAATAAGAATGGGGATAGACAGACCTAAAAACGGTCCTTCCATATCTGACTATGTACTTGGTAAATTTCATACGGAAGAACGACCTGCAATTGATGATAGTATAAAAAAAGCTGCCGACGCATGTGAAGAAAGCTTGTCTACAGACTTTTTGCAAGTCATGAATAGCTTTAATCGTTAATACAATAGAATGTCTGGTTAGAGCTGGTGAATGCCCGGTTTTGTATAACAATTTTTCCCTTTGTTCATACTATTGGTAAAAGCAAGGGGGGCAAACCGATGGCTATTCACTATCATTGTAGGCATTGTGGTTACAAGGTGGGTTCAATTGATTCCCAATCCGTGTATACAGAACAGTTAGGATTTCACCAATTAACCGATACGGAACGACAAGAAATGATTAACTACCAACAAAATGGTGATGTACATGTTAAAACGATTTGTGAGGATTGTCAGGAGGCGTTGGAGCGAAACCCAGACTGGCATGAGGAAGAGAGATTTATTCAATAGCTTAGCTTTGGTTGAATACCAAGGCCTTTTTGTGTATAGAAAAGAAACAGTAATGGAGAGAGGAGGGATTCCGAAATGAAAGGTTTTACCCCATATTTTACCGAAAATGATGATTTTCAATCCATTTTAGAAGGTTTGCAGGAAGGGATGAAAGAGCAGTTAGTTTCAGGTATTTCTAATTCTGCGAGATCCATGCTTATAGCATCTCTATACCAGGAACGAGAAAAGCCAATTTTATTAATTACACATAATTTGTATCATGCACAGAAGGTTTACGATGATTTAGCTGGCTTTCTTCCGGAGAATGAATTATTCCTGTACCCTGTTAACGATGTGCTTGCGGCAGAAATCGGGATCGCAAGCCCAGAATTAAAAGCGCAGCGAATTGAAGCATTAAACCACTGGACTGCCAAACGTAATGGGATCGTTATTGCTCCTATTGCAGGATTAAAGCGAATCCTTCCTGTTAAAAATAAATGGAAGCATGCCCTTATAAAGGTAGAGGTTAATAAAACTATAGAATTGGATAACCTTGCGGATCGTCTAGTTTCATTAGGCTATCAGCGTACCGGTATGGTTGCTACCCCAGGAGATTTTAGTATCAGAGGGGGAATCATTGATATTTATCCAATTACAGAGGAGTATGCCGTCCGTATCGAACTGTTTGACGATGAAGTGGAATCGATTCGATATTTTACAGTGGATGATCAACGCTCCCAGGAAAGTTTGAAGCAGGTGACGATTGGCCCTGCGACGGAAATACTACTAACAAAACAGGAAATGGCAGATGGCCGGGAAGTCTTGGAACAAGAACTGGCTAAAACGTTAAAGAAGGTAAAGAATGAGAACGTTAGACAACTACTGACGGAAAACATACCGTATGAGCTGGAACAGTTGAGCAATGGACAAGTGTTTTCGGAAATATACAAATATCTTTCCTTAATCTATCATACCCGTGCTAGCTTACTAGATTACCTTCCTGAAGGCGGTCTTGTGGTACTGGATGAAATTAGTCGGATTCACGAAACGGCGGAAGGCTTGGATAAAGAGGAAGCAGAATGGCTAATTGAATTGCTGGAAGAAGGGAAAGCGGTGCAAGATTTATCATTTTCCCATTCCTTTGCACAGGTGATTCATAGTAGTGAGCATCCATTTTTATATTTATCCTTATTTTTAAGGGCGGTTCCACATACACATCCCGAAAATTTAATAAGTATGTCCTCTAAAAGCATGCAGCATTTCCATGGGCAGATGCATCTATTAAAATCGGAAATCGAGCGGTGGAGAAAAGCTAATTATGCTGTAGTGGTACTAGCATCTGATCAGGAGCGGATGAACAAATTAGAGGCTGTTTTTGCAGATTATGATATGGACATCCGAAAGCTCTCAAGAGGTTCGGCATTTGTCCATGGGGAAGTACAGATAGTGGAAGGAGATCTTCATTCTGGTTTTGAATTTCCTATGCAAAAACTAGCTGTAATTACAGAAGAAGAACTTTTTAAAAAGAAAACGAAAAAACCAAAGAGCAGACAAAAGTTAACTAATGCTGAGAGAATCAAGAATTATACGGAATTAAATGTCGGCGATTATGTAGTGCACATTAATCACGGGATCGGGAAATACCTAGGGATTGAAACGCTTGATATAAATGGACTTCATAAAGATTATATTCATATTAAGTACCAAGGCTCTGATAAGCTTTATGTTCCAGTTGAACAAATCGATCAGGTACAAAAATATGTTGGTTCTGAAGGTAAAGAACCAAAAGTGTATAAGCTTGGTGGAACGGATTGGAAAAAGGTAAAAACGAAGGTAGAATCCTCTGTTCAAGATATAGCAGACGACCTCATCAAGCTATATGCAGAAAGAGAGGCTAGTGTTGGTCATGCCTTTTCCCCTGATGGAGAGATGCAGAGAGAATTTGATGCTACGTTCCCATATCAAGAAACAGAAGACCAGCTGCGCTCCATCCATGAAATTAAAAAGGACATGGAACGTATGAGACCAATGGATCGTCTCCTTTGTGGTGATGTGGGTTACGGCAAAACAGAAGTGGCTATTCGTGCTGCCTTCAAGGCAATAACGGACGGCAAACAAGTAGCTATTTTAGTTCCTACCACGATATTGGCACAGCAGCATTACGAAACAATTCGAGAGAGATTTCAGGATTATCCGATAAACATTGGCTTGATGAGTCGCTTCCGATCAAGAAAGCAACAGACAGAAACAATTAAAGGACTTGGAAATGGCACAGTGGATATTGTTATTGGGACACACCGGATATTGTCGAAGGATATAAAATACAAAGATCTCGGACTGTTAATCATTGATGAAGAACAGCGCTTTGGTGTTACACATAAAGAAAAAATTAAACAGCTAAAAGCGAATATTGACGTGTTGACCTTAACAGCAACTCCGATTCCACGAACGCTCCATATGTCCATGCTCGGTGTGCGTGATCTTTCCGTAATTGAAACCCCTCCGGAAAACAGGTTCCCTGTTCAGACGTATGTGATGGAGTACAACGGTAACCTAGTTAAAGAAGCGATAGAACGCGAATTAGCTCGTGGTGGTCAAATTTACTTTCTTTATAATAGAGTGGAAGATATTGAACGGAAAGCGGATGAAATTTCCATGCTAGTACCAGATGCACGTGTCACTTATGCACATGGGAAAATGACCGAAAATGAATTGGAATCTGTGATGATTGAATTTTTAGAAGGGGAAGCCGATGTCCTTGTAAGCACAACGATTATTGAAACTGGCGTGGATATCCCTAATGTGAACACCTTAATTGTGTTTGACGCGGACCGAATGGGACTTTCCCAGCTTTATCAATTGCGGGGACGTGTCGGGCGCTCCAACCGAGTCGCATATTCCTATTTTACTTATCGTAAAGATAAAGTATTGACGGAGGTAGCGGAAAAACGTCTGCAGTCTATTAAAGAATTCACAGAGCTTGGTTCTGGATTTAAAATTGCGATGCGTGACCTTTCCATTCGGGGGGCAGGAAATCTTTTAGGTGCCCAGCAACACGGATTCATTGATTCTGTTGGGTTCGACATGTATTCTCAAATGTTAAAAGAAGCTATTGAAAGTCGACAAGGACCAAAGGACGCAAAGCCTGCTCATGAAATAACAATCGATGTGGAACTGGATGCTTATATCCCAGAGTCCTATATTCCAGACAGCAATCAGAAAATCGATATGTACAAAAGGTTTAGAGGACTGGAAACTCCAGAAGATATGGTAGAACTCCAGGATGAAATGAAGGATCGGTTCGGAAACTATCCGCAAGAGGTTCATTACCTATTCCAAGTTTCGGAAATGAAAATCCATGGGCTTAAAGAGAAAGTGGATTCTATTAAGCAGATGAAACAGGAACTGGTTATTCTAATATCAGAAGAGGCAAGTAATCAAATTGATGGTCATAAGCTATTTTTACTTGGAAATGAATACGGTAGAAAAGTTAGCTTGGGGATGGAAGGAAAGCGTCTTAAGATTGTCATCCAAACGAATAAAATAACAAGCGATGAATGGCTACAAATAGCTTTATCCATGATAAAAGGACTAGAAAAAGTAAAAAAAGAAAGTGTAAATGCGTCCTAAAAGGTTTGAGAATAGCAAATTATGTCTATATAAATACTGGGGGAATTTACAAACAGAAAAAAACTTTTCCAACATGTATATAACTCCCTGAGTGTAAGATACTAATTTCAACGAATGGTGAATTCTTCAAAAGCAGGACATCTTGATCAATTCCACCAATTTAACTCATCTCTTTTTATCATTGGATGAAGGAGGCAACATAAGCAAATGAAAGCTACTGGTATTGTTCGTCGTATTGATGACTTAGGTCGCGTAGTAATTCCGAAAGAAATTAGAAGAACCCTACGTATTCGAGAGGGAGACCCGCTTGAGATTTTCGTGGATCGGGATGGAGAGGTCATCTTAAAGAAATACTCCCCGATTAGTGAATTAAGCGATTTCGCCAAAGAATATGCGGAAGCTCTTTATGACAGTTTAGGGCACCCTGTATTAATCTGTGATCGTGATACATTTATTGCTGTTGCTGGAAGCTCTAAAAAGGAATACCTGAATAAGAGCATCAGTGAAATCGTGGAAAAATCCATGGAAGATCGCAATTCTGTATTAAAAACGGATGAACAGCAATTGGCAATTGTCGATGGTCATGTTGAAACACTTGCTTCCTATACAATCGGTCCTATCGTTGCAAACGGAGACCCAATAGGTGCAGTGGTCATCATGTCCAAAGAGAAATCCCTAGGTGAAGTAGAACAAAAAGCTGTGGAAACGGCTGCTGGCTTCTTAGCAAGGCAAATGGAGCAATAATACTCCCTAAAATGAAAGTAGGACGGAAAAACAATTTGTTTTTCCGTCCTACTTTTTTATTGCTAGTAAGTTTTTGATTACCATTTGAGAAAAACTTGAGAGTGTGTGAAAAGTATCGGTTTTTGTTGAGGTGTACCGCACAGTCGATAAAGGCATGCTTTTCGTCGATAGATTATTTTTTCCGTCGATAAAGGCTTTCTTTCCGTTGATAACTGCTTCGTTTTCATTGATAAAAGAGGCTCTCCGCCAAAGAGTCCCCATTTTTTCTATAAATTAAGTGCATTAAGCCCTCTCCACCGCTAATTTCACCAAAACCCTATAAGAATGTAGTACTTTCCAAGTCCAAAAGTGTGGTCAAATGGAATGCCGATGGGCAGTCAGCTTCTTGAGTTGCGCAATGTCTCGCATATCGAGATCATAAGGAGATCCACTAGCTACGCCAATAAAAAGCGAATTAACCCGTACATAGCAAAACCAAATAGAACAATACCAGAGCCTATTCCAGTAATGGCGCTATTGGCGACATGAAGTTTTTTGGCGATGAACAAGGAGCCAACTGATACTCCAATGAGAAGAATAGCAAGTATGTACAAACTGGCATCTTGAAAAATGTCCTTCAACCAAATAAAGTGTATGCCGACAATAAATGCGATCCAAGGAGCTACATAATCTTGGCGCTTTGTTTTTAATAACCCAGCTGCCCCGATACCGGCAAGGAGGAACTCGATTACTACGAAAATTAAATAATTTCGGAATACCCCTGGATCTGATAAAGCAGTTGCGGAATTCCAATGGGTTACACTTAGATAGATGCCAACCAAACTAATCAAGAGTGCTACACCTGATGCGATTCCAATGTATAATCGCCAACTTTTCTTAGGATTTTCCTGTGCCCAACCAAACCAACTAAAACTAAAAAATCCAAATATGGCAGTATACATGGCGTAATCCCTGATATATTCCATTTATAGACCTCCTTATTCAAACGCTTGCTAAGGAAAATTAAATGCATGTAGGATAGCTCCTCCGGCCAGAAGGGGAAACTAGCCTAGTCATATGCCTCAAAGAGCTGGTACAAAGTCGCATTGTTATCACAATTTTCAGTCTAATGCATCGCCAACATTAGAGTCAATATAAGCGGATAGGTGACTGGAATGACCTATTACGGATTCGTTAAAAGTCAAAAATGATGGAAAAGGCGATTCCGAAATTAGTAACCTAGATATAAAGGGGATAACACTTTCTTTTTTTCTTTATTTAGTGCATTCTATTATTGATTGTATAATCAGATGCGTATATTCAGAGAGGACTTCCTCATTTTATGCGTGTAAGTGGTGTTCAAACACATGATCGTTCTACTTTGGCTAATTGCTAGTGAAAAAGGCGGATTTTATGACAAATGACGTTTCCCCTCATCCCTATCAAAAAGTATGGAATGGTGCAATGATTTTAACAGTGGCAGGGATATTGACGAAAATACTCAGCGCTGTATATCGGGTGCCTTTCCAGAATATAGTGGGGGATGTTGGTTTTTATATTTATCAACAAATATATCCATTCTATGGAGTGGCTATAGTATTAGCTACATATGGTTTTCCTGTAGTAATATCAAAGATTATTGCAGAGCATCCCCTAGAAGGCAGGGATTTGGCTGCTAGGAAAATAAGATGGGTCTCCTTCCTTTTCCTTCTGTTATTGGGACTGCTTTGTTTTATTCTTCTATACGTTGGCGCATTTTCCATCGCTTCTTTAATGGGGGACGAGGAGCTTGCAGTACTTATTAAAATGGTGGCTTTTTCGTTTTTGATCCTTCCATTTGTTTCTGTGTGGCGTGGGAGTTTTCAAGGGATGGGGGATATGACCCCCACAGCGGTGTCCCAAGTTAGTGAACAATTGGTGCGGGTAGCGATAATTATTATCTTGTCCTATGCGTTGGTGAAGGCAGGTTTCAGTCTTTATGATGTAGGTGCAGGAGCCCTTTTTGGCTCTGTTGCAGGAGGATTTGCGGCTGTTTTGGTGTTGTTGTTTTTTTATCAAAAAAATAAGCGTAGGAACATTCACCATCAAACGGCCAAAATAGAACTTCCAACATCCTTCTCTATTATCAAAGCTTTAATAGTTCAAGGAATGACTATTTGTATTACGAGTCTTTTACTCATCCTATTCCAAATGGTGGATGCTTTTACCATATATGCTGGGCTAATCAATGGGGGGATGATGGAGGAGACTGCGAAAGAGCTAAAAGGTATTTATGATCGCGGACAGCCTCTTATTCAGCTAGGGACCGTAGTGGCAACAGCTTTTTCTCTTTCTTTAGTTCCTTTTATCATCCTTTCAGGCGGAAAAGGAAAGGAAGTGAAAGAAAAAATAAACCTTTCTATTCGGGTCAGTATTGCCGTGGGAGCAGGAGCCGCATTTGGAATTGCATGGCTGATTACACCGATTAACACGATGCTATTTTCAAATGGAAGTGGATCGATGGTGTTAGGTGTACTCGGGTTTTCTATATTATTTTGTAGCATTTCCCTAACGGCAGCGGCCATCTTGCAAGGATTAGGGAATCCTTATTTACCGGCATTATATGTAATCATTGGAATTGCTTTGAAGTATATATTAAACATAGTGCTTATCCCTGCATTTCATACGCTAGGCGCAGCAATTAGTACCGTTACCGCATTCGGCCTTGTTGCTCTTCTTTTGCTAATCGCATTGAAAAAAAGAACTGGGAACTTAATGATGAAAAAGTTAGCAATTACGCCATTGTTAACAAGTATTGGGATGATGTCGGCAACATTGGCTGTTTTTCTCCTTTTCACGGATCCTTATGTTGGAGACAGTCGCCTACTATCCACGATCCAAGGCTTTTTAGGGGTAATGATAGGCGGGTTCGTTTATTTGGTGATACTAGTGAAAAATAGTTTTTTTTCAAAAGAAGAATGGATGCTCATCCCACTAGGTAAACAATTGGTAAAACTATTAAATAAAGCATAAAAAGTTGGTGTGATAATGAGGACAATTACAGTTTTAGGCTTGGGAGCAGGAGATTTGGAGCAGCTTCCAATTGGAGTATATAAAAAATTAATGGGTGCGAATCATCTTTATCTTCGCACAAAAGAGCATCCGGTGATTAAAGAACTAGAAAAAGAAGGACTCAACTTTCAATCTTTTGATACGATATATGAACAAGAAGAGTCTTTTGCGTCCGTTTATGAAAAAATTACAGATGAACTGATTAATTTTAGTAGAGAAAATGATATTGTTTATGCTGTCCCCGGACATCCTTTAGTGGCAGAAAAAACCGTGCAGCTCTTATTAGAAAAAGAGAAGCTAGGTGTTATCAACCTAGAAATAAAGGGGGGACAAAGCTTCCTTGACCCAATGTTTACGGCGCTAGGACTCGACCCAATTAATGGGTTCCAGTTTCATGATGCAACTTCCCTTATCAAAGATGCGATCGAACCCACCCAAGCGATGATATTTTGTCAAGTATATGACCAGTTTATCGCCTCAGAGGTAAAGCTGACATTAATGGAGCTACTACCAGATGATTATCCTGTCACCATCGTCACTGCGGCGGGATCTTCGTTGGAGCAGATTACAGAGGTCCCACTATTTGAGCTTGATCGTGTAACAGAAATTAATAACTTAACTAGTGTCTATGTCCCCCCGGTTACAGAAAAGGAAATGTTATATAAACAGTTTTCCTCTTTCCGCCAAACGATTGCTATCTTACGTGGACCTGACGGCTGTCCGTGGGATCAGAAGCAGACACATGAATCTTTAAAGAAGTATTTAATAGAAGAAGCATATGAACTATTGGACGCTATTGACCAAGAAGATACGGAAGGCATCATAGAAGAGCTTGGAGATGTGTTACTTCAAGTGATGCTCCACGCACAGATTGGGGAAGATGAGGGGTATTTCTCCATTGATGATGTGATTGAAGGAATTAACGAAAAAATGATACGCCGTCACCCGCACGTCTTTAGTGACAGCGCGGTGGAAGATGCCGATGATGTTGTGACAAAATGGGAGCAGATTAAAGCGGAAGAAAAAGAAGAGCGTAAAGAACAGTCTCTGCTCGATTCCGTAGCAAAAGGACTACCTAATCTCACAAAAGCATACCAATACCAGAAAAAAGCAGGGAAAGTAGGCTTTGACTGGAAGGAAGTCGCACCGATGTGGGAGAAGGTAATAGAAGAATTGGAAGAGTTCCAAGTCGAAGTGAGAGGCGGGAAGGATCCAGAAAGTATTGCCTCTGAATTTGGCGATGTTTTATTTGCACTTGTAAATGTTGCAAGGTTTTATCAAATAGATCCGGAAGAAGCCGTTGCTATGACCAACCGTAAATTTTACCAAAGGTTTACGTTTATTGAAAATAAGGTAAAAGAAACAGGGAAAAGTTTTAAGGAATTTACCTTAGATGAATTGGATGCCATTTGGGATGAAGCTAAAAAGACCGGATTATAAGGGGAGAAAAATGTATGCGTTTAGATAAATACTTAAAAGTATCAAGAATTATTAAGCGCCGTACTTTGGCAAAGGAAGTTGCCGAACAAGGCAGAATATATATTAATGGTGTACAGGCAAAAGCAAGCAGTAACGTAAAGGCTGGCGATGAATTAATGATTCACTTTGGACAAAAAATCGTGACAGCTTCCATTGATAATGTCCAGGAGAATGCAAGGAAAGAAGAAGCAACGATGATGTATACCATTTTGAAAGAAGAAAGAGTGCAACAAACAGAAGAATAGAAGGCTTGTTCTAAAAAATATTCCTTCTCATATACATGTACTATCAAGAAGTCATGATAGGTGAGGGATGAGTATGAACCAATATTATGAACATCAACAAGAAAACAAGACGGTGCAAGAGCAAGATATTGTAATGAGAAGCCGCAGATTGTTAGATATCACTGGAGTAAAACAAGTAGAAAGTTTTGATAATGAGGAATTTTTACTTGAGACCGTTATGGGCTTTCTTTCGGTAAGAGGGCATAACCTTCAAATGAAAAACCTGGATGTGGAAAAAGGGATTGTCTCGATTAAAGGGAAAATCTCAGAAATTGTCTACCTGGACGATCAACAGGGGGAGAAAGCTAAAGGGTTCTTTAGTAAGTTATTCAAATGACCCTGACAACCCAGTTTTATACCATGATAGCCATGATCGGTGTCGGGGCTTGGCTGGGGCTGGCTATAGATACGTACGGCCGTTTTCTGAAAAGGGAAAAAAGAGCCAGATGGATTGTATTTATTCACGATATTCTTTTTTGGCTCTTGCAAGGCCTCATCGCGTTCTATGTCCTGCTGTTAGTCAATGAAGGAGAGCTTCGCTTTTATATCCTCATCGCCCTTGTTTGCGGATTTGCAGCCTATCAAAGCATATTCCGATATTTTTATTTAAATTTGCTAGAAACGATTATTAAGCTAGTCCTTAACTTGTATTACTTCTTAACAAAAGTAGTAAGAATGTTAGTAGTTAAACCTATTCAATTATTAGTACAAGCCGTCTTACTAATTATACTTGGGACTTGGAAGATTATTTTCCAAGTGGTACGCTTTATACTTCTGTTAATATGGAGAGTTGTCAAACTTTGTTTACTCCCATTTAAATGGACAGGCATGTTAGCGTGGAGGCTGTTACCCGAGTCAGTTAAGAAAATTTTTCAAATTCTTTTTAAAAAACTTGAAGGATTTTTCACACTAGTAAAGAATAGGAAACATAGTATAATGAATAGAGTAAAGAATTTCTGGAAAAAGCGCTAAGAGAGGAATGATACGATGAGCGCGGCAAGAAATCAAAAAATAGCTAAAATCCATTCCGACTATTCCAAACAGAAGCAAGAGCAACAATTAAAGCAGCAAAAAAAACGCCGTGGACTATATCGCCGTTTATCATTATTCTTTTGTATCGCACTAATATTTGGAATATTAATGGGAAAAACCCTCTTAGACCAACGATCTATTCTTCAAGATAAAGCAGAAAGAAAAGAAGCCGTTGAACAAGAGCTAGTGAAGCTGGAAAAAACACAACAACATTTAGAAGAAGAAATAGTAAAACTTAACGATGATGATTATATTGCAAAAATTGCCCGTCGTGATTATTTTATGTCTGAGAACGATGAGATTATCTTCAATATACCGGACGATAATACCTCAGCAGATTAGTCGTTATATTGACACCTTAATTTTGCTCTAGGTATAATAGAAGGTAAAGTGATTTATTTTTTAAGATTCTAAGGAGGAGCATTTTTTTTATGTCAATCGAAGTAGGCAGCAAGTTACAGGGAAAGGTAACAGGAATAACTAATTTTGGAGCGTTTGTTGAATTGGCTGGTGGAACTACGGGTCTCGTTCATATCAGTGAAGTTGCTGACAATTATGTTAAGGATATTAACGACCACCTAAAAGTTGGTGATGAGGTACAAGTTAAAGTAATCAACGTGGAAAAGGATGGGAAGATCGGTCTTTCTATTAAAAAGGCAAGTGACACATATCGTGAGCCACAACCACGTCCAACTCAATCAACACAACGTCCAAATAATAACCAACAACGTTCAAGCCAACGACCACCACGAGGAAAAAGGGAAGAATTCCGTCCAAAGGAAAACTTTGAGCAAAAGATGGCAAGATTTTTAAAGGATAGTGAAGATCGTTTATCTTCCCTGAAGCGTAATACAGAATCAAAACGCGGAGGTCGCGGAGCAAGAAGAGGCTAACTTGCTGCTGAATATCTCATATAAAAAAGTAACATTTGATTGGCACGCCCTGTTTATAGGGGCGTGTTTTTTATGGTTCTATAATAAATGTTGGGGTTCCTACACAATTTGAAGACATAAAAAATGCACGTAATCACCCAGTCTAATATACTTGAATTGTCGAGAAACAAGTATAGATTGGAGATACGTGCATA
>NZ_CAKJTJ010000035.1 GCF_917563925.1 Sutcliffiella rhizosphaerae
GCATAATCCTATACAAATAATCACATCATTTACAAAAACTTCAAATGAAATTATTGAAGTTTCTTTGTCATGCATGTTTTTATTATAACATCTTTAATCTAGTATTATTTAAAAAAAGGGTCGACTTATATTAGCTGGTATAATTGATTGGTAGTCTTTGCAGAAGTGAAGTACGTTTCACTTTCCCCTACCATATAGATGAGGATACTCTCTTCATTTTCCTCACCTAACCATAAATGAATGGGATGCTTTGGCAAATCTTCATCATATATAACCATTAGGTCATAATCAGGTGTAGTTCCCTGAATGCTTGAAGGCAGGATTACCGCCGTTTTAATCGCATTTTCCAATATTTTTATAGATGGCTCGTCCTTAAAGGAAAAGAGGATCTCTTCATTCATATCTCCTATTCCAATTGAGCTGGAAACGTTTATTTCTCTAATCTTTTCATCTAAAAGGACCATTCTATTATCTTGCATATCCTGACAACCTACTAAAATAAATATGCCAATGATGCTTAGTAAAAAATAATAAACTTTCATTCTTTTCTCCTCTTAAAGGTGTAGTAATACTTATATACGAAACGGTTTTCATTTTGGGCTCATTTTTTTACAAAGGCTCTGTTAATGTTTAATGTGGTTTTTTTGTTATAAGAATGGGAAACTCCGTTTTATATGAGTTTCCCATTCTTCACTTTTACCACATATCAATTTGATTTTTGATGAAAACAATCTTCACATATGAAACTACCTTCATTTTTTAAATACGCTTTTATTTCAGTCATCCCTTTACGCTTTGGATACCGCATTTTTATAAAGACAACCTCGTCACCCTTAATTTCTTTATCGCATTTAGTACACTTTGACTCTTCTCCGAACACTGCATATCACCTCCAATTAAAATTTGAGCTTACAAAACCCATGCAAAAGAAAAGGGTTTAAATCATTACCGTATTAAATCAGACGGTGGAAATTCCACCCAATACTAGTACTAAAAGAATGCCTCCAATTAAACACCCTATTTTAGTAAAAAGGATTATTTTTTCTCGTTTTAAGATGTGATTGTCACTGGAATTCATTATTTTTGGTCCTTTCTTCGTGAACTGCTGGTTACTTATTAGCCTAATATATTTTGGGTAAAAATGGTATAACTTAATGCAGTAATTGCTTTTAGTACATTTGACAAATAAGTAATTACGGGTATATACTCGTAATTACAAACCATTTCTTGGAGGTTCTTTCCTTATGAGTTCCTGTTATTGTATTAATCTTAGATCTGCGTCAAGAAGGATGAGCACGCAGTATAGTAACGCTTTAAAACCTTTGAATATAACTGTTTCCCAGTACAGTTTATTGAAAATGATTAAACGTCATCAGATGATATCCATCACACATTTAGCAAAAGAATGTGAATTAGAGCGTTCAACAGTAGGTAGAAATATTAAAGTGCTGGAGAAAATGAATTTCATATATTTTGCTGCTCCTGAGAATAAAAATGATCAACGGGAGAATTTAATCGCAGTTACTGATTATGGTTCACGTGTACTGGAAGAGGCCATTCAAATTTGGCAGTCTGTTCAGAAAGAGATAGAAGATAAACTCGGTGGGGAAGACAAAGCCAGAGAGCTTTTAACCATTTTAAATAGCATCTAGTGGAGATTTCACCTAAACGGGTATATACACGTTTCAGTGAGGGGGATAACTTTTGAAAAAGATTCATTATAGCTGGGTCATCTTAAGCATTGTTTTTATTTCTATCATTGTCGCGGGTATCACTCGTTCATCGTCTGGTGTATTTATCATTCCTTTTGAAAACGAATTTGGTTGGGAACGTACTGAAATTTCCATCGCTATTGGTCTAAACCTCCTGATGTATGGACTATCCGGACCATTTATGGGTGCCTTCGTACAAATTATTGGTGTAAAGAAGATGATGATTATCTCCATGTTTACGATGGCCATTGGGTTAGCTCTCTCATTAGTAATGTCTGAAACTTGGCATCTACTAATTTTATGGGGAATTCTTATCGGATTAGGCGCTTCACTATTTTTAACTGTACTTAGTCCAATTATCGCAAACAGATGGTTCCATCAACGGCGCGGTCTTGCAATAGGAATACTTACCGCTAGTACGGCAACAGGCCAGTTAGTTTTATTACCAGTTGTAGCTTATGTAGTTGAAGCTTCTAGTTGGAGATTTTCTATTTTTATCATTTTAGTGCTGGCTCTACTTACAATTATTCTACTAATCGTTTTTATGAAAGAATTCCCAAAGGATATAGGATTATCCCCCTATGGTGGAGAAGCAACAGTGAGTGCAAGTAAACTAGCTACGAGAAACCCTTTTTCACTAGCTATAAAGACACTTTTTGAAGCCTTTAAATATCGGGAATTTTGGTTACTTGCTGGAAGCTTTTTTATTTGTGGACTTTCTACAAGCGGCTTAATTGGTACACATTTTATTGCGTATTGTATCGGTTTTGGCATTGCTTCCGTTACAGCAGCGTCTATGCTTTCGGTTATGGGAGTATTTGATTTAGTAGGCACAACTGTTTCCGGATGGTTATCTGATAAAATCGATAATCGTTGGTTGCTGTTTTGGTACTATCTATTAAGAGGACTTTCCTTACTATTACTTCCCATTGCTTTATTCGACGGCTCATTTGTATTGTTAATTGTTTTTTCCTTATTTTATGGATTAGATTGGATCGCTACTGTACCACCTACCATTAACATAGCCCGCAATGTTTTTGGGATAGAAAAAAGCGTCATTGTATACGGATGGATCTTCACTGCCCACCAAATGGGCGCTGCTACTGCTGCCTTAGGAGGAGGGTTAGTATTTGAAAGATTTAACGACTATACATCAGCTTTTATAGGAGCAGGAATACTATGCTTTCTTGCAAGCTTGAGTGTTATTATTATTCGGAAAAAGTATGCGTTGCCTGTTAAGGGGTAAGTTTCCCTTTGAATCTACTCTATCTTACAATGAGTAAAGATAGTAATATTTCTCTTTATTTTTCTATTAGTATTTAAGAAATTATTATGATTAATGAAACATTCAAGGTAACCCATAGTTAGATTGGAGAGTTTCATTTTTATGTTCAAATCTTCTACTTTATAACGTTGCAATGTACCAAATTCTTTAAATCTATCTTTATCTTTTTTACGTAGACGAATCCTTGAAGGAAGTGCAAACCGCATTTGGAAAAAAGAAACAAATGCTCAAATTATTATGGAGCTAATTAAGCACATTGTTTACCGTGGACAAGTTACAATTCTTATGCGTTAAGCTTAAATCAAACCTTTTGGGGTTAATGGACCACTAAAAGAAGCTTTGATTCACTTAGGTCTGGAAAATCCACCACTTACGAACTTTTCGTTAGTAATACGAATGGAAAACCCAATAGAAATAGGGTTTCCCTTAATTTTGACTATTATCAACATTAAAATTTAACAAAGCCAAAAAATAAAGAAAGATAAACCAAAACAAACTGCGGCTTATCTTTAAAATATTCATACATAGCATAGATTATTTTTTCATAAATTGCTGCTTAAAATTATCTGTTAAAGGTATTAATTCACTTTCTTCGATTACATAAATTTCATCACACAGCTCTTCAATATCAGCAAAATGGTGACTTGTCAGTAATATGGTTTTCTGTTGTTCTTTTAAGTTTTTAATAATTTCCTTTACATCTTGATATGTTTTGTAATCAAGTGCGTTAAAAGGTTCATCTAAAATTAAAATATGCTGATTTTCCATAATTGCCTGTGCAATTCCTAACTTTTGTTTCATACCTAAAGAGTAATCCTTTACTTTCGTTTTATTTTTGGGGTTTAAGCCGACTAATTGCATAGCTTCTTCAATTTGTTTATTGTTTATCCGATTTTTTATAGCTGCTAAATATTGTAGATTTTTAAAGCCGCTAAAAAGTTCAATATAGCCTGGCTCATTAATAAAAACACCTACACCTTCAGGGAAATCAAATTGTTCTCCTAAAACTTGATTTCGTATTATCACTTGCCCTTTAGTAGGCACTTCAAATCCACATATCAATTTAAACAAAACCGATTTACCACTACCATTACCACCAACAATCCCAACTGTTTGACCTTGTGCAATATTTAATTGAATATCTTTTAATATTTCGTGGCCTGAAAATTGTTTTGATATATTTCTTAATTCAATTTCAACTGTCATTTAATCACCCTCGTTCAAAATATTTATACGACTTCCATCTTATAGTGATAACCATACAGCAAAGGACAATAAAACTAACAATCGCCATTTCTAACATCGTTCTCCCCATTTCCTCCATTCGTGCTAATTGACCACTCCCTGCCACATTGTACGACAGCCAATTTATCGGAAGAACATTAATGAGGTATAAACTCATAGTAGTTAAAAAGGACAATGTTACCCGATTGGTTACAATGAAAAGCACCAATAATAAAGTCATCATGCAACTCAATTCGAGTATTTTAATAAGAACGATGTATGAAAGTAAATACCAATCTATCACCAAAGTTTTATCAAATAAAATACCGATTATTAGTAAAATAGAAACCGACAGGATAACGTAGACAACTGCTAATAATAAGGTGTGACCTAAAACGACCCTCCCCCACGCTGATTTCTTTTGTATGCGCATAAATAATGAAACATATCTGGGATAACACCATGCCTGCACAAATATACCAAACGTGTACATCGGCGTTCCGATGTAAATCATTTGCTCTAACCATGTCAAAACATGCATAGAACCTATTGGTAACCCGTAAAAGAAACGCATAAAATAATCATTTAATGTTTCTTCTATAAAAGCTGCCTTTGTCACTGCTAAAATGGTGATGCTCGTACACCAAATCGATACTAATTTAGGCGTCCATAAGATCCTAGTATAATAAGTGAATAATCCTTTTTTTAACTTCTTAGCATTTCCTGGAGACCAGAACCAAAATCGTAGTATGCTATAGATTTGGAAGAGACTCAGTAGTACCATCGCAAAAATGGTCCACCAAATCGAGTAATTTCCAGTAAAGTTATGATGTAACACTATATAACGATTGATTCCGATGAAAGGTATGTTTCCCATCCAGGGCACTTTGATAGATAAAATCATAACGATGTATAATAAACCAATACAAAAATATGTAGCTTTCCTAGAGAAAAAGTGCACCATTGTCACAAATGTACAGCCTATGAAACTATACCCTACGAATAAATATAGTACAGAGTATAATACGCCTTGGACTGGGTTACTAAACGTACTCATAAAGTATTGCATCATCTCTGCATCCAAAGAGCTTTGCCAGTTATTGTTCAAAGGTAATCCAATTGATACCATCATTGAAACCAAGACAATAATCCCTGCAAATATAAAAGAAAATAAAGTGATTGCTAACCACTTTGTAAACATAAAACGATAAAACTTTTCCGTACGTATTAACTCCACCATACGTGGCTCATTATAAAGTTTTGATAGACAAAGGAGAAAAAACGGTGTCATTAGGAAAATGATGACATAATGATCCGTTATGAGATAAAGGACAAACAAACTAAAACTGCCATCATACGTCTTGCGATCTCCTACAGCTGTTAGTGTGAAAATGGCTATGAATAGTATAAGGGCTTTCGTCATTAGTAAGTTCAAGTGCTGCCAAATGAGGATTTTCATACGTTCACCTACAAGTCATAAATGCGTGCTTTTACCACTTTTCCTTTGTATACTAAATATCCTAAGATAACTAATAGAAGCAAAGCTGGTCCAGTAATAAAGCTCCCCCAGAATAAAGATTCAAACATTACACTGGACGGTTCAAATGCCGTAACTAACCGGTATCTTTCAAGACCTAAAACGGACCAACAAAAATTCTCTAATAGCTCATAAACAAAGGGGCCAGTTAAAATAACAAATAAATTTTTACTATATAAGCTAAATGCAAAACCTAGTGTTGCAATCAAACCACCTATTATGCCTTTCCATAAACTAAATACCAATCCATACAAGAAAGGCTGTTCTATAAAATGTTCTCCAAAAATACGGGATTGAGCGATTATCCCTTTCAACTCACCTGTTATTGGATCAACCTCAGTTAATTGAACTGTAATTGGGGGTACCATATATAATGCAACTAGGACGCCTGTTATTGAAACGCAAAAAATAACTAAAAAACCGCTCCCTGCACTTACCATCCATTTCGATAGTAAATACTGCTCTTTATTCACACGTGGTAATGTATACTTAATAAATCCATTTTTACGCTCAAAATACATAAGCCAGCCTGTGGGAATAACTGCAAGCAACGGGAATATTAGATTAAATATCGGAAATCCAACCTCATACACTTCAAGCTGTGCCTCTAATGCATAACTTTTATAAAAAAATAATGTACTAATTGTAACAGCCACCATAGCAATTGCTGATGTCACAAATACTGCTATTCTCACTTTTCGCCATTCATTCATCATTAATAGTTTCACATTCTATCCCCCTCAATGCCCTTACTATAGCGAAACAAATAAATGGCTGCAATGGCTTAAGAACAAAGAAAGGTTTTACAGGAACGTAAACATTTTCATTCCTGTAAAACCTTCTTTTATTCTTAGAACAGCAAGCCAATGGTCACATAATTTGTTTTTTTCTGCTCATTCTTTAAAAGGAGATGAGCCTTATATTGTTTGGCAATTTTTTGCACATTGTGCAATCCAAAGCCCCGGACACCCTTTTTCGTTGAAAAACCAATTTCAAACATCTTGCGAAATTGCTCGATTGAAATGTAAGGTGATGGATTACTTACTTCAATTACAAACTGATCTTTTTCTTTCTTAAGTGTGACATACACGGTGTCTTCACTTTGACTAGCTTCAAAAGCATTATCAAGTAAAATCCCAAGCACCTCAATTAAGTCGACATCTTCACAGGGCATATTATGAACCGAGAGTGAATTTTCAATTACTACATGAATCCCCATTTGTTCCGCTCTTTTTACTTTTGTATATAGAAACCCAGCCACAACTTTATGATCCATCGTTAATAATTGTTGTTGGTGAGATTGTAATTTTAAATCCCCAGTATATCGAGTAATTTCATGCTTCGCCTCTTCTAAAGTATGAGTTGTTTCAAGAATACTTGTGATAGCTAACATTTTATTAGAAAATTCATGTTGCCTCGCACGTACTTCAAATACAAGTTCATCAATAATAGGTACATACTCTTCCATCGCTATAATCCTAGCTTTTAAAGCCTGTTGTTTCTTTTGTTCAAAAAATAACCATGATATAAGTATAAACACAATAACCGAACCAAACAGCAAGAGCCAACTACCAATCAGTGTAAGTTCATTAGTTTGAAAAATATATACGCTCATCAAAGCTAAAAAGAATATACCCAAAATTAGCTGCTGCATCAATGTCATCTGTTCAAAATGCGTATATGTTAAATATCGAGTGATGAAAAAAACAACCCCTATTGCTATTGCCACACTTATTAAATGGTTCCATGAGCTATCTAACGGTAAAAACAATGTTAACAAGACTGCTTGTATCCGAATCATCATCCAGACCATTAAACTAAGCATGGTCATTAAAAAAATCGTTAAGTGACTACGTTTGAATAGATAACTATTGGCTACTAGTGTAAGAAAACAAAAGCCTATAAGGCTATGTATATGCATTACCGGTAAAACTCCAAGTCCCTTTAATGTCATAATTAGTCCTTGCTCATTGCTCTCACTTAGCAAACAAAACGATGAAATGACACCAATCCACAAAACGTGAGTCCATTTAATTTTAAATGCTTCGCGAAAAAACAAACAAGTAATCATCCAAAGAGCCAAAATATCTAATAAAACGTTCATTTATTTTCCCCTATACGAAGTATGGAGTGACGAAATTTTAATCCTATAGGAATAAGAGGTTGTCCATTCCTTAACCTAATTGTCTGATCAACCTTATCTATTTGTTCTATCATATCCTTATTAACAATAAAGCTTTTATGTACTTGAATAAACCTTTCGTCTAGTAACTCCATGATACCCTTTAATGAGAAACTCGAAATCATTTCTTTCCGTACATTTCCATCGCGTTTTAAATGTAAACAAAGCTTTTTACCAAACGACTCAATATACAATAATTCCTTTAATAGATACTCAAAGATAAATCCTTTCTGTTCAATACGAAGCTTTTGTTCATCAATCTGAATATGTGATAAATACTTTAAGACATCCTGGATCACTTTTAGACATTCTAACTGTGTATACGGCTTCACTAAATAATAAAAACACTTTAATTCTCGGTAAGCATATAATTCTTCTGATAAAACCGCCGTTTCAAAAACGATAGGCGTATACATATAAATAGGCATTGCTCGCAACTGCTTGACTAAATCCGTTCCTTTGTAATCAACAAGCTGAATATCCACAATAAAAAAATCTATCTTACTATTTTCCGCTAAATTTAAAGCTTTTGCTGCACTATCTGTATGGTGAATATTAAATTTTTGGGGTAGCATCTCTAATGTTTTTTTTAATAACTTTTGGATAGCCTGGTCATCTTCAATAATTAAAACGTTCATTACAAAATCTCCTATATATATATTAAACAGGGTATGTTTAAGGGATGATGAACTGTTAAATGGTAATATTCGTATTTTTATTATACCGAAATAAAAACAAAAAATGGTAGAAGAACCTTGGAAACCACCTGTTTATTTTGTCTTACATCTATTAGACGTAATAAACACACTCTTGGCTTTATAAAAAGGTGTTCTAAATATATTTTAAAACAAAAAAACACAACCCTAAAATGGATTGCGCCTTTACTATTAAGTTGAACTAGAAGTCACCCTATATTATATTTTCTCCGCCAGCTCTAATATAATCCCCTCTGGTCCTCGACAATAGAATAATTTATATACATTATTATAGTTATATATCTCACCTAAAGGTTCTGCTCCTATTTTTTCTAACTTAGCAACAAGGGATTCTATATCCTCAACAGCAAAGGCGATGTGTCGAATACCTAAAGCGTTTGCCAAAGGATTTTGTATGCCATTTTCGTCTGATGGCGTGTGAAATTTTACTAGTTCTATATTGGCTTCACCATCTGAAGTTCGCAATACTGCAATTTCACCCTTTACTCCTTCAAGCCCAATCACCCGCTCCACCCACGGATCTTCTATATTTCCTTCACCGACCAGTTCAAGACCAATTTCAAGAAAAAATGCTATTGCAGCTTGAAGATCTTTCACAACTATGCCAACATGATCTATTCTTTTGATTTTCATAATCACATACCTCCTTTGTACTACTATGATCAATATCACTTCTCTTTTGTTTTCTAGTTTTCCTGTTTTTCAACAAGATATATTACCCCTTAGTATACTGTTCAAGTTTTTCAAGGGGATAAGCGTTCGTCCAATGATATGGTTGTAAAATATCTAAAGTTACAAATTTTAATGTGTGGTCTGTGGTTGTCACGCCTACTTTCACACCGGTTCCCCAAAATCTAAGCCTTTCTTGACAGACACCACATGGTGAAAGTATTTTGAATGGGCTATTTTCATCATCTCTAACTACACATAAACAATGTGTCACACAAGAATTATATTTATGCGCTTCACACATTGCTCCAACCTCAATACATAAATCTACACTACTATTGGCTGTCTCTATAGACACACTTGTTAAAAATTTTCCATCATCAGTATGTATTACTGCTACACCACCCCAGCCTTTAGGATATCTCATAGCTATAAAATCCTTCGCTATAAGATACATTTCATTCTCAATACTTGTTACTTCCTGCATACTCTCACTCTCCTGTTTTTAGGTTACCTTTGACCGTTAGCCAATTGTAATTCGACTTAAGCCTCTCTTTTTAAATGTGTAACTTTAAGCCCTCATGCGTTGCCGTAAAGCCTAACTTTTCATAGAAATGAAGTGCTTCGGGTCTCTTTTTATCTGTTGTTAGTTGAACGATATGGCATCCACGCTCTTTGGCACGTTGAATTGCCCATTGAATTAACAAAGATCCTACTCCTTTCCCACGTTCTGAAGATGCAGTACGAACACCTTCAATTGTTGCTCTCCATCCTCCTTGATGAGTAATGTATGGAGTAAATGTAATCTGTTGAACACCTATTATCTTCTCCCCATAACAAGCCACAATCAATTCATTGTTTGGGTCAGCGTTAATAGATTGGAATGCTTTTATATAACTTTCTGGTAAAGGTTGTTTATAAAGCTCTCTTTTGGATCCCAGAACGTCATCTGAAAGCATAAATACAATCTTATCGAGGTCTTGAATTGTTGCTTCTCTAAATGTAACTTGATTTGTATTCATACATTTCCTCTCCAATCTAAACAGAGTTAGTTATGATTAAACTAATTCTAAGTATACACACTCAAGACTTTGTCAATCGGTCCCCTTTTCCCTAAATATAACAAATGTGAGGTATAAATAAAATTTCTGATTTTTTATAAAAAGCCATAAGATCATCTTATTGAACTAACGTTATATTAATAAATAGAATTACTCACAATCTCTATTTTTGATCTTCCATAACCTGTCCTTTAACGGAATGAAATCTAAGTCACAAAATAGTTATTTGAAGGATTAATTCCCTTTTTGTTGAAATTATTACACTTCGTCTTTTTTTCGTATATAACGAGACGGAAGTTTCACATTACACCTAATGGAGGTAAGAAATGCATTACATCATTGAAAAGGTAATAGATCAAATAACTTTCTTTACCGGTTATTCAAGTGTTGAGAAGATTGAAAAGGGTTTATCACCAGATGATAAATATGTGGTTATTAAAGAGGAAAACAAATACCTTTTACGTATTTCAGACATTAAATTCCGGAAAAATAGAGCCACTGAATTTGAGTTACTAAAAGAATTGGAAGAAATGAATATTCAATCACAGAAGCCTATCTTATTTGGTGAACACGATGGCATTTGCTTTATGGTAATAGAGTATATAGAGGGGACCCCTGCAGTTAACGCTTTCAAAAATTGTTCCGATAGTGTTCAACATCAAATAGGATTAAAAGCTGGCAAGGAATTATATAAAATTCATCAAATTATAGCGCCATCCCATGTTGAAAAGTGGCAAGATAGACAGAGTAAGAAATATAGATATTACCTTAATGAATATAACGCAGGTAAATTTAAGCTTAAAAAAGATACTAAGATCCTTAATTTTATTGAAGAAAATATACATATAATTCATGATAGACATAATACGCTACTTCATGACGATTTTCATTTGGAACATATCATTCTATCAGAAAATCAATTTAAAGGGATTATCGACTTTAATGGATTTGATTACGGTGATGCCTATCATGATTTCTATAACCTAGCTTTATTTAGTAGAAGAATTAGCATTCCGTATTGCATTGGCCAAATAGAAGGTTATTTTTCTGCTCCACCAGAAGCGTATTTTTGGAAACTGTATTCCTTGTATGCTGCCATGAACATATTTTCCACAATTATTTGGACTAACAAGAATGACCCTAAATTCTTTGAAGATGCATTAGAAAGACTGGAAATAATTTTAGAAGACCATGATTATTTCAATAATATTAAACCAAGTTGGTATACGCCGTGAATTTGTTCGTAATTAAAGGAATGTCTCGAAATTGTTTACATTCCTTTTTTCTACTATTTGCAAATGGTTCATTTAATCCTGAGTTTCCTTAATTAAAAAATCAGTTACAATCTTTAGACTTGGCGTTACAAAACGTTGCATTCTTAGTGTTACAAAAATAAAAACTCTGTTCCGTTAAGAACAGAGTCCTTAGTTTTATTGAAATATTGAGTTTGCTATCTCTACTAAAGTTTCTGGTTTTACTTGATCTGAAACAGCTTTATTAATACTAAGGGTATACTGCAAACCCTCATTTTCAAACATCAATATATTAAATCCTCTTGCAAAGTTTGTAGTATAGATGGCTTCGCTTCCGTTTTTAAGTTTATAGGTTTTATCTATAAGTTCTTCTCTAAACTGCTTGCCATCTTTTTTAGGAGTAATTCCAATCATGTAGTGATTATCCGTTTTATTTACATGAATGTATTCTATTTCAAATCTACCATTTAATTCCCCATTCATATTACTAAACCTTCCGAAGCTATGCGTAAATTCAATGGGATGCATTTGCACAGGCAATGCAATATCTTTCTTAAAGTGAGCTTCACTCTCTTTCAAAGCAAAATGAACTTCACTGTATCCTAGTTCAAAAAGTTCTTGCTGGAATTCTTCATTTGTATAACCAGCTTGAACACCTTCTGAAAGGGAGAACACAAAAATAAAACAAAAGAAGAGGACTTTAGACAACCTGATAATAACCACATCCTTTAGAAATATCATATTCAGATGTATTATCTGCCAACACTACTACATTTATTAAACAGCGTCTCCACAACTTTAAACAATATTAGTGATAACCACTAACCATTAAAAAGAATAGTCTTATGTGGATATTATTTAATAGGCGATACCTACACGTAATTTTATATAGTTGCTACTATTTATTTGGTTATACGTGAATTCTGCAGTGTCGGACACGGATATTTTCGCTCCACCCTCTGGCAAAAAATTACGCTCTACACGATATTCACCTATACTTTCTCCATCTGGTAAATACGTTGGACAGACAATAGTCCATTCGAGTGTTGACTGTTTAAGCATATCGTAAACTTTATGATGTTCTTCTGCTGCACGGGTTAACCTACGCTTTGATTCACTTGACTGATAACGCAGTAAGTTTGATGTTGTTCTACTTTGCAGGATACCTGCAGTTCCTATAGTTATTATCCTTTGTATACTTTCGTTTTCCATTGCTTCGATAATAAGTGGCATACTTTCTGATAGAGTAGTTGACCCATCTGTGTTTAGTGCGCTAATAACTACATCCATCCCTTGCATTGAACGAACGATATCCTCTTTATTTAAAACATTTCCTTGAATAATAGTTAAATTTTCATTATTTATCTGAATCTTTTCTGGCGTGCGAACTAATACAGTAACTTGATGTCTATCTTGAAGGGCATATGTAACTAATTTGCTGCCAACTCGTCCAGTTGCACCTAAAATTAATATTTTCATGAGAGCGAACCTCCTTTTACTAATACTATTACAATATACTATAAAAGCTTTTTTATCTCCTTTTCTCAATGGAAGTATAATCTCGCATAGTGATTTAATTTGTTAAACAAAAAATACACTTTCAGGGAAAAATTTTTATTTTCTTTAAAAGGGGAACTTAGAAATGGAATTTTCACAAGGAAAAGCTTCAGGAGGATATAAATATGGGTAATCGTTTTGATGGAAAAGTAGTATTAATTACAGGTGCAGGATCTGGATTAGGACAGGCAACAGCCTTACAAATTGCAAAAGAAGGTGCCAAGCTTTCTTTAGTGGATTTAAATAATGATTCGTTAGAGGAAACAAAAAAGGTAATTTTAGAAGTGGCTCCGGAAGCAGAAGTTCTTTTAATACCTGCAGATGTTTCTAGAGAAGATGCTGTTAAAAATTTTGTTCATAAAACCGTCGACAAATATAGCAAAATTGATGGTTTTTTAATAACGCAGGAATTGAAGGCAAACAAAACCTAACAGAGGATTATGGCATTGACGAGTTTCGTAAAGTAGTCGAAATTAACTTGAATGGTGTTTTCTATGGGATGAAATATGTATTAGAAGTAATGAAAAAACAAGGCTCTGGTTCCATCGTTAATACAGCTTCTGTAGGAGGGGGGGGTGTAGGAAATCAGTCAGGGTATGCAGCAGTAAGCATGGTGTTGTTGGATTGACTAGAAACTCTGGAATAGAATACAGACAATACGGCATTAGCATCAAAGCTATTGCACCTGGTGCCATTATGACCCCTATGGTTGAAGGGTCGCTAAAAAAATCGACCCTGAAAATTGGGAGGAAGTAGGAAAGCAATTTGTTGAACCAAACCCAATGAAACGGTTCGGAAAACCAGAAGAGGTTGCTTATTTAGCTGCTTTCTTACTATCCGATCAATCAAACTTCATCAACGCGGTTGTAATACCAATTGATGGCGGACAATCTTTTAAATACTAATTACGTGGATGGGAGAGTGTACCAAGTATTTTGGACACTCTTTTTTTATGAACCTAGCACCGTTCTAAGTAAAAAAATTAGATAAAGTTAGATTAAGCATTAACCCATTGCTTCCTTACTTTAATCCCTATTTACGCGGATTCACTCTAAGAATTGTTCCACTGGGATCCGAAATCCAGTAACCCTTTGAGTTCTCGTGTACCTCCACTTCGTCTCTTCTGTCAATGTTATTTTCCTTTAAATACTCTGCTGCTGTCTTCACGTTGTCAGTCTCAATCTCCAGCCATACATCTTGTTGAGAATAATTGTCCATACAATCTAGCCATAGTGTTACTCCACCAAACTGAAATGCATGTGATTCAGATACGAAACCTAAATATGGAAGTTTGATTACTTCCTTATAAAAGTGTACCGTCTCATTGTACTTATACTTAGGAATTTTTAGTGCAATATTATTTCCACCTGTGAATTCTTCTCTTGTCATTTCCAATTAACTTCCTCCTTCTTTTTTATTTTTACTATACCATCTTTTCGTTTGTTCTAATTTCGATACTCAGATAGGAATAAAAGCAGAATTTTAAATCTATTGAAGAAGTTGTTATAACGATATAGACCCGAGTAATATAATATTGGATTCCCACAACTCAGTTCCATTAATTATCAAGCCTACCCCAAATATAATTTGAAAGAGCCAATTTTACTAAGGATTCTGCCTTTTCACATCTAATTTTTTTATCGCTAACATCGAATTATCCTGAATAATACCTGTATCTACGAAACCAAATGAAGCGTATAATGATCTTGCTTTGACATTATTTATTCGATAAAAGAGGGATACATATTCTGCTTCCCCATATGGCATAGTTTCAATATCCATCAACATTTTTTCAAAGGCTAGTTTGCCATATCCTCTCCCCTGATAACTCTTTCCAATCATAAAATGCCAAATAAAATAGCTCTTCTTTCCGTAAAAAACTTCATTTTCAAATGATTCATGATCCAACGTATCATAAATATACATCAAAAAGCCGACTGCAACTTCATCAGCATAAACAGCATAGGGAGTCGCTGGTATCCCTTCTGCATTCATCGTATGAGCGTCTGCAAAGCTTCTAAGGTTAGTAGTTTCTATTAAATCTTTCTGGTGTTCTCCTACTTCAAGTGCTATCACTTCATCTATGTTATCTCCGCTTATTTTACGTAATTCAATCACTTTTTTATCTCCTCTCCTAAGACAAACCACTTCCAAACATAATCCGTTTTTATGTAGATACTAACAAAAGATTTTCCAAGAGATGATCTAAGTATTTTCCCCTAATGCAATGGGATTCAAGAGAATTAGACAGTCTATCCTAATTTAGTTCTGATTACATTTTTCTGACACTTTCAAAATCTATAAATATGAAGTCCATTATTAATTCCTAAAATCCCCCATATTTTCCCCAAGAATATAATGAGAAAACCACATCAAATTCTGCTTCATTATAGCCACCTTAACTTCTGGCTGATCAGCACCATAGGCCATCCCTTTAAATATAATTAATTCAGTATCCACTTCCATATCCATTAATCCTCGATATAGCTCAAATGCATTTGGAATTGGAACCCTTGCATCCTTTTCACCATGTTGGATTAAGGTGGGGGTACAGGCTGATTTAATATATGTCATTGGGGATGTTTTTGCATATATTTCTGGATCATCCCATGGGTTATTTCCTACATACATCCTAATAAAGTAAGGGATATCTGTATTTGCATAATTGGTATTCCAGTTTGTAATTCCACCTCCAACTGAAATAGCTTTGAATCTACTACTAGATGTAGAACAGAAAGCTGATATATATCCACCATAGCTCCAGCCCATAACCCCTACTCTATCTTTATCTGCAATCCCTATTTCAACTAGTTTATCCACTCCTGATATAACATCATCGTAGTTTGCGATTCCCAGTTTTCTATAGCTTGCTTTTAAGAACTCGTTACCATAACCAGAGCTTCCCCTATAATTAGGTTCTAAAACGATAAAACCTTTCTCGATAAACTGTTCAATCGGATACTTCTCATTAAAGCAGTCTGAAAATATTGGAAAGGATGCCCATGCCGGTCCTCCATGAATTACTACTAATAAGGGATATTTCTTATTAGCGTCTAAATCTACTGGGGTTGATAAAACACCTTCTATTTCAAGACCATCACTACTTTGCCAAGAGATTATTTCCCTATTACTTTTAAGCTTATCTTTGAAAATACTATTTTCATTCGTTAATTTTTTATGGTCTAAATAAATTTCAAAGATCTCATTTGTTACTGCCTTATTATAGGCTAGATGATTACCATCTCTTGTTATAGCAGCCTCCATTATAAAGCCATCTTCACTTAACATTTCCACTGCGCCACCCTCAGGCAGCAATCCAATAAGATAATTTGTTTTACTCTGCCATCTAATTAATATTCCTTTAGCTGTCCAACGTAATGGAATAACCATACTATCAAAATCTGTTAATGGTTGAATTCGCTCTCCATTATTACTATCATAAATTTCTAATGTACTGTCTTGTATATGGCCCTTATAGTAATCCTTCTCCCTAATGCTTACTGCATAACATATTCTGCTGCCATCAGGAGAAAAGCAAACACTCTCTCCAAGGATCTTATCAATATTCAATTTTTGAAGCTTTCCAGCTGCTATATCTAGTATGTATAAATCTCCATTTATAAAATCTTTCATATTCGGGCTTGGGGTAGCCATAAATACAACCTTTTTTCCGTCATGTGAAATATCAAATGTATGGATATGAAAATTCACACCATCCGTTAGTTGATGCACCTTGCTTTGTTCTTCTTTTGCTATGTCTATGTAAAATAAACAATTATTGTGGTAGTCATTATCAACATGGTGAAAATCATCATGTGAATTCTTATCTTTTGACTGAGCAAGGTAGTAAAAACCTTTGCCAGTAGGATCCCATTTGAATTTACTGACCCCATATTTTTCATTCGTAATTTGAACAGCACTATTATGATTTTTTGACTTAACAAAGATTTGGTCCGCTTCACCAACTTGGCTAAGATAGGCGATATCCCTAGAATTTGGGGACCATATTGGGGATGTGCACTCTATGCCCTTCGTTGTTAATGCATAACTCTGTCCCTTATCTTTTTCATATATCCATACATGATTTCTATAATTATTGTCTTTCCAGTTAGCTGTCTTTTTGACAAATGCAACGTTTTTACCATCCTCACTTATGCTTGTACCAGATAAGATTGGTAATGAACTAATCTCTTCCATACTTAAATATGTACTTTTTTTCATTTTCCTTAATACACCCCTTGTAAAATCCATGAAATAAAAAATGGATAGCAATTACTATCCATGAAATTTACCATTACATTTCTATGCGCCTTTTGTTCACATAAAACGTGATTAACGCTACAATGATCAGAACCGGAATTGCAAACATCTGTGCAACAAATAATTTCCAACCAAAGGTATTGTAACCTTCAGACGCTGGAGTTAAAACAACAATAATACAAACTAATAAATAAGAAAATAATGGCGGAAACAACTTCTTCATTCCCCTCCACTCCCTCCTTTCAAGTTGTTAAACAATTATTGGAAAATGTATATATTTTATAATAGCAGACTATTCACCTAAAATAACAAAGTTTACAATATTATCTAAATTTATTTAGATTCTTTAGCATATAAAAAACCGGCAAGCGCCGGTTTTGTATTAAAACAATATTAGCTTTTTTGAGCATTCATAGCTTGCCATTCTTCTTTGCTAGGACCATATACTCCAGGAACATTCAAGCCTGCTTGTCTCATCAGAACTGTCAGTTGACCACGATGGTGGGCCTGATGTTGAATAAGCAAACGGAAAACAGCCTGTATTGGCATATCCTGCCCAAATAGGTTCACCATTTGGTTCATATTTTCATCTGTAACTTGTTCTTCAGCTGCTTGTGTAAAGGACTGACTTAATGTATGGTAGGTTTCTTTAATTTCAGCAGCAGATTTTGGAGCCTCTTTTTGTATTTCAGGTGCCTCAAAAGATACACCAAGCTGCGTAGGAAAGTAGTAAACGGTTCCTGTTATATGCCATGCCAGGCTACCAATGGTATTTAACCCTGGTGAAACTTCTTGATTCAAAGAGTCATCCGTTAGAACATCCAACACTTTTTGAGTTAGAGCTGCTTCTCTTTTCCATTCGTTTAGGAAATCATGTACTGATAAAAACATTCCATTCACTCCTTAAAATAATTCTTTTTTTCCTATTCATTGTACCATGTTCTGTTAATTTTCTGGCTTGTGAAGCAGTCTAAAGTATTCAACTCAAAAAAGAAGCTTGCCCCTCTTTCTGGCAAGCTTTTTCTGGTGCATGTTAAATTACTAGCTATTATTGCGCTGTATACCCGCCATCAACAATCAAACTATTACCAGTCATATACGAAGAATCATCTGAGGCCATGAAAAGTACTGCTTTTGCCATTTCTTCTGCTTGACCAAGACGTTTCATCGGTGTGGCTTGAGATAAAGCTTGTTTGCTTTCTTCCGGAATAATTGGTGTATCAATGAAGCCTGGGCATAGTGCGTTAACGCGAATATTTTGTTCTGCATATTCAAGAGCAAGAGAACGAGTTAAATTGACTACGCCACCTTTTGCTGCATTATAAGCTGCTGAACCAGGTGATCCAACCCAACCGTACATAGAGGCCGTATTCACAATTGTACCTCCGCCTGTTTTTAACATTTCACGAATAGATTCACGTGCCACTAAGAAGACACCATCTAAGTCAACATTTACAGTATTGCGCCATTCGGAGTATTCTAACTCATGGGATGGATGTACACGGCCAATTCCCGCATTGTTGAAAACAATATCCACTTTCCCGAACGTTTCAACCGTTTGTTTGAAAGTATTTGCGACTTCCTCTTCGTTTGTAATGTTTGTTTTTATGAAAATAGCATCCGCATTAAGCGCTCTCAATTCAGATGCAAAAGCTTTTCCCTTTTCCTCATTTAGATCGACAAGGACCACTTTTGCTCCTTCTGAAACGAATAATCTTGCTGTTGCTGCTCCAATACCAGATGCTCCACCGGTAATTATTGCTACATTATCTTGTAATTTACCCAACGTAATTCCTCCTCATTCTAAGACTTTATAAGCATACTTTGGGTAAGTATAATAGTTAGTATCTATTATACTTACTTCTTTATTCCTAATTAAATTGTACTATCTTGTACATGATTAACAATCATTAAGATATCGTCAAATGTCTATTAGATAGACACTTAAAATGAATCTGTCTATATTGAAGGAGATTTATTCATGAATAATGAACACGCTACAAAATCACAACGGCAAAATCGGACAAAAGCTCATTTGCGACATGCATTAATTGAACTTATTAAAGAAAAAGGGTACCATTCCGTTTCGGTAACAGATATTGTCGAATTCGCTTCTTATAATCGGAGTACATTCTATCTCCATTACACAGACAAATTGGAATTAGCAGAGGACACACTTGACTTTATGCTTCAAGGATTAGAAGCCTCAGTGGGCAAAGCCTATATACATGGACAAAAAATTTATACAGTGAAACTAAATGCACCATCTTTTAATATCGTTACTTATATCTATACTAATCGTGATTTTTTTTCCTTAATTAATTATGCCGACACATTACCAAACTTACATTCACAGTTTCCTCAAACTATCTTAAAAATTTATAACGAACAGTTTCATTTTGAGACCATTAACAATACCCCAGTCAATATGGAATACTTTAAGCGTTACACTGCCTATGGCTTTTACGGTCTTCTTCAAAATTGGATTCATCATGGATTTCAAGAAACGCCAGAGAACTTCATTCAAGAAGTCATTAGTCTAACGAAAACACATATTTACTCCTTTAAATATATTGGAAATAGTTCTATTTGAAGTGTTCAAGAGGGAAATGTTACATTCGTAAAAAAGAGCCTAAATTGGCTCTTTTATTAGTTGTTTAGTGAAGGGACTACTTTTACCTAGATGTTTTTAAGATTATTAAATCGCGTAATCGAAAATTGCGAAATATCTATATCGTTACTTCCCGATATAATTAAATTACTTAAGGCTTGTCCTACGGCACTGCTAAATTTGAATCCATGTCCTGAAAACCCTGCTGCAATCGCTACATTAGGATACTTAGGATGCAGATCAATCACAAATTTCTCATCAGGAGTAAGTGTATACATACACGTTTTTCCATACTTAAGTTCCCCTGTAGCTGGAATAAATTGATCTAAGAATTGCACCAAATCTCCTTCATCCTCTGCTATATCACCGAACCCTTTCATTATTTCATCAGGATTTGTTTGAATTCCACCGTCATGTCGACCAACCTTTAACCCGACACCATCAATACTAGGAAAACCATAGTAAAGTCCTTGCTGAGTCTCGAATGCAAAGGCTGGAAAACAATCTTGATTATAGTTCTCTTCATCCGTATCAAACCAAGCAAATGTCTTTCTCACAGGTGTAAGCGGAATGTCCAAATCTAACATCGATAGTAGATTTCCTGACCATGCTCCCGCCGAAATCACAAGCGCGTCTGAATGAAAGGCCTGGTCCTCTGTCTTAACGCTTACCTTTTCACCATGTATGGAAATCTCCCTCACCCTGCTATTTGTTAGAATAGTAGCACCATGCAACTCAGCAAGCTCTTGAAACGCTTTAATACTTTCCTCACATTTCAGTACTCCTGAAGTAGGTTCAAAACAGCCGATAAAATCATTTGGTAGAGTAATTCCGGACCAACGATTATGAACCTCTACTGAATCCATAATATCAAGAGGCAGTGAATACTTTTCAGCACTTGAGATAATATTTTGCATAAAATTAGAGGCTTGATTACCAACATTAAGAACTCCCGTTTGAACAAATAGTCTCTTCCCAGTATCCCTCTCTAACTCATTCCATAATTCTTGTGCTCTAAGAACAAATGGAACATATTCCTCTCCCTCCCCATATGCGTAACGGATAATTCTCGTTTCTCCGTGATGACTTCCCTTGTTATGCGGTGAATTAAAAGAATCTAATAATAGCGTTTTCTTTCCACTCTTTGATAAGTAATACCCCGCAGCCATTCCCATTGAACCTGCCCCAATTATGATGACATCATATTGCATCTTATTTACCCTCCATCCAAACCCCAGTTACAACAATAATTTTGTTTAAATATAATTGGTAATATTCTAACTTGCCGGAAACTAATCTTTCAATAGATTAGCTCTAGCGAAAACCCATATTTTCTTATTCAAATATATTAGAAACAATTCTTCTTAATAGAACGGTATTTTTTTGTTAATAGTGCATATAAGGATGACTCCTCCCTCTGTTTAATTGTGATCCACCACATGTTATAATGAGGTGCCTAAGATTACGGATGCCACAAAAAGCCTCCGCCTATCAATAAAGTATGGAGGTGTAAGAAAATGAATAAACGATGGACGATTGGTAAAATTAAAGAGTTTGTTGAGAGCAATTCTGAAAGTAAGCTGCTAACGACGGAATATCGAGGATTTTCCCAGAAGTTACTATTTAAATGTGCATGTGGCAGTAACTTTGAAAAGACATTTACGAAATTTAAAAATAATAACCAACGTAAGTGTGAAGTGTGCCAACCGCCAAAAGAGTCACGCTAAACGTATAACGAATAAACGAAGTGCCAAATTCCCTTGAAGAGAACTTGGTACTATTTTTTTAAATATTGAATCAAATTAAAATTATGGTACACTAATGGTACAGGAGAAATATGGAAGGTGGAATTTGGTTTGCCAATATCTTTGTAATGGTTTAGCAACTAAATAGTACATTTCTTTTTTGAACATTATTTCAAAGACGGGAGAAGTGTGCCTATTTTTAACCATTACAGGGAACGCAGGAAAATCAGTTGTTTTTTAATTCCAGCGGGATACCTATGTGGTATTCCGCTTTTCTATTGGTAAATCGTTCTCCCATCAACCGTTCTTTTGCGTTCCTCTGAAAAATAGGAGGAACTGGATTATGAGTCACCATCATTTATTCACTTACGAGATTATTGCGAAGGAAACACCTTATGTAAAACGAAATTGCAGCAAATGTAAAACAAACACAGAATACTATTGTAGTGAGAAATTTAGGGTAAATTCGAATCAGAAAATAGTTGATATCTGGCTTATTTATAGCTGTCTACATTGTGAGGGAACTTGGAATTACCCTATATTATCAAGAGTGAATATTAATCATATTGACTCTACGCTCATTCAAAAATTTATGAATAATGATAAAGAAACAAGCTGGTACTATGCTTTTCAAATCAAAAAGTTAAGAAAGCTATGTAATGATGTAAATACGGATATTCGATACGAACTAAAAAAAGAAAAACTGCATTCACTACCTAACGAGGTCACTATTAAATTTTGCTATAAATATGATTTTGGTCTTAGAATAGATAAACTACTAGCAGAAATCCTTGGTCTTTCAAGGTCAAAAGTGAGTGCATTGTCTGAGGATGGAACTATTCTACTAAATCCAAACATTGATATGAAGGGCAAGGTTAGGGATGAGTTGCAAATTACTTTGAAAGGTGATTTGTTTAGGGTTGATGCTTTGGCTTAATTATTAATTAAACATGAAAACCACCCGGGAGATTGGGTGGTTTTGGTTTTACTTTATTTACTCCAGTTTAATTACCTCTTCATTTACCTAGTTGATGAACCGTTCTTTTCATTATTATCAAGTGAACCAACTAATTTTTTAATTAACTTGATTTTCTCAAAATGCATCCCTTCATGATATAAGCAAAAACTCAAGAACTCATTAACTTTTAAAAGCCGTAGCCCTTTAGAAGTTGTATAGCCAATAGGAGATTCTTCCTGTAATCGATCCTTTAATGTATTTTCAACTCGTTCTACTTGATTGGTGAGTAGCTCACAGATTTCTTGTAAAGGTGGTGAGCTTAGTAAGTCCTGTCGTGCTGGTTTTGAACCTGGACAGAACATCTTGCTAAAATCCTCACTTACATTCATCTTTTCACCCGCAAAATGAATAGCGAATTTTTCCTGGATGAAGTAGATGTGGCCTGCGTTCCATTTAATACTGTTCTGAAAACCATCTGGAATGATTTCAACTGAAAAAAAACCATATTGCTTTCCCCCTTAAATTGCCAAGTCTCTCGATGAAAGATTGGTAAGGAAAGAGGAAAAGCTCCAGGAGATTGGCTCTTAAGAGCGGTTAAGGCATAAACCGTATTGATTGATCATAACAAAGAAACCCTCATACCTGGAAAGGTTCTGAGGGTTTCTTTTCTTATCGTCAAAAGTTCTTGTGGAAAATAAAAACCCCCATCCAGCGGAATTCTCCGGATGAGAGGCTAGCATCGAAAGCGCCATTATCATTATTAAACGTTATACAATAATATGTTATACCAAAATTTATCAGATATAGTTTGTGATTTTCTTTTTGAGTTTATGCAATGAAAAAAGAAGCTCCCCACAAGTTCCTTGAACTCATGAAAAGCCTCCTTAATTTAGCAGCTTTGGGATGTAAAGTAGTCAAAATTACTAACTATTATTTAATCATAAATAAAAGAGGCTCTCCACTAATCAATTATTGGCAAGCCTCCCCTTCCTAAACAGTCATCTTCCAACTTGACAGCGCCAACCAATTTTCCTGCTCTTTATAATCCGGTGATATTTTTCCTACAAGTCGCCAGAAGGAGCGGTCGTGATTGAGATGAATCATATGGCACATTTCGTGTACTACCACATAATCGATTACTTTAACTGGAGCCATCGCCAACTTCCAATTGAAAGTTAACTGTAATTGGGAATCACAGGTTCCCCATGTAGTTTTACTATCAGATATGCGGATAGACCGTGGTTTTACTTTAAAGTTACTTTGATAGGATCTTACACGCTTCTCCACTATAGCTTTGCATTGCTGGTAATAAAATCTCTTCAAAGCTTGTTTTATCTTTCCATCCTCCACCTGTTTCACATATACATTTATATGTTTCTCATCAAACACAACATGATCTTGTTCAATAGAACTATCTTGATAAACCTTTACAGGATAGGTGTTTCCTAGATAAAGAATCTTCTCCTCCTGACTATATTCCTTCTCCTGCTGTCCAAGCAGCCTGCCCTTCATTTCCTTCGATTTTTCTTGAATCAGTTCCCACCTATCCTCCAGCAATTGAACCACTTTCTCATCCTGTGTACCTTTAGGAGCTTGGACTTCAATATTTCCATAGACGTCCATATGAATTGCGATGGATTTGCGATTTTTGTATTTTATCTCAAAACGAATGGTTTCTCCTGAATATGTATGTATCATTTTATCACCTTACATCATGTACTTTTCCTAGTAATTATATTAAATTTTGCCCATAAAAAGTAGCGGCGATTAACTCCTTACTCCAAATCCTAACCCCAAAAGAAAGCCACTCAGTCAAATCTATCAATTTTTCTTTTTCACTAAAAAAACCCTTTACATACCTAATGGGGTTGTAGCTTTAAGTTCGATTAAACATCCCCAACAAAGCCGTATACCACTGTAAAAAGAAGAAGCCATTGTGATAAATAGATAGATCAAAATGGGTCCTTCCTTTTTACAGTGTTGTTTAATTTTTATAAAAAAGTTTAACCATTTTCCACCTGGGTCGTTACACAATTGCTCTTCGTTTGAGGAAGATCTGATGTACTGAAAATATGTGGTATTTAGGGGCAGTAACCAATTGATCTCTTAAATGAATTCTTTCACCATCTGCAGTAAAAGCTGGGTAGCCTCGTGTAGACATGGAGGAAAGCAACACCATTTTATTTACATGTTCCGGGTAATCAGTAGCAAACTGCATGGCTACACCACCACCGTTTGACCACCCTATTAAATAGACCTTCTTCAAATCTAATTGATCAACAAATTGTTTAAGATCTTCTGAGAAATCTCTCATAGAATTTATGGACTTATGATAGGTTGAATTTCCATACCCACGTAAATCGACCGCATAAATTGTAAAAATTGAATCCATTTTTTCAAGTAACAGATCATATTGAACGGATGATGCCATATTTCCATGAATTAAAAGTACAACATGACCTCCGCCTTGCCTTTTTAAATAGGAAAGGGTTTCGCCATTATTCAATTTAATATTCATAAAAATCCTCCTATCTTGAACACAAATAGTTGCCATTACTTTTCGAAATTCACGGAGAAGAAGTAGGCTACAACTCTCATTAACCTAGCGACTCCGGCATTTTTCAAACTTCGTCTATAGGCATATTGAACCTTATCAATATTGTTCTGGAACCGTCGTAGGGGAACCACAGCATATTTTCCATATTGTCATTTTTGCTTTATGATTCTCAATAAACGAAAGGACCGTTAGATGCGTTTTTATGGGTTGTCTTCCATGTGAAGGATGTTTTATAGTGTAGGGTGCTCTAGTGAGGTATATGGATCGTTAAGCTGCTTTTACAATCATTGAACCTTGCTGTGTTTTCAGTGCTCTTTCTCTTTTTGGATAAATTGACAATGGTTTACCTACGGGAAGTATTCTAGGTCAAAGGAAACTCGCCTTTGTTGGTGATGGCATGTTGGTTTTTAAAATAATGCATGTGGGCGAGGTTGTCAACAGAAATTTTTTATTACAATTTTACACCCAGATTTTTCGCTGGCAACATCTCTGTTTTTCGTTATTCCCATTAAACGAGTTTACTGACCATTAACCAAGGTTTATCATCTACTCCAACACCTTGTTTAATTCACCGTTCAATCTCAGATGTTCTTTTTCATTTCAACATAAAAACACCCCTTTAGATAATATCTAAAGAGGTTGTTGCTTTGAAATAAAGTTTGATTAAAAATACCTCACAAGCCAGCACTTTACGATAAATAAAAAGAATCCAAATGGATTCTAATCGAGCAAATTTATGGTTCGTTTTTATAATAAAGTTTGATTATTTTCTACCTGCGTTGCTCCACGATCGCGCCCGATTGCGGAAGACTTGAATTCAAGATATATAAAGAATATATCATCTTAAATGAATATATCCTTAAGGAAATATTGATAGTTTATTTCTCCCATTCTTGTTCTAGAACACTATATAATAAAGAATCCCGCCAACCATCTTTTATTAATAAATCCTCACGAATTCTACCTTCCTTTATCATTCCCACTTTTTCCAATACTTTTGCTGAGCCTACATTTCTAGGGTCACAGGTTGCATATATGCGATGAAGATTAAGTTTTCTAAATCCAAAATTAATTAGTAGTTTAGCAATATCCGTTGCAATACCTTTTCCCCAATATTCAGGATTGACAATATATCCAACTTCTCCAACTTTATTAGTGAAGTCTCTAATATTAATTTCCCCAGATCCTATCATCTTTTCATTATATGTTACCGCAAGGGCAAACCTGGTTCTCTCTGCACTGCTTGCATCTCTGATTACCTGATTAACAAAAACCTTTGAGTCCTCTTCTGTATTAGGTCCCCAAGGTTGATATTTACACACAATATATTGTGATGCGTACTTGTGAACATCAATCCAATCATCTTCCGTAAATTCTCTTAGTGATATTATTTCATTTGAAAGAAAAACCATGTTAAATCTCCTCGATTGATATATATTATTATGTCATCTTTATTAAACTCTTGCTCCAGTTTCTTGAAGACTCGACATCAAAATTACTTTTGTAATTACCTTGCCTCCTTATCTAGAACGAAACTTATTTACTCACCATGCCCAGAATTAATTTTAATTCTTTACGTTTTTTCTTCATTCGCTTAAACCCCTCTTTTGAATCTATTAACAAAACAGTGCTTCCTATCCAAATTCTTATGTATAAAGACTGCAACTCTATTGGACCTACTATCCCTTTTTCCTCAAACTCTGTACCCTCATCTAATTCTGTTTCCGTCCTAATTAACCAACTACTTCCTATACCAAACTCAATATACTTCAAAAACTTGACCTCTTTCTATTATTTCCAGAACTTAGTTATCCCACTATCCTGCCCGTTAGTGGAACAAGAAAAAATCTTACGTATCCAAATATTATTGTGATAATCTAAGAAAGTAATCCCTTATTTCTGTTGGTAACTCTTCAACTGCAAGTACTTTTAACTTTCGGATACCTTGTGTACCTGGTGAAGTCATAATCAGATAAGATTTTTCATCATATTCAAACAAGGTAAATTGACTTATACTGTTTGCGGGTGTACTCGTTCCATTGATATATTCAAAATCTTCTTCCTTAAAATTAGCCTCGTATCCTTCCAACATTAAACTTTGTGCCTCTTCAAAATCTTCTGCAAAAGACATCGATTGATATAGGTCTACTGAATTTTTAGGTTTGTAAAGATGTAAATAATAACCAACCGAAATTAATACAACAAAAACCATTATGCTAGTTATTAACCTACTTTTTAAAGGCATTTTCTTCAACCCCTCATTGGTTCACTTCACTATTACCAGATTTCCTCATAAAAAAAATTGAACTGTACTTTCACTAAACTGCCGTTTGCTTAATTCCAATTATTTCATAATCTAATAATTCCAACAATAAGATTTTTCTTTGGCCAATATAAAAACGAACGCTAACCCTTGTTACAGAATTGCGCCCGATTGCTGAAGATCATTTATCTATTGAACAGTATCCTTGTTCTGTGCAGCAAAAGATACAGATTAAAACGATAGTGTTTGATGAAATATTAAAGTGTCTAGAAAAGAAGTAGATTCAACTTTTTACTGTCGAATCTACTTTCTTTTCTTATGGCTTAATATATAAATTAATTTCGTGTCCTTCTACTATAAAAATTTTCATATCTGGCTTACTTTCAAACCTAATCGAATTTATAATGAGATTTTTTTGGACTAATTCATCAAATCTTATCAAGACTGCTTGAAGCCATGAGTCAGTCTCAACATAAAGATCTACTCGTAAATCAACTGGAAGATCTAATTCCTTTCTATGTGTTTGAACAGCACGAACAAATTCTCTTACTAATCCTTCTTCTTTTAGCTCTTGTGTCAACTTGGTATCTAATAGTGTCAGGAAATTACTACCTTCCAATAATTCAAAACCATCCTTGCCTTTTTTATCAATAAGTACGTCATCCATTGTAAGAGTAACAGTTTCACCTGAATTTAAAGGTAATTGGATTGCTGTTTCTTGAAGGAATATTTCCTTTTCTGTATCGTCTAATTTTTCTACTTTATTTTTAACTTCACCCACTGATTTGCCTACCTTTGGCCCGACTACAGCAAAATTCAATTTTAGTTCAACCACTAATAAATCTTGGTAATTCCCCCTAAATTCAACTTCCTTAATGTTCATTTCATCTTTTATAATAGACGAATACTTTTCCAATGGAGATAGATTGTTTTCTTCTTTCGGAATGACGATTAATTGAGCTAATGGTTGTTTGGTTTTTATTCCTACAGTATTTCTAAGGGATCTTGTTAGTTCTATTATCTGTAATACTGCATCCATATCTTTTTCTAATTGTTCATCAATAAGCGTTTCATCTGGTTGAGGATAGTCAGATAAATGTACGCTATCTTTCACTAAGTTTGTGAAAATGTCTTCTGTGGCATAGGGAGTATAAGGAGCCATGAGCTGTGACAGCTTCTTTAAGACCTCATACAAGGTGCTAAACGCTGACCTTTTATCATCAGTCATACCACTGCTCCAAAAACGTTGTCTCGATCGTCTTACATACCAATTACTGAGTTCATCAATAAATGTTGAAATTGATCTGGCTCCTCTTGTAATATCATATCCGTCTAAACTTTGGGTAACTTCCATAGTTACAGAATTAAGGCGAGAAAGAATCCATTTATCCAGAGTAGTCTGAGTTCCACCTAAGTCACTATCAGGATTAAATTGGTCAATTTCTGCATACATAGAGTAAAATGAATAAACGTTTAAAAGTGTATCAATAACTTTAGATTTTGCCTGACTGACAGTTTTTTTAGAAAAACGTTTATTATTCCATGGGGAACTGTCAGCTAACAATGCCCATCTGAGTGAATCAGCACCAAACTCATTTATTAGCTCAGTTGGGTTTAAAGCATTCCCCTTACTCTTTGACATTTTTTGCCCATTTTCGTCTAAAATATGTCCTAAAGAAAGGACACGCTTATAGGGTGACTGTCTTGTAAACAAAGTAGAAACGGCTAATAAACTGTAAAACCAACCTCTTGTTTGGTCTACGCCTTCAATTACAACATCAGCAGGAAATTGCTTCTTAAATGTTTCTTTATTTTCAAACGGATAATGGTATTGAGCAAATGGCATCGAACCACTATCAAACCATACATCAATAACTTCACTCGTTCTTTCCATCTTACTACCGCAACTACAAGTTAAATGAACTTTATCTACATATGGTTTATGCAACTCTATGTCTTCTGGCAATTCTTCTACTGAGAGTTTTCTTAATTCTTTGATTGATTTTGGAGCTTTTTCTTCGCCACATTCTTTACAAACCCATACATTAAGTGGTGTTCCCCAATATCTATTTCTGCCAATATTCCAGTCAACCATGTTTTCCAAAAATTTTCCAAATCTTCCATCCCTCATATGGTGCGGGAACCATTGAACTCCTTGATTGTTGAGTTGCATTTCTTCTTTTACAGCAGTAGTCTTAATGAACCACCCCTCCATTGCATAATAGAGTAGGGGACTGTCACACCTCCAACAGTGTGGGTAGCTGTGTTCATATTTTTGTTTATCAAATAAAAGGTTTTGTTTTGATAGCATTTTTATTATATCTACGTCACAGTCTTTTACAAATTGCCCTGCAAGTGGAGTTATATAGTCCTTATAACGACCTTTCGTGTCTACAACATTAATGAAATCAAAATGATTATCTTGGATAGCTTTGTAATCATCTTCACCATGGGCAGGTGCTAAATGTACAATTCCTGTTCCACTTGTTTCTGTTACAAAATCTGCTCCAAGAACTTTATAACCATTGGAAAGAGTGACGTAATTAAAAGGCGGTTCATAAGAACGGCCAATTAAATCTTGACCTTTTATCACATCAACTGTTTCAAATTTTTCCTTCATAACTTTTGGAGCCAAGGATTCAGCAAGTATGAATATTTCTGAGTCTTGTTTTACTCGTACATAATTCATGTTAGGATTAACCGCAACGGCTACATTAGATGGCAAAGTCCAAGGTGTAGTAGTCCATCCTAAGAGGTATTCATTTTCAGTTCCTTTTAGTCGGAATTTTGCTGTAACAGATAAATCTGTTACATCTTTGTAACCCTGTGCAACCTCATGTGAACTAAGAGAAATCTCGCAATGAGGGCAATAAGGAACAACTCGATGTCCTTTATATAAATAGCCTTTATCATGAATTGTTGATAGGATATTCCAGACAGATTCAATATATTCGTTATTTAAAGTGATATACGGATCTTCCATATCAACCCAATAACCAAGTGCTTCGGTGAATTGTTTCCACTCATTTTCATATGCAAAAACACTTTCTTTACATTTTTGAACGAAATTTTCAATTCCGTATTCTTCGATTTGGTCTTTACCACGAATATTTAATTGTTTTTCTACTTCTAATTCCACAGGTAAACCATGAGTATCCCAACCAGCTTTTCTTAAAACTTGATAACCCGACATTGTTTTATACCTTGCTACAAAATCCTTGATTGTTCTCCCAAGAGCATGACCTGCATGGGGTAAACCATTAGCTGTTGGTGGCCCCTCATAAAAAACAAATGTCTCTCTTCCTTCTCGGTTAGTTATAGAGCGTTGAAATGTTCCTTCCTTATCCCACTTATTACGAAGTCTTAGTTCCCTTTCAACATTGGATTCCATTAACATTATCACCTCATTTTAATAAAAAAAACTCGACTCTACATACGTAGAATCGAGTTTATATATAAATATATAATCTTCCTAAAAAATAAAAAAACCATAGTAGTGGTTTTTTGAATTAATTACACTACGTACTATCATACGTGTCCTTGGTATCGGTAGAATGCCGTCAAAGTTTAATATGTCCTTCAACTTTGCTTCTCGGAGAGGATTTTCATTATGGTCTTAACGTTGACTTTCAGCAATTTGTCAACTCTCTGTAGATAAGATATACATAACTACTCTTTCTCGTCATTGAATTAAATATTTATTTATCACTTATCTTAACCATTGGAAAATAAAAAGTCAAATTATCCCTATGATTACTACATTATTATGAATTATATTCATTACTTTAATAGCTAATATCTTATCAGAATATTTAACTTTACCAAATAAGTGTATTGAAAAATCTTGCTCTTTTGTAATACCCTCTAAAAAATTTAATCTTTGCTGCACAGTATGAGTCTACTACGCAATATAAGAGTTACTCCATAATCTGGCCCTAAAATGAAAAATGAGCGCAAATCCCTTGTTCCAGGATTGCGCCCTTTTCTGGAATAGCAAACGATATAGAAGTTATTTTTTTATTCTCTTTATTACAAAAAACATTGCAAAAGCTACACCTAATATAACCAATATTTTTATCATTAAACTAAGGTAATCAAATCTTCCTCCCGCATATTCTCCTCGTATTATTGCTTTTTTGTATTTGCCATCTTTTACTTCTACTGCTATTGCTTCGTCTGTACTAATTTCTTGAATAGAATAGTATTTCGTACCTTTCTTATACGCATTCGAAAAGTTGCCAGAATAACTTTCCATATCCGAATACCTAGTAACATGCCCAATTTCACTTTCTACCATATTTACATACTCATCACTAACTTCATAAATGTAACCATTCCATACAACAAATGGGTAAGCCCAAGAAGTTGCTAATGAATTACTAGGAAATAAATGAAAAATAAATAAGGTTAATAAGAGAACAAAATGTAATAAGTACTTAACCTTCAATAAAATCCCCCTCTCAAATACAAATTACAAATTGTTATTCTTGTGATACATTCGCTTTTAGTAGTATATCTTTCAGTATAACTTCAGCTATCTCGTCACAGTATCCTGCCTTGCTCTAATAAATTTACTGATTAAAAAGACGCATAATTCTATAAGTGCGCCCGATAGTTGAAGATTTTCAATTAATAACTTATTACAGAAAAGCTCCTAGATTGCTTAATCAAGTAATTGCAACCTTTCTTTTTTTAATCAATAGCACTATTACCATCACAAATAAAATTAAAGAAACTAAAATAGTTGTTCCCGAACCAATAGGTGTTATAATCCCTATAATCATTATTATAATTCCAAAAACAATTAAGCTAGTAACCAATGTAATTCCTCTTTCGTAATATATACTTTTTATCAATATCCATATTTATTCCAGAAAGATTCCACAGTGTAGTTCACTATTATTAAACAATCCTGCCCTTTAGTTTAATAAGAAGGTGAATAAATTCTATCCGTATCAGTATCAATTACAAAATCAATTTGAATTTCACTGTCATAAGGGATTTGTTCAAAGTTATGAAGACGCGAGAATACGTTAGCAAGGTCTTTAATATGAGTCGTTAAAGCCTTTGCCTGAAGATATTTTTGTTTTAATTCCTTCTTGGAACATTTTCTTCCTGTTAAAAGGACTTGATTCAAATACCCGTCCACTTCAATAATCACTTTTATCACGGCTGGTTGCTAATCAGCCTTATAGCTTCAATTTTTATTTCTTGAACTAAACTGCTCGTTTGCTTAATTCCAATTATTTCATAACCTGATAATTCCTACAATATGAAATTCCATTGGCCAAAATTAAAAGAGCGCTGATCCTTGTTCCAGGATCGCGCTCGTTTGTGGAAGGCAAGAAGCTCAACTCAATCGCTAGATTTCCATAGCTTTTTTGACATAGCTTTTACTATAAGGAAGTGAGGGCTGGTCATGAGATAGTGATAAGATTTTTCTTTCACTTCTTTCATCTTTTCTTGCGGTTGGGGTTCAATCAGCTTATCGAGATTGAAAAATTGAGTGGTTTCATTTACGATGCTTTGCATTGGTCTTCTGTAAAAGCTTACATCAATAGTAATATTAGGTTTGTTCCAGGTTTCTGAAAAGAATTGGGTTTTAAAGTAATCCTCGCAATTGTGTCTTGTATAGTTCATAAATGGATGATGAACCGAAAATAAAAAGGTTCCGTCTGCTTTTAGAATGCGGTTGAATTCTTGAAACGTGTAAGTCCAATCCTGTTGATAATGAAGTGTAAGAGAGCTGCCATATGGGAATGTGTTATTTGCTGGGTTCTTTGGTAAGTCGTGCTTTAGCTGTACAGCCTAGGAACTACATAAGACAGAATTCATACCAACGATACAAATACACTTTTTAGAAAATAATGAATATAGAGATAAATTTTAACAGAAATATGGTAAAATAACTCCAAAGGGGGAGGTTCGATGAATAGCATTAATAAATATAAAGTTTTAAAGACACTTGGGTCAGGAGCTTTCGGTACTACATATCTAGTAGAAAAAGATAATAATACTTTTGCTCTTAAATTAATCAGAGAAAATATAATGATTTTAGAAAAAGATGATCAACGTAGAATTGAACGAGAGATAAATATACTAAAAAAAGTTTCAGGTAATGGAACGGTCAAGTACATTGATGATGGATTATATGAAGATGGAGCAGAAAAGTATCGCTATATTGTAATGGAATTCATTGAGGGAGAAAACTTAGAAAACTTCATAAAAAAATCAGGTTCCTTAGCAGTACATATTGCAGCGAAAATAATATTCAATGTGTTTAAGGCAATTAATGATATTCATAACGCTGGTGTTTTACACAGAGATTTAAAGCCAGCTAATATTATACTAATTGATGAAATAGAATATAACGTTAAAATCCTTGACTTTGGAATCTCAAAATTAATAGATGCAAGTACATTAACCACAACTGGACAAGGTATGGGAACTTTCGCTTATATGCCTCCAGAACAATTAAAATCAGCCAAAGACATTGACTATCGGGCAGATTTTTATTCAATAGCTGCTATCTTTTACGAACTTCTCACTAATGAAAAACCTCTCCAAATGACAAATCAGCTTGAGGCTATGTATAAAATAATGAACGAACAACCAATACCTGTTATTAATAAGGTTAAAAATATTCCTCTTGAACTATCTCAGCTAATTGAAACCTTGCTCTTAAAAGAACCGTTTCAAAGAAAGTATTCTTTTAAGGAAATTATAAATATTTTAGATGGATTGATTAAAAGAAAAAAGGGTAAAGACTTTACTTATAATCATAAACCTAATTCTCTTGAATTTTTGGTTCTTCCCCAAAATAACGACTCAAGAACATTATCAGAATTAGATAATTTAGATGGTGCAATTTTCAATGCTCCTTCACTTATATATTC
>NZ_CAKJTJ010000036.1 GCF_917563925.1 Sutcliffiella rhizosphaerae
GGCTCGCGGGTCACCCGCGGAAAGCGAAGTCTTGCACGGAAATCAATAGCGGTATTTATTGTCGGCCATTATATTGTTCGTCTTTTTGTTTGTGTTCTTTAGTTTTGTCCCAGCCTCTTTTATTTTTTGTACATTCCATTTACACATATATTCAGAATTGTTAAAATATAAAAAGGATACTTACATTCATTTCCATAATTTAATGCCTATTGAAAAGAGGTTTGTCCTATGAAGATTAGGTTAGATATAAAAGATAAATTCATTCGCATTTCGTTATACACTTATTTGATTTTAATGGTGTTCATATATGGTGGATTTGTTTTAATTCTGAACTATAGGAGGAGTTTGTCGGAAGCTTGGCTTTCAGAAAGTGTATTAACTACAGAAGATGTTGCAACGATTTCCCAGCTTGGAAACTGGTCGGAGAGACTTGAATTGCTTTTTGCCTTTTTGTTTATTTTGATGAGTATCTTCTACTTTTTCAAGCGGAAAGTAGAGAAGAGTATTTTACAGAAGTACTTCATGGTGAACATATTTTTAGCAATGGGAATCCTTGGGATTAGCTTTATTGCTTCCCGTACTTCGACACTGCTTATGATGGATTTACTCTTGCCCCTCATGAATTTGGTTAGTTTCATTTTTATAATTCCTATCTATATTCTTTTTGAATGGATCATAAGAAAAAGTTTTAAATCACCAATTAGGACACACACTTAATAAAACGGGAAAAGCTAGAAACAACAACCATAACATGGTTTGCGTTTCTAGCTTTCTTATTTTAAGGATTTGTAGACCACAATCCTGCTGATTTAATAAATGCACGAGGATGAAGCTTTAGCTGAGAAACGATAAATTCAGCTAAGTCTTCCGGCTGCATTACCTTTTCTGGGTTACCGTCTGTTAGCTTTGCTTCAATCGCAAGTTCCGTAGCCACAGTACTTGGAGTTAATGCGGTTACACGAATGTTATGCTTTCGAACTTCGAGTGCAAGTGACTCGGTTAAGCCAAGTACACCAAATTTAGAGGAGCTATACGCACTTGTGAGAGGAGCACCCTTTTGTCCAGCAGTGGAGGAAATATTGATGATATCCCCACCATTCTTTTCAATAAGCTGAGGGAGAACTGCTCTAGTAACATAGTAGGTTCCCATTAGATTCACATCAATGATAGCTTTCCACTCTTCGGGGGAAAGCTCAAGGAAACCGCCGAATTTCCCGATGCCCGCATTGTTAATAAGAATATCAAATGAACCTATTTCGTTAGTAAGTGATTCGACTGCCTTTTCCACTTGCTCTAGTGAAGAGACGTCAGCTGTAGCATACGCTATTTTCACTCCAGTTGGTTCAATTTCTGCCAGCACACTCTGTAAATCAGCTTCTGTTCTGGCCAAAAGCCCAATATTCACACCTTCGTTTGCAAGAGCGATTGCTGTAGCTTTTCCAATCCCTTTCCCGCTTCCAGTAATTAGGGCTGTTTTTCCTTTAATGATTTGTCCCATGGTCTTTCCCTCTTTTCCATATGTAATGTTTTTCTTTATATACTGCAACCATTATTGTACTTTCTTTCTTTAACGATGTGAAGCGTATACACTTGGACACATGGAAACATCTCATTCGTACACGGTTAAAATGATACCACCAATGTTATCACCAGATATCTCATAATGTTTATCCTCAGGTATCTCAATCTGTATACTTTCTGTTACTGGGTAATAAGTGATAGTATATTGTTCACCATCAATTTTGGCTGTTATCTTTTTTTCCTGCTTTAGGTAATCTACATACTCTTCTAAAACTAAGTTTTTCTCTTGCATAATCAAACTGTGTGGCAGACCGACATAACGAATATGCCAAGGTTCATATTGAATGCCTGTTATATTTGTTTTATCCTTTGGATAGCGTAAAATAAAGCCAAATTTCCATGCATTCTTTTCTATCCACTTTCCCTCTGGGGCATTTTCCATTTTCATTTGGGTAGATCCTACATCAAGTGCTAACCCCAAATTATGTTCACTATAACCTGCTGGTAATGCATAGTCAGAACCCATTTGTTGATAGAGGACATTTTGTTCATCAAAGCTACGAAAGCCGCTTGTGATTGCAAAATTATGAAGACCATCTTCTCTCACAGCTGTAATAAGCTTAGCAAGATTTTGGGTAATCTCCTCTGATAGGTAAATGTCATTACCTAATAAAGCGTATCCTTGTGTATAGTCATTATGTTGAGATAAATTAATCATGTCTGACGGAATACTTTCCGGATAAACCGGATATTCATTGTTAACCAACAACAGATTCCCTTGATAGATTTGTTCTTTTGTTATTTCAAGCTTTCGAAGAATAGCATTGGAGTTTTCTTGCATATCCTTTTCTAGCTCAAACGTTATAATCTCCACTTTGTTTTCATTACCTTTTGAAATATAAGAAAAGGTAAAAAACAAACATACTCCCAAAAACAAAAAAATACCCCACTTCTTCATTTTACCGTTTCCTCCTAATTTGCAACTGATTAAAGAATAGGAAAAACTTTTTAAATAAAGAATAGGGTAAAGTTTAAATTTTTCTTAAATTCCATAATGAGATGTTACACTTTTTCATGCGGTAAACGAACTTCAAATATCGTACGTATAACATTACTATCTGCAGAAATGGATCCATTATGCTGCTCGACTATATTCTTTGCAATGAATAAACCAAGCCCAGTCCCTCCTTCCTGATGAGTTCGGGCCTTGTCTCCAGTGTAGAACATATCAAAGAGATGCGGGAGTTCATCAGGAGGAATACTATCTCCGTAATTCACTACCTGAACTACTACTTCATCCTCCTCTATAAATCCGTTTATATCGACAAACTGACCATCATATCCATAACGTATAGCATTGGTCAGAAGGTTTTCAAAAACACGTGCGAGCAAATCTCCGTCACCTAATATGGCTAAGCGCGGCTGACAATTTATCCGTGTTTTCATGTGATTATTCTCTAAAATAGGATATAGCTCTTCCTTTAATTGATTTAGCAGGTCCGTTAAATTAATTTCCTTTTTTTCAACAGGTAGCATACCATAGTTCATTCTAGTTATTTCGAATAATTCATCTATCAATCTCTCTAAGCGCTGCGACTTAGTAAAGGCAATGTTTAAATAATGGGTGGTTTGTTCTTTAGATAAACTCTCATCCTTTAGAATCAAGTTTATATAGCCTAAAACAGAGGTAAGGGGAGTACGTAAATCATGTGCCAGATTTACTACTAGTTGATCCTTGCTACTTTCTGAAAAATCGCCGCGTTGAATCGCTTCCTTCAATTTTTCACTTGCAAGATTTATGTCTTGCGCAATATCTTTAAACTCGTCATTTGATTGGATATGTACCGTGTGTTTAAAGTCCCCTCTAGCAAGGTAATGAATGCCATTAGAAATCTCCTTAAAATAAGTAGTATATGGCTTGGTTAAGAAATAGAAAAAGAGAAAAGAAAAGAGTATAAATACGACAAAAAAGACATTAAAGTCTCCTAGTCTTCCTATAACTAACCGAAGCTGAGACAAAGAATCCTCATAACGGACGGAGGTGTGATAATAATATTGGAGTCCCCTTAAAAGTAAAAACGTGATAATACCTGACAGTGACATACTTAAAACAAATAATAACACCATCTTTGAACGAAAACTGCGCATAAAGTTAACCATTAAACGTATACCCTACCCCCCATACTGTTTTGATCCATTTTTCCTTCCGTTTATCCTGTTCCAGTTTTTTTCGAAGCGTACGGATATGAACCATAACAGTATTGGCACCTTCAAAGTATGCTTCTCCCCAAACCTGTTGAAATATGTTTTCCACGCTATAAACCTTTTTAGGATGACTTGCTAGTAAATATAGTATATTAAACTCTTTTGGTGTCAGCTCAATGCTCTGATCATACAGAGTAACCGTACGTTGTTCAGAAGAAATCACCAAGCCGCCATATTCCAGACTTGTTTTACTATTTATATTTGGTTTTGAATGATTTAGCTTCATAAATCGTCGAAGCTGAGCATTTACACGAGCAACCAATTCTATTGGGGTGAATGGTTTAGTAATATAATCATCTGCGCCAATGACCAATCCTTGCACTTTATCAAAATCTGATGTTTTAGCACTCAAAAAGATAATAGGCATATTGTTTTGTTCCCGAACACGTCGTGTTACTTCATAGCCATCCATTTTCGGCATCATAATATCCAAAATCAGCAAATCAAACGATTTGGTCTCGACCATATTAACAGCCTCTTGTCCATCCGATACCTTCACAACCCGATATCCTTCCTTTTCTAAGTGAATGCCAATCAGCTCAGCTATTTCCTCATCATCATCTGCAATTAATATCGAAATCTCTCTCATCCTTTCACCTCTCTTATTCATTATTTCCGTTACCTTCTTCCAAAGTTGTAACACCTTTGGAATATAAAAAGCAAGTCCTTTAAGGGACTTACAGACTGTTGACTAACCTAATTTATTTATAAAATAGCATTTATCTGTTGATCTTCGGTACGGACACACGTTATTTTTCCCATTGTTCAAGTACTAGGCTATTATTTCGATAATATTTCCATCGGGGTCGATGACATGGAATACGGAATTAGCAGATCTTTTTATTTTAAATTGTTGTGCTTCTAATAGTCGATAATAATAAAATAGTTGCATCGGCTTCGCTTCTTGGATTGCCTTTGAAAGTGCTATAATAATCTCATGATTAGGAATGAGATTGTCCCTTTCTAAATCATGGACTGATTTTAATTTCATTCTAGAACGATGAAGTGCTGTTTTAATAGATTCATTACTTACTCTTAACATGGAGGCTATTTCTTGTGAAGTGTAACCAAATACATCCTTTAAGGTAATCAGCATAGACTGTTTCAAAGGTAAGCTGGTAAGTAGAAGTTCAATTAAACCATAGTATTCGGTAGAATCGTACTCTTCTCCGTAAAGGTCTTCATTAAAATGAATACTTTCTCTTTGTTTCCTTTTTTCATCGATAAAATGGTGTTTCGCGACCGTGCATAAATAGGAAAAGGTCATCTCTTTTTCCGGTTGGGAATTCTTCATCTTAAAAACCTTTAGCATCGTTTCTTGTACAAGATCCTCTGCAGTCCAGGGAGAACCTGACAGCTTTAAGCAATATTTATAAAGTTTATGAATCTCTAACTCTAAATCTTCAATAACCATGTTTTAACACCTTTTTTAATAAATTTTATGATACGTGTAACTTTTATGTTCATTTTACCGTTATAAGGAAGAATTTTATTTGAAGGAGGAGAAATATGTTTAAAGTAGGTACTATATTTGTTCCAGTTACAAACATTGAAAAATCAACAGATTGGTATGAAACATTTCTTGGCGTAAGGAAAATTGATAGTTGGGAAAATGGGGTTGGATTTTATTTTCCAACAGGGTCCACACAATTAGCCTTGGTAAAAGTGGAATCCCCACAGCCCACTGAGTTTACCACAAAGAGTAATAAAAAAAATACTTATTATAATTTTGTCGTCGATGATATTGAAACTGCTCATCAACATTTTAAATCCAATGAAATAGCTACTAGCGAGATCCACGATTTTGAAGGAATGAAATTTTTCGATTTCTATGACTTGGATGGAAATCTATTTAGTGTAGTTGATGAACCTGCTGATTCTCCATTCCACTCAGATAACGTTAGAAAAATGCAAGAAAGTAATAGCTAAACATTTATAAAAAGAATTACCATCTATATGAATGGGTAATTCTTTTTTGGTCATACCTTCAATCAACTGGCCAGAAGTGATAATAGAGTCCATATTTCTCCCCATTAGAATTTTTCTTTATGGAGAGACTCTAATTATATCGTAACAACACTATTTTTTTCTGCTGCTTCTATTATTCCTAAAATGACTTTTAGTGAAGATATTGCGTCTTCCCCTGTTACAAGTGGAGCATGGTCGAGACGTACACAATCAATAAAGGCATCAATTACACCACTGTTCGTCTGGTTATCATTAGTTTGGATACTTTCAAGTTGGTAATGTACTTTCTCTCCATCTTTTGTTAACACTTCTAATTGGTATTGATCACAATGATAGATTTTCAAAATACCGTTTTCACAATAGATTATCGTACTATTGTCTTCTTCTCCATAATAGGTCCAAGAAAAGGAAGCTGTACCTAAACGACCTTTTTTCGTTTTTAAACTACAAACGATATTATCGCATACTTCAATAGGTTCGCCATGATCATTAATTTTATCAAGCGCTCCTTGAAAAGCACTAACCTGTTCGATTTCGTCATCCAATAAGTAATGTATTAAATCAATTTTATGAATTCCTAAATCTCCAGCCACACCAAGCCCTGAGCGTTCCTTTTTAAAGAACCATGTTGAGTTTGATTTATTGACACCCCATTGCTCCGGCCCTGAGTGTCCGAATGTTGTTCGAAAGGTAAGTACTTTTCCAAGCTCTTCATTTTTAATAATTTCTTTCGCCTTTTGATGGGCACGAGTAAATCGCTGGTTATGATCTACCATTAATTTTTTTCCGGATTTCTCTTGAGCTTCGACAATTTCCTTCGCATGTTCAATCGTTAAAGAAATCGGTTTTTCACATAAAACGTGCTTATTGCTCAGCAAGGCTTTTGTAGAAAAGATATGATGATACTCGTTAGATGAGCAATCACTGATTACATCAATCGTTGGATCCGCTAGTAACTCTTCAACAGTTTGAGTAACACTGCCACCGAAATGTTCTGCGAGATCAGTTGCCCGTTCTAAATTCCGATCGAAAAAAACAATATCATCCACATATGGATTTGCTTTATATTCTGGTGCATGGCGTAATTTGGTGATGGAACCACAACCAATAATTCCTACTTTTATACCCAAAGGATTCACTCCTACTCTCTCTTTTGGAATACTACTGCAATAATGATAATTAATCCCTTAACAAATCCTTGGAGGTGTGGAGAAACATTCATTAAGTTCATCATGTTATTTAAAATACCTAATATTAGCACACCAAAGAATGTACCGATAATCTTACCGCGGCCACCTGTCATTCTTGTACCACCAATGATAACCGCTGCAATCGCATCTAGTTCGTATTGAACCCCTGAGCTAGATGAAGAAATAGAGTTCAATCGAGATGTCTCTATAATAGCCGCAACACTCACTAGTAAGCCTGCTAAACTATATACAGCAATTTTCACTCTGTCGACACGAATGGCTGAAAGAAGTGCGGCTTTTTCATTACTACCCAGGGCATATACGTAACGTCCAAAGCGAGTCTTATGCATTAAAATATATACAAGTGCTGTCATTACAAAGAAAATAATGACTGGAAAATCAAAAATCCATAAGTCACTATTCGCAATGGCAGTAAAGCCAGCAACTTCCCCTGAGATACTTCCACCTTCAGCAATATATAAGGCAATGGAACGAGCGGCCGCCATCATCCCTAAAGTAGCAATAAATGAGGCAATTTTCCCTTTCGCAACCATTAATCCATTTAAAAACCCTGCGAAGGAACCAACTATCAATGCAGTTAATATCGCAATCAAAATGCTGCCAGTTGCATTTAAAGCTAAAACAGAAATGACACCGACAAAAACGAGCACAGAACCTACTGATAAGTCGATACCCCCTGATAGCATTACAACGGTCATACCTAACGCCACAATCCCGATAATCGAAACTTGCATTAGTATATTCAGTTGGTTGTTAATATCTAAAAATCTTGGACTCAGAATCGATGCTGCAATAAAAATAATTAAGAAGGCAATAATAACGCTATAATCGGACCATAGCCAAGAGAGGCGATTTTTTGTAGTTGAAGTTTGCGGATTTGGTTCTTTCATGATATTAGCCAATTTTTTCGGCCTCCCTTTTTGAGCCAGTTGCATAACTCATAATTTCATCTTCTGATACTTCTTCTCCCTTAAAGCGTGCTGTAATTTCTCCTTGATACATCACATATATCTGATGGCAAACCTTAAGTACTTCTGGTGCCTCCGAGGATAATATAATAACGGCTTTTCCTTGTTCGGCTAACGAAACAATTTGATGATAAATCTCTTGTTTCGCTCCAACATCAATTCCTTGCGTTGGATTATCAAAAATAATAATGTCGGTATTAACTTCAAGCCATTTTGCAATAATGACTTTCTGTTGATTTCCACCACTTAACTTGTCGATGGTAATGCGTGGATTGTGTACTTTAATATTCAACTTTTCCTTGTAATATTGGAATTTTTCCTCTTCCAATTTATCTTGTATTAAACCGTTTTTTTCAAAATGCCCAATAGAAGATAAACTCAGATTATGAATAACGCTTAAATCTTTGATAATGGCATTTTCTTTTCGATCCTTAGGAACAAGTCCTAGCCCCGCTTCTAATGCTTTTCGTGGATGATCTATTTTTACTAGCCTGTTATTAATTTTAATCTCGCCTGTGTATTTTTTTCGATAACCAAATAAGCTTTCAAAAAGTTCTGTTCTGCCATCACCAGCTAAGCCAGTAAAGCCTAATATTTCACCTTTTCTGAGAGTGAAGTTAATATTTTCATATAGGCCTTGACTTGATAAATTATTCACTTCCAGTACTGCTGGACCAAACAATTGTTTTTGGACTAATCGTTCTTGCGAAATGGATTTACCAACCATCAGCTTAGTAATCGTTTCTAAATCTTCCGTTTCTATACTTCCAGTCCCTACACGTTCTCCATCACGCAAAATTGTATAACGGTCGCAAATTTCCTTGATTTCCTGTAACTTATGAGAGATATAAATAAAGGACACTCCTGATTCCTTTAAGTTCTTCATCAATTCAAATAATCGTTTGACTTCATGTTCCGCTAATGAGGTAGTTGGTTCATCCATAATAATCAGTTTAGATTTATGTAGTAATGCCTTTGATATTTCAATTAATTGTTTATAGGAGGTTTCTAGATTTCTGACATATTCCTTCGGATTGATATCCACGCCAAGCTTTGCTAATATTTCATTAGTTTGTCGGCACATCTCTTCTACTTTTAAGAATCCAAATTTATTCCTTAGTTCTGAACCTAAAAACATATTCTCATATACACTAAGATCAGAAACTACGTTAAGTTCTTGATGGATAAAGCTGATCCCCTGCTCCTGTGATACTTTTGGATTCGTCATTTTGACTTCCATACCATTAATGTGAATGGAGCCATGATCAGGTTGGTGAACGCCACCTAAAATGTTCATCAAAGTAGATTTACCAGCACCATTTTCACCTAAGAGAGCATGAATCTCCCCCTGTGCGACATTTAGAGTAACCTTTTTTAATACAGGTACTCCGTTAAAAGATTTATCAATATGGTTCATTGTCATTAAAGGACTTGTAGACATGTTCTTATGATCACTCCTTTATAGGAAAGGCTGTTTTCGCAAACTTTGTCACATTTGCGAATTGTTTAAGGAACTCGTAAAATACGTTACAGTCGTGCTCTTTCCCTCAAATAAAAGGACTATTTTACGGGTTACTAGCAACAATCTTTTAGAAAAATGCCATAGGAAAAAAGAAGATACAATAACCGTAAAACAACTATTGTATCTCCTATAGACTATTTAGAATTTTGATTCTGGATCATAGAATTCATCAACATTATCTTTCGTAATTTGAGTGGCTTCTTTTACAATCATTGTTTCTGCTGGATCATTTCCTTTTGCAATATCCGCGGCAATTTGAACGGCATCTGCAACCATGGTTGGAGAGTACAAGAATGTTGCAGAAACTAACCCGTCTGCTTTAATGTCTTCAAACACGGCCTTTCCGCCACCAGCGCCAGTTACGAATTGAATATCTTCACGGCCAGCTTCTTTAATAGCTTGCAGGACACCTAGAGCCATTCCATCATCCTGAGTGAACACTGCGTCAATTTCAGGATGTGCTTGTAAAATATTTTGCATAACTTCTAATGATTTTTCAGTTGAGAAATCTCCACTTTGTGAAGCGATAACTTCAATGTCTGAACTTTCCATTGCTACTTTAAAGCCTGCTCCACGTTGTTCTGTAACAGAACTTGGCGGTCCAGTGATTTCAACCACTTTACCTTTTCCATTCAACTTTTCCACGAAGTATTTACCAGCATTTACACCGATACCTTCGTTGTCCCCTTTTACAACTACAGTAGCTGCATCATTTTCAAGCTCACGGTCAACAATGACTAATGGAATACCTGCATCTTTAATTTTTTGCCCTACAGGAGATAGTGCAGCGGACTCAATTGGAAGCATAACGATCACATCAACACCTTGAGCTATTAAATCATCAACGTCGTTCGCTTGTTTGTTAGGATCAGCAGCATTAGTTATGACATATTCAATACCATCACTCTCTTTAAGTTCCTTTGCTTGCTTTTCCGCACTATCAATTAAAGCACCCATCCAACCGTGTGTGGCAGCTGGTAAAGAAATACCGATTTTGAGCGTATTATCGTCTTTTCCACCATTGGAACTCCCTGAATCGCTGCTGCATGCCGCCAAGCCAAACATCGCTACTAAAGACATAATTAAGATTAGTAATTTCTTCAAAACCTTCACCCCTTTGTTTTTTTAAAAGCTCCTCCGATATGTATTGTAATCGTTTACATTCACATCTAAGGCCAGCGATCTACTATTAACCTATTAATCTCTTTAATAGCAGAGCGCTGGTCTTAGCTGTATTATCCTGATGTCGACTCACGTATTAGTAATTCATGATCTAATATAATACTCTCAACGTGTTCCCCTCTAATCTTATCGATTAACATTTTCGCTGCAACGGTCCCCATCTTATACATCGGTTGGGCAACGGTGGTGAGAGTAGGATTTGTCATATTTGAAAAATCAATTTTATCAAACCCAACTATCGCTATATCATTGGGTACATGCAGTCCATTAGTATTTATTTCTTTGAGTGCGCCGATAGCTAAAAGGTCAGATACAGCGAATACTGCAGTCGGCCGATCCTGTATTTTCAATATCTTTTTCATTGCCTGCTGGCCATTCTCAAATCCTACATGCTCAGTATGAATGATATATTCATTATTAATAATGATCCCATTCTCTTCTAAAGCTCGTTTATAACCCTTTATTCGTTGTCGCGCATATAAATATTTTTCATCCGAATTCATTAAGGCTATTTTTTTGTGGCCTATTTGAATAAGATGCTTGACTGCCCGATAGGATGCCTCCTCATTATCAATTGTTACATAAGGAATCCCGCTATTTTCTTCATATTCACTACATTGTATAATTGCATATTTTTCGGCGAGCGTTTTCAGTGTTTCTACATTAACAGCAGGATCCATCGAAATAATGCCATCTGCCATCTTTTTTCTAACTAAATCGAAGTAAATATTCTCTTTCATTGGGTCCGAATCGGTTTCGCACAAGAGAATATTATAATTTTGACTAATCGCAAACGTTTCAATCCCTTGAATAATTTCTAAATAAAATGGATTGGAGATAGTTGGGATTAAAATTAAAAGAAGCCGACTTTCAGAATTTCTTAGATTTCTCCCTAACATACTAGGTTCATAATTTAATTTTTTAATAGCATCTTCTACTTTCACCCTTGTTTTAGAAGATACGATATTTTGACCGTTTAAAACTCTCGATACTGTTGCAACAGAAACTCCCGCTTGTTTAGCCACCTGCTGTATGTTTGCCATTTTGCTTTCCTACTTTCTATAATTACATTTACCACAACAATGAAAACGATTACATTTAAATAGTAATATATACCAATTATTCTGTCAATCGAAATATCTAATTATTTTGAATAATTGATTTATTTATATATTATACATGTTGATTTTATGTAACGGATTACATTATTAGAATTAATACGAGCTTATCAACGTTTTTCATTTTGGATAGAAAATAATTTTTGATTCTGGCCTAACAGTGAACTATCTCAACCATTCCATAAACGAGGAATTAATACATTCTTAATAAAAGTTCCACCTAATATAGGTCGTAAATACAATGTATCATCTAAATCATTTAGAATGAGGTGGAATGGTGTATTTTTTAAAACCTATTTCTGAAGAGGTCCGTTTAGCTCAAATAACATTCAAAAAACATCCAAAAACGATGAAGATCATTTTAGTATCTATTTTTTCCTGTATTGCTGCTATTCTCCAGTCTGCTGGTGGTTTTTTACCAGGTGTAGGGTATTTTGTAAGCCCGCTTGCCACTTCACCTATTTTGTTATGTACCATGCTGTCCATTCCCTTTGGAGTCATGTCTTACGTTCTAACCATTATGTTGTTATTCGTGTTAGAGCCAACGGAACTCATCATATTTCCTTTTACAACCGGTTTGTTGGGACTTGGGATAGGAGCAGCCTTTTACTTCTTTAAGAAAAGATTAAGCATGATTTTTTCTGGTGCAATGTTTTTAATGCTAGGAATTATAAGTCTACTTTATATTTTTCGCTTCCCCGTTTTAGGTCCAGCGGTATCTAATTCCTTTTCATTTCTTACAATTGGAGGAATCTTTTTATTTACTTTCCTATATAGCTGGTTATGGGTTGAAATAGCTTTAACTATTTTTAAAAGAATAAAGTCAATTATTCGCTAAAATTCTTAGCTCAATTTTGTAAGAAAGCCTCGATTAAGACTATTTTATCTGAGTTTTGCTGGGACTTTTGTAGAACAGTCTGAAATTCCGTTATAGTCTTAGCCTGCATTCCTACTATCCCAAAGGCATCAGCTAATTGAGTAAAATCGGGGTTCTGAAAGGTCACACCATAGCTTTCTCCAAATAATTTGTCCATTTGCTGTTGTTCAAGCTTTAACACGGAGTCATTTAAAACAATGATAATAAAAGAAAGACCCAGCCTTGCAGCCGTCTCTATTTCAGCAACATTCATTAACGCCCCACCATCTCCGGTAATGCAGATGACCGGTTCGTTCGGACAAGCAAGTTTCGCCCCGACTGCACCTGGAATAGCAATCCCCATGGAAGCCAAACCATTTGAAATGATTAGCCTATTCGCTTTTTTGGGCTGAAACGTTCGGGCAATGGAAACTTTATGGGCTCCGACATCTGAGATAACAATGCTATTTTCTGCTGTGACATCTTCTATACAGTGAAGCAAATTTTCAATGGATAATGGTAGATTAGCTGGTTTTTCTTGATTTTTATTTATTTTATATGCAGTTAATAATTTTTCCTTTAGATTCCCGGCAGGTTCCCAGGGCTTGGCCGATAATTCACATTTATTTAGCAATTGAAATGTTTTCTTTATGTTCCCAACCAGTTCACTCTCAACAGGATAGTAATCATTAGTTTCTGCTGGTAATGCATCCATATGTAAAACTGGGATCTTCGTTTGGTTCCAATCCTTTGGCAGCTTTTCTACAAAGTCAAATCCGATAACTATTAATAGATCAGCCTCATTTATACCAGGTATAACCTCATCCTTCTCACTAAATCCGAACGTGAAATAATTACACGGATGTTCTTTATTTAATACACCTTTTGCCATAAAACTGTGGGTAACAGGAGCTTGAAGGGTATTAATAAAGGCTTGAATCTCCGGGATTGCATGTTGTCTCATAACTCCATTTCCTAAAAGGATAAATGGTCTTGTACTGTTATTAATCAGAGTAATGGCAACGTTGATAGCTTCCCTGACAGGGACACTCTCAGGTAACGGATTTACTGGCAATGGCTTATTAGGAATCGTTTGAGAGGAAAAATTCTCTGGTAACGCAATTGCTACCGCTCCCCATTTTTCCATCATAGCCATTCTGAACGCTTTTCGAATGATAGCAGGTACAGTCTGTGCATCCTTGGCTTGTGTACACCACTTTGTGACTGGTTCAAATAATTTCACAATATCTAAATATTGGTGGGATTCCTTATGATGCCGCTCTACACCTGCTTGTCCAATTAATGCTACCAACGGGGAATGGTCGAGCTGTGCACTAGCAACTCCAGTTAAAAGGTTTGTAGCCCCTGGACCTAAGGTGGATAAACATACTCCCGCTTTATTGGACAGTCTTCCATAAACATCCGCCATAAAGGCAGCACCTTGTTCATGCCTCACATTTACGAATTGAATTTTTTCAGATTTTGATAACGAATCTGCTAGATCCAGAATCTCTTTGCCTACGATCCCAAATACATATTCTACACCTTCATTTTCCAAGCATTTTACGATAACGTCCGATACCTTCATAGAGGCCTCCTTAAAGTTGGTAAGTATAAAAAGTTTTTCTTATTTCGTTTGATTTAATACGTAGTAAAAACAAATAAACCAAAGGAACCCGATTGCTCCCTTGGTTTTTATATTTTATCTATTCACTGTACGATTTCAAAAACAGTTCCTTTGTTAAAATCAGCCACTTTCATGGAGCCATAAACTCCTAAATATAACCTGTTTTGATTCAGATTTGTTCCCAATGTAACATAATAGGCGGATTGAGATCCAAAATCATAATCGGTTTGAATGACACTAAAATCATTTTGTTTTCCATCTGGTCTTATACTGGTATAAGCTAAAACCCCTTTAACTTGAGATTGTGATCCTCTCCGGGCAAGATCGGTAAACACAACATTTCCTGATAACCCCTCGATTTTATTCCCCATATATGGCTGAACCCCTGTTAGCGCAGTTCCTCCAAACTTATCAGGTCTGGGATCCTTATGAAAATAGCTAGTTAAAGGCGGAAGACGACTCCCTGAAAGTGCAACTGCTTCATTGTAATAAGCAATAGTTTTCTTATCCAATGACGAATTATTCGTACATTCATTGATGGTCGACGTAGGAAAAGCACCTTCCCATCCCCGCCAGCCAAAGTTAATAAATCCATTTTGATTCGAAGCTTGCACAAGTTGTGTAACTGGTATGGGATTATAATGAGCGAAAGAATAAATGGATTCGACCATATCCTGCCCGACATTTCCTGCATATTTAATATATTGCTGATTAAACCTTTGAAAGGAAATGCCTGGTATATTGCGAACACCCTTGGCCATTATTGTGAGCGTATCCTGAATAGTTGGGGGAAGTTCATCAAAACGAGTGACAATGGGCGGATTTTGGAGAGATGTGTTCTTACTTACATCTATTTCAATTATTTTACCTGCTATCTCCAAATTATTTTGACTTATGTTAAATGGATCATAGCTTGACCCACCATCTCCGGTTGTTAACACCAATTTTCCTGTCTCAGGCGAAAAATTTAAACTATTGACGCCATTATGATTGAAAAACGGTCTTCTTAAGTTAAGTAATGTCCGTCGTTTTTGAGGTTTACCATTTGATTGTAAAACCCATTCTTCCACTGTATCAATATGATCATATTGCGTTTCCCTATTCACCCACCTTTGGTTTAACGTTTCAGGGTCACACGGGTCAGGTTTAAAATCTTTAGAACCGGCACCTGGACCTTGTGTTCCGGCTACTGAATAATGAAGATAAAACAGACCGTTATAATAAAAATTGAGATGAAACGCTAACCCGAGCAATCCCCGTTCATCATATCCCCCACTAGAAGCACCTAGTTCTATGACTCGATTCCGAATATCTAAAAAAGTCCTAACCACTCCGTTTCCTATATGAAAAATCTCTCCTACCTGGGTTGCAATAAATAACCGCTCCACGGAGTCCCCTGGAAGGATATTTGTTTTCAAGACAGTGGGTAAATTTATTTTACTTACAATCGGCTCCAATCTGACTTTTACATTTTTCATCAGCTGACCCTCCTTATATTTTTTTTTCTTTTATAAGAATATGTATAGAACATTTCCATAAGTACCTACATTACAAAGGGGGAGTCAGAGAGTAGCCCACCAGTTAAAAAATCAGAATAATGTAAATAAATGCAATTGACAAAATATTATACGAGAAATATAATGGAAACGCTTTATAAAATGTGAAAATTCTAAGTAGGGGGGCATTATGAAGAAAATATTACTAATTATAAGTCTACTAGTTCTTATTCTTACGGCCTGTGGCGGCGCTACTGGATCTAATGAAGCGAGTGAAGATGGATTAGAAGCGCATATTGTCACGATTGCGACAGGAGGGGCTTCTGGTCCATACAACATTATTGGTTCCACACTTGCGGACAAGTATTCTTCCACATTTGATGTAAACTCACGTACTCAAACAACAGGCGCATCTGCAGAAAACTTAAACTTGTTGAAAGATAATAAAGTAGAAATGGCTTTTGTTATGAGTGACGCATTGAGTCAAGCTTTAAACGGTGAAGCTAGTTTCTCAGAACCAATCGAAGGGATTTCACAGATTGCTAACCTGTACCCAAATGTGGTTCAAATTGTAGCACGAGCTGACGCTAATATTGAAACCCTGGAAGATTTAAAAGGGAAGCGTATTGCTGTTGGTGACCAAGGATCGGGAGTTGAACTCAATGCCCGTGCCCTTTTAAATGGAAACGGAATTTCGTATGAAGATGTACAAGTAGATTATCTTGGCTATGCGGAGGCAGCAGATGGCTTAAATTCAGGTAGAATTGATGCAGCTTTCTTAACAAGTGGTCTACCAAATGCTTCTGTGTTGGAATTATCGGAGACGTTAAACATTAATATCGTAAAAGTGCTTCCAGAACATGTGGAAGCTATTGTGGAAGAGCATCCATACTTTACGTCCCTTGAAATCCCAGCAGGAACTTATGACAACGATGAACCTATTCCAACTGCTGCCGTTCCAAATGCACTTGTCGTACGTAGCAGCTTAAGTGATGATGATGTTTATAAGCTAACAAAATTATTCTTTGAGAGTCTAGATACATTAGCTAACTCTCACCAAGCAGCTTCTGACATTTCGCTCGAACATGCACAAGAAGGTCTTATTGCACCATTACATCCTGGTGCCGAAAAATACTTCAATGAACAATAAAAGAACGAAAATTTGGATTGGGAGTGCCTTCCTCTTTGCGCTCCCTCTTCTTTTTTATCGCCTCCCTATTATTGAAATAATAGGAGAAGATACTTCTTTTTTTATCAAAGAGGAACAGTTTGTGCTTGGTTGGATTCATTCCATTGAAAAAGAGGAATGGTTTGAACATTACGAGAGGTATCATGAAAAAATCATTCTAACAGAGACTCGTTTTAAAACCTTTGGGGCTGGAACTCCTTATCAGGGAATAGAAACAACCACTAAAGATGGGTTCATTACCATGGAGCTGCAGATGGAACATGAAGAATTAAATCTAACTATCTCTAAATCTGTACAAACGACCCTGTTTTTCGATGACCGCCAAATACCGCTATACGATTATTTCGATCAGTACGAATCGGTCATCATTAAATCTAGTAAAATACCAATTTGGACATATATAAGGGGGGAGTTCCTTTGAAAAAACAAAAAATTGAGCCAACCGCCATTGCCGATGTTGAAATACCTGATGAACAGGTGCAAAAGGTGCTGGAAAAGTATGATACCGATGCAAATACAAGAAAGTGGAACAACAAATGGCTTGTTATATTCTTTAGCCTGTTAACGATTGGCTATGCCCTATTCCATTTTTATATCACATTTAATCCACTTCCCACTCTATTACAACGGAGCTTCCACTTAACATTTGCGATGGCATTGGTGTTTTTACTTTATCCTACCTTTAAAAAGCAGGACCGTACGAAGGTGCCGTTTTATGATTGGATTTTATTTGCACTGAGCATTGGCTCTTTTGTTTATTTATATAATGTGTACCAAGATATTGTCTCAACCCGTGGTGGAATTGCTAGTACGACCGATGTTCTAGTAGCCATTCTAACGGTGATATTAGTCTTTGAAGCAGCACGAAGGGTAACAGGTTGGATACTGCCTATACTAGCATTTATATTCTTACTGTATCCTTTCTTCAGTCATCAAGCCTGGCTGCCAAGAATGCTTCTAACGAGACCATTTGACTTAGCTGATATATTTGGGCAAATGTATACGAAAACGGAAGGGCTATTTTCAACAGCGATCGGCGCCTCCGTTCAATTTATCTTCCTATTCATTTTGTTTGGGGCCTTCCTCGCAAAATCAGGAATGGGGAAATTCTTTAACGATTTAGCACTTGCTTTAGCTGGCCATAAACAAGGTGGACCGGCAAAGGTTGCTGTACTTTCAAGCGCCTTCATGGGTTCTGTTAACGGGACTGCTGTAGGAAATGTGGTAAGTACTGGTGCTTTTACCATCCCACTCATGAAAAAAATAGGGTACGACAAAAACTTCTCAGGAGCCGTCGAAGCCAGTTCCTCCATTGGTGGACAAATACTCCCGCCAATTATGGGAGCCAGCGCCTTCATCATGGCCGAAACAACGGGAATATCCTATGGAACGATCGCACTTTCCGCCATCATTCCAGCATTTCTCTTCTTTATAACAAGTATCATGCAAGTGCATTACCGTGCAGGACGCTCTAACCTAAGAGGTTTACCGAAAGCAGACCTTCCAGAAGTGAAAAAAGTAATGAAGCAGGGCTGGCATTTAATGATTCCGCTCATTAGTTTAATCGCCATGCTTTTTGCCGGCGTACCTGTTTCCTATGCCGCTTTCTACACGATCTTAATAGCAATCGGTGTATCTTGGATGCGAAAGCATACAAGAATGTACCCAAAAGATATCATTCAAGCATTAGAAACTGGAACCAAACAATCCCTATCAACAATCATTGCCTGTGGTGTCGTTGGGATTGTCATTGGAGTCGTTAACCTAACGGGCTTCGGTGCAACCTTAACCTCAGCTATCACAAGTCTTGGTCAAGGTTCCCTACTCTTAACATTAATCTTAACGATGTTTGCTTCATTAGTACTTGGAATGGGCTTGCCTTCCATCCCAGCATATATTATTACAGCAACAATGGCAGCACCAGCTCTAGCAATGTTTGATGTACCAATTCTAGTCGCACACTTATTTGTATTCTACTTTGGTATCTTCGCTAACATCACACCACCAGTAGCCCTAGCATCCTTTGCGGCATCAGGACTGGCCAATGGAGATCCAATGCGAACAAGTATCATCTCACTAAGACTATCTATTGCAGGATTCTTAGTTCCATTCATCTTTGTTTACGACCACGCTATGCTATTAATTGATACAACCGGACTGCCAGCAAATGCAACTGAGTTCGCCTTTGCCTCCGTCACAGACATTGCAACCATTTTAGTTATCTCGACCATAGCGGTTGTAGCCATCAGTGCTGCAGTTGAAGGGTATATTAAAACCAACTTAGGAGTTATCAATCGAATCATCCTTGGAGCAGCTTCTATTATGGCCATTATTCCAGAAATAATTTCTAGCCTTATTGGGATTGGGATTATTATTGTGATATATGCGTTGAATTATATGAAGGCTAAGAAAGAGAATGATTCAGAGGTAAATGTGGGGAGTTCTGTTTAGAGAGTTTTTAAGGCTAGGGGCGGTGATGGTTATTTATCATTGGCTCTAGCTTTTCCATTTAAAAAAAAGGGATTAGCCACATTTGAGCTAATCTCTTTTTTATGCAACTAAAACCATTTGGAATGTGTTTAATGAAATTCTTCAATTTTTGCTTTCAGAGTAGTTCTCCAAATCTCGCTTAGAAGTTATTTTCGTTATTAATATTTATTATAGTGTAGCATCTACGCTAATATGTTAGGTACATTCTTATAATCCTTATTTGAGATGATTTCTTTATTAGGATGTGCTGTTCATATAATCTCGTCATATCCTGACTTCTAATTTATATACTATTATAGTTCTCAATTATCGAAATCGTTTTATTTGCCACTTCACTACCAAGTGATGCATACAATTTTTTGTCACCGATAACATAAAATTCTTCTTTAGCGCGTGTAGATGCGACATTCATCATGTTTGGATCGGAAACAGCCCATCTTGCTGCACCTTTGCTAGTAGAGTCCGCTCCAAGAACAAAATAGACAATTTTTGCTTCTTTCCCTTGAAAAGTATGGACAGTACCGATATTTGTTGCTTTGCCATTTTCTCGTTTTGTGAAGTTAATTTCATCTAAAACACGCGCAAGTTTATAGGCCACATTCCTAAATGGTGATATAACATAAATCTGGTCTGCTAAGCCTGTGTTTTCCGCTAAACGGTTTTTAATCAGCTTTTTCAATAAGTCAGCTTGCTCTTTAACAAATTTATCAATTGCTTTTCCCGTTGTATCACACCATTCTGATTTTCCTTGTGATTCATCTCCGCTTTTACCTTGAACCATCAACCCATCATAAGATATTTCATTTGAAATCGTAAACATTGGATAGTTCGAACGTCTGTGTACCCAAAGTGGTATCCCAATCCATTCATCATCATTTTTTTGAAAACCATATTGACTAGCAGCATCCACAATTGTTTGAGTTGACGCATCAGCAGAAACAAATTTTTCATCGACTTTGTAGTGCCTCCCTATTAGCGTTAAAACATTTGAATCTAACGTCAATACTGGTTTTATTTGTGATGGATCCCCAACAACCATAACCTTTTTACTTCTAAATATTGCTCCAACACTAGCTTGTGGTAGTGCCTGACCAGCCTCATCTATGAATAGATTCCCTATTGAATTTTCTTGCATATTTTTAAACATTCGACCAAAGCTAGCAAAAGTAGTGCTGATAACAGGTATAGCAAAATTCAGCCATTGCCATGATTCTGAAATTAGCTGATGTCCATTCACTTTTCCAATGTATTCAGACTGTTTATTCCAAATAATCCTTGCAGCTTTTAAATTCCTTCTGTTTTCATACAGGAATTGCTTTCTAACTTTTATTGCTGAAATAAATAATTCTGATTGTAAAATACGGAACTGTTTTGAAAACCACGGATTAGACTTTTGAAGGTCATCATATGATAATGAAAAATCAAGTTCCTTTATGTCACTTTGAAATTTGAGTTTTTCCAATTTCGCAATTTCTTTCTCCAATTTATTAAACTCTTTTTGTTGATTAACAATCCATCTTTCAAATTCAGTTTTAGTGTCCTGAATTTGTTTATGAGCATTGTCTCTTTTTGTTGCATTTTCCTTTAACCCCATTTCTGAATGCAGACGGTCATCTAAGACTTTGATTTTCTGTTGAGAGAGATGATTTAAATGACCATTCGCATTGTTAAGGGTCTTGAAATACTTATCAACCTTTGATTTATTAAATATTTTCTGAAACCATAAGAAACTTGGTTTTTGTGAAAAAACTACATGATAATTCCTTTCAGCCTGAGCTTGTTCATTATTTAATTTTTCGAGTTCATTGGAAGCATTCAATAATTCTTTTTGCAAATTTTCACTTTTGTGTTCCAACTTTTTAATTTTATCTTCTGCTTCTTTTTCAAGTGCTATTAAATTTATTCGCAACTTCTTTTCTTCTTCTTTAAAAACAACAGATTGCTTGGAATGCTTATTTTTTAATTTTTGAAGAGAGTACATTTTCACTTTATACTTTTGGATTTTATCTTTTTCAGTTTTTAATTCATTATAAAGACGCAAGAATTCCTGATACACATCTGAGTTCGATTGATAGTTTACTTCTAAATCTCTTTCGATTGCTTCAATGTTTAAAAGTAGCTTACTAATGTTTGTTGACGCTCCGCCTTCCAACGAGAAGGCACCCCAATTTTCCTCATTTAAAAGCTCACTTATAATCTCACGAGTCTTACCAAAACCTTCACCTGTTAGTTTAGAATTAGATATATCTTTGAAATAATTCACTTCTAATAGTTTGGTTTGAAAATCTTTAGCAATCTCTCCTTTTTTAGGTAACTCTTTAACAATGTTTTGAACTGCCCCATTGTTTGAACTAGCAACAACAATATTCTTGTCTGAAATGGTAAAAGGTAAAACACCAAGTTTAGCACTTTGCCAATAAACTAGACTACCTTGTATTCTTTTATCTTTAAGCTGTGAAATTTCAGCAGCCTGTTGGACTACTAAATCAGCAAAAATATCTTTCAGTAGTGTTGTTTTCCCTGTTCCCGGCGGTCCATTAACACTACGAATACGATTTTTATCATTTAAAGCTAGGTTTACCGCAACCTGTTGCATAAATGATAGCGCATAATCAGGATTACTTGGGAAACGTCCCAAGGGATAATATTTAGGTTGTAAAATTGTTTCCAAAATATCTGAGTTAAAATGAGCGGAATCTTTATTGCTATCTAGATTTTTCCTCTTTCCAGAAAAGCCATCAAAATATCGATTTAAATTATTATTAGTTTTTGTCTTTGCATTGTTCAAATCTTCAATAAAGAACGAGTGGAGACTCACATCTGCATTATCCAAATTCTTCACAAATGCATAACAAAAATTATCTTTTGAAACATTATACTTTTGTATAAGTTCAGAAATTGTAGTATTAAAATCTTCATCAAACTTCCTGTTCATCTCTTCTCTAAATGCGTCTTCTATTTTCATAAAATCTTTAGGTAAATCACCGTGTTGACGTATATAACCACTCATCGTATAGAACAATTTGTCTGGTATGAAATTTAATTCATTATCAAAATATAGAGAAAGAGTGAATTTGTCTAAGTTACTAATTTCTTCATATGTTTTCGCAATATTATATTTAACTCTCAATATATCAACAATCTCTTGAAAATTAAAAATGTCAAAATATAATACCAACCCCGACTTCTTAAAAGACTTATCTGATAAACTATGTAGTCTTTTTTGTTGAGTTAAAAAGTCTGAGAAAAACTTATCCCACTCCTCTTCCATTCTTTTTATAGTCTTTAATGATTTATCTTTTTTATTAATAGAACCCTCTGACAGCTGCTCTATCGTAATCCAAGCATTTAAAATATCTTCTTTTCTATTCACGTTTTTCCTCCAATGTTTAAATCCATGGTAAAAAAGTATAACTTTTATAGCACATTCCAAATCTATCAATACTAATTTTACATATTTCTGTATTTATCTACCACTATATTTACCAATAAATGATAAAAGGAACAATAAGAAAAACAGCAATTCCCGTATGTTAGCCGGTTATTGTTGGGAGTGGCGAAAAGGTTTAATGAAAAGATAATAAGGAAATTGAGGGGTTTCTATGGAGGTTGCACAAGTGGATTAGCTTTTATAAAGTAGCAAAGAACTAAGAGGCTATTCTCATAGTTCTTTTTACTACTTTAATTTATTTTATAATTTGGCTATCATTTGGTTTTTACGCTTCTTAAACCAGCTTATCTTTTAGAACAAGACAAGAGTATCTTTCTCCAATTACTCCCTTACAAGCTCATACGTATTCTCCCCATTAATTGGAGCAGTGTTAAAATAACTCGTTCCATTGATGTCATACCGAACGGCATAGGTGATTCCGCCGCCACCGTCTCTTATTCCTTTAATTTGCACGGTTCCAACAGCTGGGACAGTGAATTCCCTTGGTTTATGTTTAATCATAAAGGATTCTGATATTGGGGTGCCATTTACAATAATCTGCACATAGTCTCCATCCTCTGCTGCATAGTCCCAAACCCAGATTTTCGTTTCTTCTGCTGAAGAGTTATGAACAATCTGGTGATCCATAGAGGTGAGTTCTTCATCAGTGGCCAGCAATAACGTACCGGCGGCGAGTTCCGTTGATATTTGATTGGTCAGTGCATTCTCAGCAGCTGTTGATGTGTCAACGGTTGACCCCATTGAGAAAATAAATCCACAAATACTAATTCCGAGAGCTAAACCACCAAATATTTTTAAAAACTTCTTCGAGCGTAGCGGTGCTTTATCAGTAGATGAAGAGGTTACCTGCGAAAAGTCATCTTGATCTCTTTTAGAGTTGTCTATGTTAGATATATTTTCCTCTCTATACTGCTGTTCATTTGCTCCCTGAGGCGCTTGGAATTTATTTTGTTTGCTTTGGTCTTGATGTCGCTTGTTATCTCTCATAATAATGTTCTTCCTCCTTTCCAATGTTTACAGGTTTCTTCCAAAAGTAAAAACACATGGCAAGTCTACCTATAATAACAAAAACAATCATTAAGATATAAAATATCGTATGTCTTGTTGGATTATTAATTTCATAGCCATAATTAAGAATAGAGGTTCCGATATTTAAAATAACAAAGCTCACAAAGAATATTTTTATAAAGGAAAATAACCATGGAAGAACATCATATACTTTCCTTAAAACTGGCACAAGAAGGGAAATACCTATAAACAATCCGGCTACAGAGATTAATTCTACACTCATATTTTGACCAGCAAAGCCCGACGTACGTATAACACTTACATCATTCTTAAACAGAAGTGGTGTGATAAGGAGTAGAATAATCACAAGACCCATTGCAAAGATAAAATAAAGTGCAGCAAACGTAATCCCAAGTAGTCTTATTAACCTTTGCATATAGTCACACCCTTTCGATATCTTCTGCAGTAATTTCTGTTAAATCAGCTTCCGTGAGTTGTTCTATATTACTCAAACGACTGGCCTGGAGATTCAACGATCTTTCATAGACATTTCTAACATAGCGTCCATTGCCAAAATTGCTGTCAGTGCTACCTTCTATAAATACTTGCTCCAATTTCTCCACTGCTTCCACTGTCAGTTTAAAACCATGGTCATTGTAAAACTTCTGAGCTATTTCCATCAGTTCCATCAATTCATAATCAGGAAACTCAATGATAGTTGGAAATCTAGACTTTAACCCTGAATTCACAGACAAGAATCGCTCCATATCCTCGGTGTATCCAGCTAGAATGACAACAAGACGGTCCCGATGGTCATCCATCATTTTTACGAGGGTATCGATTGCTTCTTTACCAAAATCACCCGCACCACCCTGTGCAAGTGCGTAAGCTTCATCGATAAACAACACACCATCCATTGCTTCTTCAATGACCTCTCTTGTTTTAATCGCTGTCTGTCCAACAAATCCTGCGACCAGTCCAGAACGGTCCGTTTCCACCAGTTTATTTGCCTTGATAATTCCCAAGCTATACAGCACATTTGCGATGACCCTTGCCATCATCGTCTTTCCTGTGCCGGGATTTCCGGTAAATATCATATGCAGGGTCTTGTTTTCATCTACCGGCAAGCCCAGCTTTTTACGCTTTGCTTGGATACGCAAGAGAGCATGTAAGCTCCGGACGTGATTTTTCACCTCTTCTAACCCAGCAATACTTGCTAGTGCCGTTTCTAAATCATAGTTTTTCAGAACACTTTCAGTCGGCTTAATGTCCTGTGGCAGAATAACGTTCATTTCCTCTACTGCAACATCAGCCATCGCAATTCTCAACGATTGATTTCGTGTAATTTCCTCCAAATAATTACGTACCATTCTTCCATTTCCAGAGTGACGGCTGGACTGTTTGTGCAGGACAGCAATTTGCTCCTTTAGGACACCTTCTGACTCCTTAGTTAGGATGAATCCTTTGGAAGAACTAATAATTTTTGCAATGTCAAAAAGCTCCGTATCTGTATAATCTGGAAAATTTACTTGAAGTGGAAATCTGGATTCTAGCCCACTATTAGACTTCAAAAACTCCTTCATTTCCTTGTTATAGCCGGCAAGAATAACTACAATATCCTCCCGGTGATCTTCCATCAGCTTAACAAGGGTATTAACTGCTTCCTGCCCATAGCCTGTATTGGATGCGAGGCCATATGCTTCATCTATAAATAGCACCCCACCAAGCGCTGAACGAAATATTTCCTCCGTTTTTTTCGAAGTTTGGCCTGCATGCTCTCCAGTCAAGCCTCCACTGTCCACTTCCACGAAGTTTCCGGATTTCAATAGCCCCATCTCTTTAAACATATTAGCCATAATTCTCGCAACTGTAGTCTTTCCGGTCCCCGGATTACCACTGAAAATCATATGCAGTGACTGGGTAGCATCTACCTTTAATCCCGCTTCCCGGCGTTTTTTCTCTGCAATGAGGAGATTTTGCTGGGTACGGATAAGCTGTTTCACGTTTTCCAGCCCGACTACCTGGGAAAGCCTTGCCTCTAGGTCAAATTTACTGTTATCCTCAAACGCAAAATCCTCGTAGGTGAGTTCATCCATCGGTGCATCTGTCTCATGAATCAGGCGGCTCGACTGTTTAAGAATCGCTGCTTCAATTATATTTCGAACTAGTCGCCCGTTTCCACTATCATTCTTTCCTTTAATTTGACTTTTTTCAAATAACTTGAGCATCGCATCTTTGCAGCTGTCTGTAATTCGGTATCCCTTTTGTTTACTGATAATGCGGGAAATTTCCCACATTTCATCAGGAGTATAGTCCTCAAATTGAACGATATTCGGAAAACGAGATCTCAACCCAGGGTTCGTATTTAGAAATTGCTTCATTTCCTCACTATATCCAGCCAGGATCACAACGAGCTCATCACGGTAATCCTCCATCCCTTTCACAAGGGTATCGATAGCTTCAATCCCAAACGTGTCATGCTCATTCCGAGATAGCGTGTATGCTTCATCAATAAAAAGGACCCCGCCAAGTGCGGATTTAATCACATCATTTGTAAGTCTAGCGGTTTGCCCGACATACTCCCCGACAAGATCAGCACGGGTCACTTCCCGCAGCTGACCAGTGGACAACACTCCGATTGCCTTTAGATACTTTGCCACAATACGGGCAATTGTCGTTTTCCCTGTACCAGGGTTACCTGTAAAGACCATATGCATGGATATATTTGTTCGACTGAATCCTTTACTTTCCCGTAGCTGTTGGATTTTCAGATTATCCTCTATTTTTAAGATATAATCTTTTACACTATCAATCCCGACAATCTGCTCGAGCTCTTTTTTAATATCAGCAATGCTTGATTCTTTCATGCCCCGTAAGAAGTTTTCTAGCAATATCATCTCTGTACGAGTGAGCGCTACATATTTCTCATTTTCTATTTTTATATGAACATATTCATCAATCTTTCCTGGGCTTTTGAGTTTTACCTCTGAAATAGGTTGATAAATGTGTTGCTCGGCTATCTCATTTAGTCCGCTAATGCCAGTAACAGTCTTGAACTGCTTTGCAAGGAATTGAGAAACTTCTGGATCATACGATAGCGTAACAGCCAAATCGGAAGCACATTTTGCTTTTAGGTTCTCTAGAATTCGAATGCCAATTTGCTGAATCTCTGCTTCCGTAAAAGGATCTATATGAATCAAATCCCCAATGGCATCCATAAAATCACTGCCAAACATATGGTAAGCATCTTTTTCCTTCCGTTCAGAAAGAAAGACAAAATACTTTTGGTTTGCATGAATCTCACTTATCGTCTGCTGATCCAACACACCTGTTGCATCCATCAAACGATTTTCATGCTGTGTGTATCGAGCTGATAAAGTATATGTACCGCTCCTTGTCAATTGAGCAATGGTATCCACCACATTAGACGGAGCCTTTTCAATATTTTCAAATAATACAATGTCAGACTTAGCATATAAAGATTTATACAGGTCAGAAAGGAAAAGCTGATACTCAGTGGCTGTAGTATAAGATGCGAGATCTATTCTCGAAACTGTCTCATATTGAACAAGCCTCCTATCTTTAAGCAAGCTTGCCATTCTCGTGACACTGGATTTTCTCCCAGATCCCTTGTGGCCAAAGATAAAGATCGAATTCTTAGGCTTCAATGGATGCATTCCGGTTACAAACGGACGTTTAAAAGCAATACTCAGACTTTCTAAATAACGCCTCTGACCAATCCATTCACTACCCAGCAATCCGTAGAGCTGCCGAAAAATTATATTAATATTTTCCTCAGATATTCTACTTGTTTGCATTGGTACTTCCATCGAGTTATTACGAGATGCTGTCTGGTATGGTGCACTGACGTTTCCTTGACCACCTGCACGATTTTCTGAAGCAATAGGAGGGTTTGACCTGCCTGTTGATTGAGGAATACGGCTCTGATTGCCAGATGTACTCTTTCGATAGTTTTTTGAGATTAAACCATGCTTTTTATAATCATCATATATTTGCCATTCCGGAAAAAGAAATTTTAAAAGGCCAACAATTTTTGTTTTCATTCATGTCTCCCTTTCATTGAAGAGCTTACTTGTATAGTATATCGGTATTTAGAGGATTGATGTTTATTGGAAATGTAGATTTTGGAACTATTCTTGTGTTGGTAAGTATGGGATTATTTTACCATATTAGAGGGGGGAATTATATGGGGGGGCGAATAGTGGTGCAATATTCTGGTCACTCTTTATTTAGAAGTAAATATATATCTACAACAATGGCAGTACCAGCACTAGCAATGTTTGATGTACCAATTCTAGTAGCACACTTATTTGTATTCTACTTTGATATCTTTGCTATTATCACGCCACCAGTAGCCTTAGTATTCTTTGTGGCAGCTGGACTGGCAAGTGGAGATCCAATGCGAACAAGTATGATCTCACTAAGACTGTCAATTGCAGGATTCTAAGTCTATTCATTTTGTTTACGACCCTGCTATGCTATTAATAGATACAACCGGATTGCCAGCAAATGCAACTGAGTTCGCCTTTGCCTCAGTCACAGATATTGCGACCATTTTAGTTATTTCGACCATAGCGGTTGTCGCCATCAGTGCTGCTATGATGGTTATATAAAAACTAACTTAGGAGTCATTAACCTGCAACATTTATAATCAGATTTTCTCTTCCAACGGTATATACTATTTTTGAGGGTTGGAGGGACAGGCACCACCACCCTACCTTTCTGTGCTTTAAAGTAGGTTTACCTTTCCAGTCAACCAACTAATTTAAAATCCATATTTCGATAAATCAGTTTCCCATAACCCAAGCTGGCCTTTTGCTGGGATACGTTCATTCAAGATCTTCATGTCTTGAACCTCCCAAGCATACCCACCCACATTAAAATCTCCTAAAAAAAATCATTTCCTGATACGATTTGTCCATTTTCCAGGACTGCTGATGTCTGATTTTTTTCCGTTATCTTCAGACAATTTTCAAGCCTGCAGACAGCAATGATCATTCCGGTCGGAAGGGTCTCTTCTGTATATCCATGCTTACCGAGGAGCGAACGGATGGCCACATGCCTGCAGACAGCCTTATCTATTTTTTTACTTGTATGAATGGCTAGCGGCCCGCGATAATTTGTTTTCCATGACCTTGTTTCAAATTCATTCTCTCGAAGGGCAAAAAGACTTGCCCAAGGCTGAATCATAGATAATACCTTCATTCTTCCCGGCCACCAATCTATAAAGTTTCGTTTGTCTTATCGTTGTCCGTAGAGAAGAATATTATTAGCAAAAAGGTTTAATTGGAATTCGGAAATCAGATTTAATGAAAATTTACATTTTTTATGATAAATTTAATTTGATCCTTTAATTATGTTGTTCATTGTATGAGTGTCAGAGGAATGGCTGTTCCTACTCTTGGAGCAAAAGTCATCTTTGAAGCAATCCTTAAGACATTTGCAGGTATCGACTATCCTTCTATTGAGCCAAAATGGAAGCTTGCTATTGAAGAAGCGAAACAAAAGCGTAAAGCAAGCATGAAAAATTCAGTCAAAGCTACTAAAGCCAAAAAAGAAAGTGAACAACTAACAATTAAAGTATAATCAAACGCAGCAGGAATCTTCCTTTTTCTTGCTGCTTCTTTTTATAAAGTGAAAATGATAGTTAGGGTGATTCTAGTGATTTGTAAGTGTGGTGGAATTTTATCAATGATACGGATTGAGAAGTATCCTGACAAGATTAAGGACAAAATCAACTATGAACGGTTGTGTGATGTAGAATGTCTTTCTTGTGGTCAAACTTACTATAGCCAACCATACGATTTTGGAAAAACGATTAATAAGGTCAAAAAGATTACAGATTAGGAAGAATGGTATCTACTCCCTCCTAGATGGAACGGCGAATGCTATTTGATAATAAAGTGCTCACATGCTAAAAAAGCCCTTCAACCATTGGTATATATACATTCATGTTTAAATGGCTTTTTATTTTCGCCTATGTTGGTGTTATACAATTGTAGATGCGAACTTTTTAGTATAGGTGCCAACATAGATTCTGGGTTGTTTTATTTAATAATTATGTTAATGCTTGGATGGTCTTTAATTATTTGCAAGGCGGCTTTGTATGTATCAGGCTCTATAATGTCCAATGAGACATTGCCTTTTTTAAATTCGTCTGTATTTTTATATTGAGTCAAAATTGGTACATGCCCACCGTTATCCTTTATCATGCTATTTACATGTTCCACTCCCTTAAGAACAATGGGAGCTATATCATAAATATAAGATTCATATAAATGCTGTATGAACATCATAGTAACCTCTACATGAACATCTATAGATATAAGGTCTGGCATTTTCTCAATATCTACTTTTACATGTTTCCACCCTTTGAATTTTAATAAATCTTCTTTAGTAGCGAGTATTCTGGTGGGTTGGGATACTCGTTCTATGATATTTGTTAAAGGAAACCCGTAGTGTAATGCATAATTCCTTAATAAGACCATGAAACGGTAAGATATGTGGTTGTCGTAGAAGTCATTAGTTTTCTTTTGAAATTCCTTCATCTTTTCTTTTCCGAAATGTTTTTTGTTATGCCTTTCTCCATAATCTATAAACATTTGTAGGGATGATAAGAAATTGATTAATAGACGGTTTGCTTCTAAACCTAGTTGTTCATTGTCCAAATGTTTCTCGATTTGTGAAGTGAAACTTAAATATTCCTCTTTATTTCTCTTCACTAAGTTATATACATCTTCCATTTCGGAAATTTTACCTGCTTCTGCTAACCTAGTTAAGTGAGTATCGTATTCTTCTTTTGAGATATGGTTTTGAATAATGAATTGATGCACTCCATCTTTTGAGCGTTCTCTATAACCAATTCCGAAAATCATGCATTTCCCCCCTGTTATAGCTATGCATTTTGTTTTTCTGCTTTTATTACTTAGCAAACTGCCCTGAAAATCAGCTGTTATTCCCCATATATTTCTTTTCGGACATATCATATTAATGATTTCATTATCACTCAGAATAAGGCTAAATTCAAATATGACTCGCTATCTATTGATGGTGCAAAAGTAACCCTCTGTGAACCTGCCGCTATAACTTCCAAAAAAAAGGCATGCATTATCTGCACACCTTATAGTTTTCTACTTATACTTATTTTTCTGTATAGGGCTATAACAGCCTTATTTCGGCTTTCCCATGCTTCATTTCGTGTTGCTGGTACTTTTATTCCCTTTCCATTTCATCCATTAAATCAGCTAACTTACGGCATTTGAACGGCTCTCTTGCTACACCGTTAATAATTAGCTCATACTCAAGATTGATGGCGGCTAATGTCCTCATGCTCCTTTCTCCTGTTCCTCTATTTCCTTTGCTAGCTTATAGAAGGTTGTTCGCTTCATTCCAGCTTCTTCTATAGCAGCTGTAGCCGTGATTTCCCCTGCTTTCCACTTTTCATATGCTCGGCAAAACTCATCTGTCGGTTCTGCTTTCGGTCTGCCAAATTGAACACCTTGCTTTAAAGCTACATCTATTCCTTCACGTTGCCTCTTTCGGATGCGTTCCCTCTCCTCTTGTGCCATCCAGGACAATATTTGAAGTACAAGGTCGGAGATGAAGCTCCCCATGCTGTCTTTGTATTTCGTTGTATCCAGTAGCGGCATATCCAGCACAACTATATCTGCTTTAATCTTCTTGGTGATTTCCTGCCATTCATTTAGGATTTCATCTTTGTTCCTGCCGAAACGGTCAAGGGAGTGTATATATAGGATATCTCCTTCACGCAATGACCTTTTCATGAGTTGATAGTCGTTACGCTCAAAGTCCTTCCCTGATTGCTTATCTATGAATATATCCCGTTCTTCTATACCTTGTTCTTTCATGGATGCAATTTGTCTGCCTTCATTCTGGTCTTTGCTACTTACACGGACATAACCAAACTTTTTAGTATTCACTTTTTTATTCCTCCTTTAATACTGGTATAAAAAAAGACCACTAAATGTGGTCTTTGCAGACCGTAGACAACCCCCCATTTCAGCATCAGCTGAAATGGGGGTTTCGTTGATTTAAGGCATTTTGCTAGGAAGGGCAGAAGGTTACCAGGCCCAACTAGCCAGTTTTTTTAGATTCATGGCAGCGTAAAGTTAGCATCGCTTGCATAGCCACTTTTTTCAGTCCCCTGAGAGTGGTCCAACGCATACCATGCTTTTCTTTTGCATCCGCAAAGGCACGTTCTACCGTTTCTTTGCGTTGAGCGTACAATTGCTTATTTGTTTGGGTATGCCGTAGATGGTTTGCCTCATCGAGGTCATCTTCCCAAATATGTCGATGTATCATCTTGGTAGTGTTTTGGCTTTGTGTACATGTTTGGAGTAAAGGGCAATTCTTACAGGTGGTTGGGTGAGATACGTACTGTCTATAGCCATCTCTAGTGGTTGTGCGATAAGAGAGTATTTGGTCCTTCGGACAAATATAACAGTCATAATGCTCATCGTAGGTATATTCATACTTTTTCATGTATCCATCTTT
>NZ_CAKJTJ010000037.1 GCF_917563925.1 Sutcliffiella rhizosphaerae
ATCACTTGGATACCACCTACATACATTTGATAACAATATTATAAAATAAAAAGGCAGCTGAAAGTTCATTTAACTTTCAACTGCCTTTAATAAATATTGGAGTTTTTCAGTGCCCTCAGAAGTGAATGGGGGCATTTTTTTAGTATCTGTTACTTCTCTAACTCCTTAGACCAGTTAACCTCTAAAACATTTTCAACTAGCAACCTTGCATCTTGACCGTTTGATCTGCCTATCCAAATATGTCTTTTTCCATCGGAATCTTCTCGTATCCAGGCAAGTTTTGTTCCTTCATTCAAAGTATGAGGTTCAGAGTCAGATGCATTTTTAGGAGTATTTATCAACTTGACTGCTTCTTTTTCTTTTAGATCAACTAGATAAAGAGAAGAACGATATTTTATTGCCTTTTCAGTTGATTCAGGTCCTCTTGCAACTACTATTTGCTCATCATTTAGCCAGTCAAAACTTATATCTGCATACCCCTTTGGTGTATGGACCTTTTTATAATTCGGAATGATGGTGTTTGTTGTTAGTACTTTGTTTTTTACAACACCGTGTAATCTTCCACCCCCTTGAATGGATGCAAGGAGTGGTTTATTAGGTGCCCACTTAACCCAGTTGGGAACATTTAATATTTCCCCAAGAGGAATAAAAAGCTTATTTTCCTTTACATAGACTGAAAGCATATTGCTGTCTTCTGACCAGGATGCGGTTGGGGTGATTGTCATGGCTAAGCTTTTCCCATCATTTGACCAAGTAAAGTTCTCTACATCAATAGCCAAGATGGAAAGGTCCTCATATTTTAAAGGAGAAGAAATGGTATGTAAAGGTGTTACTTTCACATCCAATTCTTGTTTTTTCTTTTCCAGTCCCCAGTGCACTTCATATAGCCTTGGATGACTCCAACCATCAGGAAACAATGATGCACTAGCAGAAACAAGTAAATTTGTGCCATCTCCATCCCAAGTAAAGTTGGAAACTCCTCCTGTCAACTGATGGATGATTGGCCCACCATCCTTCACCTCAACAACACATAAAATAGAATCACTTAAAAAAGCAAATGTTTGGTCATGTGGATTCCATGCCGGCGAATGACCATCTATTTTCAATTTTAAAGTCTTTTTTGCTAGTGTGTCATATAACCAAATTTGAGGCTGTGTATCTTTTCCGTCAAAGGGAGTTACTTCATAAACTAACCATCTTCCATCAAATGACCAATTAAACTTACCGATGTTAGCATTTTCATGAATAATTAATTCATGATTTTTTTCTAAAACCCATAAGGAATTAAATCTTGTATATGCTACTTTTGGCTGTTCAACTGCGTCCACAGAAGGAGCTTGGGACATGATGAAAAAGAAGACAAAAACTATGTAAATCCATTTAAGTTTCAAACTATATTCCTCCTAAAATATTCCTTCACGTTATTATTACCCAAAGGTATAATTTCATGATTAAAAACCAATAACCATGCAGTACACTCCATATTAAATTAAGTTGAAATAAATGAAAAAGATGGTATAGTAAAGTAGTGATTGAATTCAGGCATATTTTTTTTTAGAAGTTGTGCAAACGGTTACGCAAATTAATAAATTTGAACGAGTGAGTGTTAAGATAAAGGAGTGTAGCAACGTTGAATAAAATATGGTGGAAAGAAGCGGTTGCATACCAGGTCTATCCAAGAAGCTTTATGGATTCCAATGGTGATGGGATAGGTGATTTACGAGGAGTTATTTCTAAATTAGATTATTTAAAAGAATTAGGTATAGATGTTATCTGGATTTGCCCTATGTATAAGTCCCCAAATGTAGATAATGGCTATGATATTAGTAATTATCAGGATATCATGGAGGACTTTGGTACAATGAAGGATTTCGATGAGTTGTTAGAAGAAGTCCATACTAGAGAAATGAAGTTGATAATTGACTTAGTTATTAACCATACAAGTGATCAACATGGATGGTTTATCGAATCAGCATCCTCAAAAGATAATCCAAAACGTGATTGGTATATTTGGAAAGATGGAAAGGACGGAAAAGAGCCGAACAACTGGGAAAGTATATTCAATGGATCTGCATGGCAGTATGATGAGAAATCTGATCAGTATTATATGCATATTTTTGCAACAGAACAACCAGATCTTAATTGGGAGAATAAAGATGTTCGTTTTGCATTATATGACATGATTAACTGGTGGTTGGATAAAGGAATTGACGGGTTCCGCGTAGATGCTATCTCTCATATTAAGAAAGAGCCAGGGTTTCCAGATCTTCCGAATCCCAACGGGTTAGATTATGTTCCTTCTTTTGACTATATGATGAACGTTGAAGGAATTCAGAAGCACCTTCAAGAGCTAAAGGAGCAAACGTTTGCGCGTTATGATATCATGACGGTCGGGGAAGCCAATGGAGTAAAATTGAATCAGGCAGATGAATGGGTTGGAGAAGAGAATGGGAAGTTTAATATGATTTTCCAATTTGAACACCTGGGACTTTGGGAAAAAGGAACAGAAGGTGGCGTGGATCTTCGACAATTGAAAAAGACGCTTTCTAAATGGCAAAAAGGGCTAGAAGGTAATGGCTGGAATGCACTTTTTCTTGAAAATCATGATCAGGCAAGATCTGTATCAACATGGGGAAATGACAAGGAATATTTGGTGGAAAGTGCCAAGGCTTTAGGTGCACTTTATTTCTTGATGCAAGGGACGCCATTTATTTATCAAGGCCAAGAACTTGGAATGACGAATGTGAAGTTTGATAGTATCGATGACTATGATGATGTTGGAATGAAAAACCTTTACAATATTGAAAGCGTGAAAGGGAAGGAAGCCGCACAAAAGGTCATGGAAATTATTTGGGCTAAAGGCCGAGATAATTCCCGCACACCAATGCAGTGGAATGACAGTTATAAGGGTGGCTTCACAACTGGTTCACCATGGATGGGTGTAAACGAAAATTATAAGACCATTAATGTTGAAAAACAGTGGAATGACCCTGAATCGGTTCTAAGTTTTTATCGGAACATGATTCAGTTACGTAAAAAAGAGGAAATTTTTGTATATGGAGAATACAACCTCCTACTGGAAGAAGATGAACAAGTATATGGATACTCGAGAACACTTGACAATAAGCTTGCACTTGTTTTGTGTAATATAAGTGCTAAAGAGGCATTTATTGATCTTGGAAAAGTAGAAGTTTCTTCAGCATCTCTTCGTCTGCAAAACTATGAGGTTGCAGCACATAATAACATAACTGCTTTCACATTAAAACCATATGAAGCAAGAGTGTACGTCATTGGCTGATGGTTTCAGATTTTCGGTCGCTCGAAAAGCTATAACAAAATTATTTCAAATTTCCATTAACCCATTGACACATTTTCTTTATGGGAGTAAAGTAATACTAAATTCTTTTAAAAAACTAAATATTATGATCTCTTATCAAGAGTGGCAGAGGGACTGGCCCGATGACGCCCAGCAACCGTTCCGTTTGGAATTGGTGCTAAATCCTGCAAAACAAGTATGTTTTGAGAGATAAGAGAGGGACGAGTCTATTATTTTTGAATGCTAACGTAAACCTCTCTTTATCTGGAGAGGTTTTTTATTTTGGAAAAAGAATGACATTAAGTAAAAAGGGGAGTTCTTACATGTTTTTTAACACATTCAAAAAGGGATTAGTAGCCATTACTGCGGCAACATTGTTACTCACAGGATGCAACACAGAAGGAAATACGGCTGCAAATAAACTACAAGGGCCAATTGAAAATGTGCCTGAGAAATTTGCAGATGGACAAGGTGCAAAAATAAAAGTAATTCGAAAAATTGGCGGAGATGATCATACTGCTCAATTTTTAGATGGGGCAAAAGAGGAAGGAGAATCATTTGGTTTCACTGTAGATGTGTTCACCGCAAATGGTGATAGTGCTAAATTTCACGATGCGATCAATCAAACGATAAATCAAGACTATGACGGAGTGATTATCTCCCATGGAGATGATGCAGCTACAGTGGAAGGGGTACAAAAGCTGCGGGAAAATGGTAAAGAAGTAGTGACATTTGATTCGATTGAAGAGCTTGTCGAGATTGACGGTGTTACCTTAACTTCTCAAGATGATGAAGAGTTAGCTTCACTTGCATTAGATCAACTTGTGAAGGATTTTAACAAGGAAGCAAATATTGTATATCTTTGGGTCGATGGCTTTCCACCAATGGTGAGAAGAAATAATGTATATAAAGAAGTGCTTGATAATAATCCAGGAATTAATGAGGTTGAAAGATTTGGAGTAGCTGCAGCGGATACTTCCGTACAAACTCAAAACGCTGTGGCGGCAATGCTCAACAAACACCCAAAAGGAAGCATTGATGCGATTTTTGCAACTTGGGATGCTTTTGCAATTGGTGCTGCCAGAGCATTAAAAGAGGCTGGACGAGAAGAAATTAAAATCTATGGAATTGATGTTTCCAATGCGGACCTCCAAGAGATAAGTGAAGAAGGGAGTCCATGGAAATACACGGCCGCTGTGGATCCAAAGTTGATTGGTGCTATAAACCTTAGATTAATAGCAAAAAAGATTGCTGGAGAAGAAACTCCTCAAACTTTTGACTTAGAAGCATCGCTCATTGGTCAAGAAGAGCTTCAGCAATCAAAAGAAGCCGTGAATATGGGCAATCTTTCCGAAGTGGTAAAAGGTTGGGGAGAATCTGATGCATTCCTAGAAGACTGGATGAAAAACTTGAAAGAACACGATAAGAAATAAGTCTCATAATCTGTTAACACTCTCTCAAAATGAGAGAGTGTTTGATTTATTGTAAGTATCATTGTTAGGGAAAAACCAACAATACACTAGCGATTCTCTAAAAAGGAGGTAAGTAAGATGACAGGATCCATTTTGCAAATGAGAAATATTAGTATGGATTTCCCAGGAGTAAAAGCATTATCTAATGTGGATTTTACCGCAACATCAGGCAGCATACATGCTTTAGTCGGTGCAAATGGTGCTGGAAAGTCCACATTAATGAAGGTATTAGCTGGCGCCAATGATCATTATCAAGGGCAGATGCTGCTAGAGGGAAAATCTGTCTCTATACAATCGCCAGCAGATTCACAGGCATTGGGTATTCAAATTGTCTACCAGGAAGTGGACTCTGCCCTTATACCTCCATTAACAGTTGTAGAAAATATTATGCTTCAAGAAACGGTGCAAAAATCTAGTAATAAACTATGGATTAACTGGAAAGAAGTACACCGTCAAGCTGCCAAGCATTTACAGAAACTAAACATTTCGATTTCCACAAAAAGAAAAGTAAACAGTCTTACACTTGCGGAAAAACAAATGGTTCTTTTAGCGCGGGCCATGTCCACAAAGTGCAAATTCCTTATCTTAGATGAACCAACTGCACCTTTAAGTAACCGGGAAACCGATGAACTTTTTACCATTATGAGAGCTTTAAAGAACGATGGGGTTGGCATAATCTTTATATCACACCGCATTCCTGAAATATTGGAAATATGTGATGAAATAACGGTGTTGCGCAATGGGAAAGTAGTGAAGGAGAGTAACATGGGCAATCTTCAGGCAGAAGAAATCGTGGAGTCCATGCTAGGTCAAAAACTTGAAACACAATTTCCACCTTTAAATCATCATCTAGATGAAATTGTACTAAGTGTGGACAGTATTAGTGACCATTTCATTCAAGACGTTTCCTTGGAGGTAAAAGCAGGTGAAGTGGTTGGGATTGCTGGGCTTGTAGGGGCAGGGAAAACAGAGCTTTGTAAAGCACTTTTCGGTTGTTCACACATTACGAAAGGAGATATTGCGATAAACGGAGCACATGTCAGAATCAGTAGTCCCTACAGAGCCGTGAAACTTGGCTTAGCATTAGTTCCAGAGGAAAGAAGAAAGGAAGGTATCAATTTGTATGAGTCTGCCTCTGTCAATTTGACTGCATCAAGTTTGCATTCCCTTACTAATATCTTTCATTTTATTGATAGAAAAGCAGAGAGAAGAAAAGCGGAAGAAATGATTCAACAATTAGGCATCAAAATCACTACAAGTAATACAAGTGTACATACGTTGTCTGGAGGAAATCAACAAAAAATTGCCATAGGAAAATGGCTCGTTGCTGAAGCAGATATTTATATTTTTGATGAACCAACTAAGGGAGTGGATGTGGGAGCCAAAAAAGATATTTTTCAATTAATTACTGCTCTTGCTAACCGGGGAAAGGCGATTATTTACGCTTCTGCAGAGCTCTCCGAAATAGTGGGACTTACAAACAAAGTATATGTCATGTATGATGGCACAATTGTCAAAGAGCTTGAAACAGCTAAAACTACGGAAGAGGAGATCCTATTTTATTCAACAGGAGGAACTAATAATGAAAGTAGAGATTCCAGTTCAAAACAAAGCAAAACCAGCCTTTCGCTTTGAACTGTTTGATTTTTTGTATAAGTATGGGACCATCATTACGATTATTGTATTAATTGCTGTTTTTGCTTTAGTGAATCCAGCATTTATACAATCTAATAATATTATCAATATTTTACGGTCGATCTCCATTGTCACCATTATTGCAATTGGAATAACCATATCTTTAACGGTTAATGGCTTTGATTTGTCTGTAGGTTCTGTTGCATCTTTATCAAATGCAATAGTAATATCGATGTTTGTCTGGTTCTCACAAAACACAATGGTAGCACTATTTTCTGCAATCTTAGCCGCACTGTTAGTTGGTATCTTTAACTCTATTATGATCGTAAAACTCAAAATCCCTGATATGCTCTTGACACTCGCGACCATGTTCATTATCCAAGGTATTGCCTTAACGTATACGAAAGGTTCCACTATATCACAAAACATGGTAATGCCGGATGGAACATTTGCATCAGGCACCATCAGTCCATTATTTCAAAAGTTTGGGCAGGTTCCATGGATTATTGTTATCATGCTGATAATTGTCGCAGTCGTCCATATCTTTTTAACGTATACAAAGCATGGCAGGTTCATGTACATAATCGGTGGAAATAAAGAGGCTGCCAGATTATCAGGAATACCTGTTAACAAGTATAAAGTTGCGGCGTATTTACTTTCTTCACTTTTTGCAGCAATAGGGGGTATCGTTCTTGCTTCTCGAATTATGACTGCTGAGATAAATGCTGGTACTCCATACTTGATGGATGCGGTAGCAGCGGCATTCATTGGATTTGCTGTACTTGGTGCAGGAAAGCCGAACGCCTTTGGCACGTTTATCGGAGCAGTATTAATAGGAATTTTGCAGAATGGACTTGTAATGATGTCAGTTCCATATTATGCGATGGATATCGTCAAAGGTCTCGTTTTAGCTTTTGCATTAGGGATAACGTATTATAAACAAAGATAAAAAGCGGAAAACAGCAATTTTCAAAGCTGTTTTTCCGCTTTTTTTCATTCTTTTCTTGTTCTCGGCATAGGTTGTACTAATGAGTGGTGCATAGGGAGGATTTAATAGGAATGAAAAAATTTCTTTCTCATATTGATCAAACTGTTTTATCTATGGCTGGACTACGCCTTTTTTCCGGTTTATTAGAAATAACGGCTGCAATTATCATGCTGAGCTTAAATGATGTAAAAAAAGCCATCGTCGTCAATTCAATGCTCGCGATTGTTGGGCCATTAATATTTATTTCTACAATGATGATTGGCCTTATCAGTATGGCAAATGAGGTTTCTTTATCCAAAATGATTTTTATTGCCATAGGGGTAGGGTTTATTCTATTCGGTATTTATAAATGAGTTATAAAATGGCCATGCATGCATACATTTAAGTAAGAAAAGGACAAGAAGGAGACTTGTATGATCGGAAGTGTTAGTAAAGCCCTGCCTGCAAATGTGTCGGAAATCTTGGATAAATTACCCATACAAACAAAAGAAAAGTTGGAGGAAATCAGAATCCGAGTTAATCGCCCTTTGGAGCTGATTGTGGGTGGGAAACCATATTTTCCATCCTATACAATAAGTGCGGAAGATGGGATGTATATTTTAAATAAAATAAGTAAATATTCTATCTATGCTCTTGAAGAAGAATTAAAAAGAGGTTACATCACTATTTCAGGTGGCCACCGGATTGGTTTGGCAGGGAAAGTGGTAACAGAGGCAGGTAAAGTAAAAGCTATCCGTGATATATCTTCGTTTAATATTAGAATTGCAAAGCAAAAGATCGGAGTTGCTGCCCCTTTACTTCCTTATTTATATGATAAAAGGTGGTTAAGCACCATGATAATTGGACCACCACAAACCGGAAAAACAACTATGTTAAGAGATTTAGCTAGATTTATGAGTACAGGAGAAAAGATGAGCGGAATTGCTTCATGCAAAGTGGGAATAGTGGACGAGCGATCAGAAATTGCCGGATGTGTGAGCGGTGTTCCACAGCATGACCTTGGTTTTAGAGTAGACGTATTAGATGGTTGCCCGAAAGCAGAAGGTATGATGATGATGATCCGTTCCATGAGTCCAGATGTCATAGTGGTAGATGAAATTGGTAGATTGGAAGATAGTGAGGCTGCTGTGGAAGCAGTACATGCTGGTGTTGGATTACTAATGTCCGTTCATGCCTTTTCCTATGAAGACGTGAAAAATCGACCAAGCTTGAAAGATATCCTTTCCTTGCGTGCAGTGAAAAGATTTGTAGAACTGACGAGAAGCGATGGGCCAGGAACTATTAAACGAATTGTGAACGAGTTTGGAGAGGAGATTTATAACGGAAAGAGTGAGAAATCATGATCAAATTACTCGGAGCAGTCTTCATCATCATTGCCACTTCTTGGGGGGGATTTGAGGCAGCCAGACATTTAACTGAAAGACCTAAGCAATTACGACAATTAAAGGTCTCCCTGCAATCATTAGAGGCTGAAATCATGTACGGGCATACCCCTCTGGCAGATGCAGCTAAGAATATCAGCAACCAACTTAATAAGCCACTTTCCACATTTTTTGAGACTTTCTCATATAAATTAGAAAAGTCATCGTTAACTGTCAGAACTGCTTGGAATGAGAGTTTGGATGAGATTTGGGGCTCTACAGCTTACAAAAAGGCAGAAATAGAGATTATGAAGCAATTTGGAGAGACCCTTGGACAACATGATCGCCTTACCCAGCAAAAGCATATCCAGCTTGCCCTAACTCATTTGGAGCGTGAAGAGTTGGATGCACGGGACAAACAAACCCGTTATGAACAGATGGTAAAAAGTCTTGGAGTCCTATCGGGGCTCTTGATTGTCATTATCTTAATGTAAGGCAAAACTTTCTATCTGTTTGAAGCAAAAGCGAGTTATGCATAGAAAACCATATTTAATCAGTACATTTAGGGGGAGCTTTCATGGGCATTGAAGTAGATATCATCTTTAAAATAGCAGGAATAGGTATTATCGTTGCTTTTTTGCATACTGTTTTAAAGCAACTAGGGAAAGAAGAGTATGCACATTGGGTTACCTTGCTTGGATTTATTTATATTTTATTTATGGTTGCAAGTATTGTGGACGACCTGTTTAAAAAAATTAAATCGGTATTCCTGTTCCAATGATAAGGAGTGTTGACCTATCGAAATCCTCCAAATTGTAGGTCTCGGATTAATTGCTACTTTTTTGGCTTTAGTAGTCAAAGAACAAAAGCCCACTTTTGCCTTTATGTTAGTTGTTTTCGTCGGCTGTGCCATATTTTTATTTTTAGTAGATCAAGTTTTCGAAGTGATTCGGATGCTGGAGAGAATTGCTTTAAACGCAAACGTAAATCTTATTTACGTTGAAACCATTCTAAAGATTATTGGAATTGCCTACATCGCGGAATTCGGGGCCCAAATTACAAAAGATGCGGGTCAAGGGGCAATCGCATCAAAAATAGAATTGGCCGGGAAAATATTAATTCTTGCAATGGCAATACCGATACTAACAGTCATTATTGAAACCATTATTAATCTTATTCCATCCTAACAACGGGAGGGGGAGTTTTCCAAAATGAAATATTTTCTTGCATTAATTGCAGTTGTGCTCATCCTACTCTTTATACCATTAGAAAAAGTACAAGCCTCTCCCGAATCCCCATCCGAGTTGGTCACAGATCAAATAGAAGGAATCGATGTTGATGACATAAAAGCTTATTGGCAAGAGGTGATGGACGAGTATGGTGGTTTTTTACCAGAAAGCCAAAAAGGTTCATTTATGGAATTTGTAAAAGGGGACAAGTCCTTTTCACTAAACGAATGGACTAAAGGCTTTGTGAAATATTTTTTTCATGAGCTCCTCGCAAATGGCAAATTACTAGGAAGCCTTATTTTACTAACCATTTTCAGTATGTTTCTACAAAACTTGCAAAATGCATTTGAGCAAAAAACAGTTAGCAAGGTTGCCTATGCTGTTGTCTTCATGGTACTTATTATCATCGCACTCAACAGCTTCCACATCGTGATCTCCTACACCCAAGAGGCAATAAGTGCTATGACTGGATTTATCATTGCCCTTGTCCCACTACTGATTGCGCTTATTGCTTCTTCTGGAGGAATTGTATCAGCAGCATTTTTTCATCCTATCATTCTTTTTCTAATGAATACTAGTGGACTCCTTATCCAGTATGTGGTACTTCCCTTACTATTTCTGGCTGCAATACTTAGCATTGTAAGCACCTTAAGCGAGCATTATAAAGTAACAAAGCTTGCCCAGCTTTTACGAAATATCAGCATAGGAATCCTTGGAATCTATCTAACAGTATTTCTTAGTGTCATTTCTGTACAAGGGGCAACGGCTGCAATCACTGATGGTATCGCAATACGAACGGCAAAGTTCGTAACAGGAAATTTCATCCCTGTAATTGGTAGGATGTTTACTGATGCTACCGACACTGTCATCACAGCTTCTCTTTTACTAAAAAATACGGTTGGCATCCTCGGGGTTGCCATTTTGGTACTTTTGGCTGCATTCCCAGCTGTCAAAATACTATCTATTGCCATTATCTATAAGCTTGCAGCAGCACTTTTGCAACCCCTTGGCGGTGGCCCTGTGATAGCTTGTCTCGATATTATCGGAAAAAGCATTATCTATATATTTGCCGCACTTGCTATTGTGTCTTTCATGTTTTTTTTAAGTATTACAGTCATCATTGCTGCAGGAAATATTACGGTCATGGTCAGGTAGGGGGAAACATAATGGACATGCTAACAGAATGGATTACAAGTATTATCCTATTTATTCTACTAGCCACAGTAGTGGAAATGCTTTTGCCAAATTCAGCTATGCAAAAGTATACGAAGCTAGTTATCGGACTGTTGTTAATAGTTGTTATTTTAACGCCGATATTAAAGCTTCTTTCCTCAGATATGGATGAATTATTCGCAAAGATGGCAACCCTACCATCCCACACCGAAGAAGAAACTACAGAAAAATTAATAGAAATGAAGAAAAAAGAAATACAAGCCTCTCATGCTGCATACATTTTAGATAAGTGGGCTGTCCTAATGCAAGAAGATGTGGAGGGGGAGTTGAGAGAGACCTATGGTTTAACAGTAAAAGACCTTAATATTGTCGTTAAAAACGAGAACAAACTGACCGATATGCCGCTAGAAGAAAATATTGAATCTGTCGTAATCTTATTAAAAAAAGCAAAAGAGGAAACAGCCATTACTGCGGTAAAACCTATTAATATTGACACCTCCAGACCGAACGTAGCAGCTTCTTCTACTAAAGAAGAAGGAAAAGTAGTAAGCTTCCTAGCAGATCGCTGGCAACTACAACCAACAATCATTTCAGTAGCAGTGGAAGGGGGGGATTAGTACAAGGTGGTAAAGAAAAATCAAGATTTTATACCATGGTTAAAGTCTTTGCTATTCAATCAGTCAAAGGATAAAAAAGGGAAATACCAATACATGATGGTAGTCCTCGTTTTAGGTGTAGGTTTCATGCTCTTTGGCACACTTTTCTTTGGAAAAGATCAATCAGAGGCGCCAGGTAGCGGAATACTTCCAACCATGAAACAACAAGAGACAGATGAGGAGCCAGTATTTGGACATAGTGATGATGCCAACGCACCTTCTACTATCTCTGATTATGAAGCGAGTTTTGAAAATCAATTAAAAGAGGCACTCGAAAAGATTATTGGGGTAAATGAAGTATCCGTTGTCGTCAACCTGGATGCAACAGAACAAAAAATTTTCGAGAAGAACCGCACAACCACCGAACAAACTACGACAGAAACGGATAAAGAAGGTGGTAAACGTGAAGTCACAGATACCTCTAATAACGAACAAGTCCTCGTAATCAGAAAAAACGATCAAGAAATCCCGGTCATTTCTGAAACGAAAAAACCAGTCATCCGAGGAGTTCTGATAGTAGCAAAGGGCGCTGAAAATATACATGTTAAAAAAATGATCCAGGAGGCAGTCACACGAGTGCTTGACGTCCCGCAGCATAAGGTGGCAGTCCTACCCAAAAAATCCGAGGGGGAATAATCCATGTTATTAAAAAAACAAACAGTTTGGTTACTAACCATGCTAAGCTTAGTATTTGTTCTTTCAGCCTACTATTTTATTGGTGATCAAAAAGCAAACGAACAGATGGCTTCTAACCCAACTGAACAAAACACTAACAATGAGTCAGCTGAAAATCACGAAGGCCATGATGGAGACGCAACTGATGCTGATGGAGAGGAAGGAACAGAAGGTGCGGAAGCTTCAGACGATGACAGTGCTGTCGTAAAGTACATCTCTACAGACGACACATTTGCAGAAATGCGGTATGAACTCGATAATCTCCGCAGTGCTCATCGAGCTGAATTAAATGATCGCATGGCAAGCACAAACCTACCGGCAGAAGAAATCTCGAAAGCTGCTGATCAACTAAATGAATTAGCAAGTGTATCAGAAAAAGAATTTGCCCTTGAAACACAAATCCGCTCTTCACACAAAGAAATCCAAGATGTACTAGTTCGTGTTACTGATGGGAAAATCTGGGTAGCTGTCAAAGCACAAGACCATACGGCACAAATGGCAAACGATATCTATCACATGGTCCGCCAAGAATTCAATGAAGTCCGCAATGAAAACTTCGCGTTAGAATTTAGTCCATCTGAAAAGGATACAGAAGAATAAATAGATTTGCTGAAATACTGGTTCTCTTTTTGAGGGGGCCAGTGTTTTTTAGTATTTGAGGGTGGAAATTTTTCACTCTAAAAATTTTTCGGACAAATATTGGGAGAGTTATGGAAACTCCCATAATTAGATTTGAAGATTTAAAGTAGTAATTTTTAAATGGTAAACGTATGTCATGAAAAATAAGTACTTCTTCTGTCGTTTCTGGTAAGAGTTCAAGGTAGTAATCAATGGACTCTTCTCCTTTATAAACAGCCATGGCTATTCCGTAATCCTTTTGAATATGCTCGTAGGCAGGTGGGTAGGTGGCAGCCGTCTGAGTAATGCTTGCAACACTTGGATGTTTAACGAATGTTTTCTTTCCTTTACAACTATCAATGGCATCAATTCCTTTCTTTTGAAAAGTAATCCGACATTTTCACCTATATTCCTTTTAACAAATTATAAGGTTTCAGAAACTTTCTGAGAGTGCTAAAATATTCTTGGTTCGTTAACAAAAATATAGTATGGTGGAAATTCCTATATCAAAAGACAATAATAGTCTAGCACCCATCACTTTGAAATTGTATTCATATATTAACAATAATAATAGTTCATGCAATTAGAAGCAGTACATTCGGCAAATCCTTCAGTACCCTTTTATGGTTGGCGGTAACCAAATACTTCCTATCAATTTTAACAAATCACCCGTCTCACCAGTGTTTTTATTTAGCACCAGATAATAACATCTATTACTATTTTAAAAGTTGAATTTCTATTGCTTGTATCGTATGATGAATATGAACTATTTTGTACATAATTACAAAAAATAGCATAAGAAAATAACCTGAGGAGTGAAAGATCGATGTTAAAGATTCAAGAAATAAGAGAAATAATCAAGTTGATTGACCAGTCCAATATAGATGAATTCACGTATGAAAATGAAGGTTCAAAAATTAGTTTGAAAAAGCACAATGAACAAACAGTTGTAAACGCTCAACCAGCTACGCCAGTAGTACAGGTGCCAACTTTGTCACAACAACAATCAGCACCAGCGCCTGTGACACAAACTCAAGTTGCTCCACAAAGTGACGCGACACCAGTTCAAGAAGCTCCAAAACAGGAAGATGCAAACCTACATAAAGTTACATCTCCAATGGTAGGTACGTTTTATTCTTCTCCTTCCCCTGACGCTGATGTATATGTGAAAGCAGGGGACAAAGTTTCTGAAAGTTCGGTTGTATGTATAGTGGAAGCTATGAAGCTATTCAATGAAATTGAAGCTGAAGTGAAGGGCGAAATAGTAGAGGTATTGGTGGAAAATGGCCAGTTAGTGGAATATGGTCAACCTTTATTCCTTGTAAAAACAGTATAAGGAGGGGGAGACATTGATGATTAAAAAATTATTGATTGCGAATAGAGGCGAAATTGCAGTGCGAATTATTCGTGCTTGCAAAGAATTGGATATCGAAACGGTAGCGATTTATTCAGAAGCGGATAAAGAGTCCCTTCATGTACAACTTGCTGATGAAGCGTATTGTGTTGGACCTACTGCTTCCAAGGATAGCTATTTAAATTTTACCAACGTTATCAGTGTAGCAAAATTAACCGGTTCTGATGCCATTCACCCGGGCTATGGATTTTTAGCAGAGAATTCCGATTTTGCTGAACTATGTAGAGAATGCAATATTACGTTCGTAGGGCCGAGTCCTGAGGCGATAAGTAAGATGGGTACGAAAGATGTAGCAAGGGAAACGATGAGACAAGCGAATGTTCCAATAGTACCTGGTTCACAAGGAATCATTGAGAATATTGATGATGGAATGTCTATTGCTAACGATATCGGATATCCAGTTATTATTAAAGCAACTGCCGGTGGTGGCGGGAAAGGTATCCGTGTGGCAAGAAATGAAGAGGAATTGAAAAAGGGCATTTCCATCACACAACAGGAAGCTTCAACAGCTTTTGGAAACCCAGGAGTTTATCTGGAAAAATTCATTGAAGATTTCCGTCACGTAGAGATTCAAGTTCTTGCTGATAGTCACGGAAACACGATTCATCTAGGTGAACGTGATTGTTCGATCCAAAGACGTTTGCAAAAGCTTGTAGAAGAGACTCCATCACCAGTATTGGATGAAGAAACTCGCGCTAAGATGGGTGACGCTGCTGTAAAAGCGGCAGAAGCGGTGGACTACACAGGTGCTGGTACGATAGAATTTATATATGACTATCAAAATAAAACGTTCTATTTTATGGAAATGAATACAAGAATCCAAGTGGAACATCCAGTAACAGAAATGGTAACAGGTGTGGACTTAATCAAAGAACAGATTCAAGTTGCAGCAGGAGAAAGATTATCCATTAGCCAAGAAGAGGTTGTTTTTAATGGGTGGTCAATCGAGTGCCGTATCAATGCGGAGAATCCTGAAAAGAATTTCATGCCATCACCAGGGAAAATTGACATGTACCTTCCTCCAGGTGGATTGGGAGTACGGGTGGATTCAGCCGTTTATCCGGGTTACACTATCCCTCCTTATTATGATTCCATGGTTGCCAAATTGATAACATATGGAGCGACAAGAGAAGAAGCGGTTTCGAGAATGAAACGTGCACTAAGTGAATTTGTTATTGAAGGTGTACATACGACGATACCGTTCCATTTAAAGTTAATGGACCACGAAAAGTTTAAGGATGGGGATTTTAATACTAAATTTCTTGAGAAATATGATGTCATGAATTCCTAATTTCTTGAAGGAGGTTATATTATGAGCGAAAGAAACTTATTAGAAATGGAGAATAATAATTCTCTTGGGAAAGTGGAAATTGCGCCAGAAGTAATTGAGGTAATTGCTGGTATTGCTGCTTCTGAAGTGGACGGTGTATCGCAAATGCGTGGAAACTTTGCTGCCGGTGTAGCTGAAAGACTTGGGAAAAAAAATCATGGAAAAGGTGTGAAAGTAGACCTTTCTGAAGAAGGAATTAAAGTAGATGTTTTCTGTGTTATGCAGTTTGGCATCTCTATTCCAACTGTTGCACAAAAAGTACAGGATAATATTCGCCAAGCATTGTTGAATATGACTGCACTTGAAGTGGAAGAAGTCAATATCCATGTGGTTGGTGTTCAGTTTGAAACACAAAAGAATGAAGTGGAAGTTGAACAGGAAATTTAATTTTCCCTTAGAACTTGTAGGCACTCTCAACAATTGAGTGCCTACATTTTTTGTTTTATCATTTCAACTTGTTTTAATGCTTTCTATTAGGTAAAATTTAATTCGCTTTCTATTTCCTATAAAAGAATAATGATAAGTAATATCGGATATGATGATAACGCTCCCCCAGCGTGTAATGAAAACGCTTAAATCCGAACGTTTCAAAGTGAATTAAAAAGTTTTGTTTGTTTTTTAGTGGAATATCGATTAAAAACAATGTGTTTTTAGAAAAAAATGTGCTATTATCTTTTTATACTAATTAAAGGCACGATAAGGAGACCAATTAATGAAAAGAAGTAAAGCAAGAGAAAAGGCATTACAGGCGGTTTTCCAAATGGATTTAAGTGATATCTCGGCAGAAGAGGCTATCATAAATGTACTGGAAGATGGAGAAAAAACGGATGATTTCTTACAAGATGTAGTAAACGGTACGAAAGAACATCAAGCGGAAATTGATACCATACTAAAAAACCATCTCGAGAAATGGTCACTTGATCGATTGGGTACTATTGATCGTACCATTTTACGAATAGCTACATATGAAATGAAGTATGTAGAAGATATACCTTTAAATGTTAGTATGAATGAAGCTATTGAACTGGCCAAAGTATTTGGCGATGACAAATCAAGCTCATTTATCAATGCTGTATTATCTAAGGTGAAAACATCGTTAGAAAAATAAACCAAGGTTACTGTGATAAGGGGGAGCTATCTATGGCAGCAATCATCGTTTCGGGAAAAGATCTTGCCTCTGAGAAAAGAGCAACTATTAAACAAAAGGTCCATAAGCTACATACGGAAACAAGTATCCAACCTAGTTTGGCAGTTATTTTAGTAGGGGATGACCCTGCCTCTCAATCATATGTGAAGGCGAAGCAAAAAGCATGTGAAGAAGCTGGAATTAAGAGTATTTTGGAAAAGTATCCTAGCACCATTACTCAAAAAGAATTGCTGGAACGTATAACGTTTTTCAATAATGATGCTTCTGTACATGGAATATTAGTTCAATTGCCTCTGCCGCGACATATCGATGAGTTGGCAGTAATTGAATACATTTCTCCAAATAAGGATGTAGACGGATTTCACCCTGTTAATGTTGGAAAAATGATGATTAATCAAAAGGCTTTTCTCCCTTGTACGCCTTATGGAATAGTTGAAATGATTAAATCATTGAATATATCCATTTCCGGAAAACATGTAGTGGTAATTGGTCGAAGTAATATAGTTGGGAAGCCAGTTGGCCAATTGTTATTAAATGAAGATGCTACCGTAACATATTGTCATTCAAAAACGAAAGACCTTGCTTCTATAACGAAACAGGCGGACATATTGATTGCTGCTGTAGGGCGCCCGAAACTAATTGGACCTGATTATGTCAAAGAAGGTGCCATTGTCATTGACGTCGGAGTGAATCGCCTTGAAACTGGAAAACTTTGTGGTGATGTTAATTTTGATCAGGTAAAAGAAAAGGCGAGTTACATTACACCCGTTCCTGGGGGAGTAGGTCCGATGACCATTACAATGCTTCTCCAAAATACGTTGGAATCTGCTCAAAATGAAGCAAGTCAAAACAAGACGTTTTCTTGTTAATATGGTATGTTTAAAGATGGAAAGAACATTTGGTTCTTCCGTCTTTTTTCATGTGAAATATGATGAGCAATCTTATAAAAAGGAGTAACTTTAATGAGTGAACAAAGATACTTAACGGTTACTGCCCTAACCAAATACATAAAACGAAAATTTGATGTGGATCCACATATGAAGGATGTATGGTTAAAGGGAGAAATCTCCAACTTTAAACAGCATAGCCGCGGACATATGTACTTTACCTTGAAAGATCAGAACGCCCGCCTGCAAGTCGTAATGTTTTCGGGACAAAATAAAAACCTTGCTTTTAAGCCACAAGAAGGTATGAAGGTGCTAGTTCGTGGTGAAGTTACAGTATATGAAGCAAGTGGTTCTTATCAGATGTACATAAAAGAAATGCAGCCCGATGGAGTGGGTAGCTTATTTTTAGCTTATGAAGAATTAAAAAAGAAACTTGCCGGAGAAGGGTTATTTTCACCTGAAGTTAAAAAACCACTTCCTAAGTATCCACATGCTGTTGGTGTAATAACTTCTCCAACAGGTGCAGCAGTGAGAGATATCATAACAACATTGAAAAGGCGCTATCCACTAACGAAAATTATTGTGATTCCTGCATTAGTCCAAGGGACGAATGCTGCACCTTCAATCGTTAAGGCTATACAAAAAGCCCATGAACTGCCAGGAATAGACGTCCTTATAGTGGGACGTGGTGGTGGGTCGATAGAAGAGCTATGGGCGTTTAATGAAGAAGTTGTCGCAAGGGAGATATTTGCTGCTAAACTCCCCATTATATCTGCTGTTGGACATGAAACGGATTTTACAATTGCGGATTTTGTGGCAGACATGCGTGCACCCACCCCAACCGCAGCAGCCGAACTAGCTGTTCCCAATATTCATGAGCTAATGGAGCGTCTCACAGATCGAACATTCCGGTTACATCGATCGTCTAATAAGTTGATGCGACATTATAAGGACAGGCTCATGACCTTACAAAAATCCTATGCATTTAGGTTTCCTAAAAATCTTTATGCGCAAAAGCAGCAAGATTTGGATCGGTTGCTAGATAATTTGGATGCAGCAATGAAACGGATGGTCGAAAAAAAGCAAGGGAAATTAGAGCAGCTAGCTGGGTTTCTTTTACGAAATCATCCTAAAAAACAATGGGAACTTGAAAAGGCAAATTTAGAACAAAGGACAAAGCTGCTTACACAACTCATGCAGCAAGCACTGAAACAAAAGCAATGGGAGTTTCAAAACAAGTTGGCAAAAATAGATGCATTGAGTCCGCTGAAGATTATGAACAGAGGATACAGTCTAGTATATCAAGAAGATGGAACGATAATTAAACAGGTGAAACAAGCCAAAAAGGGAGATACAATCCAAGTTCACTTGCAAGACGGCCAGTTAGATTGTGAAATACAAGCTGTAAAGGAGAGGACATAATGAGTGTGAAAAAAGAAATTTCTTTTGAAAAAGCAATGCAAGAGCTAGAAACAATAGTAGGAAAGCTTGAAGAAGGAGATGTACCATTGGAAGAGGCCATTTCCTTTTATAAAGAAGGCATGAAACTCTCCAAACTATGCCATGATAAACTGACTAATGTAGAACAAGAAATGGAACAAATTTTAAAAGACAATGGAGAATTGGAGTCATTCTCTGTACAGGAGGATGAAAATTAATTGTCACAGGTAATGGATTTACAAACTTTTATGCAAGAAAGAAAAAAGCTTGTGGAAGATGCTCTTTTTACTCATATTGCGAAAATAGATGCCCCGCCAGTGTTGTTGGACTCTATGAGGTACTCGATTTCAGCAGGTGGTAAGAGGCTTCGTCCGTTATTGGTCTTGGCTACGCTAAAATCATACGGGAAATCGGAGCAAATAGGTGTCCCTGTTGCGTGTGCAATTGAGATGATTCATACCTATTCTTTGATTCATGACGACCTCCCAAGTATGGATAATGATGATTATAGGCGAGGGAAACCTACCAATCATAAGGTTTTTGGGGAAGACATGGCGATATTGGCTGGTGATGCATTACTTACATACAGTTTTGAAATAATGCAACAACTGTTAAACGAAGGAGTAGAGCCAATAAAAGTAGTGACTTTAATAAAAGAGCTGGCGAAAGCAGCTGGTCCAACAGGAATGGTTGGGGGACAGGTGGCAGATATGGAGGGCGAGGGCAAAAAACTTTCTCTTCAAGAGCTAGAATACATACATCGTAATAAGACAGGTAAATTATTAGGATTTAGTATAATTTCTGGTGCTATCCTCGCAGGTGCCTCAGAAGAGGAAATCGCAACGCTGGAATTGTTTACGGATCATTTAGGTCTAGCATTCCAAATACGTGACGATATACTTGATATCGAGGGCGAAGTTGAGAAAATCGGCAAACCGGTAGGATCAGATACCCTCAATGATAAGGTAACCTATCCTGCTCTTCTAACGATGGAGGGTGCGAAAGGAAAATTGGCCTTTCATATCGAAGAAGCGAAAAGGTTGCTATCACAACTTCCTTTAGAAGCAGACCTATTAAATCAGCTATGTGACCATATTGCTAGAAGGGACCATTAATCGACAATTATCCGAGCGAAAATTGAGCATTCCCTTAAATTGTGTTATGATAAATGATACTAATAGATGCTGAGTAGTGGCTTCCTCCTTATGTGGAGGATAATTATAAGTTATTACCACATCTACCTTATATTTTGGTATCGACGGAGTAAAAGTCTATAATGGAACAAAAGCTTATAAATATTGGGAAGTAATCAATGCATTGTAATATGGGATTATAGCTATCGCCGTTATCACACCTGTGTTAGCGGCTATTTTTAAATATGGATTAAAAAAATCAATGGTCCCATCAGTCGAAAGATGAAAGAGAAAATAGCAAGGAAAGAGAGTGATCCCTCTTGGATCTTACAAAGATTAAAAATCCGCAGTTCTTAAAGAAAATGTCCATTCCGGAATTAGAGAGCTTAAGTGAAGATATTCGCCATTTTTTAATTGAGCAATTATCCACGTCTGGAGGGCATATTGGGCCAAATCTTGGCGTAGTTGAACTTACTATTGCTCTTCATAAAGTGTTTGATAGCCCAAAGGATAAATTTTTATGGGATGTCGGACACCAGGCATATGTTCATAAAATCTTGACAGGAAGAGCCTGTGATTTTGATACATTGCGTAAATATAAGGGTCTATGTGGGTTTCCAAAACGTAATGAAAGTGAACATGATGTTTGGGAAACTGGGCATTCCTCAACCTCTCTTTCCGGTGCGATGGGAATGGCGGCGGCCCGTGATATAAAAGGAACAGATGAATATGTTATTCCTATTATCGGAGATGGAGCTTTAACTGGCGGAATGGCACTTGAGGCACTAAACCATATCGGACATGAAAAAAAGGACATGATCGTCATCTTAAATGATAATGAAATGTCTATTGCCCCAAATGTAGGAGCCTTACATAGTGCGCTAGGTAGAATGCGTACAGCTGGTAAGTACAACTGGGTAAAGGATGAATTAGAAGTATTACTGAAAAAAATTCCGGCAGTTGGTGGAAAATTAGCTTCAACTGCTGAACGAATCAAAGACAGTCTGAAATATTTAGTTGTTAGTGGGATGTTTTTCGAGGAGCTTGGTTTTACCTATTTAGGACCTATTGATGGCCATAATTATCACGAGCTTATTGAAAACCTAAAATACGCTAAAAAAACGGAAGGCCCAGTTCTAATTCATGTCGTCACGAAAAAAGGAAAAGGTTATCAACCTGCCGAGCTTGATACAATCGGTACGTGGCATGGTACTGGACCATATAAAATCGAAACTGGTGATTTCCTTAAGCCTGTCGGTGGTCCACCTGCATGGAGTAGTGTAATCAGTGAAACGGTCCGTAAACTTGCTAGGGAAGATGAGCGAGTTGTAGCAATAACTCCAGCAATGCCAGTAGGATCCAAGTTGGAGGAATTCGCAAAAGAATTTCCTGATCGAATGTTCGATGTCGGAATTGCTGAACAGCATGCTGTCACCATGGCTGCAGGGCTAGCAACTCAAGAAATGAAGCCGTTTTTAGCCATCTACTCAACGTTTCTGCAAAGAGGATATGATCAAGTGGTTCACGATGTTTGTCGCCAGAACTTAAATGTATTCTTCGGAATTGATCGTTCAGGACTTGTAGGAGAAGATGGTGAAACACATCAAGGAGTATTTGATATCGCTTTTTTAAGACATCTTCCAAACATGGTGCTGATGATGCCGAAGGATGAAAATGAAGGTCAACATTTAGTAAATACTGCTCTTCAATATGATGATGGTCCGATTGCCATTAGATATCCAAGAGGAAATGGACTTGGTGTAAAAATGGATGAAGAGCTTCAGTTAATTCCTATTGGATCTTGGGAAGTGTTAAAAGATGGTACAGATACTGTCATCTTGACCTTTGGTACGACAATTGGTATGTCACTAGAGGCAGCTGATTATTTGAAAAAAGAAAATCTCAACGTACAAGTGGTTAATGCCCGCTTTATTAAGCCGATGGATGAGGCAATGCTGCATGATTTATTCAAATCAGGCATTCCAATCATTACAGTAGAAGAAGCTGTGTTACAGGGTGGATTCGGTAGTGCTGTTTTGGAATTTGCTAGTGATCATGGATATACAAATCGAATTGTGCGAATGGGAATTCCTGACCGCTTTATTGAACATGGAAGTGTGAAGGAACTTATGCAAGAAATTGATTTGACAAAAGAAAAAATTATAGAAAATGTTAAGCTTATTACAGCAAGAAGAAAACAAAAAAGGGCATAAAAACATGGCGAAAAAAGAAAGACTAGATGTGCTCCTCGTAGAGAGGGGATTAATAGAAACAAGAGAAAAAGCGAAACGCTCAATCATGGCTGGACTTGTTTATTCAAATGAACAAAGATTAGACAAGCCGGGAGAGAAAATAGCTATAGATGCCCCGTTAATGATAAAGGGTAATCTGATCCCTTATGTGAGCCGCGGGGGATTAAAGTTAGAGAAAGCACTAAAAGTGTTTGATTTGGACGTAAAAGGAAAAATAGTGCTGGATATCGGTGCCTCCACTGGAGGTTTTACCGATTGTGCCTTACAAAATGGTGCCAAGCTCAGTTATGCTTTGGATGTAGGTTATAATCAACTTGCTTGGAAGTTACGTCAAGATGATCGTGTTGTTGTGATGGAACGAACTAATTTCCGATATGTAACAGCTGTTGATTTGGCAGAAGGGATGCCAGAGTTTGCGAGTATTGATGTTTCTTTTATTTCTTTAAGGTTAATCCTTCCTGTATTAAAAACATTGATTATACCTGGTGGCCATGTTGTGGCTTTAGTGAAACCACAATTTGAAGCGGGCAAAGATCAAGTGGGGAAAAAGGGAATTGTACGTGACCCTAAGACCCATCAGTCAGTTATGGAAAGCATCATAGATTTCAGTTTGAAAGAAGGCTTTGATGTGATGGATGGCTCCTTTTCACCTATTACTGGGGGAGAAGGTAATATTGAATTTTTACTTCATTTGAAATGGGATCCAAAAGATGAGGGAATAGGAAAGAGCCATTTAAAAGTCCCGGTCTCAGAGCTAATTTCAGAAGCGCACCAACAACTAAAGTCTGAAAAACGGGAATAACTATGATGAATGGTTGTTCCTTTTTTCCTGTTTAGGTGGGCTAATCATTCTTACATATCATCAATATTCAAAAATTCTATAAAATAAGGGGTGTCAGCATGACAAAGGGGCAAAGACATATAAAAATAAGGGAATTAATAACCAACAATGAAATAGAAACTCAAGATGAACTGGTAGATCGCTTAAAAAATCTAGGATTTAATGTGACGCAAGCAACAGTATCCAGAGATATTAAAGAATTGCATCTTGTTAAGGTTCCTCTGCTTGATGGTAGATATAAATATAGCCTCCCAGCTGATCAACGATTCAATCCACTCCAGAAACTTAAACGATCGTTGATGGATGCATTTGTAAAAATAGATGTGGCTGGACATATGATTGTGATGAAAACTATGCCTGGAAACGCAAATGCAATTGGGGTTCTAATTGACAACTTGGATTGGCAGGAAATACTGGGAACCATCTGTGGAGATGATACATGTTTGATCATTTGCCGTACTCCTGAGGAAGCAAACGGCTTATCAGACAAATTTATAAATATGTTATAAATCACAAGAGGGTGTGATGAAATGATTGCAGAATTGACAATCAAAAATTTCGCTATTATTGAATCTCTTTCTATCTCGTTTGAGAAAGGACTAACTGTACTTACAGGGGAGACAGGGGCAGGGAAGTCGATTATTATCGATGCTATCCATTTACTTGCTGGTGGCAGAGGGTCCCATGAATTCGTCCGGTTTGGTGAAAAACGTGCCGAGTTGGAAGGGTTATTTTTGTTAGAAGAAGAAGGACACCCTGCCTATCACGTGTGCAAAGAACTTGGAATTGATATTGAAGACGAAATGATTGTTCTTCGTAGGGAAATTCATGCTTCTGGGAAAAGTGTTTGTCGTGTAAATGGGAAGCTTGTTACTATCGCATTGTTACGTGAAGTTGGACAAACACTTGTCGATATCCATGGTCAACATGAACACCAAGAACTAATGAATGCCGACCTCCATCTTTCTTTACTTGATCAATTTGGTGGGAAAGTAATACAAAAAGAGCTTCAATCTTACTTAGGTATTTACAATACGTATAAGGATGTTGAAAAACGACTGTTGGAATTGACCGAAAATGAACAAAAGGTTGCACATAGGTTGGATTTGCTGCAATTTCAAGCAGAAGAAATCAGTAAAGCTGAATTAAATATTAATGAAGAAGAAAAATTATTAGAGGAAAGAAATAAAATCAGTAATTATGAACGACTGTATCAATCCTTGAATAATTGCTACTATTCTCTTCATGGGGAACAAAAAGGATTAGATTGGATTGGACAAGCGATGTCCGAATCAGAAGATCTTGATGATATCGATAAAAATTTAAAGGATGTAAATGAGACAATCTCTAATGCTTACTATCAACTAGAAGAGCTTTCGTATAGAATCAGGGATGAAATAGATCAATTGGAGTTTGATCCAAATCGCCTTGACTATATTGAAGGAAGATTGAATGAAATGAAACAACTGAAGCGAAAATACGGTAGTACTGTAGGTGAAATAATGGAGTATGGGGCAAAAATAGAAGAGGAACTTGAAACCCTTCAGAATAGGGATTCACATATTCATCAGCTACAGGAATCTTTACAGTCGTTACGGGAAGATCTTATTCTTGAAGCGAAAACGTTGACAGAAGCTCGTCGCAAGGCTGCAGAACAACTCATGAAAAGCATACATAAAGAACTGAAAGATCTTTATTTGGAGAAAGCCATCTTTGACGTTAATATGGATATTCGGAAGGATAAAGGGACAGATGAAGTCCTGTTTGGGAAAAACGGAGTGGATGTGGTGGAGTTTTATTTGACAACCAACCCAGGGGAGCCATTAAAACCGATGGCTAAAGTTGCTTCAGGTGGGGAACTCTCTCGAATCATGCTCGCATTAAAAAGCATCTTTTCCAAACATCAGGGAATTACATCCATTATTTTTGATGAAGTAGACACAGGGGTAAGTGGAAGGGTAGCACAGGCGATAGCGGAAAAAATCTATCAAGTGTCTGTTGATTCCCAAGTGATGTGTATTTCCCATCTCCCACAAGTAGCTGCAATGTCAGATACACATCTCTTTATCAGTAAAGAAGTTACAGAAGATCGCACAAAAACAAAAGTGCGCGAGCTAGATAAAAATGAAAAGATTCGTGAAATTGGCCGTATGATTTCTGGTGTTGAAATTACTTCTTTAACAAAAGAGCATGCACGTGAGCTATTAGAAATTGCAGGAGCATTAAAGCAAAGTTGAACCGTAGCATGATAGATGCTGCGGTTTTTCTTTTGTATTTGCTTTGGATACTTGTGTAGTTTTAATGTTAATGCTTTTTAAGTAAAAATATTGGATTTATTATTGGTTTTTACAATAATATCCAATTAGCATTCTGAATTTACTTTTAGTCCATACGGAAATAGCTAAGTGCTCTCACTTTTCATAATACGTTTAATATTACAAGACGAGAATTTAATGTGAGTTATACACCAAATGCTATTCAGTTCTTTATATACTTACAGAAATCTAACAAAACTATCCATAATGTGTAGCTTTTTTATTGAATCCATTGTTATAAATGTGGCCGGACAAGGCAAAATTATATAATGTAGCCATGAATGGTGTGGGATAGGAGCGAGGAGAGTGAAAATGTTTGAGAGAAGATATAGTTAGAAAATTTGTTGGTGTATTTCTCCTTGTTTCAATCATGGTATTATGCGTAAGTCAACCATTTAAAGAGTATGTCCAAATTCCGAATAAGATAACATTATTTGAAGGACAAGGATTACATTTTCCATCTTCCATCCCGGTTACTGCCAAGGTGAAAGAGTCTTCATCATCGCTTGGAATAGTAAAAACCGAGAAAACGTTAGGATTTAATGGCAAACAATCCGGTGCAGATAAGGTTGTTTTGCAACTTGCGGGAATTCCTATTAAGCAAGTGAATGTGGATGTAATTCCTGAGTATTACGTATATCCTGGAGGCCAATCCATTGGGGTGAAATTGAATACCTTAGGTGTATTAGTAGTCGGTCATCACCAAGTAGATACGGATGCAGGAAAACAATCACCTGGAGAACTAGCTGGAATTCAAGTTGGTGACATTATTACAAAGATTAATGGAAAGAAAATTGAACAAATGAGTGATGTTGCTCCATTTGTTCAAGAGTCTGGAAAAACAGGACAGCCTCTAGATGTTGTTATTTCAAGAGAAGATAATACCATCAAAACAAAACTTATTCCTCTTAAAGATAAAGAAGACAGCTCATTTAGAATCGGTCTTTATATTAGAGACTCTGCAGCAGGTATCGGTACAATGACCTTTTATGACCCCATTACAATGAAATATGGTGCGTTAGGGCACGTTATATCTGATATGGATACAAAAAAGCCCATTATTGTTCAAGATGGACAGATTGTCAGGTCTACCGTTACTTCTATTGATAAGGGTAGTAATGGTGTTCCGGGAGAAAAGTTAGCTAGATTCTCCAATGATCGCTCAGCAATCGGTGATATTTCCAGAAACAGCCCATTTGGAATTTTTGGAACACTTCATAAGGACATTGATAATGGGATAATGGATAAAAAGTTACCAATTGCCTTATCTTCTGAGGTGAAAGAAGGACCGGCAAAAATCTTAACAGTGGTTGATGGTGACAAAGTTGAAGAATTTGATGTTGAAGTAATTAGTAGCATTCCTCAAAAGTTTCCAGCAACGAAAGGAATGGTCATTAAAATTACTGACAGTGATCTTTTAGACAAAACAGGCGGAATTGTTCAAGGAATGAGCGGAAGTCCGATAATTCAAAATGGTAAAGTTATTGGTGCTGTCACGCACGTATTTGTCAATGATCCCACGAGTGGTTATGGGGTGCATATTGAGTGGATGTTAAATGAGGCTGGCATAGACATTTATCAAAATGAAGAGAAAGTGGGCTGAAATAAGCTCGCTTTTTTTTATTGTTTAAGATATGATAATTAATAAAGATTTTTCGACAAAATATACATATTATGTAAAAATGTGCGTATTTAGTCGAAAAACGGAGTATTCTGGAGAAATGAAGAGATAATATATAAATTTTTAGGTTTTTTCATTTTTTTAGAGGAAAAGTTATTGCATTGTCGAATTTAACATTTAGAATAAAATATAGGCTTCATGATTTTTTAAACGAGTATAGGGACTGAGGAGGAAACTAGTTATATGAAAATCAAAGTGTGTATCGTGGATGACAATCGCGAATTAGTGGGATTATTGGAAGAGTACATTTCAGCGCAAGAGGACATGGAAGTCGTCGGAGTAGCTCATAATGGTCAAGAATGTCTTCAGTTGCTTCAAGATAAAAATCCAGATGTTTTGGTGTTAGATATTATTATGCCGCACCTTGATGGCCTGGGAGTTCTAGAAAAGATGCGTTCTTTAAACTTGAATAAATCACCGAATGTGATCATGCTTACTGCATTTGGTCAGGAAGATGTCACGAAAAAAGCGGTGGATCTTGGTGCATCCTATTTTATTTTGAAGCCGTTTGATATGGAAAATCTTGTTAGTAATATACGCCAGGTTAGTGGAAAAGCATCTCCAATTCTTAAAAGAACAGGTTCTTCATCCCAAGTGTTTTCCTCCAGCCATGAACCTAAAGGGAAAAACCTGGATGCAAATATTACAAGTATTATTCATGAAATAGGGGTTCCTGCACATATTAAAGGGTACCTATACTTACGTGAAGCGATATCCATGGTTTACAACGATATTGAATTGTTAGGATCTATTACGAAAGTGCTTTATCCTGATATTGCAAAAAAATACAATACAACTGCCAGCAGAGTAGAACGTGCGATTCGTCATGCCATCGAAGTTGCATGGTCTCGTGGTAATATAGATAGTATATCTTCTCTTTTTGGTTACACAGTTTCTATGTCCAAAGCGAAACCAACGAATTCAGAGTTTATCGCAATGGTTGCTGATAAACTCCGCTTAGAGCACAGAGCTTCATGAAAGGGTAAGGAATAATACAAAATCAAAACCCAACACGATTATTCGTGTTGGGTTTACATATGAAAATTACGCTTTATTTTCATTTGCTTCTTTTCGTTCAAGCTCAACTAGCTTCTGAATTAATATGTGTTGCGGTAAGTGCATAACCTGCTCCAGCGGGATATTCAATGCTTCTGCAAGTTTTAGTGCAGTATCAGCTGATATTTGAAGTGGTCTCAATTCATTCACCTCACTTAATTGATTAAAATTTTACTAAATAATACGTTTGTTGACAATTTTTTCTGACAAAAATTGATGATTTTCTAAAATTAGAAGGTGATATTATGACAAAAATTTTTGGTCACCGCGGTTCAGCAGGTACACATCCTGAAAATACGATGATTAGCTTTCAACAGGCATTCTGTGATGGAGCTGATGGAATTGAACTGGACGTTCAGCTTAGTAAAGACGGCATTCCTGTAGTTATACACGATGAAAAGGTAGACAGAACCACCGACGGAAAAGGGTTGGTTAAAGACTTTACATTAAAAGAACTTAAACAACTAAATGCTGTGTATAAATTTAAAAAATTATATTCACATGCGGAAATCCCGACATTAGAAGAAGTGTTAGATTGGGCTGCAAGAAAGCAGACTCTCGTTAATATTGAACTAAAAAACAGTATCATCCCTTACTCTGGGATGGAAGAAAAAGTACTAGAACTAATACTCAAATATGATGTGGAGAATCTAGTTATATTTTCAAGCTTTAATCATTTTTCGATTGCCCGTCTACATACCCTATCTCCCTCTATTGAGAAAGCAGTGTTATATATGGAGGGAATAAATAAGCCTTGGGATTACACGAAGTGGGTCGGTGCCCAAGGGATTCATCCATATATTAAAGCTGCAACACCAACCATTATTCAACGTTCAAAAGAAAATGGCGTTCCAGTCAGACCGTTTACGGTAAATGATGAAAAAACAATGCTCCGACTTTTCAAAGCAGAATGTGCGGGATTCTTTACTGATTATCCAAAAAGAGCCGTTCTAATTAAACAATAAGGAAGCGCCAAAAATGCGTTTCCTTTATTAATTTGCGCCCGGCATGGGTGCAATCTATAGGGTGCAAGTCCGAACTGTGAAGACAGAAGTAACAGTTAGCTTAACGCAAGGGTGTCCATGGTGACGTGGAATCTGAAGGAAGCGGGCGGCAAACTTCCGGTCTGAGGAACACGAACTTCATAGAAGACTAGGTATCATTGGATGAGTTTGCATTACAAAACAAAGTCCTTTTTGTCAAAGGTGATACAGAGTAAATGAAGCAGATAGGTGGAAGGAAAGATTGCATTCTTACCCGGGGAGGTCTGACTGATACGCAAAGCACACTTGGTAACCTGTCTAGCGATAGACAGTTGAACAGTCAAAAGTCAGCAGAAGTCATAGTACCTTACTTACCCGAGAAAGTAAGGGAAGGACTGAACAATTAAAGATGAACGAGAACTATGCGTACAATCCCTTGTGCAGAAGAAGACAATCTCTTAGGAGACCTACTTGGAAGAGGAAGTGGTGAATCCCATGGGGGATTTCAAGAGGGTGGAGCAAGAATAACACTAATAGACCTCTTGTTCGCGTGGAAAGGAAATATCTTATGTTAATGGATAGGTTACTGTCACGTGAAAACTTGATAGAAGCACTCAAACGTGTGGAGAGAAACAAAGGAAGTCACGGGATTGATAAAATGTCCGTAAAATCCCTACGAAGACATATCGTTGATAACTGGGACTCTCTCTGTCAATCGCTAAGGAATGGTACCTATAAACCGAGTCCTGTCCGTCGAGTCGAAATCCCGAAACCGAACGACGGAATCCGTTTACTAGGAATACCTACTATGACAGACCGATTCATTCAACAGGCAATCGCTCAAATACTGACTCCAATCTTTGACCCTGCATTCTCCGAGCATAGTTATGGCTTCCGACCGAATAGAAGGGGACATGATGCCGTGCGAAAAGCAAAAGGATTCATGAAAGAAGGAAACAGGTGGGTGGTTGATATAGACTTCGAGAAATTCTTTGACAAAGTAAATCATGACAAGTTAATGGGGATACTGGCTTCCAAAGTGAAAGACCGGACGGTCCTAAAGCTAATCAGAAGTATCTTCAAGCTGGAATTATGATTAATGGTGTCGTCCATGAAATAGAAGTTCTAAACCAATCCTAATGGAAATGAGAATAGCGAAGTTAAACAATACCTTGTAGGATGGTGCAGCTACTTCGCCCTCGCAGATACACCGAGCATATTCAAAGAATTTGATGAATGGATAAGAAGACGACTAAGGATGATTGTATGGAAGGAATGGAAGAAACCGAAGACCTGAGTGAGGAAGTTAATAGGTTTAGGAGTCCACCCAGCCAAAGCATACGAGTGGGGTAACTCTAGGAAGAAATATTGGAGAATATCTCACAGTCCAATCTTACACAAAACCCTTGGAAACTCCTATTGGAGTTCCCAAGGGCTCAAAAGTCTATATGCAAGATATCATAGTTTACGTCAACTTTAATTGAACCGCCATATACCGAAAGGTACGTACGGTGGTGTGAGAGGTCGGGGGG
>NZ_CAKJTJ010000038.1 GCF_917563925.1 Sutcliffiella rhizosphaerae
TGATAAACCTCAATTGATACTCGTAAATGCCCGGAAACCTGTAAATTGATAAATCCGGGCACTTAATTGGGGTTTTTATGCCCGGAAAACTGCAAATTAACATATCCGGGCACTTAATTGGGTTTTATATGCCCGGAAAACTGCAAATTGACATATCCGGGCACTTAATTGGGTTTTATATGCCCGGAAAACTGCAAATTGACATATCCGGGCACTTAATTGGGTTTTATATGCCCGGAAAACTACAAATTGACATATCCGGGCACTTAATTGGGTTTTATATGCCCGGAAAACTGCAAATTGACATATCCGGGCACTCTTATGAAGGCATTTTCATTACTATTGCTGCTGTATTTTGGTCTTCATACAACTTATCTAAACTTTGGACTTTAGCCATTTCAAGTAGCACATATGGTTTCTCCCTGCTTAAATTACATCGCTCAACTCGCTAAGATTATGAATAACTATAACATCTGGATGGGATAGTTTGTTATTTCTATTTAGCCAAATCCCCTTCATTCCGGCATTACTACTGCTGATCGCATCAATATCTAATCTATCTCCTATATAAAATGTTTCATGAATTTGTACTTCGGCAATCTCACATGCATGTGTAAAAATTGCTTCTTTAGGTTTTGAAATACCTATTTCACTGGAAGAAACAATACAGTCAAAATAATTTAGTATGTTTAGTTGAGTGAGTTTCTCTATTTGTTGATTATAATCACCGTTGCTAATAATCCCTAATCGCTTCCTCTGTGCCTTAAAATGGTCTAAACAAGGAATGACATCTTCAAAAACAGACCAATTTTCTTTGTAAAACGCTAGATACTCATTGAACTTATCATCGGCTTGTTTGTTTGTTAAATGATTACCAAACAACTCTTTTATCCGAAATCTTCTTTGTTCCTGAAATGAAATCTCATTTGCGAGGAATTTATCAAAGTATTTTATGGATAAATCAAACCATCTTTTCACAAAAATAGCTTTACTAAAGGGTAGTTCTTCCAGATTATTAATAAAGAATGCGCTAGCAGCCAATTGCTCTGCTTTTTCATGGTCTAGGAGTGTTGCATCGATATCAAAAAAAATCATGTTATTTTCCCTTCCTTTTTTGTGATGACGAAGGAATTAGTCATGATGTCGTACAAAGATTGCTTTTTCTTTGTAAAAATAGCTGACAATATGTTAGTGAATATTAGAACGTAAATTAATCCACCCAGAAGATAAAGATGCAGAGGTATTTCTGATTCTCCAATATTTACCAACCAATAAACAAGAAAATGCGACATCTCCCACGGAAGAAATTTCAAGATTGTTCGAAATGTCATCTGTTTTATGGAAAGGGCTTTTAAATGGATATCAACGACTTGAATGCCTATTTTCCTCTTTCCCAAAGACTGTTTACCAATAACGGAATCACTAATAATAAAATAAAGAGAGACTGGTAGAGTCGCTAGGAAAAAGCCTGAAATTTGTGCAACGATCAGAGATCCGGTAAACAATTGCTGTAAAGGTGGGAAAAGGAACATGCTTAGAATAAAGATCAAGACTAAATACAGTGCGATGACTAAGTAGTCAATCATAAAAGCTTTAAAGCGTTGAAGAAAGGTAGCATTCATCTGCATGTCCCCCTTACACACTTCGATATCCGTCGTTTTTACGTTTGTATTCCAACGATATAACACTTTCTCCGAAATGTTTACAACCATTTGCAATCATAATATTTTTCATTGGTTCATTCTCTATTTGAGTTGCTCCAAGATACGTTTTTGCCTGAAAATCCTGCTGTAATCTTTCCAGTCCTATATTATGAAGATTTCTGCCATAGCCCTTCCCTCTGTATTGCGGATGCAATCCAATCCAGAATATTCTCCCTTCACTGTCCGTATCCGGCTCAATATGCGGAATCACTACTCCAATAGGAATGTGATTGTCGTAATGAACTGTCAATATATTGTCCACTTGATCGGGCAGTTCACTTCTCATGGATTGCAGGAATTTTTCTGTCTCTTGTATACCTTGCTCCATCACTTCCGACAGAAAATGGATTGCTCGTGGTTCCGATATCGACCACACTTCATAAACTTGATTTGAAATTATCTTTTTTTCCAGTAGGTCTTTTGTGAAAATGATTCTTTCCCCTTTTTTACTCATGGTCGTATTTGTAAATGGTAACTGTTCAAGTATTCCTTTAGGAGTTTCTAAAAGAACTTTTTTATTCATCCGTTTCTTAACAATCTCTCGAACGAGATAATCCGCTTCATTTAATTGACTTGGCATGCAAGCTAACAACTCCAACATAATAGTGGAGTCGTTTTCAATCATATGGATTCCAACTTCATGTAATCGGGTTAATAAATTTGTCAATTTACAAGCACTCCCCTCAACTTGGTATCCATAGCTTTGTAAAATCGATATGTCCAAATGAATGGGAAGTGACGTCCTGAATAGTTGGGTCAAGCGCCCTTGTTACAATTGGATGGTAAAGATAGATTAATGCAATTTCCGCTTTCAAATATTGTTCTATTTCTTCCATTATTTTCATTCGCTTATCTTTCTCTTCTTCTAGCTCAAATTGAGTTAAATTCTCATGAATGAACGTTTCTATTGTTCTATTAAACAATCGATTAAACAATAGTGCTTTGTTTCGAAAAGCATAGGAGAAGGCAAGATGTTTGTCATAAGATAAAGTTAAACCCATGATTATTAGGTCGATATCATCCTCCATTCCCTCTTTTGAAAATTGATCAAAAGTGATCTGCTGCAGCTGAATAATAATGCCGTACTGCTTCGCCTCTTTTTTAAACCATTCCGCTTCTATAACGGCATGGTAATTATCAAAGTGATACAACAATAACATTTCACCTTTGTATCCAGATTCTTTTATGAGATCAATAATTTTTTCGGGGTGCTTCTGCTGTGGTTCAGCATTCTCTATCTCAAAGCTATTTGATTCTAAAACCTCCCATGCTAACTCAGCTGCCATCTTCTTTACATCAAACAGATGATAGATTGCTTCACGAAAAGTATGCTTCTGAACAATACTTGATCGTTTCATGTTAAAAGAAAGGAAACGTAAACCAGAGTCCTTTATTTTATGGTTGTTTGGTTGAAGGTTTTCCCCTTTTTCTTCACTAGAAAGGTATACAGTTTTAGCAGCATCGTTTGTCACACGATAAAAATGAATTTCGTCAATCAATGGACGTTCTTTAAAATAGGAATCATTTGCTTCCAACACTATCTTTTGATTTTTCCTTTCTTTTAATCGAAAAGGTCCAGTGGCAACCCATTTAAACTCATCGAATTCTATATCAGCTGGAAGTATGCAAAAGTTAATTGCTGAAAGATACCTCAAGAAAAAAGGGTTAGGCTGAAATAATTGAATCTCCACTTTGTGTGGATGCGAACATATTACCTTGTTAATGTTCTCCGTCAGCCAAGAATAAGAATGATCACTGTTTTTCATCCGATTTATCGTATATGCTACATCTTTACTCGTCACAGTCTCTCCATTGTGGAAATAAACAGACTTCCTCAGATAAAAGGTCCAAATCTTTTTGGTAGAATCTACTTGAAAATGATGAGCAATATGTGGATCAAAGCAGTCTTTTTCGCTATTGTAGCGGATAAGTGTATCACCTAGACATTCAATTAGGTGCGTTTCTAATGATACCGATACATGCAATGGGTCTAACGAATAGATATCTCTTGCTTTGAAGGTATGTAAGATATCTTTGAAAGCTGAATCATCTCTTTTAAGTCCAAGCAACTCCCGAATATCTTTAGAGGAATTGTCCACCCAAGACTTTGGGATTGGCAGGCGTAGAATTTCTGCAATATTATCTAGTTTCCCAGATGCGGCACATTCTGCTAAATAGCTTTCAATCTCGTTTTGAAAAGTAGTCACATATTGAAGTTGAGAGACTTTTCCTCTCCCCCTACCAGGCTGATAAGTAAGTAGTCCCTCTTCCTCCAGTTTTCGTATAATCCTTTTCGAATTTTTTCTGGAGCAGAACCATATCGTATCCAAGTCCTCCAGCTTCATATCATACGGTTCATCTTTTAAAAAATGTTTTAAATGTGCTCTTAATGTAAAGTACCGTTCCCGCAATTTCCGCACCTCCAAAAAGCTCAAGGACCTAGACGCCCCAACAGACACATATGAGTCAAGTGAACTTACCACTCTTGAGGCACACCATATATATTCGGTCGCAAGAGCTCCACTACTAACAGTTTATACTTTCTTAAACTGTTAAAAAGGGGACAAAGTTAGTTTAATTTTACCCTTTTTTCCTGTTTTTAGAAAGTTGATAATTTAGATAGTTCAGATTAAGAGGTGGAAAGATATGTTTAAACAATCTATATGGCGGGAACAAAATGCCTTACTTTATTTTTCAGGAACCCTATTGTCAAAACTCGGTGATAAATTTTATATCATCGCTATCCCTTGGCTTATTTATGAACTGACCCAGTCTGCAGTTAGTATGGGGGTTATGTTCTTGGTACAGACATTACCGTTCATTTTTGTATCTCCAATTGCTGGCGTGTTAGCAGATCGGTTTCCAAGGAGAATCTTGCTGTTTGTCAGTGCGTTGCTTCAAGGTACACTTGCAGGAGTCATCCCTGTCTTACACATTTTACAAGTGTTACACATCTGGCACATTTATGTGCTCGGTTTCTTCATTGCCTGTGTTGGTGCCATATTCTCCGTGGTGAATTCGACAGTCGTACCACAATTATTCAAAAAGGAAAAACTTATGAAGGTCAATGCCACACATCAATTTATTGACACTTCCTCCGTGCTGTTCGGTAGTGCACTTGCAGGTATATTAATTTCAAAAATCGGTGTTTATAATGTATTACTCTTGGATGCATTTTCATTTTTCCCGATTGCGATATCCATTCTATTTCTAACATTTTTAACGAAAGAAACACCTTCCAAGATTAAGTCAAATTCATGGGAACAGTTAAAAGCTGGAGCAGATTTTTTACTTAAGCATCACATTCTAGGTCCCTTCACCTTACTTATCTTAATCGTGAATATTGCAAATGGCGCTCTAATTAGCATGCTTGTCTACTTTTCACGGGAGAAACTGTTCCTTTCATCCGAAGAAGTCGGGTGGGTGTATGCAGGTGCTGCAACAGCACAAGTTGCAGCTATTGCATTCGTAAATTTTTTAGGAGACAAAGGAAATCCAATTCGATTAATGTTGATTAATATTATGATAAGCGCAGTTGGAATTATAACTGTTGCGTTAAGTTGGAATTGGCAGACGCTTTTACTAGCGGTTGCGATACAAAGTGCACCAGTCATTATGTTTAATGTTCTATTCAAAACGATGCGCCAACGTTTAGTTCCCTCACATATATTCGGCAGAGTAAATGGACTTATATCGATGCTGGGACTTGGAACATTGCCATTGGCAGGTTTCTTAACAGGAGTTTTAGCAGAAATGATAGATATCCGTATTATCTTCTTTGTAATGGGAATATGCTCATTACTAGTGACGATAAGATTTCTGAGACTTACTAAATTGCGTTTGATAGAACAAGAGGATGAGTTAACTATACCCGCTAGGCTGGGATAGTGGTTTAGTATCATTCTCAAAACAAAGAAAATCTCTTGTCCCATATAGACAAGAGATTTTCTTTATTAGCACATTATTGAAAATTAAAATAGTCTTTCGCGTTTTCATAACAGATACCTTGAACGATTTCGCCAAGCAGCTCCATATCATATGGAACTTCCCCGTTTTCAACCCAGCTTCCAATTAAGTCACAAACAAGTCTTCTAAAATACTCATGTCTTGTATAGGAAAGAAAACTTCTGGAATCTGTCAGCATTCCTATGAATCTACTGAATAATCCTAGGTTAGCCAATGCTTTCATTTGATCAAGCATACCGTCCTTTTGGTCATTAAACCACCAAGCAGTACCTAATTGGATCTTACCAGGATATCCTCCACCTTGGAAATTACCTATGGTTGTTCCTAAGATGTAATTATCATTTGGGTTTAAAGAGTAAAGGATTGTTTTTGGTAAGGCATTTTTTTGTTCAAGCGCATCCAATAATTGATTTAACGGTTTTGCTAATTCACCATCATTTATACTGTCATAGCCTGTATCTGGTCCTAGCTGTTGAAACATTCTAGAGTTATTGTTTCGAAGCGCATGAATATGAAATTGCATAGCCCAATCTAATTTCGCATATTGTTGTCCCAAAAACTCTAACGTAATAGATTTATATATTTTTTCCTCTTCAACCGTTACAACCTCACCGTTGATGCCTTTAGCAAAGACAGCTGCAGCATTCTCTTTTGTAGTCTTTACATACATCATTGTATTCAATGCATGGTCAGATACACGTCCACCTAGGGAGTGGAAAAACTCAATTCTATTTTCAAGCGCAGCTAGAAAGTGATCATATGTTGAAATTTCAATGCCAGAAACTTCTTCTAATTTTTTTACCCACTGGATAAAGCCTTCTTGATTGATTTCAAGACCTTTATCTGGGCGGAAGCTCGGTAATACCTTAACATCAAAGTTTGACTCTTCTTTTAACTTCTGATGATATTCCAAAGAATCTGTCGGATCATCCGTAGTACAAACAACTTTTACATTAGATTTAGTAATAAGGTCTCGCGCACCAAATTCTCCATTGGTCAGCTTCGCATTTACCTTCTCCCAAACCTCATGTGCAGTACTTTCATTTAGTATGTCATGGACATCAAAGTATCTCCGAAGCTCAAGATGAGTCCAATTGTATAATGGATTTCCGATTGTCATTGGCACAGTCTTTGACCACGCTATGAACTTATCATAATCAGAGGCTCCTCCTGTTATGTAGTCTTCTTCCACACCGTTTGCACGCATTGCTCTCCACTTATAATGGTCCCCATACAACCACGCTTCCGTAACATTTTGAAACGTCTTATTTTCATAGATTTCCTTTGGGATTAAATGGCAGTGATAATCAATGATTGGCATATCTTTAGCGTAATTATTGTATAACTCTATTGCCGTGTTAGTGGATAGTAAAAAATTATCATCCATAAACTTTTTCATTTAATAAACCTCCATAAATAATATTGTTCGTAAATTAATACGCTTTCATTTATCTTTACGTAAATAGATTAATACGAAATAACAACGTTGTTATTTATTTTTATCTTAAGGGATACTTTTTTACTTTTCAAGTTTATTTTATTAAATTTTCTAAAAATAAATTGTAAATTATTTTGATTTCATTGACATTATTGATGCTGTTCTGTAAAAATAGAATTTAAATACGTTCGTTTTCCAAGTAATCATGCACAAAAAATAATAACGTTGTTAATTTATAAAAATAGGTGAACCCCATATGACCATTACGATTAAAGATATTGCTTTAAAAGCCGGTGTAAGTTATTCAACCGTTTCAAAGGCGCTAAATGACAGTCCGCTTGTGAAACCGATAACGAAAAATAAGATTTTGAATATCGCGAAGGAAATGGGATATGAACCAAATTTTGCTGCTCAACGGTTAGTTTCCAAGCAATCCAAAGTTATTGGTCTAATTTGGCCAACTTTAGAGCGCATAGCCCATTCCACCGTAGTTACACAAATAAACGAAGAAATTAGTAAAAACTCCTACTCCATGATTCTCTCCATTAATTCAATAAAAGATTCTATTGAAATGTTTAAACGATTTCAAGTGGATGGCATCATCGTTTTTGATGAGAAAAACCAAGATGCACTTAAAGACTGTTCACTTCCATTTGTTACATATGGAGTGGGCAAAGATAAAAGCTTTCCAGTTATAGATGTGAACTATCAGGAAAGCATGGACATCACAGTCAAATATTTATACAGCCTCGGACATAGGAGGATTGCATATGTAGGGGACTTTTCTCCGGTTGATGAACGACAACTAGAAAAATACAATGCAGTTCGAAACTCTTTAAATGAACTTGGTCTACCTAACACAGAAAATATGTTTCATACAGGCGGTTTAGACTGGTATGATGGATATGTTGCGACAAAACGTTTGTTACAGTCTTCTTTTAAACCTACTGCCATTATTGGATCTAGTTATGATATAAGTGCCGGAATCATTAGGGCACTACGTGAATCAAATATTATCATTCCAAAGGACATTTCGGTAATCAGCTATGATAACATACCGCAAATGGCAAACCTTGAAATACCATTGACTAGTGTTGGTGTGCCCATTGAAGAAATAGCACAATGTATGGTACAAACTTTGCTTACTATTATTCAAAACAAGGAAACAACATTCATAAAAACGTTAAAACCTATTATTAACGAGAGGGTTTCTTGTGCCCATGTAAGTATTGAAGTGAAGCGGTAACAAAACAAGCTTAGCATGCATATTTGCAGACTAAGCTTGTTTGTATTTATCCAACCGGTAAAAGAGACGAGCTTACAAAAATTTTTTTCGGTACTGCAAACCTTGCAGTTACTAATGGATCTACTATTTGACAAACCTCTAGTTGACCAACCGCACTCATCAGCATGGTAGTCTCACTTAAGCTCATCCCCGTATTGTCTACTACTCTATCTATCATAACTTCTGTTGCTTTTTTCGCAGCTTCATCTAACGTTTTTGCAGAGACGATGGTCGTCACTACCTCTTCATTTTCCAGCATCGGATGTTCCAAATTTTCATTTTTCAGCACTTCTAATGTGAGCGTTACTTTCCCTGGTACCTCAATACCCGACACACTAATTTCGCCGTCTCCCATGGCAGCGTGAAAATCACCTGTTGCAAACAAGGCACCTTCAGTAAATACAGGAAAATATAATGTCGCTCCTTCTGTCACCATTTTATTATCCATATTGCCACCGTGACTGTCAGGAGTCCCACATGAAATTCCTTCTCCATCAGGTGCTACTCCAATAACACCAATCATTGGATTTAATGGAATCTCTATTTCATTAAAAATCGCTTTTCCTTCCCTGATTGGGATAATTTTCGATTCCATCTTTTCAATTCGATGCCCCATGACTCCAAGATTCGGTCCTACTACCATAACTCCTTGATTACCAATTTCTAGCTTCTCAATTTTTACTTTTAATACATCACCCGGCATGGCTTCCTCTATATATACAGGACCAGTTGCAGGATTCACGCGATTCCAATCTATTCCTGTAATCTCCGTGTCTTCTGATTGAATCTGATTTTGAAAACAATCAAATGTTTCTATTTCTAAAGTGGAACCTGATGGAACAGATAAAACTGGTTTATGATTTTTATTAAAATCGTAAATAATGCCAGATTCTTTCGTTAATATGTACATTGGAATTCTCCTTTTTTATTTAATCTTCTATTAGTTACATTCTGTAAATGGGTAAGAAAAACCTGCACAAAAAAACAGTTACTATACTTCAATATCTATCGGTAAAATATGGTATCATCATATGTATCTACCAAAGTATCTTACAATATTTTATTACTACGATGGGAGTGTTTCATTTTGCGTATGTATACATCTTTAATGATGGCCTGTATCTTAATTCTAATGTCATCCTGTGCTAATCAAGGTAAAGCAAACCCTTTAGAAGGCACAAAACCTCCCATTCCTTCTGTTCAAGTTGATGATATGAAAATACTGGTAGTAAGAAGTGCATATTGTTGGGTTGAATGTTCGGAAAATGCCTCTATCCCCGAGCTTTTGGACGGTAAAGTTATAAGAGAAGTAGCAGGTAATAGTGAAATTATCATAGATTTTAATTCCGAGTCCATTCCAGATAATATAACTCTAAGCATTTATGATGAAAGAATGGTAAGGAAAGACAATCAACCATGGAAAGTGCCTAATAAACCTGGAATATACTATTTTGCAATCAACGCTGTTTGGAATAACAAAATAGAAGCAGATGCTGAATAATGCTTTGTGCTGAAAATAAAATAAAGACTGTTAGTAAATTTTTTTTGCTTTGACGAACTGCATTTAGTAAAAGAAAGGTAACCTTTCATACAAAATGCTAGTGAAAGTCCGAGTATCAACTTTTACCTATAAATTAGTACTTATCTTTTATAAAAGACCCAAAATAAAAGAGAGCTGAACTTTTCTGTTCATCTCTCTTCATTATTGCTTATACTTCTTCACAATGCTCTTCGAAATATCCTTGGAGTTTGTTAATAACAGACATTGGAGCATGCCCTTCAATTTCATGTCTTTCCACCATCGTAATAATCTTTCCATCTTTTAATAATGCAAAAGATGGTGAAGACGGCGGATATCCATCAAAGTAATCACGTGCTTTTGCAGTCGCCTCTTTATCTTGTCCCGCAAACACTGTTACTAAATGATTAGGGCGCTTGTCATAATGTACCGCATGAGTTGCTGCTGGGCGAGCAATCCCTCCAGCACAGCCGCATACTGAGTTAACCATTACAAGAGTCGTACCTTCACGACCAAATGCCGCATCCACATCTTCTACTGTTTTAAGCTGCTCGTAACCTGCTGCATCCATCTCTTCACGTGCAGTTCGAACAACATCATTCATAAACATATTAAAATCGATATTCATGTTGATCACCTCAAGTTTTTAACTACCCTTATCATACCAATTTTTTTCAAAGAAACAAACAAAAAGTGTTTAAGTTTCGGTTTAGCGGGTAATTTAAAAATATCATCTAGATATCCATACCCCTATACTCCCTAGATGCAGGAAAGCGCACCCCAACGCTTTCCTTTTTTTGTGGAAAAAAGAAGCAAATCTTCGTAAATTTATGTTCTTTCTAACTGATTGCTGTAAATGAATGATTTTTACCGTTTATATTCATCAAGCAATTGCTCAACCGCCATAGAAACAGAGACTTCATCCACTCTCATACTCTTCTCCAATAGGGGCAACTGCTTTTTCACTTTTTCATCATCAAAAAACATCCGCTCAATCTGGTCCTTCAATGAAGTGTAAAACCATGTTTTCTTTTGTTCATTTCGCCTACTTTCAAATACACCTGTTTCTTTCGTGCAGTAAACAAATTCCTCTATCGTTTTCCAAGCTTTGTCTATGCCAAGTTGATGCAGTGCTGAACATGTGAATGCCTTGGTTTCCCAGCCCTTTGTTGCTGGTTGGAGAAAATGAAGAATTTGCTTATATTCTTGTGCTGTTTTCTCCGCTCTTGCTTTGTTGTCCCCATCAGCTTTATTCACTACAATCGCATCCACTAACTCCATAATCCCCTTTTTCATGCCTTGAAGTTCGTCACCAGCACCTGTTAAAACGAGCAGTAGGAAAAAGTCGACCATTTCTCGGACAATCGCTTCACTTTGACCCACTCCAACTGTTTCTACTAGGATTACATCAAAACCAGCTGCTTCACACAATAAAATACTTTCCCGAGTTTTTCTGTGAACACCACCTAGAGTTCCACTAGAAGGGGATGGGCGGATAAAAGCTCGTGGGTGGCGAGCTAGTTGTTCCATCCGGGTTTTGTCACCGAGGATACTTCCTCCTGATTTTGAACTACTAGGATCGACTGCTAGTACAGCCACTTTATGCCCTTTCTCGCATAAGTAGAGACCGAAAGCTTCTATGAATGTGCTTTTTCCGGCGCCAGGCACACCACTGATCCCAATTCGAATTGATTTCCCAGTTAAAGGAGTAATCTGCTGGATGATATTTTGACTTACGTGAAAATGACGACTGGCATTGCTCTCCACCAGTGTAATTGCCTGAGCAAGATCGGATCGGATACCTGCCCGAATACCTTCTATGATCTCAGCTGAATCCCGCTCAGTCTTTCGCCTCACCTTTTTTCGATTAGCCATTCTGCTCTTCCACTTCCTCATAGCCGAGGCGGTTATAAACTTCATCAAGGACTTTTTCAGCTGCACGTGGGATGACAGTTCCTGGCCCAAAGATGGCAGAAGCTCCATTCCTGTATAGAAATTCGTAATCCTGTGCCGGAATAACCCCGCCAATTACGACGATGATATCTTCACGATTTAGTTTTTTTAACTCGTTTATAAGCTGTGGCAGCAATGTTTTATGACCTGCTGCAAGGGAACTAATACCGATCACATGCACATCATTTTCCACTGCTTGAAGCGCTGTTTCCGCAGGGGTTTGGAAAAGTGGTCCGATATCCACATCAAAGCCTAAATCTGCAAAAGCTGTAGCAATAACTTTTGCACCACGATCATGGCCGTCCTGTCCCATTTTGGCAATCATAATTCTTGGCCTTCTTCCTTCAAGCTCTAAAAATTCATCTATTTTTTCTTTCACTTGCCTCATCTCTTCTTCATTGGAAAATTCACTGCTATAGACTCCGCTGATGGAGCGTATGACTGCTCGATGACGGTTTGCGACTTTTTCAATGGCATCTGATATTTCGCCTAAGCTAGCTCGGGCTCTTGCTGCATCTACCGCAAGTTCCAGGAGGTTGCCTTTGCCGGATTTTGCTGCATCTGTAAGAGCTTCTAACGCTGATATCACTTGTGCTTCGTCTCGTTCATCACGCAATTCATGCAGTCGTTGAATTTGCTTTTTACGTACTTCGGCATTATCGATATCCAAAACTTCTATTGCCATATCCTCTTTATCAAGGCGATATTTATTTACACCGATAATAGCTTCTTTTCCAGAATCAATTTTCGCTTGACGTCGAGCTGATGCTTCTTCAATCCGCATCTTAGGAAGTCCAGTTTCAATTGCTTTTGCCATTCCACCGAGCTCTTCAATTTCTTCAATATGTGACCAGGCTTTGTCTATCAGTTCTTTCGTTAATGTCTCTACATAATAGGAGCCTGCCCACGGATCAATCACTTTTGTGATATCCGTTTCTTCCTGCAAATACAATTGGGTGTTTCGGGCAATCCGTGCAGAGAAATCGGTAGGTAATGCGATTGCTTCGTCCAAGGCATTCGTATGCAAGGATTGCGTGTGTCCATTTGCTGCAGCAAGTGCTTCTATACATGTACGGGTCACGTTATTGAACGGATCCTGTTCCGTTAAGCTCCATCCAGACGTTTGCGAGTGTGTTCTTAAAGCCATTGATTTAGGATTTGACGGTACGAACTCTTTCATCATTTTTGCCCAAATAAATCGTGCAGCACGCATTTTCGCTACTTCCATAAAGTAATTCATACCAATTGCCCAGAAAAACGAGAGGCGAGGTGCAAATTTATCGATATCTATTCCAGAATCTAATCCGGTTCTTACATATTCCAAACCGTCAGCAAGTGTATAGGCAAGTTCGATATCTGCTGGCGCTCCTGCTTCTTGCATATGATAGCCGGAAATACTGATACTATTGAATTTTGGCATATGCTCAGATGTATAGGCAAATATATCACCAATAATACGCATTGACATTTCAGGAGGGTAGATATAAGTGTTACGCACCATATATTCTTTTAATATATCATTTTGAATGGTTCCAGAAAGCTGTTCCTGACTGACTCCCTGCTCTTCTGCAGTCACAATATAAAAGGCCATGATTGGCAATACTGCGCCATTCATTGTCATCGATACAGACATTTTATCAAGTGGAATACCATCAAAAAGAACTTTCATATCTAAAATGGAGTCGATTGCTACCCCCGCTTTTCCAACGTCCCCCACCACACGCGGATGGTCTGAATCATAGCCTCGATGAGTAGCTAGATCAAATGCAACTGATAATCCTTTTTGCCCCATCTCCAGATTTCTTCGATAAAAGGAGTTACTCTCTTCAGCTGTTGAAAAACCAGCATATTGACGAATGGTCCATGGACGGTTTACATACATAGTCGGGTATGGTCCACGAAGATAAGGGGCGATACCTGGAAGTGTTCCCAAATGCTCGGCATTTTTCAGATCTTCTTTTGTATATTGAGGTTTTAATTTTATCTGTTCATTCGTTTCGTAAAATAATTCTTCCACCGTTTCTTTTGAAAAAGACACGGTAGATGATTTCTTTTTTATGTTCAATATTTTGGTTGAAAAATCAGGCCTCATACTCTGTCAACCCCATTTCTTCGTGAATCGTGGATAATTGCTCAAAACAGTTAGAGCGCTGATGAATAAAGTCAGATATACCTAGAGCTATTAATTCTTCTTGTCTAGATAAATCAGGCAAACCAGCTAGCAGAATTTTTCGATCCGATCCCTTAAGTGAAGTGACTACCTCATTAAGCATTTCATTGTAACTGTCATCACTTCCGCAGATGCATATGTGCCCTTCTAGTTTTTCGGCAGAAAGCCAGTCTTTTAATGCTGATGTATCCTCAAGGCTAGGACTTAATTTCGAAGTAATTCCCCCCACTTGAAAGAAACCAGATGCAAAATCAGTTCTAGGTTTATGAGTGGCGAGAGCTCCAAGATTAATGAGTGTCAATTTAGGTTTAATGCCTGTAGTTAGTTCATATTTTTTTGCTTGGTAGCGAAGATTCTCGAAAGAAGCGGTTAATCTTACTGGTTGGATAGCTTGTATTTTTTCAGCAGCTGTTTCTTCTTGTTTTAATGTTTTTATTAACCTCTGTTCCTTCAGCTCTTCTTTTAAATCCGCATACATATTCGTACCGATTAATACTTTTCTTCTCTTTTCTACATCCTTGAAGCGTTTTTCTTTTATCTTAAGGATGCGGTCTTGTAGGTAGTTTGATTCCAGTGCCTTGACCATTCCGCCTAAACTTTCAATTTCTTGGAACATCTCCCACGCTGCATTTGCCAAGTTGTGAGTGAGAGTTTCCACATAATAGGATCCTGCAGCTGGATCTGTTACTTTGGATAAAAAGCTTTCCTCTTTTAGTACGTAGTGAGTATTACGTGCGATTCTTCTTGAGAAAACATCGGCTTCTTGCTGATAGCTGTCGATGTTTATTGAATCTGCTCCGCCTAGTGCGGCAGAAAAAGCCTCCGTTGTTGTTCGTAACATATTTACATATGGATCAAGAGTAGATTTATTGAATTGCGACGTAGTGGCGTGAAGTGTCATTTGTTGGTCTTTTTCACTTCCCCCAAAAGCTTCTATGAGATTTGCCCAAAGTATTCTTGCTGCTCTCAGTTTAGCTAGTTCCATGAAGAAGTCACTTCCAACAGGGAAAGAAAAAGCCACTTCGCTAGCAACTTCATCTATAGACAGTCCCATTTCTATTAAGGCTTGGATATATTCCACCGCTGTTGCCATTGTGGCTGCTAGCTCCTGAACCGCATTTGCCCCACCATTATGATAAGGAGCTGATTGAATAAATATGGTTTTCACAGAAGGTATATGAACTCGCTTCCATTTGATGTTGGACTTCATGTGACTCACTAATTCATTCAGTGGCAGATTCAGCATACCTGTTGCCGCAAGTTCCGCAATTGGATCTGCTCCTATAATTCCCTGTAGAGTCGATGAATCCACTTCGCTTTCATGAATTGCACTTAGGAATGTTGTAACACTTGTGCCAGTGTATACATGTAAAGGTATTTCTTGGAGGTCTATTTCTTTAAAAAGCACTTGAAAATCAGATTTATCCTTAATTGGTAAAGTATTTTTATCGGATGCAGGATAGGAAATGAAGTGAATAGCTTGGAGACCATTTTTCAATTCATGCTTTAGTTGTTCATTCCATTCTGTCAAACTTACTTGTCCATAAAGTTGTTGTGAGACAGTCCAATCCCCTTTTTCTTTGGACGCCTTTGTTTGAATATCCTTTATGTCATCTTCCGTGTAGATGGGTTTTCGGATAATTCCCTCATATGTATCACTATTTATTTTGGAGACTGGTTTTCCTTTAAGGGCTCTTTCTGCCTGAATCTCCCAATCTTCCAATGTGGATTTAGGGAAACAATTATTCTTCATTTCTTTTATTTTACTCATGTTCCATCCCCTCGTTCCCTCAATTGCGTAATCGCTTACATATTGAAAATTAAAAAAGTTTACACATTTATTTTAATATAGTTATGGAAGGAGGGCAAATAAAGTAGGCAGAAGGATCGTTTGTCATTCATAAGTATTTTACAAGATTAATTATATAGGAAGCGGGTAAATAGTTAGGAATGTAATATAGAACAATCAACTTAGGGAGGGTTAATTTTTGAGCATGTCACCAGAGGTTATTGGCTTTAGTTTCATTATATTAGGCGTACTCTTAATTATTGGGAAATGGCTGAGAGTCTCCACCCCTTTTCTTCAAAAATTCTTTGTTCCCAGCTCCATTATTGCCGGCTTATTAGGACTTCTACTTGGTCCAGAAATTCTCGGAAAAATGGGGGTAGAGCTGTTTGATATTGGAGGCCTTTTTCCTGAAAGTATGTTAGAAGTCTGGGAGGAGCTCCCAGGATTACTCATAAGCGTTATTTTCGCTTCCTTTTTTTTAAGTAAAACAATACCTCCTATCAAAAAAATCTGGCGCATTTCAGGACCTCAAATCACCTTTTCCCATTTTATTTCATGGGGACAATATGTGTTAGGAATCTCCATGGCAATTTTTATCCTCACTCCTTTTTTCGACCTAAATCCAGCAGCAGGTGCACTCCTTGAAATAAGCTTTGTTGGTGGTCATGGTACTGCAGCCGGGTTGTCAGGGACTTTTTCCAGCGTAGATTTTGAAGAGGGCAAAGATTTAGCAATTGGACTGGCAACCGTTGGAGTTCTAGCAGGGGTCATTCTTGGAATCATACTTGTTAATTGGGGGGCACGAAAAGGGAAAACAGAGATACTAAATAGTCCCAATGATATTACAGAGGAGCAATTAAAAGGCATCATTTCCGAAGAGAATCAAGAAGATGAACCTGTAGGAAAAAAAACGACCCGCTCAGAGTTTATTGAGACATTCACCGTCCATTTTGCATACATAGGAGTGGCAATCGGAGTCGGCTATCTAATATTAGAAGGATTAATTCTACTTGAGGAAGCTCTTTGGGTGGATACAATTGAATTGTTTACCCATCTTCCTTTATTTCCTCTTGCAATGGTAGGAGCCATTATTGTTCAGCTCCTAGTGGACAAATGTGTGAAGCATAAAATTTTTGATACTGGCATCGTTAATAGAATTCAAGGATTTGCACTTGATCTTTTAATAGCATCTGCCATTGCTACCCTTTCGATCTCGGTTATTGGGGAATATTGGGTTCCATTCTTGCTTATGTCTATAACTGCTATCGCATGGAATGTACTGGCATTTATTTATATAGCTCCACGCATGATGCCAGATTATTGGTTTGAGCGTGGTATTGGTGATTTAGGACAAGCGATGGGCATGAGTGCTGCCGGCATGATGCTCATTAATTTAGCAGATCCCCAAACAGAAACTCCTGCTAAGAAAAGTTTTGGTTATAAACAGATTTTTCTAGATTTAATTGTAGGTGGAGGAATTGTGACTGCTGCATCTGTCCCTATCATTGTTGCCTTTGGTCCAGTGCCCGCTCTAATTGTCGCAACTGTCGTAACGGTGGGCTGGCTGTTGTTGGGACTTTTATATTTTGGTAAAAAAGAAAAAGAAAGAACTTAAGTATAACGAGTTCAGTTAAGGGGTGCAAAACTTGTTTTGACATTAGTTTTGGCTCTAAAAATGGCAAATTATTTTTATCAAAAGACACAAGAAAAAGGATGGAATTTGCCATCCTTTCAGTGTGTAGACAAAGGTACATTTTTATTTAAATGCATGCAATTCCCTTGTTGATCGTAGTGGAAGACGCGCAGACTCCTGCGGGAGGAAGGGACATGGGAAACCCCACAGGGCGCAGCCCGAGGAGGTTCCCGGACCGCCCGCGGAAAGCGAAGCGTCTGCAACGAAGATCAACAGTTAAATACAAATCTAAAAATAATTTGGGTTTGTCAACAGTCTGAAAGGATGGAATTTGCCATCCTTTTTGACATGTATTGAATTCTTGGCATTTTTTTGGTCTTTCTTCAACTAACGCCACCGCTATTTTAAGTAAACCATTTCACAAATCACTTCTAATTTCCGTCTACAAGCTTAACCCTTATGCTATCACTTCGGGTTCAAGGTCTCGGTACGTACAGAATAGCTAGTCAATATCTGACAGGCTTATGGTCCTGTTATAGTTATACGTTTAAAGCTTACATTTTTTTCAGATTAACCTATTCTACTAAGGCTTCTGTTATTTTCCCATCTAGATTTTTAATCGCATGGATCGAATTATTCTGAATGATGCCTGTCTCTACAAAACCAAATGAAGCGTATAATTTTTTAACTATGACATTATTTTTATGATAAAAGAGGTCTACATGTTCCGCTTCCCCATATGGCATAGTTTCAATATCCGCCAACATTTTTTCAAAGGCAAGCTTGCCATATCCTTTCCCCTGATATCTCTTATCAATCATAAAATGCCAAATGAAATAGGTCTTCTTCCCGTAATAAACTTCATTTTGAAATGATTCATGATCCGTCGTATCATAAATATACATCAAAAATCCAACCATCGTATCATTCGCATAAATAGCTAGTGGAGAAGCTGGTATACCATCTGTGTACAACATATGAGCGTCTGCGAAGCATCTAAGGTTAGTAGTTTCTAATATAAATTCTTTCTGATTTTCTTCAACATCAAGTGCTATTACTTCATCTATGTTATCCCTGTTTATTTTTCGTAATTCAATCATTTTTCCAGCTCCTTTCTAAGTCAAGACATTTGAATATTTTGGATCTAATTTCAAAAATAGTAATTAACTAAACTGCTTCTGTTAGTAAATGATAATTCCTGTGTCAGATTCATTTATAGAATAATACCTAAATAAATTATGGAAAGGTAATCGTAGTTAGTATTGGATAATGATCAGATGGATAGCCTTCCTTATAACGATCTCTGATTATTTTAGTAGAACTGAGATTCACATTATTATCACTTAATATGTAATCTATTGGGCTGCCAATTGTTCCACCTTTATAATCATGAAAGGTTAAACTATGTTCTTTCTCTTGCTGATTAAAGCCAGCATAACAGCTTCGCATAGAAGCTACTTTGTGTAGTGCCCCACTGTCTGGTGTATCATTGAAATCTCCGGTTAATACAACAGGTAATTTTACCCGCTGCATCTCTTTTTTAATAAGTTGCAATCCGTTTTGTCTAGCGTTTTTACCGATATGATCGAGGTGAGTATTGTAAATACGCATGACTGATGTGTTTTTGTGCGTAGGAGATAGTTCTAGCCACTGACATACCCTGGGATATTCAGCATCCCAACCTATGCTCCCCTTTTCACTTGGTGTTTCTGATAGCATAAATGCCCCTTTTTTCCCAACTGTAAAAATGGTTTTTTTTGATAAAATAGCGATGTATTCTCCATCTTTTATAGAGTTGACCCGATTAACAGAATAGATATCGTATGTTTCTTGAAATGCTGCTTTGATCCACTCCAGCATGTAAGGTGTAATTTCTTGCATCCCAATTACATCCGGTCGATAAGTATCGATTGTTGTATAAATCCAGTTTTTTCTTTGTTCCCAAGAAAAAGGATCGGATGGAACGATTACACGTATGTTAAAGGTCATGATTTTGTAGGTAGATATCATTTTTCAGCTCCTGAATATCTTAATCATTTTAATTGAATTCCTTAGCAATCTATTTTATCCATTTACATAAATCCTTTAACAATCCCGGATCTAATACTAGAAAAAAACCGGTGCTTCCTTAATATAAGAGGCACACCGGTTTCGAATAGAATATTTATTAATAGATAGAAGTATTCTCTTTTGACATTTTCTCGATAATTTCCTTAACACGGGCAAGGAAACGTCCGCATACTAAACCATCAAGAACGCGGTGGTCAAGAGACATACATAGGTTAACCATATCGCGGACTGCGATCATTCCGTTGTTCATGACGACCGGGCGTTTTACGATAGATTCTACTTGCAGAATTGCTGCTTGTGGGTAATTGATGATACCCTGTGATTGAACAGAACCGAATGAACCTGTATTGTTAACGGTAAATGTTCCACCTTGCATTTCTGCAGATGTTAGTTTGCCTGCACGTACTTTGTTCGCAAGCTCCGTGATTTCACGAGCGATACCTTTGATTGTTTTCTCGTCAGCGTTGCGAATAACTGGAACGTAAAGTGCGTCGTCTGTTGCAACTGCAATAGAGATGTTGATGTCTTTCTTTTGGATAATCTTCTCGCCTGCCCACATAGAATTGATCTGTGGGTATTCTTTGAGTGCTTGTGCGACAGCTTTTACGAAAAATGCGAAGAAGGTTAAGTTGTAGCCTTCTTTTTTCTTAAAGTCTCCTTTGATGGAGTTACGATAGTCCACAAGGTTTGTAGCATCCACTTCAATCATGGTCCAAGCGTGTGGCGCTTCATGTTTGCTACGCAGCATGTTTGTAGCGATTGCTTTACGCACACCTGTTACAGGTATTTCAATATCTCCAGCTTCTACTGGGACATTAACAGTTTGAGCCGCTTTCGGTACACTTGGTGCTGATGGAGCTGCTTTTTCTGTTTTTTCTGCTTTTGGTGCTTCCTGTGCAGGTGCTTCTGCAGCTATCGGCTTGCTATCTGCTGTCGGGATGTTCCCAGTATCGATAACTGACTGAATGTCTTTTCTTGTAATACGTCCACCAGCTCCAGTTCCGTTCACTTGCTCAAGATCTATATTGTTTTCTTGTGCAAGGCGTAGAACTGCTGGAGAATAGCGTCTTTTATTTGGAGCATCTGTATCACCAGAATCAGATTTTGTCGTTGGTGCTGCAGTAGTTTCTGCTGGTTTAGAATCTTCTTTTGTTTCTTCTGCTTGCCCGCTACCCTCTGTTTCGATATAACAAATGATTTCGCCAACTGCCAGTGTATCTCCATCTTCTGCAGCAAGCTCTTTAATTGTTCCTGAAAAGGAAGATGGGATTTCAGCGTTTACTTTATCTGTCATTACCTCTGCCAAAGGATCATATTTATTTACTTTGTCTCCCACACCAACTATCCAGCGACTGATAGTACCTTCTGTAACACTCTCTCCTAGCTGTGGCATCGTAATCTTTTCAACTGCCATGATGAGAACCTCCTTTATTCAGTAAAGAAGAGTCAACCGCACAAAGACGGAACACTCTTCCTTTGCATTTCAAAAATTAGAATTCTGCTAGCTCGCGCATCGCTTTTTCCACTTTGTCAGGATTAACCATGAAGTATTTTTCCATCGTTGGTGCATATGGCATCGCAGGTACATCTGGACCAGCAAGACGCATAATTGGGGCATCAAGATCAAATAAGCAGTTTTCTGCGATAATAGCAGATACTTCACTCATAATGCTTCCTTCTTTGTTATCCTCTGTAAGTAAAAGTACTTTTCCTGTTTTGGAAGCAGCTTCCATGATTGCATCTTTGTCTAGCGGGTATACCGTACGTAAGTCAAGGATGTGTGCAGAGATTCCGTCTTTCGCTAAACGCTCTGCTGCTTGTAGTGCAAAGTGTACGCACAGTCCGTAAGTAATAACGGTGATGTCTTCCCCTTCACGTTTCACATCTGCTTTTCCAATAGGAAGTACATAGTCATCTGTCGGTACTTCACCTTTTATTAGTCGGTAAGCGCGCTTATGCTCGAAGAATAAAACAGGATCTTCGTCACGTATTGCTGCTTTCAATAAACCTTTAACATCATACGGCGTGGATGGCATTACGATTTTCAGACCCGGTTGGTTAGCAAAAACTGCTTCCACTGATTGAGAATGGTAAAGCGCACCATGAACCCCTCCACCATAAGGAGCACGAACAACTAGTGGGCAAGACCAATCATTATTTGAGCGGTAACGGATTCTTGCTGCTTCTGAAATGATTTGGTTTACTGCTGGCATTATGAAGTCAGCAAATTGCATCTCAGCAATAGGACGCATCCCATACATTGCTGCACCGATTGCAACCCCAGCGATTGCCGATTCAGCAAGTGGTGTATCAATTACTTTGTCTTCTCCGAATTGCTCATAAAGTCCGTTAGTTGCTTTAAATACTCCACCTTTAAGACCTACATCTTCCCCTAGTACAAATACCTTTGAGTCACGCTCCATCTCTTCACGGATGGCCATTGTTACTGCATCTATATAAGAAATTACTGCCATGTTCGTTCCCCCTTACTCAGCGTAAACATGCTTCAATGCAGATTCAGCTTCTGCATATGGAGCACTTTCTGCGTATTCTGTAGCTTCGTTCACTATGCTAGCAATTTTATCGTTGATTTCTTTTTCTCTTTCATCTGACATAACACCAGAAGACTTTAAGTACTCAGCAAATGTTACAATTGGATCTTTTGTTTTTGCTTGAGCTACCTCATCTCTTTCACGATATGCACGATCATCGTCATCACTGGAGTGAGGAGTTAGGCGATAAGAAATCGTTTCAACAAGTGTTGGACCTTCGCCGCGACGTCCACGATCTGCAGCCTCTTTTACAGCAGCATATACTTCAAGTGGATCATTCCCATCTACTGTGATACCTGGCATACCATACCCAATTGCACGGTCAGATATCTTTTCACATGCCACTTGTTTTTCATATGGAACAGAGATAGCGTATTTATTGTTTTCGCACATGAAGATAACTGGTAATTTATGAACTGCTGCATAGTTAGCACCTTCATGGAAGTCACCTTGGTTGGAAGAGCCTTCACCAAATGTAACAAACGTTACTAAGTCCTTTCCTTCTAAGCGCCCACCAAGAGCTACTCCAACTGCGTGTGGAACTTGTGTTGTAACTGGAGATGATCCTGTTACAATACGATTTTTCTTTTGACCGAAATGTCCAGGCATCTGGCGTCCACCAGAGTTAGGATCTTCAGCTTTTGCAAACCCTGAAAGCATAAGTTCCGTTGCAGTCATGCCGAATGTAAGGACGACACCCATATCACGGTAGTATGGTAATACATAATCTTTTTCACGATCTAGTGCGAATGCTGCACCTACTTGCGCTGCCTCTTGTCCTTGGCAAGAGATTACGAATGGAATTTTTCCTGCTCGGTTTAAAAGCCACATACGCTCATCAATGCGGCGTGCTAGTAACATAGTTTCAAACATTTCTAATACTTTTTCATCTGTAAGCCCAAGAGCTTGATGACGATTTTCTGCCATTTTCTTAAACCTCCTATGTACAAAGTGGGAGTATTTTTTTCTCCGCAAAAATTTATGATTTAGATGTCCATTTTTAAACGCTCTATCCCATAAGGTTTAAAGGTCCTATTAACAGACATAAAGCCACTTCTATATTATTACGAATGAATCGCTTTCCCATCTACTGCTAATGCAGCCTCGCCTATTGCTTCAGATAAAGATGGGTGCGGGTGGATGGTATGACCAACTTCCCATGGTGTTGCATCAAGTACTTTTGCTAATCCAGCTTCTGAGATCATGTCTGTTACATGTGGTCCAATCATATGAACACCTAAAATATCATCATTGTCTTTGTTGACGACAAGTTTCACAAAACCATCAGACTCACCATAAACTAATGCTTTACCAATTGCTCGGAAAGAGAATTTACCGGTTTTTACATGAAAGCCTTTTACCTTTGCTTCTTCTTCGGTGTAACCTACAGATGCCACTTCCGGACTTGAATATACACATTTTGATACTAAAGAGTAGTCAATTGGAGAAGGATTTTCTCCTACAATGTGTTCAACAGCAACAATTCCTTCGTGGGAGGCAACATGGGCTAATTGAAGTCCACCGATTACATCACCAATTGCATAGATATGTGATTCTTTCGTTTGGAAGAATTCATTCGTTTGAACAAATCCTTTCTCCACTTGGATATCTGTATTCTCAAGTCCAATGCCTTCTACATTTGCCTGGCGTCCTACAGAAACAAGCATTTTTTCTGCGGTGAAGGATTTCTCTTCCCCTTTATGTTCTGCTTTGATGGTTACTGAGTTTTCAGCTTTTTCTAATGTTTCAGAAAGTACTTTTGCACCTGTTACTACCTTGATTTTACGCTTTTTCAATAATCGTTGCATTTCTTTTGATACTTCTTTGTCTTCTGTAGGTAGTACACTGTCTGCATACTCAAGTACTGTAACTTCTACACCAAAATCTGCAAGCATAGATGCCCATTCAATTCCGATAACACCTCCGCCTACAATGATAATAGACTTTGGCAACTCCTCTAATGCGAGCGCCTCATCAGATGTCATCACTTGATTGCCATCTATATCAAGACCAGGAAGTGAACGAGGACGAGATCCAGTTGCAACAACTACGTTTTTGGGAATTAGCATGTCATTTTCATCACCATTTGCATATTCAACAGAGATTGTACCTGGCATTGGTGAGAAAATGGAAGGTCCTAAAATTCTCCCTGTTCCATAATAAACATCAATTTTACCCTGTTTCATTAAGTGCTGAACTCCGTTATGGAGCTGATCAATAATTTTTTGTTTTCGTTCTTGCACTTTTATGAAATCCAGTTTCACTTCACCGGAAACAACCCCAAATTCTTCACTATTTTTCGTTTGTGCAAATACTTCTGCACTTCGGAGTAATGCTTTACTTGGGATACAACCTGCATGAAGGCAAGTCCCACCGATTTTCTTTTTTTCGACTACTGCAGTTTTTAAGCCCAGCTGGGATGCACGAATAGCTGCAACATATCCGCCTGTTCCGCCACCCAAGATGACTAAATCGTATTCTTGTGCCATGTTCTCTTGCTCCCTTCTAGCTTTGGATTACTTTCGTTTCGATTTCTGTTCCAGGGTATATCTTAGCTTCTTCTTCACCTCTTAAAACTCGCAGAGCTCCTTCTGTAAGTGCTTGAAGTTCGTTTTCACCTGGATGTACGATTACATCTGCAATCCAGCTGATTCGATCAGAGATTTGTTTCACAAAACCTTTCCCATAAGCAAGGCCACCAGTTAAAATAATGGCATCTACCTTTCCGGCAAGTACTGCACTTGCTGAACCGATTTCTTTCGCAACTTGGTATGCCATTGCGTCATATATTAAAGCTGCTTTTTCATCACCTGATTCAATCATCTTTTCTACTTTGACTGCATCATTTGTGCCAAGGTAACCGACTAGACCGCCTTGTCCCACTAATTTTTTCATTATTTCATCACGATAATAGTCACCAGAGAAGCATAAAGAAACGAGGTCTCCAGCAGGAACCGTACCGGCACGTTCTGGAGAAAATGGTCCGTCCCCATGTAGCCCGTTATTTACATCCACTACACGTCCTCCGATATGCGTTCCAACTGTAATACCTCCACCCATATGAGTGATGATAAGATTTAGATCTTCATATTTTTTACCAATTTCTTTTGCAACTCGGCGAGCTACTGCTTTTTGGTTTAAAGCGTGGAAAATACTCTTCCGTTCAACTAAAGAAAAACCTGAAACTCGAGCAATATCAGAAAGCTCATCAACTACTACCGGATCAACGATATATGATGGGATGTTTAAACCAGTCGCGATTTCAAAAGCAATGATGCCTCCGAGATTCGATGCATGTTGTCCCGCAAATCCAATCTTAAGGTCATGAAGCATTTCCTTATTAACCGTATACGTGCCACCTTCGATTGGACGTAAAAGTCCGCCGCGTCCACATACTGCACTTAGCTTGGAAATATTGATTCCTTCCTGATCTAACGTTTCAAGGATGGTTTGTTTTCTAAATTCATATTGATCGTAAATACTTGCAAAGGAATTGATCGTTTCGCTATCATGACGCAATGTTTTTTCAAATACGGAACGCTCATTGTCAAATACGCCAATTTTCGTAGATGTAGATCCTGGATTGATGACAAGTATGCGATATTCCTTTTCTGACAAAGTTGAAACCTCCATTTTTTAGGTCAAGGTAGTTGCTAAGCACACAACCTTGACCAAGCGTTACTTGTAATATTATCTTCCATTACGACGGCTAAGAATATGATGACCATTTTGCAAGAACTGGCTGCGAGAATTCTTCATTCTTTCAATGCGCTCTTCTGCTAAGCGGTCTGCTGCACGGTAAGTCGGGATTCCGTCACGTTTTGCAATCTCAATAACTTTTTCAATGTTGTCATAGATTCCTTCTACTTTTTTCAATGCACGTTCACGGTTGTAACCGTATAGCTCATCCGCAACATTGATTACTCCCCCTGCATTGATTACATAATCAGGTGCGTATACAATTCCTAGTTCATGAATGATATCTCCATGTTTTGTGTCTAGCAATTGGTTGTTAGCAGCACCAGCAATTACTTTTGCTTTCAATTGAGGGATAGTTTCATCATTAATCGTTGCTCCTAGTGCACATGGAGCATAAATGTCGCAATCAACGCTATAGATATCATTAATGTCTACTGCTTTTGCTCCAAACTCTTCTACAACACGATTAACTGCCTCTTTGTTAATATCTGTTACGATAAGTTGCGCTCCTTCTTCATGCAAGTGGCGGCATAGCGTGTACGCAACATTTCCAACACCTTGAACTGCAATAACCTTTCCTTCAAGGGAATCAGTACCGAACGCTTCCTTTGCTGCTGCTTTCATCCCACGATATACACCAAATGCTGTTACTGGAGATGGGTTACCGGAAGAACCGAATGCTGGGGATACACCTGTTACATAATCTGTCTCTTCATAAATTAAATCCATGTCAGCCACAGTCGTTCCCACGTCTTCTGCAGTGATGTAACGACCATTTAATCCTTGAATATATCGCCCGAATGCACGGAACATCTCTTCGTTTTTATCTGTACGCGGGTCTCCGATAATTACGGTTTTACCACCACCAAGGTTCAATCCTGCAGCGGCATTTTTATAAGTCATTCCTTTTGCAAGACGTAATGCATCTTCAATTGCCGCAGCTTCGTTGGCATACGTCCACATACGTGTTCCACCAAGTGCTGGTCCTAAAGTAGTATCATGAATCGCGATTATAGCTTTTAATCCAGATTGTTTATCCTGACAAATAACTAGTTGCTCGTAATCGTAAGTCTCCATATATTTGAAAATTTCCATGATAAAATTCCTCCCCAAGATAGTTGAAAATATAGTTTGAATTTTATTTAACAGAGCAAACTGCAAGTGCGAGAGAATATAATTTACTTTCCGCAGTATCTGCTCTTGAAGTTAATACAACCGGTGCTTTCGCTCCTGCAATAATAGCCCCAACCTTCGCTCTAGCAAAATAAATTAATGACTTATACAAGACATTCCCTACTTCAATTGTAGGAACAAAAAGTATATCTGCATGACCAGCAACATCACTTTTTATGCCTTTATGCTCTGCAGCAAGTACAGACATAGCAATATCCAATGCCAATGGACCATCCACTATACAATCTTTGATTTGGCCTCTATTGTTCATTTGGGTAAGTAAAGCGGCGTCTACTGTCGCCTGCATGGCAGGATTCACCACTTCAACTGCTGCTAATGGAGCAACCTTTGGAATCTCTATCCCAAGTCCTCGAGCTACCTGAACAGAGTTTTGAACAATTTGAACCTTTTGGTTAATATCTGGTTCTACATTCATCGCTGCATCTGTAACAAAAACTAACTTGTCATAACCAGGCACTTCAAATGCAGCAACATGAGAAAGTACATTTCCAGTTCGCATACCATATTCTTTGTTCAAAACTTCCTTTAGAATGATGGCAGTAGGAACATTCCCTTTCATCAAAACATCTGCTTCACCATTTGTTACTGCTTTCACAGCAAGCTCTGATGCTTTCTTCGCTCCATTTGCCGGGACAATTTTTAAAGCACTATGTTTCAGATCAATTTGGTGTTCCTCTAATAATGCTGTTATTTTCCCCTCATTCCCAAACAATATAAATGAAGCTAGCTGTTTGTTTAAGGAATGAGAAACTGCTTCGATTACTTCTTCATCTTCCGCAGCAGCAATCGCTACAACCTTTGAGGTGAGCTGGGTTGCTTTGGTGATAAGTTCTTCTAGTTTCATTTTCTCAACCCTTCCTTTCTTCACATTATTTAATGCAAGAACCGTGCCAACACAGAATTTATATGAAAACGCTTTATTTCACTTAAAGTGATAATGCAAAATCCTTCACATTAAGCAATATTTTGCATGCATTTCTATTCAATCGAAAACTTCTCCATTTTATAGTAGAGGTTTCTTATTGATACACCTAGTTCCTTAGCAGTTTTTGTTTTATTCCCTTTATTTTTCTTCAGTGTTTTACTGATGATTTTAGCTTCATATCCCTCCAGCATCTCCATCAACGTCATTTCATCCGAAACTGTTTCAGTTGACTCTCTATGGCCACGTTCCTTAGATTCAGCTAATGCAGGTATATGGCTTAAATCAATAAACACCTCATTGAATTGCATAAAGATGACTGCTCTTCCTAGTACATTCTCCAATTCCCTGACATTTCCTGGCCAATCATATGCCGCCAAGTGATTGATGACTCTCGGTGTTAAGCCTTCTACATTTCTGCCATAGTCTTGATTAATCTTGCGAAGCAGGTGCTCACTTAGTGCCTCGATATCTTCCTTTCTCTTTCTCAAAGGCGGGATATGTATTGGCATTCGGTTCAACCTATAATAGAGATCTTCCCGAAAAGTTCCATTAGCGATACCTTTTTCCAAATTTACATTTGTAGCGGCAATCACTCTCACATTAACATTAATAGCTTTTGTTCCACCTACACGAATGATTTCATTTTCTTGCAAGACCCTTAATAGCTTTGCTTGTGTATTAGCAGATAACTCACCAATTTCATCAAGGAATATACTTCCATTGTTTGCTTCTTCAAAAAGACCTTTCTTCCCGCCCCTTTTGGCACCAGTAAATGCTCCTTCTTCATATCCAAACAATTCACTTTCAAGTAATGATTCTGTTAAAGCCGCACAGTTAACTCTAATAAACTTATTGTACTTTCGATTGCTGGCATTATGGATGGCATGGGCAAACAATTCCTTACCAGTTCCTGACTCTCCGCGAAGCAATACCGTCGCTGGCGTTTTCGCCCCAAGCTTCGCTTGATCAATTGCTAAACTCATTTCATCTGAGGTCCCAATTATATCCTCGAAAGAGTACTTCGCTTCTAACGTCCTTATTATTTGCCTTGCACGGTCTAATTCCGTCGTTAATGTTTGAATTTCAGAAACATCATGGATGACACCGACACTACCCTTCAATTTCCCATCGACTATTATCGGTGCAACATTTACAATAACTTCTTTTTTTGTTGGACCAACCTTCATATTTACACCTCGTACTGGACGCCTCGTTTCCAGTACCTTCATGTGCATGCTGTCACCTTCTGAAATATCTGTTGTGGCCGGCTTTCCAATTACTTGTTTTTCTTCAAGTCCAGTCAGCCTTGTATAGGCGGGATTTATCATTAGCCCTCTACCATGTTCATCAACTACTGAGATCGCTTCATCAGATGATTGGATGATGGCCTCCAACATTGTCTGGATACCTTTCAAGTTTGTTACTTCTTCAGCAAGATGCATCACTTCAGTAATATCTTTAAAGATTGCAAATGCCCCTATTACTTTACCGCCTTCATCAATTAACGGCGACCTTGTTGTAATAATTTTTCTTCCGTTTTGCAGTAGCATTTCTTTGTTTTTTTCTACTTTTTTTGTATGTATTACTTCAAGGAGTCTACTTGACGGTACATTCTCCAATATATGTTGCCCAAGCAATTGCTCCTTTTTTATCCCAACTATTCTTTCTGCGCTTTTATTATAAATAATCACAGTTCCAGCGTGGTCCACTACCATCAATCCGTCATGTAACAAGTTAAAGATAAGGTCACGTTTATGGGATTGGTATTTCATTTTGGCAATTAGCGCTTCTTTTTCCTCCACAAGGGTAGCTGTAATATGAGCCACCGAACCTGGTATTAGAACCGTTCTTTTACTTTTGTATTCGCGAATTTCTTGGAAAACTTCCTCTGACCCCGTGGCCTCAATTATAATGTCCACTTTGTCTGATAGAAACTCTTTCCAATCAAAACCTATATTAATACCCATTTCTTTCGCCAACGCTAATCCCGGTGCACGTTGATCTTTATCAACCACCGCTTGGAGATTAAACATTCCTGAATGCGTTAACATTTTTAAAATCGCAGAACCACCTTTTCCAGCACCAACAATCAATACTGTCTGCATACATAACCCCTCTGACCGTTTAATAAAATTGAAAGAAAATTCACAGTCTTTTATTATAGGTGTGAAATTTTTTGCACACCTTTATCTTAATTCTTTTTTCTCTGCTACGCAAGAAAATTTCTGCTATAATTAATTCGGACTTATCGGAAAGTGAGGAAATACTATTCATGCAACGAATTGTAGCCTTAGTCATATTATTAATTCCCGGAATAATTGCTGTTTACGGAATAAAGCTTATGCGTGATATGGTTTTTAATATCGGACATCCTCTTATTCCCTCATTAACACTTCAATTTATTATTGGTTTCTTATTCTTTTTGGTGGGATTATGGTTTGTAGCCGGGTTTATTTTTTATCGTGATAGAAAGCGCAGTAAAGTTCAGGAGAGATTTAAGAAGAAGGAACATTAAGAAAGGCATTTTTCTAAAAGTAATCGAGTAGGAGGGGGTGACTA
>NZ_CAKJTJ010000039.1 GCF_917563925.1 Sutcliffiella rhizosphaerae
TAGTCCGCTCGACTTGCATGTATTAGGCACGCCGCCAGCGTTCGTCCTGAGCCAGGATCAAACTCTCCAATAAAGAGTTTGAGCTGTTGCTCAAAAATCTTGCTAGCTTGTTACTTAATTTTCGTTCATGTTAACTGTTAAAAGTTAACGTGGACGCTGTTGTTTTGTTTAGTTTTCAAAGAGCATTTCACGTCGCTCCGTGGCGACTTAATTACTATACCATGTTGACATGTTTTTCGTCAACATGTTTTTTATTTTTTTGTTGCAATCATTACAGCGATATATCAAATCGTGTTTTTGGGGCAACGAATAATAATATACCACTTCCACTCTTCTTCCGTCAACTACTTTTTCAATATAATTTTCTCTTCTATATATATTATTAATTGCGCCTACTTATCACGTACCACATTATAAAATAGTTAAACATCGTCTTAGAGACTTTTTAACAATAGGGAAATACAAAAAATACGTTATCTTATGGAGAACACAATGGATTTATAACTTTTCTTTGGAACTGGGTAAGTCCAGTATTACATATTAGCTTCTCTTTAATGGGATTATCAATAATATTACAACAGTCTGCTTTGGTAGTTACTGTTATAGATATTGGGTGCTTTACTTAATCTATTTTTGGATACAAAAAGTTAAAAAGTGGATTTCAAAAAAATTTAATAATTCTTATAGAAGAAAAAGAAACCGTATGGGGTTTCTGTATGGGGTTTCTAAGTAACTTTCTCAAACCAAAGCTTATTTTTCTGAAGCATCTATCCATAATTCGCAATATCAGATTAAATTGCAAATCAGCCTTCACTCACAGCCCTAACATTTCTTTTTGGTGAATCACCTTGGAATTTATCACTTCACTCGTACTTAGCTAACAATCTGTCCAGTTATATTTAGATGTGATTTTTGGCATTGTTTTTTTGTGTAGTGAATGAAAACACTTTATGAATAGTCAATGAGTTATCTCTCAAACTTGAGTGACTTCATTTTTAAGATTCAAATTGACTTTAAACATTATAAACGGAAGACATAAAATCCATTAGTAGTGCTTTTACCTTCAAATCAACTATAGACCTCTACAAATTACAGAGAATATTAAAAGATATACATTAAAGATAATTGTACTTAGACAAACGGAGGCAAAATAATTAGCGCAAAAAAAGCTTGGAAAATCCCCAGGCTTTTTGTTCAAAGTGTATTATTAATTTTATGCTTCCAATTTTAAAATCATCAAATCTAATGTGCCTGAAAGTGAACAATAAGAAAATCACAGTATTTTGTATGCCATTTTAAATGTCACAGTGTAAGCTATACTTACTCAAGATTATTGTCTGAATCCCTACCAAGTCGTTTCCTACTACTTTACTAACCAATAATCTCCACTAACTCAAAATGCTCTACTACTATGATAGTATTTTCATCTAACCCAATACCATCTTGTCGTAACACTTCTTCCCAGCTAACGACGTGGTCTTCGCGAAACTTCTCTACTGTTTTTGTGTTTTCAGCACTTGCAATCCTCTCGTCTACATCCCCAAATTGTATTTCATAATTTTCCGTAATCAAGATAGTACACCTGTGTATCCCCCGTTGATCATAGATTTCAACGTGATCCCCTACTTCAGTAGGTGATTCTTCTAGGGAATCATAATACCAAACTTTTGGTGTACATGTTGCTGTTTTCTCTCCCCTTATGACTTCTAACACTAATCTATCGTCATGTTCATCTCTTCCCCATAAAATCATCTTCTTCATCTTTCCATCTCCTATTTATCATTAAACCCGTCTCTGAAGTTTTCATTAGCTTGTAAAATTTACGTTAAATAGTCACTATTCAAAGAAAGCCGTTCCTTCTATATAAGCAGATTTTTATTTCTATATCACATAAAACTTGTAGTCCTTAAAATGATATTTTTTATTCTAATAACTATTTACAGCTTCAAAGCATGTATGTAGGCTGTGTCAAATAGAGGAAACTCTGAATCCTCTGGCTTTACCAATAATCCATTTTTTTACAGTCTAATAAGCACCAGATTCGATTGAGCCATGGATAAATTTTAACCCCCGTTTATGTGACGGGGGTTGGGGTTATTGCTTCTATTCAAGTAAAAAGATGAAGTAGAGGATGAAGATTACAAATAATGCGTACATAATCGGATGAATCTCTTTGCCTCTTCCTTTCATTATCATCGTAATTGGATAGAAAATAAATCCTACTGCAATTCCTGTTGCGATACTATATGTTAATGGCATTGCGATTATAGTTAAGAATGCCGGAACTGCTATTTCAAGCTTTAGCCAATCTATTTTACCAAGAGCAGATACCATGAGAACTCCGACAATAATTAATGCTGGAGCTGTTACTGCTTCTGTTATAACAGATAGTAGAGGGAAAAACATTAATGATAATAAGAACAATCCTGCTGTTACAACTGAAGCAAATCCTGTTCTTCCACCCGCCGCGATACCAGCAGAAGACTCAATATATGATGTCGTCGTTGATGTTCCGAATATAGCACCGTATACAGTTGAAGTAGAATCAGCTAGCAATGCTTTGTTTGCCCGTGGGAGTTTGTTCCCTTCCATAAAGCCACCTTGGTTAGCAACTGCCACCAATGTACCTGCTGTGTCGAAGAAATCTACAAATAAGAATGTAAGAATAACAACAAGCATTTGGATAGTAAAGACATCTCCTAGATGAGAGAATGCTACACCAAACGTTGGCGCCATACTTGGAACTTCACCGATTATTTGGTCTGGACGATCGATAAGTCCGAATAACATTCCTACTACTGTAGTTACAACGATACCGAAGAAAATTCCTCCTTTTAATCCTCTTATCATCATAATTACTGTAATAAAGAGACCAAAGACTGCAAGTAACGTATTACCGTTCGTTAAGTCTCCTAATGAAACAAGTACCGCTTCATCTCCTACGATTAATCCTGCATTTTGCAACCCGATGAATGTAATGAACAATCCGATACCTGCGCCAACTGCATATTTTAATTCCGCTGGTATTGCATTAATGATTCTTTCACGAACACCAAATAATGATAAGAAAACAAAAATAACTCCGGAAACCATTACACCCGCTAACGCCGTTTGCCATGGAATGCCCATCCCTAAAACTACGGAGTACGCGAAAAACGCGTTCAATCCCATACCCGGAGCTAGAGCAATTGGGTATTTAGCATATAGGCCCATTACTAAACATGCTATTGCTGAGGAAAGTGCTGTTGCTGTGAAGACTGCACCTTGGTCCATACGAAGTGCGTCTGGATAATCGCCAACACTTGCTAATGAAAGCATAAGTGGGTTAACGATTAGTATATAAGCCATTGCAAGGAATGTGGTAAGACCTGCAATAGTCTCTGTTTTGTAGCTTGTACCAAACTTGTCAAACTCAAAATATTTCCTCATCGTAATCCTCCTAAAATCTCCGTATAATGCAAAAAACGCCCCTGGCTACTACCAGGAGCGTAAAACTAACGAGGATAGGATAATAAATAGGACATGACAATAAAAAGAACATGCCAGAAATAATAGACCCTATGTCCTCGTAGTCAAGCTTTTTACGGTAGCCTGGTAGAAACTTTTGGGCCATATTCCCAAATTTATACGAGATTTGAACTATAAAATATGATAATTTCTGTTTATATCTTATCAAGCGTTAAAAGATTCGTCAACAAGAAAAACGAACATTCGACATTTTCCCCTTAATAATGTTCGTTTTTACAAACTAAAAACTGACTAGGTTACCCTAGCCAGCTAACTTATCTATTTATTCCCACTCAATCGTCGCAGGTGGCTTGCTTGTAATATCATACACAACTCGGTTAATATGCGATACTTCATTAACAATGCGTGTTGAGATGATCTCAAGTACATCCCATGGGATACGCGCCCAATCAGATGTCATTCCATCGATGGATGTTACAGCACGAATACCAATCGTGTAATCGTAGGTACGTTGGTCTCCCATAACCCCTACGCTGCGAATATCCGGAAGGACGGTGAAGTATTGCCAAATATCACGGTCAAGTCCCGCTTTTTTAATTTCTTCACGAAGAATATAATCAGATTCGCGAACGATTTCTAATTTATCTTCCGTGATTTCACCAAGCACTCGTATTCCAAGGCCTGGGCCAGGGAAGGGTTGACGCCAAACGATTTCATCTGGAATTCCCATTTCAGTTCCTAGCGCACGCACTTCATCCTTGAACAATGTGTTTAATGGCTCGATCAATTGGAATTGCATGTCTTCAGGTAGTCCGCCTACATTGTGATGGGACTTAATGGTTTGGGCAGTTGCTGTACCACTTTCAATTATGTCTGTGTATAAAGTTCCTTGTGCAAGGTAATCAATTCCTTCAAGTTTATCCGCTTCATCATCAAATACGTAAATAAATTCGTTTCCGATAATTTTACGTTTTTGCTCAGGATCTGATACACCTTTTAATTTATTTAAGAAGCGATCTTTTGCATCCACTTTAATTACATTCATATGGAAGCCTTCACTAAAGGTTTTCATAACACCTTCTGCTTCATCTTTACGCAATAGTCCATGATCAACGAAGATACATGTTAGCTGATCTCCAATCGCTTTATGAATAAGCACGGCAACAACAGAAGAATCTACCCCTCCGCTAAGTGCACACAATACTTTTTTGTCACCGACGATGTCCCGGATCTTTTGAATTTCTATTTCTAAGAAGTTTTCGATTGTCCAGCTGTCTGTGCATCCACAAATATTATAGACAAAGTTTTTCAATAAATCGTTTCCATAGACAGAGTGACGTACTTCCGGGTGGAATTGAACACCGTACATTTTCTTTTCTTCATTACTAACACCTGCAATAGGACAAGAAGGACTAGTTAAGTCTGTTACGAAACCTTCAGGTGCTCCTACAACAAGGTCACCATGGCTCATCCATACTACTTGTTGGTCTGGAAGTTCTGCATATAATTCTGATTTGTTCGTTACAGTAGCAAGTGCTTTTCCGTATTCACGATGACTTGCTTTCTCTACCACGCCACCGAAATGCAGCGTCATTAATTGCATACCGTAGCAAATTCCAAGTACAGGAATCCCTAGTTCAAAAATCTCTTCGTCACAACGGAAAGAACCTTCTCCGTAAACACTGTTCGGTCCACCAGACAAAATGATTCCTTTAGGATTCATTTTTTTAATTTCTTCCGCGGTAATCGTATGTGGGTGCAGCTCACTGTAGACACCGAACTCACGGATACGACGTGTTATTAATTGGTTGTATTGACTGCCAAAGTCGAGGACTACGACCATTTCTTGAATACCTTCCACCCGAATTCACCTCATCATTTATTTTCGGAGCAAACCATTCCCATTATTTTGTCCTACCAATGGAAAGATATGCTATAAAGCCCAAATCAAACTAAAAAAAACTAGAATTTCCCCCCATAAAAAAATAAGAAGGCAGAATTCTAGTTTAGTAGCGTTCAAGCGAGCTATACCAAAAGAAGCTGCCTTCATAGTCGGGTAGTTGATGGCAACCCGGTAGAGACTCTCGAACCATATTATCGAGGATATATGAAGTCAATTCTTATGCTGTTGTAATTTGACCTTATTCTATCAGTGAGTGTGTGTGAGGTCAAGATGATGTCTTTTTAATTAAATTTTCCCATAATTCCACCGATTTCTCCCACTCTTGTTCAGACGGATTCCCCCGGTATAGAACTCGTTCGTAGTTTGCCGTTAATGCCTGCATCTCGGTTGTGTTGTAATGATTATCAACATACATGGCATAATTACGAAGGGTTTGACCATCTTTTCTAATTAGACCTACTGCATGTAACTGTCTTAATAATGCAGGGAAGGCTAAATTAAAAACTTTTTCATCCGTTTTTCCTTTAAAACGCAAAATATAATAGAATGGCATCCACTTTGTGCGTGCGAAAAACAGGATGATGCCAGTAGCGAGCAGGAATGTACTTATAATAAGCACCGGCTTCCACTTTAACGAGAACTGAAACAACCCACTATTGCCACCAGCTGCAGCGCCATCATTTTGATCTTCACCTGGATCAAGCTCTGGTTGATTACTTCCATCGGTTTCTGGTCTATCTGGCTGTTCTAATGGATCATCTCCAGAATTATCTCCTGCATTTTCTTCAGCAGATTGGTAAACGAAACGATATGGGTTACTAAATCCACTTGTTGGTTCGTATGTGACCCATCCAACTTCAGGGTAGTACACTTCTACCCATGAGTGTGCATTATTGTTGGAGACTTCAAACAGTCTAGTAGAATTATCGGTAATATCTACAAAATCCCCTTGCGTATACCCCTTGACCCACCTTGCAGGAATATCAACGGAACGCAGGAGAGCAACCATGGCAGTAGAGAAGTTGTCACAGTACCCTTGCATCGTTTCAAATAGGAACTGATCTACGTAATCCTCATTTCCTGTTGGCACTGCCACATCGGTTGTCTCATACACAAAATCATTATTTCGGAAGTATCTTTCTACAGCATTTACTTTATCAAAACGATTTGGAAAAGAACTTGTAATCTCTTCGGCAAGTTCTCTAACTCTGTCAGGCATGGAATCAGGAAGCTGGGTATACTGATTTAGAAAGTCTTCATTACTCTCCTCACCCGTTCCTGGTTCTGCACCTTTCAACTCTTCAATGTAGTATCGCGGATAATTATATTGGACCGTATATTCTTCTAATTGTATACGTTCACCATTTTCATCCCTAGATGTTATCTTTTCCATACTGTCATCTATCTGAAAGAAGGCGTTATCTGCTCTCACTTCCGTTAAACCTAGTGGATAGTTAATGTGAGGATATGTTCTTTCCATTCTTAAGGTAGCTGTATAGGGATCTGTAGGCACGGAATCACTTAACCATGAAACCTGATTATTGACGCCTCCATCTAAATCAAGTTGTTCACCCTCCGACGCTTCCCAGCCTTTTCCTGTATAAATATCCTTAGTCTCGACTCGCCAGTAATGAGTGCGTGTTATTTCCGCCTCAAATACGATGGTATCATCAGGAACAAACGGTCCACCAAGACGGGAGTCATTTTCCCCATAACCTATTTTCCGTACGCCAGAACCTGCTCCCGGACCATCTCCGTTTCCGATGCTTGTTAAAAAAGGAACAGGGTCTGGCCAAATAGGGGCAGCCTTTGGAGAAAGGTACCCGACTGTTGCCGACAACAGGATAATAGCTACGAGCGGAATGCCCCATCCCAATAATAACCGGTTACTTTTATAGACTCCTTCCCGTTCTTTTAATCGTTCTAAATGAACAAAACCTACAACGGATAGGCCTACAATGATCAAGCGGATAATTGCTCCATTTCCTTCGTACATCGTAAACGTATCAAGGATTGCAACATAAGTGATCGTGAAAATAACAAACAAGAGCATTTGTTTGCGATACAAAATCCAATAAATTACGAGATAGCTCACAAGCCATAAAAGGATAAAAAGAAGAATACTTCTAAACATTCCTGTCATCCCAGCCCAATCGGCAGCCCAGACTATCCCTGCGTTGAACTTTATATCATTCCATACAAAGACGAACCAGCTTTTTGACATAAAAGTATTTTCCATCATATAGAGAATATGAATGAAATAAAACATAAAACCTATATGCACAAAAAGGCTAAGCAATGGGAGTATCTGCAAAAAAGATAGAGCGAATGAAATAAACAAAAATACCACGAATACATAGAGATTAGCCGTGTCGGTAACATCCTTCAAAGGAATGATCCATTCCAATAAGAGGATAAATCCGAATATATGCATCAATAAGGCATAAATATTCCGCTTATAAGGGTTTGATTTTGCCATCTTTAACTCACCTCACTTATGACGTCAGTTGTAGATTTACTAGGATAAACGACCTTTGCTGCAATATTTCGTCTCTTTAGCTGATCCATAAGGACATGTTCTTCTTTTGATAGGCGTACACCATTATCTTTTGTGATATGAACCTGCAAGTGAGGATGTCTAGTGGATAGTTTCTCTAAACTTTCCACCGTTTTTTTGACAAGCCTTCCAGTAATAAAGACGAAGGTAACCGTTGGCTGAAATTTACCAATCTCCGTTTCTATAACCTTATCAAAATCCTTTTTGTTGTTCGGCTGTATTTTAGCAAGATGATAGTAAATTTCTGCAAACTGCTCTTCTCCGCTACGTAAAGGAAAGACAGAACGATTCTCCCCCACCGATACAAGCCCGACTTGAGACCCGTATTTAAGGATGGCCTTCGTTAATGCAGCTGTATAGCTGACTGCACTTTCAAAAGAGGTGGAATGAGAGTGATCTAAAAAAACCATCACATCATGCGATTGTTGTTGTTCAAACTCTTTAGTCATAATTTCGTTCCTGCGTGCTGTTGCCTTCCAATCAATCCAAGAAAAGCGATCCCCTGGCTGATATTCCCTTACCCCCACTGTCATGGATGTGTCGCGTATAAGCTTCATTTGGGAAGAAGTGGATCCTTGATCAAATTTATTTTCATGTTGCTTGTAGGTCATTTCGACATAGTTCGGATAAACCAGAAATTGCTTCTCTAGCTCTATCACTCTTTCCTTTTCAATCAACCCAAGAAAATCGCCTGTCACCAGCCTGATTCCAGACAGCGTATGCTCTCCTCGCGGCAAGCGGTCTAGGGCATACTGAATGGTGATAGTGTTTTTAAACCAAGGGAACATTATGCTTTTTGCCTGTTTCGTTTGCTGGCAAAATAAAAGATCATTAGAAAGAGTTTCCTCCACCAAAAGAAATGCCAATGGCACTGGTGCATGACGATGCAACGTAATCGTACCGATCAAGCGATCCCCTGCACGATACTTTTCTTGACTAATCGTTCTTGTAACTTGGAAATCATTTAATGGATAAACTAAGATTAAAAACGCATAAAGCGCAAAAGGAAGAAAACTAAAAAACAAAAACCAGCTGACAAATCCCCCTTGAAACATGGCATAGACAAACGTAGTGATGACAAGCAATATGAAGGAAACAAGCTTCCAGATTCTTTTAGTCCTTTGGAAAAATGCTTTCATTATTTGCTCATCGACCTTTGAACTGGAATTGGGGTCCGGTCAATTACTTTCTTCACAACTTGCTGCGCTGTCATGCCTTCAAACTTCGCTTCTGATTTCAAAATAATCCGATGCGGAAGCACATAAGGAGCCAAATACTGAATATCATCCGGTAACACATAGTCTCTGCCATGAATAAATGCGTAAGCTTGCGCAGCCTTCATCAACGCCACGGAACCACGGGGACTTGCACCCAGGTAGACAGACTGGTGAGTACGGGTACGATTTACCATATCTACAATATATTCCTTAACGGTAACATCCACATGTACTTCTTTAACTAGTCTTTGCATTTCCTGCAGCTCTTCTAAAGAAATGACTGATTGAAGCTCGTTGATTGGCTGTTTCTTTTCCGTCGAATGAAGAATATTTACTTCATCTTGCGGAGTGGGATAGCCCATATTCATTTTAAATAAAAAACGATCCAATTGTGCTTCTGGCAAAGGATATGTCCCTTCATACTCAATCGGGTTTTGGGTTGCCATTACAAAGAATGGGTTTCCTAAAGAACGGGTATTCCCATCTACCGTGACATTTCCTTCTTCCATGCCCTCCAATAATGCTGCCTGAGTCTTAGGAGAAGTACGATTAATTTCATCTGCCAGTACGATGTTACCCATAATCGGACCTGGTCTGAATTCAAACTTTAATTCCTTAGGATTATAAATGGAACTTCCTGTCACATCTGACGGCAATAAATCAGGCGTGAACTGGATACGCTTGAAATTAGCCCCAATCGATTTAGCCAATGAACGAACCATTAATGTTTTTCCAACTCCAGGAACGTCTTCAAGTAACACGTGGCCCCCAGCAAGCAAAGCAACAATGCTTAATTCTGCTACTTGCTCCTTTCCGACCATCACATTTCCAATATTATCTAAAATGCGTTTAACTTGTAACTGAGAAGTTTCCATCAAATGTACCCCCTAGATTCTATGTATATAATTCGACAAATAATTTATACCTAACCTACACTATATTCGCTCTTCATCCAAAAAAAACCTTTTTTCCACTATGAAAATAGTCTCAAAATTCCCTATTTATAGAATAACAAAAAAAGGAGATTGAATGGTAACAATCAACCTCAGGGAAAAACTAGCAATCTTTTCTATATCCCTCATAAAACTTCAATTATTGTGAAGGAATCTAACGATAAATGTAGAATTATATGTAAGAGCTAAAATTCAACTAATTAATGTACCCCATTTATTAAAGAGTTAAACCTTTTTCATCTACATTTCCTATCATGCTAGATAAAAAAACACTAGATTCATGTGGGGGGAAAAAATGACAGTAAAAGCGCAGCAGTCAGAGCTATCAAGTGAAATTGGGAGAATCCTTAGAAAATACTTCGGAAAAGGCCCGGAGGCAGTACTTGTATCCATAGCTCCTCCATATGTCACCATCTACCTTAGGAATTTTCTATCACCAATTGAACAGGTACTACTAGAAGACAGGCACACCATGACCGTCGAAGAAATACGAGATAAAATGATGGAAAAATTAGCTAGCAAAATGCTGGCAGTAACGGCGTCTGTCACTGGCTTCAACGTGATGGAATTCTATTATGACTGGTCTTTTGAAAATGGGTCAGGGATTCTCGTCGGGGTAGAAGAATCTCAATATGAGAAATCTCATTATCCATATAAACATAGTACCGATGTAGAAGAATTAATAGATATTATTAGTGAGGAAGCCGAGAAATCCCCAGAATCCATTTATTCCCACCTTCTAAATGAGCGAACTTTACTAATTGTAAGAGAGGGGATTCTTGTAAAAATCGAAAAGCAGCTAATTGAATCAGGATTTGTAGAAGCCTTAACCGTTGCGAAACGGACACTTGAAAAAAAGCTGCTATTTCAACATAAATCAACTTTTGCAAAATATTTAAATACGGAAATAAAAGATATATTTGTAAGCTGGGACTTTGAAATAGATAAAAGCATTATTGTGTTCATTCTTGCTCCTAAAAAATGATATCGGCAGTAATGATCCAGGCATAGAACTGGACATAAGCCAAAGAAAAGGTGTTATTCCCTACCTTCTCTTTGGCTTTTTTCATTAATTAGTCTCTATTATCACCTGTCTCTTCGCTCATGGAAAATATGTGCTGTACCCCTTGGAGGGATGATAATGGAAACAAAACAACATTTAGAAATTAAAAGTGAACAAGACATTATTTTAGTAAGAAAAATAGGTAGGGAAACAGCAAAAAATATGGGCTTTAGCCTAATTGACCAAACACGTATCACAACTTCCATATCTGAGCTTGCTAGGAATGTCGTAAAATACGCAGGGTACGGCAGTATTTCCATTGAAGTCATTCATCATTATGTTCCGGGGCTTCTAATTGTAGTAACCGATCAAGGTCCTGGAATAAACAGTATAAATAAGGCGATGGAGGATGGCTTTACCACATCTAACAGTCTTGGTGCGGGCTTACCTGCCGTGAAGAGAATGATGGATGAATTTATTATTGTTTCGGACCTGCATGAAGGAACGAGCATTCAAATTGTTAAATGGACACAAAACACGAAAAATCCTTTATAAGTCATTCCTTTCGTTCACAAAATATTTACAATTGTCCCTCTTGCAATACAACTTAAAATATCTTATGATTAGCTTAATAGCAAAAGAGTTAATGCTATTGCTCTATAAAGAGCTTATAATACTCCAAAGGGGAGTAGCTTACAGTTATGTCGACAATCCGTGATAGCTACCTATCACCGGCTTAACTGGCAACCTTAACGTTGTTTGCGAGACCTTTGCCATTATGGTAAAGGGACATATATGTCTAGATTTCTAAACCTTTACCAATTGATTGGTAAAGGTTTTTTTGTATATTTAAGGAGGGAAAAGCCATCTAACCTATCTCCAATTTCGCTAAAAATTCACGCTTAAAACTAAAGGAGAAAAAGAAGTTAATTGAAAGATGAAATAAGATTATTAGTTTGGTTGACATTTCTAGTAACATTCAAATTGTTTTTAGTGTCTACAATCACTTTGGAGATTTACTCACCTCCGAGAAAACTTTCACTTCCGTCACCACATTTTTAAATGAATCATGCTTTACATGATTCTCAAAATAACTACAAAATATAAATAGGATTAAAGGAGAAGATTATTAATTGGACATCGGCTTATTGTTAGAATACGGTTGGGTACTAATCATCTTAATTGGTTTAGAAGGTATACTTGCAGCAGATAACGCCCTTGTGATTGCCACAATGGTAAAACATCTACCAGAAAACCAACGAAAAAAGGCATTGTTCTACGGATTGGCAGGAGCATTTGTATTTCGTTTCGGATCACTATTCCTCATCTCCTACCTTGTCCACATTTGGCAAGTTCAGGCGGTAGGAGCGCTGTATTTACTCGGAATTGCCGCGTATCACTTATTGAAAAAACATGTATTAAAACCTAAGCTTCTAAAAGCTGCTGAAAAGAAAAAAGGTTCTGGATTCTGGATGACCGTTATTAAAGTCGAACTTGCTGATATTGCCTTTGCTGTAGATGCCATTCTTGCTGCTGTTGCACTTGCTGTTATGCTTCCTTCGACAAACTTGCCGACAATCGGAGGATTAGACGGTGGACACTTCGCCGTCATCTTAGCTGGTGGTATCATTGGACTTGTCATCATGAGATTTGCTGCAGGTTACTTCGTTACATTACTTGAAAAACGACCAGGCTTGGAAACCGCTGCTTTCTTCGTTGTAGGTTGGGTAGGGGTTAAACTTGGAGTATATGCATTATCCCATCCACAATTAGCGATCCTATCAGAGTCCTTTGCAAAAGGTGCTCCGTGGAAAATTACTTTCTGGTCTGTGCTTGTGCTCATCGGTGTCCTAGGATGGTTTATGTCTAAAGAACAAACTGAAGAGCAACCAGAAGTACAACCAATAAAATAACTTTTCATTAAATGCCAAGCTTCCAGGTAAGTTCCGTTCATACGGACCGACTTGGAGCTTTTTTTGACTGTTGTTGTATATTATATGACCTGAATAAAAAGAGACTCAATTTTACGAGTAAAATTTCTTCCTGAATCTAATAATAAAAGGGCAACAAGGTTATTACATAAGGCGGTTATCCTTAAGATTGTTGTTACTGTAAATAAAAATGAAGTAACAAAACCACCTTTTATTAAAAGGAGAAGATACTCATGAAAAAACAATGCTTGAAGTTAACCATTTTGTTAATGGCTTTTTCTCTTTTCTTTACAGCGTTAGACGTGAAAGCAACCGGAAATAATGAATGCAAACAAAATTCATGCATGAGCAAACAAGCAATCGAGCTTAAAGATGATTTAAGGAGACTATGGATTGACCATGCCATATGGACAAGAAATTATATTGTAAGTGATATTGCTGGATTAGAGGACCAAAAAGTAGTCCTAGAAAGATTATTGAGAAATCAAGAGGATATAGGAAATGCTATAAAAAAATATTATGGCGAGGATGCCGGAAATAAACTGGCTGAATTGTTGAAAGAGCATATCCTAATTGCAGGAAAAATTGTAGATGCAGCAAAAAGTGGCGACCAAGAAAGTGTAAAGAAATATAATAAAGATTGGTATCGAAATGCTGATGATATTGCTAAGTTTCTCAGCACTGCAAATCCAAATTGGAACAATGAAGAATTGAAAAAACTGCTATATATGCATTTAGAATTTGTTACAGCAGATGTGTTAGCAAGATTAAATAAGGATTGGGCAAAAGACGTTACCACATTTGACCAAGGGGTAGACCACCTGATTATTATAGCGGACGTATTGTCAAAAGGCATTATTAAACAATTTCCAAATCAATTCTAACTATGAAAAAAGGCTGAACAGATTTTTTGCTGGCAGCCTTTTATAATTAACTCAATAATTTAACTACCCTATCTTTCACTTCAGATGGCAAAGGTTGATCCAATGCATTTGCTAACAAATTAGAATTTTTTATTCCGGTGGTAATAAAATGATTCTCTAGTAACGTTGCTTTTTCTTCTTTTCCTGGAATCAACGAATATAGGATATACCAATCCTCCAATGCACATAACGGTATATCTATTCCATTAACCGTTTTACTTTCTACGACAGATTCCTCCGTAAAAGAAAACTTATAGACACCTTCTTTATGTTCGATCGCAAATCCACCCATAATATCATAATCTGCATGGTTAATTGCAAATTTAGAAAAATACCTTGTTCGGAAAGGATCTTTACTTATTGCTACTTTTTCAGTTCCAAAGGCAGCAAGGAGTTGATTTAATCTAGTTGCATCCTTTTCGTCTACTAAAAGATCGATATCATTCGGGTCCTCTATCAACCCATGGAAACACAATAACAGCGAACCACCTACTGCCCATGTGATTTTTTCTCTATTTATCCGACTTCCAATCATCGTTAGGCTATCTATCATATTTAATCACCTACTCATCTCTGTTTTCATAAAAATTAATAACAGCTTTCGCTGAGGAAACAATTCGGTTCGGTAAATCCTCTGGCGAAATCACTTTTATTTTATCAGAAAATCCTAATACGAACTGTATCGCTTCCTGATAATCGTTAAATTGTAATGTTGCTGGTACCCACTGATTCTCATTCGGACTCTGCCTGTCCATCACTTGCACAAACTTACCTGTAAACATAATTCGATTTATGATAGTAGGATCCATCTCCACTTGCACCCCATAGCTCGGTAAGCTTTGAATAAAATCACGTTTCGATTGTAACCAATACGCTGCAAGATGAAAGCCCTCTGGACGTTCAAAATATTCATCATTCAACCTGACTGCTTGAATCCTCGATACTCTATAATTCCGCATATTCCCTTCCCTGCTTGCTACAAGATACCACTTATTCCCCTGCGCTACCAGGCCAAGAGGTTCTACCAATCTTTCCTTTAATTCTCCATCTGGTTGCTGGTATTCTATCGAAAGCTTTCTATTTTCCCACAACGCTTTCTGCACCTTTTGCAGAGCCTGACTCTTTTCTTTTGAATTTCTCCAAGTACTTGTATCTATGTAGATTCTTTCTCCCATTGCTTCTGCTTCGTTCCGGTACAAATTTGGGATTGCAGCTAACAGCTTTTGCCTAACATCTAAAACGTCTAACCCTAAGTCTTCTAACAATTCGTCAGAAGGCATCAAGAAGAGCGATGTCATCTCATCCTTTGTTAATCCGCTTAACTTACTACGGAAATTATCTAATAGCCTCCATCCTCCGTTCTTTCCCCTTTCAGAAACAACAGGTATTCCAGCCAAACTTAAGGAATCCATATCTCTCAGGATTGTCCTTTCTGATACTTCCACCTCGCTCGCTAACTCCTTTACTGTTAATTTACCTCTATTTTGTAACAACATCATGATGGTCAGCAATCGGTCTGCACGCATAAGACACACCCTTTGGAAATTATTTTATTAATATGACAATAGATGTCATATATTAATTCTATACTTAAGTTAAATCAAAAGAAAGAAGGGAGAAAATTATGGATACCCACAGGAAAGTCGCATTATTTATTGCCACCAGTTTAGATGGATATATTGCCACCAAAGAAGAATCACTTGAATGGTTATTTGAAGTGGAGGGCGAAGGGGATAACGGATACTCCGAATTTTTCGAAACAATCGACACCATCATTATGGGCCGAAAAACGTACGATTGGGTAATGAACTACGAACAAAATAACTTCCCTTACAAAGGAAAGGAATGCTATGTATTTTCCCGAAATACGTCCTTAAACGCCACGGAAGATGTCACTTTTGTTAATGGTAATGTATTGGAACTAGTGAAAAATCTTAAAAAACAACCTGGGAAAAATATTTGGATTGTCGGCGGCGGAGAATTACTACACTATTTTATTAACGAAAATTTGATTGATGAGTATATCATCACCGTCGCACCAACGATATTAGGATCAGGAATTCCTCTGTTTAAAGAAAGTGAAAAGCAAATCAAACTCGAACTTTTAGGAATTAAAAACTACGGACAGTTTGCAGAACTGAGGTATAGGAAGAGTCAGGATAGATAGAGAATTTACGCATTATCGCAGAGCTGCGATAATGTTTTTACGAGGAATGGAGACTTGCAAGTACTAAGAAGGTGGGCATCTTTAATTGTATATTTAGGATTTTTTGGACTGAGATTGGTGTTTTTTCACGTTTTAAGTTCAGCATTTGGGGTTTGCTGGACTTTAATTTCCGATTCTCATCTTTTCAGTCCTGTATTTGGCCGTTGCGTGAATGAAATCATCATTGTGAGTCATGAATACCCACCCTAAATTGTTCCGTTATAACTCAATCAAAAACCGCCAATATAAATTGGCGGCTACAAAATATTTTTATAATCCTGATGGATTTCTTGAACTCAACGGGATATCCTCATAATCTTCAGGGTTTAATTCATGAACCGAGCCATCCGTTACCCCGTCAATGATACCCATTAGTCCCGTTTCCACAGTTTTTACGAGCATTCCTTTCATCTTTTGTCCAAAGTTCTGGGTTTGTCCGCTTATTTCGAAGAGGACCGTTCCGCTTCCATTTAATGCAAAGGAGCCAAGGGCGGTTCCTGGCAAATCAATATTCTGATTGTAAAGGGAGATATTGGTGAATACAGAATTCCCTTTTGCCTGTAGGGCGTCATATACTGCCAAGTTCAACTGTCTAGAGAAGTCATAATTAAAATTATCAGCATATTCGGCGTATTTTTCCCCACCAGGTCCGTTCGGGTCGGTCACGAATTTCCCTGAAATCGATAAGGTTACTCTATCATCTGTACCATCAACATAAGGGAATCCTTGATGATGGAGGTCGACAAATACATCCACATTTCCAAACTCTGACTTCAACTCTTTGTATACATCTCTTAAGGTTTGTGCCTCAGGTGTAATATACCATCCATACGCACTGGAGTTTCCAGGAAAGTCTTCTGCTTGAGGAACATAGTTTAAATCTGGGTTGAAATCTCGGTTCACATCAAACCCTGGATTTTGATCATAATCCCAGATTCCAGGGGTGTTGTAATAGTTCCATGCCGGTGATACATTTGCAAGCTGCGGGAATGCTGCTACTACTTCTGCCCACTCCATTTCATTTGCTCTGCGTGCCAGCTCGGAACCATCAGCATTTAACATAGGAATAGCAACGATAGTAAGCTCCTCTAAAATTCTTCTAACGTCAGGTGAGTTACTCGATCCAAGTTTTTGTAGGATATTTAGAATTGCAACAGTACCTGTTTTCTCATTTCCATGAATTTCGCTTTGAATGAGGACTACCTTATCTCCAGTTCCAACTGTAGCCTTATAAATATCGCGGCCTTGATTGGTATAGCCTACCGTTTCCACACTCACTCGCCCTTTACTCGTGTGTGCAATCTGGGCTAATTTTCTTTGTAGCTCTTCATAATTAATATAACCATTAATAGGAAGGTTATCTCCCGGCTGTGGACTTGGCCCCGGTTGTGCTGAACTCATTGTAGGCACAGCCAATAAAGATACAGCTAATGCAGTTGAACTTAAAATCTTCCAAAACTTGTTCATTCAAAATCCCTCCATGCTATTATTTCATTGCACGTAGAACTTCTACATATTACGCCAGTTTCCTGTCGGTTTTTGAAAAATGAATAGATAAGACTAAGCCGTTTATTATCCTTTTAGGAACTAATAATCATATTTTTCTGAAAATTTACATTTACCCTATCTAAGGAACTATTTAGACATACGAAATGTTAGTTGAATTTTCTACCTGTAAATTCCACGACTGTCCATTTCTAAACAGTGTAGGATTACATAATTTATCATAAACCCATATGCTTGTTTAACGGAGGCTCTAATGTATAATCAAATAAATATTTATAACCTGCATGTAAACGGAATGACGCAAAATGCCAATATTAATACTGGACATACCGTTCAAAATAGTCATACAGCAAACTCCAAATTGATTGGTGTTACCTTCTCAGTGGGGAATTTCTCTCCTGTTTGTGCTAAAAATATTATTGTAGCCAAAAGTGTGAAACAGAGAGAAGAAGAATCATAAAAAAGAGCTGCCATTATTTTAGCAGCTCTTTTTCACTTACCAACGCGCAGTTAGCATTTTTCTTCTTGTATAAAATTCTACCCCGTCTGATCCGTTGGCATGGAGGTCGCCGTAGAAGGAATTTTTCCAGCCTGAGAATGGGAAGAAAGCCATTGGTGCAGGTACTCCTATGTTAACACCGAGCATTCCGACTTCGATGTTTTCTCTGAAGTAACGAACATTGCTGCCGTTTTGAGTAAACAAGCATGCACCGTTTCCGAAGTCGGACTTGTTGGTAAGTACGATTGCTTCTTCGAGATTTTTCACTCTAACGATTGATAGGACTGGTGCAAAAATTTCATCCTTCCAGATTTTCATTGATGGATTGACATAATCAAAAATGGTCGGTCCAATGAAGTATCCTTGTTCGTGATAAGCTTCGTCTTTGCGGCCATCACGAACAAGGGCAGCACCTTCCTGTTCTCCACTTTCAATATAGCTGCTTGTGCGCTCTTTATTTTCCTGGCGAATTACTGGACCTAGGAAGACATCTTCATCCAAACCATTACCAATGGTCAGCTGGTTTGCTTCTTCATTTAATCTTGCAACTAGCTTATCTGCGACAGAATCCACCGCAACCACGACGGAGCATGCCATGCATCTCTCGCCTGCGGATCCGTAAGCTGCCCCAATTATTTCTTTCACTGTACCGTCAAGCTCCGCATCAGGCATGACAATCGAGTGGTTCTTTGCGCCAGCAAGAGCTTGAACTCGTTTGCCTTTTGCTGTTGCGGATTTGTAGATATATTCTGCAACTGGCTGGGAACCGACGAATGAAATCGCAGGGACATCCTTATGCTCAATCAGGCCATTTACTACATCATGTGCACCATGGACAATATTGAATACGCCAGCTGGAAGTCCTGCTTCAGTAAATAGCTCTGCCAGGCGGTTAGCTAGGATAGGTGTTCTTTCAGATGGTTTTAATACGAATGTGTTTCCACATGCAATGGCCAGCGGAAACATCCAGCACGGAACCATCATCGGAAAGTTAAAAGGTGTAATTCCTCCAATGACACCAACCGGATAGCGATACATACCCGATTCAATATTCGTTGCAATATCAGGAAGCTGTTTCCCCATCATCAAGGAAGGCGCACCTGCAGCAAATTCTACACATTCAATCCCCCGCTGTACCTCCCCATATGCTTCTTTAAAGCTTTTACCGTTTTCCTTTGTAATTAATTCCGCTAGCTCATCCCAGTTATCTGTTAATAGCTGCTGGTATTTAAATAAGGTTCTTGCTCTCTTTGGCACCGGTGTTTTACTCCAAGTTTTGAATGCTTCCTTTGCTGCCTGAACAGCTATATCTACATCCACTTTAGAGGATATCGGCGTTTGCGCAAGCTCCTCTCCAGTCGCAGGATTTGGCACAACTTCGTACTTATCCGTATTTGCATCCACCCATTTCCCATTTATAAAATTTTTCAATACGTTTGTTGTAGTAGTCATCTTTATTTCCCCTTTCCTCTTTTCGTGTTAGACTTTCTCTTCCTCTGTAGCAAGCTGATAATCATAGCAAGTGCGGTATAGCTCTGCTAATTCGTCCGCTGTCGGCACTCTCGGGTTATTTGCAGGACTTCCAGATTCTATTGCGTCCGCTGTCATTTTAGCTACAGCATGCTTAAATGCCGTCTCATCAATCCCCCAGCCTCTTAAGTTAGGAATCCTTAATTGTAAGCACAGTTTTTTAATAGATTGAACCGCAATCTCTGCCGCTTCCTTATTGGAAGGGCTTTCATTTTCCGGTTCAAAGATACGGCCAATATCCGCCAAACGATCCACACATGCTTCCTGACTGAATTCCAACACTGCTGGCAAAAGCATGGCGTTCGAGATTCCATGTGGCACATGGAATAATGCCCCAATCGGACGACTCATGCCATGCACTAGACATACCGATGCGTTTGAAAATGCCATTCCTGCCTGGAGCGCTCCCAAACTCATCGCCTCACGGGCATCGATATTTTCCCCATCACTATATGCCGTTAAAATATTCGCCACAATCAGCTTCATCGCTGATAATGCGATGCTGTCTGTCATCGGATGTGCTTTTCTGGACAAATAGGCTTCCACCGCATGACTTAGCGCATCCACTCCAGTTGCCGAAGTAACACTTCTCGGTGAAGATAAGGTCAATATCGGATCAACGATTGCTACATTTGGCATAAATGCTGGCTGTTTGATCATCATTTTGACATCAGTGGAAGAACTCGTAATCACCGTTACATCTGTTGCCTCTGAGCCTGTCCCTGCAGTAGTAGGTATGGCAATATGAGGAATAGGTCGTTGCGTCGCAAGCTTCTTACCCCCCATATAATCACCAATATAACCACCATTTGTCGCGAGGACAGCAACGGCCTTTGCTGTATCGATACAACTTCCGCCACCTACGGAAATGACGAGATCACATTGTTCTTTTCCAAAAAGCTCAAGTGCTTCTGCGACATAATCATCTGTAGGCTCAGAAGCTACCCCCAGGTAAATGACACTCTGAACATTCGATGCTTCAAGATACGTTTTGCACTCATCGACATATCCTAATTGATTCATAATTTGATCACTAATGATTAAAGCTTTACTCCCTCTATGCGCTGCTTCCTCTCCCACTTTCTTGTGAGAGCCTCTGCTATAAAAAATAGCTTCTGGAGCGCGGAAAATCGCTATATTTTCCATTCATATCCACCCCTTTTGTTTTGTCACTATTCTTCTTGCAAGGAGCGTGCCAACATGGAAGGGCTATGATATATATGTTTCAATTCCAAAAAATGTAGCAACTACACTACAGTTGTAGATTATTTGCAGGGAAAACACTACACTCACCTCATACTATTCCGTGTTTTCTTAACTTCTGATAAAGGGTCGTTCGATGAATGCCTAGGAAATCTGCTGCTTTGGATTTATTTCCGCCAGCCTTATTAAGTGCCTCCAGAATTAACTCTGACTCTCTTTTGTTTCCAATGGACTTTGCTTCCTCAAGTAATCCTTGGTTTATCTTTTGTTGAAAATCTTCCTTGCTTTTCAGCATTTCTGGAAGATGATGATAATCGATCACTCTTCCATCCGTAAGTGTCACAAGCTGTTCTATCGTGTTGACCATCTCTCTGATGTTTCCATTCCAGGAATACTGGATAAATGCATCCACCGCGTCCGATTGAAATATTTTTGCGGGCACCTGATACCGCTCACATATTTCTCTTAAATAATGGATCAGTAAAACTGGAATATCCTTTTTCCTTTCACGCAACGGAGGGATGTGCAATTGAATAATGTTCAAGCGGTAGTATAAATCCTCACGAAAGTCGCCTTTTTCAATCATTTGCTTTAGATTGCGGTTCGTCGCAGCTATGACCCTTGCATTGATTTGGATTTTCTTTACTCCCCCTACTCGTTCCGCTTCCTTTTCTTGAAGCACTCGCAGCAGCTTTGTCTGCATCACCACTGGCATATCTCCAATTTCATCAAGAAATATCGTCCCGTTTTTTGCAAGCTCAAACTTCCCTGGTTTGCCACCTTTTCTTGCCCCAGTAAATGCACCTTCTTCATACCCAAATAATTCAGATTCAAATAAATGCTCTGGAATGGCACCACAATTCACGCTAATAAAAGGACCGGTTGAAAAAGGGCTGAGATGATGAATGCTTTTGGCAAACATCTCCTTCCCTGTTCCACTTTCACCTGTTATCAACACCGTTGCAGAGGTTCTTGCCGCCTTTCTAGCCAGCCGCTTAACCGCCATGATTCCCTCACTTGTACCAATAATTTGGTCTAGTGTAATCCGGCTATCTTTCTCCTTCTTTTTTGTAAGGGAATCGTCTTTCTTCGTTTGACTCTCCTGAAGCTTTTCATAGATTTTATACACCTCTGTTACTCCTTCAAAAATCAACATCCCGATGGCGCCAGCAATCCTGCCATTTTTCCAAATCGGAATCCGATGGACCACCATATCTTGACCTTGAATGTTTTGAAGAACGCCTCTTTCTGCAAATCCCGTTTTTACGGTCTCATGAAGATGGGTATTATCTATTACTTCCGTCACATGCCGACCAATCGCATCTTCACGGCGTATTCCAGTAAACCGGCTATATGCTTCATTAAATTCCTGCAAAATGCCATTTTCATCGACTACCGCAATCCCCTCATACGCTGTTTCCAAAATGGCTCCAAGTGCTGCGGAAGAATGTTGCTGATTCAGCTTATACATATATTTGGACACGCCGTCGAGAATATCCCGTGCTGTTAAGATGCCGACTAGCTTGCCACTTTTATCCATGACTGGAAGTTGATTATATGGCAAGGAAAGTACATCAAGAATAGAATCCTCTGGGCTGACAGTTGCTAAACTTGCTTTTGGAATACTGCTAATCTGTTCCTCTCCCCCATTGCCTTGTGCAAAAAAATGGAGAAGCTTTCTTGAAGTAATCAAATTTAGCAGAAGTTCCCCTTCATCAACAACAGGTAACCAATCCAAACGAAACTGCACCATCATGTCAGAAGCATCTCTTAGTGTCTTCCCTGGTTGGATAAAATAAGGGTTTGGCGACATCCAATTTTTCACTTGGAAAAGCTCCTCATGTTGAATATTCAGCTTTTCATCTAGCTTAGATAACGACATGCAAACTCCTCCTTTCGTTTTCATTTTCTAACGTATAAGAAAACACCATTCTGCAAATGAAATGGTGTCAGACTGCAGACAATCTCGAGGTAATAATTCGAGGCTGTCTATCGTTTTTGTGTACCTGTATCAAATCCGTTGATTTTTCATTCCAGGCATTGCGCTTTAAGCGGGTGGTCTGGGTGGCTCCCTGACGCAAAATGCACATAAGTGAGGTCTCCCTTGTCCCTTCCTTCAGCCGGAGTCTTCATGCCTTCCATTTTAATCAACTGAATTTTTACTTCCAAAACTTAATTCTACCGTGTAAAAAGTCAAAATAAGACAAATGTCATCTTCTATCCATAACTGATCCTCTTTCGGCCAAATGCCCTTCTACTTTATGGATGATAGGTGCATTTTCATTCCCGTTTATCTGTTCCAGCAATAGATGGATGGCGTCCTTTACCATTTTATCAACGGGCTGATGCCAGGTAGTTAAGTGATATGACACCCAATCAGACATGGCTACATTGTCAAAGCCAACAACAGAAATATCCTCTGGAATTCGGATATTTTGTGTTTTCAAATAATCCATTGCACCAAAAGCAGAGACATCATTGGCACAAAAGATGGCATCAATCGTATGATCACGTTCTAATAATCTTTTGGCTGCTGTAAAGCCTCCGTCATACGAATAAAATCCGTTTTCTGTCAAAAAGAAATTAATACCGTGAACAGCTAAAGCCTCTTCGAATCCCTTTAATCGATCAACAGTTGTGGATGTATTCATCGGTCCAGAGATGAATGCGGGATTTTTATGGCCTTTTTCCAATAAGTAGTCCCCAATCCTTTTTCCTGCTGTGACGTTATCACATACAACTGCATTACTTATAGAATCATTATCATATCGATTGAACAAAACGACCTTGATGCCATTTCGGGTAAATTTCTGGACAGTAGATGAGGTTAACAGCGTATCTGTGATGATCGCTCCTTCTACACTGTATTCGATTAAGTGACTCACCTCATCATCAGAAATTTCGTTATTATGGGAGTTAATAAACATCACTTTATACCCTTTTTCTGCAAGCTTTGCATAAAACTTATCCAGTACTTCGGGATAAAATGGGTTTTGGATGTTTCGCATCACTATACCGATGATGCCGGACTGGTTGGTGATTAGTCCTCTTGCAATAGCATTTGGTTGATAGCCCAACTGTTCTGCTGCCTCTAGAATGAGCTTCTTCTTTTTTAATGAGATACTGGAATTTTTACTAAATGCCCTAGAAACGCTCGCTTGTGATACTCCTGCCAAACGAGCGACATCTATGGCTGTTATTTTTTTTTGTTTCAATGTCGTTCCCCCTGCCTGTACGTAGACAGAAAAATTATAACAAATTTCAATGTATAATTTATTGTGCTTTTCCGTATTAAGATAAAAGCTTACTTATTTACAAGACTGCTATAGCGCTTCACGCGAAGATCTGCCTGTGCCTGATGTCCTTTAAAGCCCTCTATGTCACATAAGCGAGAAGCATATTCTCCAATTTTCACACTCGCTTCAGGAGTGGTTCTCTGGTAGGTGCATGTTTTTAGGAATTTGCCTACCCATAGACCACCAGTATAGCGGGCTGCTTTTTTCGTTGGCAACGTATGATTCGTACCAATTACTTTATCCCCGTAGGCAACGTTCGTTTCTGGTCCAAGGAATAGTGCACCATAGTTTGTCATATTTTCTAAAAAGTAGTTCGGATCTTCCGTTAAAACCTCGACATGCTCGTAAGCCAATTTGTCTGCTTCCACAACCGCCTCTTCCAGACTATCAACTAGAATAATAGATCCGTAGTCCTTCCATGCTACACCAGCAATATCAGCTGTCGGAAGAGTTTCTAACTGACGTTCAATTTCCTCGACTGTTTCGTCCGCCAGCGTTTGTGAAGTCGTAATAAGTGCTGCAGGTGAGTTTGGCCCATGCTCCGCCTGCCCTAAAAGGTCGGTTGCCACCATCTCCGCATCAGCTGTTTCATCTGCAATGACTAGCACCTCGGTTGGTCCAGCAAACAAATCGATTCCAACTTTTCCATACAATTGGCGCTTTGCTTCTGCTACAAAAGCATTGCCCGGCCCAACTAGCATATCTACTGGCTCAACTGTTTCAGTACCAATTGCCATGGCACCCATCGCTTGAATTCCACCTAGAATATATATATCATCCGCTCCGGCAAGATGCATCGCGGCGACTGTTGCAGATGGAATTTCTCCTTTAATAGGAGGCGTGCAGGCAATTACTCTTTTAACGCCAGCTACCTTCGCGGTCAATACACTCATATGTGACGATGCGACCATCGGATAGCGACCACCTGGAATATAGCACCCTACACTGTTTACCGGAATATTTTTATGACCAAGGAACACACCGGGCAATGTTTCTACCTCTATGTCCTTTAATGCAGCCTTTTGATGTTCCGCAAAATTACGAATTTGTTCTTGTGCGAATTTAATATCACTAATGGTTTGCTCAGGAACAGACGCGATAATTTCTTGAATTTGATCGTCAGTTAATTTAAATTGCTCCGGTGACCACTTATCATACTGCTCGGAAAGCTTGCGAATTTCTGCATCACCGTTATGTTCAATATTTTTCAAAACCTCACTAACCGCTTCTCTCACTTTTACATCTGCTTCCTGTACCTCTTGGTCATTTTTACCCTGTTTTAAAATTGTTGCCATGTTAATATCCCTCCTTGAATACGTATGCAAAAATGATGTTACATGCCATTTCAATTTAAATCGCAGTCCAGCCGCCATCTACTTTTATCGTATCGCCAGTAATGAATTTTGATAGATTAGAAGAAAGGAAAAGCGTTGCTGCGGAAACATCCCTTGCCTCAGCAAGCTTTCCTAGTGGAATTCTGCTATAGACTTCCCTTTCAAACTCTTTATTCTCAAACATCTTTTCCGTTAGTTCTGTCTCAATAAAGGTAGGAGCCACTGCGTTAACATTAATTCCATATTCTGCCCATTCCACCGCAAGTGCTTTCGTTAGTTGCACCATGCCTCCTTTACTTGCACAATAAGCAGCACGGTTAAAATAGCCGACAAAAGCCATTTGGGACGCTATATTAACAATCTTGCCTGATCTACTCGGAATCATATATTTAGCAGCTTGTTGACTACAGAAAAAAGCTGCTTTCAAGTTCGTATCAAGGGTCAGATCCCAATCCCCTTCCGTTACTTCCAACGCAGGCTTAGCCCTATTAATCCCTGCGTTATTAACGAGCACGTCAAGCGATCCCATATAATCCACTGCTGTTTCTGTCATTCTTTTAATCTCCGAAACTTGATTAAGGTCTGCGGATACATAAAAGCTGTTGGGGTTAATTTTTATTAGCTCCTCATTTGTTTGGCGGAGTGTGTCTTCGTCCCTACCAACTATCACTACATTTGCTCCACTACTTGCGAAGGAAAGAGCTATATCCTTACCGATTCCTTTACTTCCTCCTGTCACGATGACCGACTTATTCTCGAGATCCGGAAAATTCCTCATTACATTCCTCCACAGCTAAATCCTTTTTTAAAAAGCGAATAAGCTCAGCTTCCCTTTCCTTATTATATTTTCGTGAAAAATCCTCATCCCATTTGTAAAAGCCTTCACCAGACTTATCCCCGAGCTTTTGTTCAGCAACTAGCATCTCTAGAATTGGAAGAGATTCTCCTGCATTTGATAAATGACCGAAAAGATAATCAGAAATAGCAGAGAACACATCAAGCCCACCCATATCTGCTGACAGTAATGGACCAGTTACAGGCAGCCTGCGTCCGATTCCATATGTAACGGCATCATCAATATCTTCCTTGCTGGCAATGCCTTCCTCTAACAGATACTGCGCTTCACGGAATAATGCGTATTGCAGGCGATTCCCCACAAATCCTGACACTTCCTTCTTTACTTCAATTGGTTTTTTCTTCATAAGCTTTAGAAGTTGGAAAGATCTTTTAACTGCTTCATCTCCAGTCTTTTCACCTCGTACCACCTCAACTAGTGGAATTAAATGAGCTGGATTCCAAAAATGAGTTACCACCGTTCGTTCTGGATCGTTCGTTTTTGAAGCAATTTCCGTTGGGCTTAAACCAGATGTATTGCTTGCAAGTATGACATCTGGAGCACAAAGAGCGTCAAGTTTATGAAACAATTCGATTTTCAACTCAATATCCTCGGGTACTGCCTCAATAACAAAAGTCGCATCCTTCACTGCCTCTTCCACTGAAGTAGTTAGTTGGATGTTGTCCTTTAGTTTGCTTGCTTCTTCTTGAGATAAAACACCATTATCAATCATAACCTCCAGCTTTTTCAGCATATTAGTCCATCCTTGCTCCAAATCAGAGTCACTAATACCTTGCATCTTAACACTTAACCCAACCCACGCCGCATTAAGGGCAATGGAATGTCCCATCGTCCCACAACCAAGTACAGCTATTCTTTCCATACTTCCACCAACTTTCTGAAATTTCTGTGTTTTGAATACGTATTCATCATAATATGAAAGCGTTTTATTTTCAAGGATTTAGATGGTATCAAAAAACACCATTCTTCAAATTGAATGGTGTTGAAGAAATCACTGCTATTTAGGTCCATTCCCAAAAGTTTGAACCATTGGAAACAATAAAAATGTCCAAGAATGTTTCAAAGTTCATGTTTAATGGTTCCTTTTCTAAATATTCTATATAGATATACTTTTGACTACCACTGCTATTTTTGATCATCAGGTGATTTTCATATACATATCCGATTGGATAAAACTCATTATCCCACTGTAAATAGCGCTGAACTTTTCGGATTTTTTCAAAGGAATAAAGGATTAATCCTCCACCAACATTTGTTTTCCCAAGATACAATTCAAACAGCTTAGCACCGTTGTGATGTGATAAAAATGTTTCATAATCTTTAGGAACATACTAATTATTCTGCTTCTTTATCGGCACCCTCATTAAACCTTTAACCAACCGTGTGAATTTCTCCTTCACGGCCGATGACTGCCATTTATGATTAGTGTCTAGTTGGGATTTTAGTGTACATAAGGTTTTTAATAAGAACATAGTTGATACTCCTTCTTATATCAATATACCTTGCAAAAACAGTCGATAATTCCCGAAGCGATATCACTTCCACCATCACAACACGAAAAAAACAATTGATCAAACGTTTGTTTAAAAATAGGTATTTTAGAAAAATCACTTGTTTTATGAAAAAGAATATTTCTACCAACGTAGGGACTTATCTAATAATTTTCTTTTACACATTGCTTTGCTTAATATAGATGATTTGTAAGGCAATTGTATAAAACTCAATTATTTGTAGTTCAAATATAGCTTAACTTTTTCAATAATAACTTCCATGGGTACATTTAATCTCTATTTTCAATTAAAAACAATATACCAACTCCTAATTTTTAGTATAATACTATTGTAGGAAGAAATAGGAGAATTTCATAAGATTTTACTGTTTTGTAGGATATATATACTTCTATTAATTAAAAAAACCATTTCCATTATAACTAGCTAAAGTAAAGTAGGTGAGCTTGTGTGCTAAAACGAAAGATTGTCGATGAATCGGGTGTAACACTGTTAGAATTACTAATAACTTTAGGTATCTTAACCTTTTTAGGAACATTAACCTTTGGTGTTTTTGCGTCAACGATGAATTATAACGAAAAGACACAATCCCACATAAATTTAAGACAAGAAGCAAATATCGTGGTCAGTACTTTACGAGCTCAGCACCAGCAAGATGAATACTCCTTTTGCTCTGATAGTTTATTAGCGAATGACAATATAACTTTTCATGAACTTACCATCTCTGATTCTACTAATATCATGTCTAAAGAAGATCCATGCGCTTCCTTTCAATCCTCCGAGGACTTGAACGTCAAATTCACTATTATGGATTATCAAAATAACAACTTTGAAATTGATACTATTATTAGTGGAAGAGCCTCACTCGTGGTAACAGATATAGTTTTACCGAAGCCTGGAAATCCTGGTACTGAGAACCCTGATACCGAAGAACCTGGTACTGAAAACCCTGGAACCGAAAACCCTGGTACTGAAAACCCTGGAACCGAAAACCCTGGGACCGAAAACCCTGGCACTGAGAATCCCGATAATTTTTATGATTATTTAGTAGGTGAGAATGTGTTTGTTTATGGAAAAAGTTTGGAATTCCAAGGAAACCAGATGATTGGTCCAGACGCCACAATGGTTATTTTCGGGGATTTATTTGGTAATAAAATTAATGGAGGAGCATTGAGCAGGGTTTCAAATATTTATATAGATGGAACCGTCGAATTCAATGGAGGCGGCGCAGGGTTAGGCTCCAATACGAATCCTGGTGCTATATATGTAAACGGGGATTTCCTATTAAAAAGTGGTGGACGTAATGTTTATGGCGATGTTTATGTAAAAGGTAATTCCACTCTAAAAGATGCTACCCTTCACCAGAAGCTATTCATTGGGAAGAACGCTCAATTAATAGGAGGAACCTTCCAGAAAGACATATTTATTGATGGGAACGCCCATATAAAGGATGCGAATATTCAAGGAAACGCTTATATAAAAGGGAATGTCACGTTGGACTGGACGCCTAATTTAGGTCATAACACTACTGTCTTTTATGAAGGGACACTAACACATCCAGAGAACATGAGTCCTACTTTACTTTCTAAATTCAAGAAAGTAATAACGATACCTAATGCACCGAATGCGGATAACCTAGAATTTGAAATGCCACCTCTTCAATCAAGTCAGTGGTTTGCCCAGAAAGGCTACTCCCAGCAAATCAAACCAGACAACATGAAGTATTATGGTGGGAATGTTTCGATCAATAGCTATTATGATAATTCATTAAAAAGGTGGGTAAATTCTTACCAAAATGCAACGGTGATTAGTACAGGGGATATCAATGTAAACGGTGGGGACTTAAAAATGACAGGAATACTCATTGCTCCTAATGGAAAAGTTACCTTCCATGGTAGTTCTTTTGAAGGTCTTGTCATTTCAAAAGAGGGATTTTTTGTTTCAAGCGGAGGAACAACGGTCACCTTTAGAAATATCCAGGATTACATTAAAGATGTGCAGGATTTCCCATTTAAAATAGACCAATAGAATTAAATAATGTTAAAGGGGCTGGGACAAAAATGTTTTAGTCTAAGACAAAACCGAACTTATTTGAGTGATTGATCAAATATGTTCGGTTTTTTAGTATAAAAATATGCTTTTTGATTACACTAGCGGTTGATTGGAGGGCAAGACGTAGACTCCTGCGGGAG
>NZ_CAKJTJ010000040.1 GCF_917563925.1 Sutcliffiella rhizosphaerae
AGGAGGCTCGCGGGTCACCCGCGGAAAGCGAAGTCTTGCACGGAAATCAATAGCGGTATTTATTGTCGGCCATTATATTGTTCGTCTTTTTGTTTGTGTTCTTTAGTTTTGTCCCAGCCTCATTTTCTTTTTGCGAACACATTTGCTTGTTTCCAGAGCGAATATGCTTAACCGGAATGATTAACTCCTTTCTAGTGGTATTGCTTTAATAACATATCGTTCAGGAGCACTCCCAATATAGCGGAATGGATAGCAAGTTAGAATCGTTAATTCCTCTCGGGGTTTTGGCACCAAGATACTTCTATCTTCTTTATCTACAATTTGAATAGTATTGATCTTGTAGGTAAACGTACCCTCTTGGAATTCGAGTATGATTTTATCCTCAATCTCCAATTCTCCCAATCTCCGGAATACTGTATCTCGATGACCAGAAAGTACGATATGCCCTCCTTCACCAGGCATGTGGCTTTTCGGCACAAACCCTACCCCTTTTTGTAATTCATCCTCAGAAACTCCATGGAAAATGGGGATAGCTTCCTTCAGGCGGGGAATAAAAACGTCACCCATTTGCTCTCCTTGATCATACTTATCAGTAGCGATACCCGCATTCTCAATTGGGAATTTTTCATTAGCTCTCTCTTCAATTGCTGAGTACCCTTTCCAATACAAAAGGCCGCCTCCTACAAACAAAGCAGCCCCTGATATAAACAAAACGATAGTCATTAATTTCAATAGATGCTGCTTCATCTTAAAAATCCATTATCCTTTTGATATAAAATAATGGCACCTACCATTAAACTAAGTCCCATTAGCATTGCAACGCCATAAAAAGAAGCAGTATCAGGCATACGGTTATGGTAAAGTTCATCACTCATTCTTACACCTACTTGGCCTAAATGAATTAATTCCCTTCCTGTTTCTTTTACATAAGTAGGTGTGACAATCTGTTCGTCCATCACAGCTGAGGCTAAAAAAGTACCACTTTTATTATAAAGGTCTAAATGTATTTCTTTTCCTTCTAGCCACCCTGGTTGTAATAGTTCATTTTGAGTTATTCTTGTTTGGCCATTATCATTAATATGTAGGTCAGCATTCACATGAAAAACGTCCATAAACTCAGACCACAGTGCAAAAATCTTTTCTACTGAATTCGGTTCCTCTTCAAGCATTCCTTTTAACCGTTCTAATTCCTCTGCCAATACGTCTTTCGGAAGGTTTAATATATGTTCAAATATCTGTTGGGCTTCTTCCTCTTTAAATCCCATGGATACGAGGAAATCTTCTGCTCTTGCAACCTCTTCTTCATGAGTCATATAAAAGTCTACAGCAATCTCAAGATCCTCTAGAAACGTATAATCCTGAACCTTTTCCCCAACTTTAGATAGCAAGATCTCTAGCTCTTCTTTTGTTAAATCATAACGCACTAGCATCCGATGCAAGTTATCCTCATTGATAGGAGTACCAAGTTCCTCTCGCAGATGGTTGATATCTCGAAAATCCTCTAACGTCACCTCATAAAACCGAAAATAATTATTTAAATCCTCCCTAGTCCAGCCTATCTCATCTAAATAAATATCGACTTCCTTTTCTTTTGGAGTAGCATCCACTTGGAAAGGAAATAGGGATACCCACATCGAAAACACCAGGAAAACACACGACATCAATATTATACGTTTCAAATCGGCAAACCTCCCTCACCATATATGGTAGTAGGATGTACCAAAAAGGAAAAATTATACACCGAAATGCGGAAGCGCCTTGTTCAGTCCCGACAAGCATAAGACGAGGCGGCGAGAAGGTTGGGTTTTACCTTCTTGACGACTCGGCTTATGACCTCGAGGGGCTAGGCGCTGGAGCTAGACAATCCGAAATGCGGAAGGCGCCCGTTCAGCGACGTACAAACTGGACTGAGCCGTATGAGATAAAGAAAACACGAAGAGCGCTAGCGATTCGATGTTGCCTTATCGCAAGGAGGCGAGGGAAGTTTGATAGTCGCTGGCGCCTGGAGCTGGACAATCCGAAAAGCGGAAGCGCCTTGTTCAGCCCCGACAAGCATAAGACGAGGCGGCGAGAAGGTTGGGTTTTACCTTCTTGACGACTCGGCTTATGACCTCGAGGGGCTAGGCGCTGGAGCTAGACAATCCGAAATGCGGAAGGCGCCCGTTCAGCGACGTACAAACTTTGACTTAAGTCAAAACTTATACTTATTAATACAGCAAAAAAGCATCTAGCTCCTCAAATTACTTGAGGTGTAGATGCTTTTATCCTTTAAGTGTTAAGTGCTTCTGCAATATCTTCTGCAAATGTTTCTAGGACAGGTTGTAGTAAGTCGTCTAACTTTCGATAAGTGGTTGAAACACTACCTGGTGAAATCCCAAATTCCTCTGCAAGCCCTTTTTGGGTCTCCAACTGCTCTTTCATGAAGTGTGTATCCAAAAAGTATAGAAGTGCTGCAGCATAGTTTTGCACATTTCGGATGCCCGGGCTTTCTTTCATGCAATAAATGGACCAAAGCATTTGGGCAAAACTTAGAAGTTTTGCTGGATAGCCTCTTTTTTTGGCTACTGTTGTAAATAGTTCCAATACTTGACCTTGTGCTTCATCTTGGACTGGAAGGTCTTGGACGTCTTCTTCACTCAGTTCAAACTCAATAACTTGACCAGCTAATTGTGGGAAGTTTTCACGTACGTAAGAAGCGTTCAATTCCAAGCCTTCCAACATTCTCCCTATTTTTTCTTCTATTCGGATAGCTTCAAGCGTTCCCCGTTCAAAAGTGGACATAAATACAACGTTTGCTTGTTGGTAAGGAACAAACATCCCTACCACTAGCTCGTTTTTGTTTAAAGTGTCTTCCCGACCTATATAGGTAACTTTCACTTTTTCCTTCGTAAAGAAGTCCTCCATCGTATAGACTTCACCACGAATATTCGCTACTTTATAGATAGAAGGAGTGGCCACCTTCCAGCTTTGCGCCCACTCTTTAACTAGCGGACGAGAAAATTTATTTTCATTTGCAACAAGAAACTCTTCAAAAATGGTTTGATTATTTTCTCGTTCACCTGTGAAAATATACCATAAATGAAGTAATTCTTCATACGCTTCTTGCTTCATTTCATTCATCGAATACTTATGTATATAGTTGGCACTTACCGACTCAAGCTCAACCCTATATTTTTCATAGGAATATCTCATAATTTCAACTTGTAAGCCCACCAATTCAGATTCTAGTACTTTTTCCATACTATCCTGCTTTTTTTCACAGCATTTCTTATATTTTTTTCCACTACCGCATGAGCAGGGATCATTTCTTCCAATCATATAATCACCTAATATATATTTTCTTCGTTTTTGATACTCATTCAAAATAGACAACGAAATCCATTCTAACATACTTCCATACTAAGTCATATAGAACTTATGCTTAAGGCATAAAAATTGTCTATACTTTAAGGTGAATAGTCAACTTTCCTATTTCATTTAACAAATTAGCAAAAAAACACACTCCTTTTTGTAAAAGAAGTGTGCAGTAGTAGTCTATTAAATTATTATTTTATCAATACCTGCAATTTTTGTTTCATTTCGTCGACAAGCTCCATCATTGAAATATCTTTTCTCTCGATACCTTGTTGATATGCGTATTGGAGCAATTTTATAATTTCATCATTACTATTAATATTGCTATAGTCTTTCATATTCATGATTTCACCCGCCTAAAACTTTCAAAATATAATACAATTTTACTATTTTATCCCAAAAAATCAAGCAATATTTTATATATATTCCCGAATTAGCAAGAAATATGTCAATACATCTTATCAATTATAAAAAATCTCTAAAACTATTATCAAATTTGCCAAGACCGTTCATCTTTTATATATTGGATGGGAAAGAGGTGTTTACTATGAGATTCATGAAAAGATTGTTTATCACTACTATTATCCTTGGTGCGGTTGGTTTCACTGGATACTATTTAGTAAATAAATATTTGGAAGATCAAGCAGTAGAATATGTAGAAAACGATTTTGTTCAAAACAACGATCTAGCAGTTGCAAGAGAGTATGTTAACAGTTCCCCTGCATTAAAGGAGTATATCCAAGAAGGGGCAAATGCTGATCTTACTGAGCTTCCTATTCAAACTAGAGAAGAGGCTACAAGGCTCGTTATGAAGAAGCTCAGCCTACAAGAAATGCAACAGATTCAATCGAAAGCGGCCAATGGAATGACAGAAGGGGAAGTGTTGGAGCTAATTCAAACATTTGAACATAAGCTTACAGATGAAGAGCTCCTTGCATTAAAGGCAATAATATATCAAGAATTGTATGGTTGATTATGAATAGGAAATTGGCCTGCTGCTTAGAAGTAAGTGGCGGCTATTTTTTTTCCTCAAGAAAATAAAGCTTTTTTTCAGTGGAATGATGGAAGGGGGGCAAGTTTGCAGCAATAATTTTCTAAAATAATGTGATATTCAAGGCTCATACCCTCTCCAAACAACTCTGACAAGCATATGTTATGAAAGTAATAGTCAGTTTAAAGGAGGCATTTTACAATGTCTTTATATTTTGAATGGAGAAAGAGCTGCGGATGTAGGGTACCGTGTGATTGTGACTCCAAAACAAACCAAGAAAACGAAAAACAACCGAAACTTTTTTTTACCCAATCTGATGAAATGTTGACCATCCCCCCGGATACTCCCACAAACGCTATTGAACTTGAAGTAACGACGTTTTCCCCAAATACGATGGTAAAATTGGACTCGATGATTGAAACCTTTGTTCTCACAGGTAGGGAACAACATTATAGTTTTATTGTAGAATATTATCTTATGAGGAAATCAACTCCGATAACAAGTGAAAGCTTTGCAATGATTAATCAGCTTGGACAACCCGATTGCGAAAAAACAATAATGAATACAACCAAAATCACATGGAATGATATCGTACCTCTTCCAGGCAAGCATACTTATTTGCTGGAAGTGAATCATATTACCTTACCGAATCAGAATATAGAAAGTGTCGAGCTACAGGATCGGTCACTGACAGCAATCACTTTCTCCCCTAATTAATGTGTAAAACAATATGAAGTATAGCTTTTTTAAAAGGCTGTTTTCGCAATCTTTGTTGTTTTTACGAACTTTATTAGATACTCGTAATAATCGTTACTGTCGTGCTCTTTTCCTGCATTTAGTTTCAGTAAGTTTTCAATGAACATGCACGTAAAAAGTCCAGAACCCGACTTTTTACCGATTACTAGCAACAATCTTTTAGAAAAAAGCCTTTTTAAAACAAACGTTTGATTAAAAGAAAAGAAAGTCAAGTTTCCCAAGGGATACAGCGATTCGATTTTGAATCAACTTTATCAACTGTTATAGTAAAAGAATATTAAACCATCCAAAATGAATGACATCTCTGCTTCTAGTACTGTGGTGTTGTTCATTTTTGTTTGGTTTACCCCTTCGTCCATTCCGGGTATGTGTAAGACTAAATAGGACTCTTAAGGAGGACATGACATGGAGAAACAACAAAAAGAAATGGTTGGTTCTTATCTAATGGAAGAAGACGCTATGAAAAAAGTGGACTGGTTAAAAAATGAAGGGTACCGGTCAGAGGAGATTTGGGTGATTCGTGACCGACGCGGGGTACTTGAGCAATTGGGAGAAGGTCCTATAACTCGTGATTCTAAGAAAATGTATACAGAAAACCAAAATAAACTATCTATAAGTACTCCTGTTAAAGCGGAAAGTCTTTTGACTCCTGAGACGAAAAGTGTAGCCACCACCTTAATGGAGCAAGGGATTAGCAAAGAGGAAGCCTATCGTTATGAATTTGATGTGAAAGTAGGAAAAATTCTTATTTTGATTGATGCACATTCTAAGCAGAAGCACATTTCCTCAACAAAATCAGAACATGCCTTGCTAGAGGATGAACACGCTGAACCAAATCTTAAAACCAATCCTAAAGAACAATATAAAGATAGTTCCAAGCAAACATCTGTTAATCGCCCATTACCTGATACTCATATTGATGGAAATATTCCACTTGACGAACAGCTACTTGAAGGTGATCCGTCTAATCAATATGCCGAAGAAGAGATTACCTCTGTTCACAATGAGGCCACTGTCACAAATGATAAAGATACACCAAACAATGGAAAAAGGTATGCAGAGAAATCTTCCGAGAAAGAAGTAGAAAAAGCGTTACTTTATCACCATGGCCAACCATTCTCGATGGCGCAATCTGAAGAGGAAGATGTGTATGATAAACGTGTGATGAAGGATGGTTCGTTAAGGGTGGAGGATACAATAAGTGATGAAAGCCCAGGTCAAGGGAACAAACCATTACAGGAATAACTTGAAAAACGCCTTATCAATCCGATATCGAGGGGCTGATCAAGGCGCTGGAGTAGTGACTTAACTCCTATTATAAACTCACGCTCTTACCTGTTTCACTACTGCGATAAATTGCATCAATGATGAAAGATACTTGCATTGCTTGTTCAGGCCTTACTACAAGTTCTTCTAATCCTAAGCAACTGTTGATGAAATTCTGTGCTTGTGGCAGGCTTGGATCGTCTTCACCTGGAAGCCAGTCAGCCTCCGAATTCAGGAGCATACCATGTTTAACTTGGTTGAAATGAAAAGGAAACAAATCCACTCCTCCTTCAACACCAGAAATGCTGACAGCTTCTTCGTCCCCTTTAACATTGGCAGACCAGGATGTTTCAAAAAGCATCGAAGCTCCATTTTCAAACTTAATATAAGCGGTGACATGATCATCCACTTCAAATGTTGTATGATCAAAGCTCCCCCATTGGTTCACTTGACCAGGTATTTTACTTAATTCATTGTAAGAGGTGCCCATTACTTCCACTGGCTTTGGATTACCTAAAAGCCATAGGGATAGATCCAATAAGTGGCAGCCATAATCTATTAAGCTTCCACCACCCTGTAATTCTTTGTTTGTGAATACACCCCAACCCGGTACTTTGCGACGACGGATTCCTTTTGCACGTGCAACCATAGGGCGACCGATGTCTCCTTGCGTAACAAGCTGCTTACCAGCGATTGACTCTTTCATAAAACGATAATGATAGGCGATGGCTAATAGCTTACCTGATTTTTCTGCTGCCGCAACCATTGCTTCACATTCATCAGGACGCATGGCCATTGGTTTTTCACAAAATACATGTAGTCCAGCTTCAAGTGCTCCTATAGAAATTTCCGCATGAAACTTGTTTGGTGTGCAGATGGTCACTGCATCTACTTCTGGGAACATATCTGTATAGTGTGCATAAACTTGTGAAATTCCAAATCTTTCTCCTACCGACTTTGCCGTTGCCTCATTTACATCACTTATAGCAACTATTTCTACCTTGTCCTTCATTTTTAAAAAGGTCGGAATATGACGATTTTGTGCAATTCCGCCTACTCCGATAATACCCATTTTAATTTTCCGCATTCTTTTCACCTCATCGTTGTCATTTCATTAACGTATTTCGATACTCATTGGGAGTGATTCCAAAAAGTTTTTTATAGACTTTGCTAAAATATTTTTCATTTTGATATCCGATATGATAAGCAATCTCATAGATTTTAAGACTTTGATTAGCCAGAAGCTCTTTCGCTTTTTCCATTCGGATTCGGGTTACATAATCTGTAATGGTTTCTTGATATTCCTGCTTAAACTTTCGGGAAATATGTTCCCTGCTCATGAAAAAACGGTCCGCCATTTCCTGAAGGGTGATATCCTGTTGGTAATGGACTCTTAAATATTCTGCTATCTTTTGCATATTAGAAGAAGGAACATCAGATAAGAACGGAATCGTTTCCATATCGCCAGAAGACCTTTTATGCAAGGTCTCTTCTTTCCATTTTTCCACAGCCCTCTCTAACGTTTCATGGAGCAAATCTGGATCAATTGGCTTTAAAATATAATCAAAGCTCTTATAATAAATTGCGTTTCGCATGTATTTGAAATCATCATGCCCACTTACCACAATGGTTATGGCTTCTAGCTCTGATTCAGCAATCCATTTTAACAGACTGATTCCATCCCGCTTTGGCATCTGCATATCGGTGAAAATAATCTCTGGACGATGTTTTTTTATCAGCATGATGGCTTCCTCTCCATCTCTCGCCTCCAACACCGTATCAATTCCGAATTCCATCCAACTTCCTAAGAGTTGAAGTCCTTCCCTTACGTGCTTTTCGTCATCAATGATGATTGCCTTCAGCATCCTCACCCCCAACATCCAGCGGTAGCTTAATCGTAACCATAAAGCCACCTTCTTTATGATTTTCCATTTTCAACTCAGCTAAATGATGATAATAAAGCTGTAAACGTGCTTGAATATTTCTCAAGCCGATATTTGTTTCTTCGCCTTTTAGTGATGCTTTACCTTCTTTTAAAAGACAGGATATTTCATTAAGTCTCTCTTCACTTACCCCTGCCCCATTATCCTTGATTACAAGAATAAGATAGTCTACTTTCATTTTACCTATTATTTCAATTTTTCCAACACCTTTTCGTGTATCGAAGCCATGCTTAAAATAGTTCTCTACAATCGGTTGTAAGATCATTTTAGGAATTTTTATCGTTTGTGCCTGTTCTTCTATAAGAAAGGAATAATCAAAATTTTCCCCAAATCGTTCTTTTTGTAACAGTAAAAAAGCTTTTAAATAGTTAATCTCCCTTTTTAAAGAAACCATATCCTCATCCATGTTCATTCCGTAACGCATGATTTTGGAAAGGTCCGTAAGCAGCTTATAGATTTGTGGAACATTATTTTTTAATGCCAAGGTTCCAATAGATTGTAACGCATTATACAAAAAATGAGGGCTGAGTTGGGACTGTAAAACCTTCAGTTGATTGTTTTTATTTTCAATTTCCAGCTTATACTCCCGGTTTATTAGCAAGTTAATCCTCTCTACCATCTGTTTAAAACGGTACCCCAAAGTTCCAATTTCGTCTGTTCCAAACGAGGGAAATTCAACTTTCATATTTCCTTCCTTTACTTGTTCAATATTTTGCAGCAAGACGCGAATCGGATTGGTTATTTTAAAAGAAACAATTAAAGATGCTAAAATTACGAGAGATAAGCCAATTACACCGAACAAGATATTTATTTTAGTTACAGAAAAAGCGTTCTCATATAATGTGTTATACGGCACACGCTTGACTAGTATCCATCCACCCGCTGCAAGTTCTGTCTGGTCGAACATCATAACACCTTGAAACTCTCCACTATCCCATTCCATTGTGCCTTGTTCCGTTTCTGACTTCATGATGGACTCAATCCACTGCTGTTCTTCACGGTTCTGAAGAACTACCGGATTGGAGCTATAAATTAAATCCCCTGTTGGAGATAGGATAAACAGCTCTTCAGTTTGCCTATTGAATAAATTTTCACTAAGCTCCAATATTTTTTCTGTCCCAACCTCAAGCGTGATGTAAGCAAGTACTTTATTAGATGGAACATTGGTAAGGGCACGGTGGACATAGAGCATATTACTTCCCTGTTGAAGCTGGCTAGTGTCGATGTGGAAGTTATACGGACTGAGTTTTGCCCGTTTATATTCTTTCTCGTATTTGTCTGTTATCCTTTCTGAGAAGACGACGGTAGATCGCTTAGAGGCGATGATGCCTCTATCTTCTTCAGCAAAAGAAATCTGGACACGAGTAATGTTATCTTCTGCATATAGGATGGTTTGTAGCACATTCCGAACTATTCCAATCGTTAAATAGTTATCTTCTTTATTTGGGGCACGCATGTAGTTAATAAAATCTGGATTATTATAGAGTGATAGTGATAAACTATTGAGCTCCCCTAAATAGTTCTCGAGATTTACCTTGCCTTGGTAAAGAAGATTGCTGTTCTCCTGAACGACAAGGTCCTTGAAGGCTTCCTTCGTTTGGTAATATGTAATAATAATGGATGTGCCAAAAGGAAGAATCGTAATAATCATCAGCAACACTATCAATTTATTACGGATACTTTTCCTGAACATGACCCACCCCCAAAGCGTTTTATTTTTGTATTGATTATAACAGAAAAGCATGTCTGCAAAGAGACATGCTTCCCATGAAAGTATTTTTCAATTCGATATCCGAAATGACTGTCATTAAAGTACGTTTATTTTAAGTTATCCCAAGTTGTTTGGAATCTCTCCAGAACGGTTTCATAATCAATTCTGCCTGCAGCATACTCTTGGATAGTTGCTGCATTCTCTTTATTAGCACCGTCTGGCCACATGAACCAAGTCCATGGTACTGTCTTTTCTTGTGTAGAGTACTCAAGGATAGATTGACCAAGATCACCAAGACCTTCTGGATCAATGTTATCGAATGCAGGAATGAACGCAAATTCTTCTGTAATAAAACGTTTTCCAGTATCAGAAGATACCATCCAATTTAAGAATGTTTTCGCTTCTTCCATATGCTTTGTTTTATTATTGATTGCCCAGTTGTTTGGAACACCAACTGGCAGTCGGTCTGCATCCGCATCATCATTCACAGGGATCGGCAAGAAGCCCATGTTCATATCCGGGTTGATTTCATAAATCATATTTTCTACCCAGTTACCTTGTTGAAGCATCGCCGTGTTACCGCTTGCAAATTGAGTTACTTGCGTGTTGTAATCTGTTGTTAACGGATTAGCATTTCCAAAATTGATTTCTGTATCTAACACAGATTGAAATTCTTTAAATGTTTTGTTTCCAGCAATTTTTTCAGATCCATCATAAAGTCCAGCAATGAATGCTTCCGGATCATCTTGTTGTGCAAATGCAAGGTTTAATAAATGCTGTCCGATAACCCACCACTCTGCATACCCAGCAGAGAATGAAGTGATACCTGCCGCATCCAATTTTTCAGCAGCAGCTTTTAATTCAGAGATTGTTTTAGGAGGGTCTGTAATACCAGCTTCCTCTAAAAGGTCTTTATTATAGATAAAACCATAACCTTCAAGATTTACTGGCATACCATATAACTTGCCATCATCTGGGTCTGTCATTGGCACTTTCCCAATTGGAAGGACATGCTCTGCCCAAGGCTCATCCGAAAGGTCTGTTAAATGCTCTTTCCAAAGTTCAAGTTCTTTAAAGCCACCGTTATTAAAAATATCTGGTTGCTCTCCAGAAGCAAATTTAGCTTTTAGTGCGGCACTGTAATCCGCACCACCACCAACTGTTTCTAGCTTCACTTTAATATTTGGATGTTCTGCTTCAAATTCTTTAATCATAGCTGCCATTTGGTCGGCAATTTCTACTTTAAATTGAAAAAGATTTAATGTGACGACATCTCCATCCCCAGAGTTGTTATTGTTACTGTTGCCAGTTGTATTGTTGCTGGAACAGCCAGCGAAAATTCCAACCACCAATGACAACGATAATAAAAGCAGTACGATTCGTTTCATTTGTTAATCCCCCTTGTTTTTGATTAAAAATTATATAGTAATTTTACATAGACCACTATTAGGGCTGTAGCTATGCAAAAGATTACTTACGAAAAATTTTAAATCTCTTGTATCACTTTACGGAACCAGCTGCAATGCCTTTGATGATATGCTTTTGTAAAAATAGGAAGAACACAATGATTGGTGTTATACCAAGTACAAGCGCTGCCAGTCCCATATCCCATTGCTTCGTATATTGTGCGAAGAAAGAGCTTGTCGCAAGTGGAATGGTTCTTAGCTCAGGTGCCTGTAGAACTAGCAATGGTAGTAGATAATCATTCCAAATCCAAAGTGTGTTTAGAATGACTACTGTCACAGTAATCGGCTTCAGAAGAGGAAAGACAATTCTCCAAAAGACTCCAAATTGGCTGCAGCCATCAATTCTTGCCGCCTCCTCAATTTCCAATGGGACCGTTTTTACAAAACCGTGATACAAAAATAGTGACAGTGGTACTCCAAAACCAAAGTACATAATGATGATACCTGGGATGCTATTAATAAGGTTAAGTGCCCCTCCAAGCTTCATCAATGGAATCATAACTGTCTGAAACGGAATAACCATCGCGGACACAATTAAAACAAATATTATTTTACTAAATTTCCCTGGTGTCCGTACCATTTTCCAAGCTGCCATGGAACTGATAATGACAATCCCAATATTACTCAGTACTGTAATTACGAGTGAGTTCCAGAAAGCACGTGGGAATGTAATAATCTCCCACACTTTCACATAGTTGCTGAAAAGAATTTCAGTTGGTAGTGCGGCAGCATCAATTAATATTTCACTAAAGCTTTTTACAGAATTAATTAACACAAAATAGAAAGGAATCAGGAATATGAGACCAAGTAGGATACCTATTATTTCAAGCAAAAATATCCTCTTTGTATACTTTTGATCCATTATGCCTCCACCTCCCGCTTCTTGGTTGCCATCACCTGGAAAGTAGTAAAAATTGCGACTACAACAAAGAAGATAATTGCTTTTGCTGTCCCTAAACCGTAACGGTTATTTTGGAAAGCTTCTTGATATATGTTTATTGCCACTGATTGTGTGGAATTGAATGGGCCACCGCCAGTTAAACTTAAGTTTAAGTCGAATATTTTAAATGCCATTGCAATGGTTAAGAAAAAACAAATGGTGAACGCTGGTAAAATTAACGGAATGATAATTTTCGTTATCAGGGTAATATTAGAAGCACCGTCCATTCTGGCCGCTTCAAGTAAAGAATTATCGACACCTTGTAAGGCAGCAATATAAATTATCATCATATAACCGGAGATTTGCCAAGCAAAAACAATGACAATTCCCCAAAATGCCGTTGTTTCATCACCAAGCCATGGTAGTTTAAAAAAGGATAATCCAGTCCATTCTCCAACAGAGGCAAATCCTCTAACAAAGATGAACTGCCAGATAAACCCTAGTAATAGTCCTCCGATGACATTAGGAATAAAGAAAACAGTACGGAGGATATTTTTCGTTTTTAGTGCTGCATTCAACAGTAGCGCTAGTCCGAACCCGATAACGTTGCTTATTATTACTGCTGCAAACATGAATTTCGTTGTAAACATGAACGAATTAAAGAAAACATCATCATTTGTGAATATTCTCTTATAATTCTCCAATCCAACCCACTCAACAACCGAACTAACTCCATTCCAAGAGGTAAAAGAATAATATACACCCATTAAAAACGGAATGATTTGGATAACAATGAAAAAAAGAAGTGCTGGACCTACAAACGCTGCGTAAGTTAATATGCTTTTCAACCTAGCTTTTCTTTTTGGATCCCCTTTGACATCCTGTAGCTTTATTCTATTTGATGTACTTTCTACTATCGGCTCTACTTTCGTTTCCATCTTTCTCTACACCACCCGTTGTAAACGCTTTCTTTTATTATATGATGACCTACTTTCTTTTTAGGGCAACAAAATTGATTCGTTTGGGGTACAGGATTGATGGTTAGTCGAACGAAATCGACAAAAAAAGAGTACCTCTGGTCGATATAACCAAGGATACTCTAGAAAAATCTAATAACTTTGTTTAGCTCGTTTGTTAATCCAATCAACCATTACTTTTACACAAATACTGACAATGAATAAAGTAACAAAAGATAATGTATAGTTCCATTTATATAATACATAAAATTTAAAGTAAACAAAGAGCGGCACAGCGACATACGCTATTAATAATAGAACGATAATATTAGCAATTAAAAAGTACTTCCACCTACTAAAAAATTGATAGAGTAGGGTAAGAATGACTGGAATTGTAAGGAAATCGACGGCATTTACATTTTTCAGAAAAGGAACAAACTGATGAGGATAACTCCATAGTCCAAAAAAGTATCCCCCCTCATTTACAATGGCAACTAAAATAAATGTCACTAAAAATGCAATACTTATAAGCTTGATTCGTTGTTTATCAATTAAAGCTAAAAAAATTAATAAAAAGACCACACTAATTAAAACAATAATCCACCATTTTAAACTAAATATGTCGTTATCTAACCAATATTGCCATTCTATTTTATTATTTTTTCTGATGCCTTCTTGTAATTGATCGAACATACTTACCACCTCTTCCTATGAAAGTATTGACATATTTAGGAAGAGATAAACAACATTACAAAAATGCTTCCCCTGTTTCTTTTATCATATTGCTGTTCGGCAAATAATGGCTATCTCTCAACTCGATGGCCGTATGATTAAGGAGCTTGTTTACATCCGCTCTTTCGTTTTTAGTAAGGATGAATTCTACCCCATACTGAAAATAACACTCTTCCAATTCGCTTTTCCAAACAACTTTACATTCCAACGTTTTTGTTATACCAAGCAATTGGAATGAAACAGAAAGAATAAGCTCATCTTGGACTGGAAATTGCATTCGGGAGCAAAAACGCAAGCCACCAGGGCCGATGTTTTCAATTACTATTGCGGTAGATCCGAGATTCACCTCATAATCCTTCATTCTCTTAATCGTTAGTTCTCCCTTAATAGAATAAGGAAGCTCGATACGGAAGTATTTTCTATTATCAACTTCCGTACCGTTTTCAGTTTGCGTCTTAGGACTCAGCTTTCTAGTCTCCAGCATTTCGGTGAACTGCCATGCAGGCACTGGTTTGCTAAAAATGTATCCTTGAATAATATCACACTTCTTTTCTTGCATAAATTTCAATTGAGCTTCCGTCTCGACTCCTTCCACCACCACTTCCATTTTGAGTTCTTTGGCAATAATGATGAGGGACTCTAGAATAACTGCTTTTTTTCGATTACTCTCGACATCTTTAACAAAAGACCTGTCCACCTTCAAAATATCTATTTCCAATTCTGTTAATCTTGTCATCGAGGAATAGCCTGTTCCAAAATCATCTAACGCAACTTTCACACCAAGCTTCCGTAATTCCTGTACCATCTTCAAGACGACTTCCGAATTGTGAAGAAAACTAGATTCTGTAATCTCCAACTCTAGAAGATTAGGGTTAACTTCATAATTAATAATGGTTTGTTTGACCATATTGAAATAATTCTTACGTAAAAACCGTTGCGGAGCTACATTGATCGAAATTGGTACGAGTGGCATCCCTTGTCGTTTCCAAGAACCTAGTTGCTTCAGTACCTTTTCCATTACATAGTCACCAATTTCATTGATAATGCCTGATTCTTCTGCAAGAGGAATAAATTCACCCGGAGAAACCATGCCCCAAACTGGATGATTCCAACGGATAAGAGCTTCCGCCCCAACAATTTCATATGTATCCCTATGCACTTTAGGTTGAAAATAAACCTCAAACTGCTCCTCCTTGATTGCCTTATGCATATCACGCTCAAGTGTAAACTGTTGATATGTTTTCACGCTAATGCTGGGCGTGAAAATTTCAAAGTAATTTTTCCCAAGCTCCTTTGCCCGATAAAGAGCAATATTAGCATTCTTTAACAATGTATTCCCATGCTCACCATCTATCGGAAATACGCTTACACCAACACATGCTGTAAGAAACAACTCGTAATCCTCTACATAGAATGGCTCTCTCAATGTTTCGATGAGTTCCTTAGCAATATCTTTTATTCTAGTAAGTAAGTTTTTGCCATGATAAAGTAGGATAAACTCATCTCCACTTGCTCTTGAAACAAAATGACCTTGCATTTTATACGTACCTAATCGTCCTGCCACTGCCTGTAATAAGGCGTCTCCAACGGAGTGTCCTAATGTATCATTCGTATATTTAAATCGGTCTAGATTTATGTATAAAACTGCAAATTCAGTGCCACTATCGACATGTTTAGTAATAAGCTCTTCCATTGCCTTATTCAATAGTCTGCGGTTAGGTAGTCCGGTTAAATAATCATGATAGGCAAAATGATTAACTTTCTCTAACAGCTGCTTATAATCCGTTATATCCGTAATGACACCATGAACACTTAAAACGTTATCTTCATCATTCTTTAATGGAATTACCTGCATTCTAACCCATCTTAATATATTGCTTGGCAATTGAATGCAATACTCCTGTACTACCTCTTGTCCTTCAAAAGCAATTGAAAGGTGATGATGAAATCTCTCTAAGTCCTCTTCTACTATGAGATTACTCCATTCAAAATCTTGACTGTAGAGTTGGATAAGCGAGTATCCTGTAATTCGTTCTACTCCATCGGAGAAATATAAATAAGATTTCGTTTCAAGACTATAAGACCAAATACCAAGATCTAAGCTATCATAAATAGTTTTTGATTCAGCTTCTATTTTTTCTTCGGTTCCATTTTCACTTTCTTGGATTATTAGATATGTTCCTATTACTTTAGTTTCTTCGATAATTGGCACACTAGTTATCCGTACATTTATAATACATTTATTCTTATGTATGATTTTTGTTTCAAAATGCTGTGTCAATCCATGTAGCGACTTCCCGTAAATTTCTAAAACATCTTTATGACTGTTAGGCGGGATAAATTTTAAAAACTCACCAGAAATATCAGCTGCTTTATAGCCAAAGAGTATAGTAGCCTGCTTATTTCTCCTAACAATGTCCCCTTGAGCGTTCAAAAATAAAACGGCATGTGGATGATGATGAAAGATAGAATGAAAAAGTTCATCTTGGTGCAAATGAGTTTTGTACGAACTTTCGTGACTATTTTGCTGTTTACCCCAATTGTTTAAAGTTTCCATCCTCTTCTCCAATCAAATATTTCACTAAAATTACATATTATAACAACATATTAATATCTTTTTATTTTTTTTACAATTGGTATAATATAGCTAATTATAATAAAAAGACTATTGGACAAATCCCATGCTTTTTCACTACCTCTTGTTTGGTTACTTGTTACCATCTTTTCACAAGATAAGTGCCAGCTCAACTAGTCTAAAAAAACTATTAATTAAAAATCCTTTACCCCAATCTCATGAGTAAAGAAGGAATTCGATGAATATAGAACAACATTTTCCGTTATTTTTCGGTCAAATGGACGACATGGTTTTTCTGGTAGAGTGGAAAAATAACGAGTTATGGTATACAAAAGTAAATGCTTCTGCTCAAACAAAACTCGATTTTGATATGATAGGAAGAAAACTAAGGGAGGTACTTCCTTCTTCAGTGTTTCAAACCTTATACCCATTTTACTTAAAATGTATCGAAACAAAACAACCTGTAACATATTCAGATTTGAATCTTTTCGTTGCAGACCTCCCGGCATCGGAAACTGGCCTTACATGTATTGAATATAATAACAAAACATATGTTTTGGCCATCACCAAAAATATAAATCACCTAAAAGAACGAGTAGAGGACTACATTTTCTTGGATTCACTTGTTACAAATACGGTCGATGCTATGTTAGTTCTAGATATTAAAGGAATAATTTTGAAAATAAACGAGGCTTTTGTCCAGCATTTTGGTTGGGAAGCTTGTGAATTAATTGGACATAATTGGAGTAACGGGGTATTTATTCCAGAAAAATTAAGAATACAAGCAAACAAAATATGGGAATCATTGTTGAAAGGAATCTCCGTCCCATCTATGGAGACGGTAAGACTTACGAAATCCGGGGAACCAATACAGGTTTCTATTAGCTACTCCCCTGTTTTCAATGAAGAAAAGCAAGTGGTAGCTATTTCTATGATTTATCGCAGCATTGAGCATTTAAAAGAATTAGAAGAGCAGCTCGAAGAAAGCAATGAGGCTTACAAATCACTTTTCTCCTATCACCGAAACGCCGTAATCATGGTAAACAAAGATGGCATTATTGTAAATGGAAACGATGCTTGCGAACAGATTATAGGCTTCTCCAAAAATGAAATTATTGGATTCTCCTTCTTAGATTATATAACTAAGAAGCTACCTAAGCAAAAAATAGAAATGAACGGTAAGGCAATCCATTACGATTTAAGCACGAAAAATGCCAATGGTGTTGCGTTGTATCTAAATGTTACTCATGTTCCGATTATTGTGAAAGATGACCTAAAAGGAATGTACATAATCGCACAAGATATAACTGAACAACGACTTGCTGAAATTGAACGAGAGCAACTTCAAGAGCAACTCACCTTCTTAGCCTATCATGATAGCCTGACAGAACTTCCTAATCGCAGATTTATGGAAGAAAGACTAGAAGCTGCAATAAAAGAAGCCGAACAAAGCGGCAAAATGCTTGCCTTGCTCTTTTTAGACTGTGACCACTTCAAAGTGATAAACGACACTTATGGTCATGAAACTGGTGACAAATTGCTCATTGCATTCTCCAAAAGACTTACAAACTGTATTCGTAACGAAGACGTAGTAGGAAGAATTGGTGGAGATGAATTCGTTATCATGCTACAAGATATCGAGGACATGGAAATGGTCGTTAAAGTTGCTGACCGACTATTGCAATCATTAGACCAACCATACGCCGTACAAGGAAAACAATTTCAGACAACTACCTCCATCGGTATTTCCACTTACCCTGACAATGGTGTAACGGTAAAACAGCTCTTCCGCAAAGCAGATCAAGCACTTTATTCGGTTAAGAATTCTGGTCGCAACGGTTATGCATTCAGCACCCAATGAAACTAGGCGAATTGGCAATACGAGGGAATAAGGCACTGAAACGGAAAATAAATGCCCCAAAATTGGAAATTTAAGAAAACTAGGTACTTAAAATAGCATTTGATACGTTATAAACGGCAATCCTTCATGGATAGATATCCATCAAACCTTATAAAAAGCCCTCCTATTATCGCTGTGTTATACTGATATGAAACACACAGATAATAAGGGGGCTTTTTTTAATGGCAAGTCAGACAAGATTCATTGTCCAGGAATCTCTAGATGCACTATTAGAGGACACTGTTTTTTTACCTGAGCTGAAAGGCAATGCTAGAAAACAGGCATTTACTTCACTTGGGGCCATTTTATCCACACCAAACCATTTACATAAATCGTTTTTGCGAATTGCTCTTGAAAATGGAAGCGTCGTCAGAATCCCTGCTCTTCGGGTCCAACATAACAATGCATTAGGGCCTTATAAAGGGGGTATCCGCTTTCATGAATCGGTAAATGAGGATGAAGTCATTAACCTTGCATCTCTCATGACGTTGAAAACCGCTTTACATGATGTCCCATTCGGAGGTGGAAAAGGAGGTATCATCATCGATCCTCGTTCCTATTCCGAAAAAGAGCTTCATTTAATTTGCAAAAAATATGTCCAATATTTCAGTGACATAATCGGACCAGACAAAGATATCCCTGCACCTGACATGGGATCTGGCGAACGAGAGATGGACTGGATGATGGCAGAATATAAAAGTATCCACCCTGGCAAGCCTTATAAAGGAAGTTTTACAGGAAAGAGTGTAATAAATGGTGGCTCCCTCGGACGCCGGGAAGCGACCGGAAAAGGAGTGTATTTCAGCTTCCGTTACCTAATGCACGACTTTATCCAACAACAAAGAAACCTACTTAAAGATTCTAACAACAAATTTGCTAAAACCGCTTTAAATTATGACAGTAACACACTAAAAATAGCTGTCCAAGGCTTTGGAAATGTTGGCTCTGTAGCCGCATTAGAGGCTTACCAGTGCCAACAGCTTTCAAATAAAGTGGTAGCAGTTAGCGACCGAAATGTTACTCTATTTCATGAAGATGGTCTGGATATCCCGGCCCTTATAAAATTCGTCTCCTTAAATAGCGGGGAACTTCCAACCACTGAACTACAATTAAGAGAAGCTGGTTTAAAAGGGGAAGTACTTAATCGAGATGAAGTCCTTTACCTCGATGTGGATGTCCTAATACTTGCAGCTCTTGAAGATCAAATTCACGATGCTAACAAAGAAAAATTAAAAGCACGCATTATCGTAGAAGGAGCAAACGCACCTGTCACAAGTGAAGCAGATGAGTTTTTGAGTAACAAAGGTGTTATTATTATTCCCGATATTCTTGCAAATGCCGGAGGAGTCATCGTTTCTTACTTGGAATGGCTACAAGGAAGGGAAACCCAATTCTACACAGAAGACCAAGTATTCAAGCTACTGCTTGAGAAAATGAAAACTACTTTGGACACCATCCTCCCTGTTTTCTTTGGAGACCCATATCCGTTAAGACAAAACTGTTACATCCATTCCGTCATGAAACTATCGACAGTCTTATATAGACAGGGGAAATTGTATTAACTGGATGCAGCTCCAGAAAATTACCGTACCATCCTGCTTTTAATAAACTTTAATAGTGTTAAAAGTACACTTAACACATCAAAAAAAGGCGCATTCATTAATTGAATGCGTCTCAATAATATTAATATTTTTTAAAATTCCTTAACATTAATTTAATTTATGCTGCTCTGTATTCCTTCTTCTCTTTTATTGGAGAACTTCTTAAATGTCCTACAATAAACTTACCAAATGGAAAACAGTTGAAAACTTTAGCAATAGCAACTGGTATGAAAATTCCAGCGCCAAAAAGAAGGATAATAAACAACCCCATATTCATTTTTGATAAAAAAGGAGTGATAATATCAAATCCAATATAATGAAGCAAATATATGGGAAAAGAATATTTACTAATAAACTTTACACTTTTCGGCACAGTTTTGGTATATGAAAATAAATAATAAAAGGCAAAAAACAATGAAACAGTATAAAACAAAATATCAAAGCGAACAGAAGAGATTTGAGTTAAAGCACCAGTATTATAATTATTCAATACATAGTACAAACTTATTCCACTTGCAACAATTGCTACAGGAAATCCCCATTTACGTTTCTCCCTAATTTGAATTAAATATTTACCTGCATAATAAGCAACCGTAAAATAAAATATCCAACCTAAAAATGGTACGCGTACGAGTGAATACCATTCATGCATAATAGGAGGCATCAGATCAAAATTGAAATTAGCAGTATGCAAGTACCTTGCATTAATTATTAATGTAATGACTAGCATTATCCAAGCAGGGATACCTTTTAGAAATTTCACAAAAAAAGCATGGATTAAAACAAATTGTAAAATAATCAGGATAAAATAACCATGCCAATAAGCGTACTGAATATTAGTTAAGGTTTTATTTAGTACGAAGTTTGTTGTGGTGCTAGTTGTAACTACTTCATAAATTCCATACAAAAATGGTATGGAAAGGTAAGGTAAAAATAGATATAAAAATCGTTTTCGGAAAAATTTATCTGGTAAACGATTCCAATATGCGTTACCAAGAATTACTTCGAAAATTAAAATAAACATAGGTGTAGCAAACATCAAAGATATTTGTACAATTTTCATTATTTCTTTTGTAGAAACTGGTAAATCAAAGTTACCGAAGGTCCTTGTCAAAGTATGGATAAAAACGACACTTAAACAGGCAACAGCACGAATCCAGTAGATTTCGTTTATTTGTTTTTTCATGCTCTTCCTCCTTTGCGCCAAACACCAAATAGTTTAACATGAATAATAGAGGAATAGATGATTGTTACAAATTATTAATTATTCCGAAAAAATATTAATACACTTATTCGGAAATTTTAATCTTCGGATTTTGTCAAGTACTCCCATTAACTCTTGCTCCTTTTCAAACTAAGTATTAACGTGTAAATTCCTATACCAACAAGCGCCCCAACACTGTCAAGGATAACATCACTTACCTGCCCGCTTCTTCCTGGTACAAAAAGTTGATGTATCTCGTCAGATATCGCATAGAGTACGGAAATAGTAAATGCAAATAATATACTTTTCCAAAACTTAACTCCAGTACTTCGCAACGCATTAACTAACAATACCCCAAGAATCATATACGCAAAAAAATGAGCATTTTTTCTAATAAAATAACTCAGAGATTCCATATTCAAATCAGCTTCTGGCGCCAATTTTTGGATAGCTTCCCTAATAAAATGAGTTATCCCCCCACTTAAGTTCGCTGATTGTTCTGCATGCTGGGAAGAAAAAAAAAAAATAAGTGCCATCCAACTAACCACTGCCACATAGGATAGGGCTCTCCACAAGGTGTTCTTGTTTTTCATTCGACTACTCCTTGAAAATAGTTGTTTCATCTGTTACAACAAATTTTTCTTGCTCTACCTTTCAGCAGAAAAGTTTGCGTCTAAACAATACCAAGTATTAGTTGAGGATATTATACAGGATGCTGCTAGCTACTGCTAGTTGAACTTAGATATTTTTTAGTCTAATATAACATTGAATAAGCTCAAAATTTGTTAACATAACTATACAAAATGTTTATTTAAATTATTTATTATAGGCGCTTTTCTAATTGTTACAAGTAACCGGTAAAAAGATGGGTTCTGGACTTTTTACCGGTATGTTCATTGAAAACTTGTGCTTTTGACTTTAACAAAATGGCAGGAAAATAGCACGACAGTAACGATTATTACGAGTATCTAATAAAGTTCGTAAAAGCAACAAAGTTGCGAAAATAGCCTTTTTATATAGAAAGAAAAGTTCTTCATGGTACAAGCAATTCAATTATGCTACTATGGTAAAAAAGAAGGATAATGGAGGAAAAAGGATGGCAGTACTAGTAACAGGCGGGGCTGGATACATTGGTAGCCACACATGTGTAGAGTTATTGAATGCTGGCTATGAAATTGTAGTCGTAGATAATCTATTAAACAGTAATCTTGTTTCATTAGAACGAATTAAGGAAATTACAGGAAAAGACTTTCCTTTTTATGAGCTTAATTTATTGGATCCAAAAAGATTAGATGATGTATTTAGCAATCACGACATAAAGGCTGTTATCCACTTCGCGGGTCTGAAAGCAGTCGGAGAATCCGTGGAAAAGCCGTTATTTTATTACCAAAACAACATCACTGGCACTTTATATTTATGTGAAGTAATGCAAAAACATGGTGTAAAAAACATGGTCTTTAGTTCATCTGCAACAGTGTACGGTTTACCGGAAAGTGTACCGATATCAGAAAGCTTTCCATTAAGTGCAACTAACCCCTATGGCCAAACAAAATTAATGATTGAACAGATTCTCCGTGATCTTCATGTGTCAGATTCCGAGTGGAGCATTTCATTATTACGTTACTTTAATCCTATCGGAGCCCACGAAAGCGGTCGTATTGGAGAAAACCCTAATGGTATTCCCAACAATCTGATGCCATTTATCACTCAAGTAGCAATCGGAAAACTGCAACAGCTTCAAATTTTTGGTAACAACTATGACACCATTGACGGAACAGGCGTACGTGATTACATCCATGTCGTAGATTTAGCAAAGGGGCATTTGAAAGCCTTAGATAAAGTAATGATGAGCAAGGGAGTAGACACCTTTAATCTTGGAACAGGAAAAGGCCACAGCGTGTTGGAGATGGTTCACGCTTTTGAAAAAGCTTCTGGAAATGAAGTACCATATACAATAGTAGAAAGACGACCAGGTGATATCGGAGAGTGTTACGCAGATCCTGCAAAAGCAAAAGATGTGCTCGGATGGCAAGCAGAAAAAGGGCTAGATGAAATGTGCGCAGACTCTTGGAAATGGCAGAAAAACAATCCTAACGGGTATGACGTATAAATCATTCCTCAAAAACCTTTAAATTTTAATATACCTTCTTTTTTAAAGAAGTATGGTCCTCTACTAACTATGCTTAGTATGAGGGCCTTTTTATAAAATCACTATCAAGAAGTAGTTATTAATGATCTTCTTATCCTTCATAACACAAATCCTGTGCTTCATTCCACTTACGCTCATGCCCATTAGTTTTGTGCTTCATATTGCACTACCTAAGATCAAAACCCTATGGATGACACAGCGGCCTATCAATTGCTTGGCAGGACGAATGATTACGACCCGTTCGAATCCCCTCCTAATTTTACCAAGCAATCCTCATAAAGAAATATGATTTCACACAAACTTCGGGTTCCCTACTGCTCCTTGAAAAACGATATTACTTTGTGAAAGCTGGTCCAAGTTGATTTCGGGGGCATCAATATTCCATATTCTAACTATCACTCAAAACTCCACTAGATGTTCTTTAAATGAAAAGTTACCACTCCAGTGGCTACTGTTGTTACTTCTTTTCCTATACAACCGCCAAGTATAACAGATAGAAAAATTGCTCCATCTCCCTCCCCCCTTTTGTTTTACTTCCTTTATTAAAAAATATGTATACATGTAAAAACGAAGAAACACCCTTACAACCACTCCAAAAAATAGCAAGTTTATTTTGGTAATTTTTTTAAAAAAATCTAGAAAAATCCATTCTCTAAATCGAACAATGCGAGTATAATTAATTTGTTGGGTAATAAATTTCATGCGAAATCGGGGGATTGTTTTAGTTGAAAAAGCATTTTTGGCTAAACGTAAGTATTGTATTTGCACTACTATTTTCACTTGTGAGTCCTGCTGTTACGTTTGCAGAAGAGACTACAGAAGAAACGACAGAAGAGAGCACACAAGTAGCAGCGACCATTCAAGCAAGCATACTCTTAACAAAAGCAGAGCAAACAGAGAATGGAGTCTTTCTGGAATGGGAAACAACGAGTAATTCAGATTTAACAAAGCTCACTCAAACTTTTTCAGTACTAAAAAACGGGGAATCGGAAACTATCACGGCACACGTGAATACTGATCAATCCTCTACTAACAAGCAGGTATTTAGTTACATAGATCCTGTAGAAAAAGAAACCCCTGTAGAGTACAGCATCTCCTGGACTGTGGACGAGCAATCTTTTACAAGCAACAGCATAAATGCGACTGTGCCGTCACCTCTTGAGGAAGAAGCAACAAAAGAGGACAATCCTGATTTAACAGAGGTTGAGGCAGACACAGAACCTGTAGTAGAAGTAGATACGAACCTGGAAAACGAAACTAGCGAAGCCGCTAAGGAAGAGACAACCCCAACTAAGTTACCTTCCCCTGCTCCTAGCTTACTCGATGTACCTGGTGTGGCATATGAAAGTGAGTTGTATTTGGACAAGTTTTTCGTAAACGAAAATTCCTTTACTGTTTTTTGGTTTGCATATGCAGAAAAGCAGATTGGAAGAATAGCGACCTACGAATTGTATTTAAACGAAGAGCTCGTTAAAAGGGATGGAACAAGATTTACAGAATATGAGTTTACAGGACTTACACCTGAAACTAGCTATGAAGTGAAGGTTAAAGCACTTAATTCGCAAAAGGTAGTACTTCTGGAAGAAACGATCCAAGTTAAAACTCTCCCTTTACCAAGAGGAGAGATAGTTAGCTTTCCTGATAAAAACTTAGAAGCGGCAGTTAAAGAAAATCTCCATATTGACCGTGACTTGTTTGAAAGTGATTTAGAAGGATTAACCTTCCTTTTCGCTCCGGAATATGGAATTAAGAAGATTAGTGGATTAGAAAAAGCTGTAAACTTGAAATACCTTACTCTTTACTATAACGAGATTACAGATCTTAAACCTTTAGCTAGTCTAACAAAATTAGAGCATATAGATTTAGATACAAACAAAATAAAAAATATTAGCCCGTTAGCTGGTCTAACGAAGTTAAATACTTTATGGTTAAATGACAATCCAATTTCCAATATTGACACTCTTTCTAAGCTGGAATATTTGGAGAATTTATTCTTGCATAATACAAGCATTACATCTTTAAAGGCTTTAGAAAATTTAGACCATATATCTACTATCACATTAGAGGGAACAAATATAGACTATTCAGAAGGTTCAGCGGATTTCTTGCTATTAAAGAAGTGGGCAGAAGCTGGGGTTTATATTGATGTGTTTGATGAAGAATACATCGAGCCACTTGATATTTGGATAGAGAGTACCTCTGAATCGACGATCACTTTAAGCTGGGGATATTATTTTGAGAATGAGGATGCATATGAGGAAGAATATACATTCCATGTTTATGTAAATGAAAAACTTTATAAGAAAACAAAAGAGACTTGGTTAACGATTACTGGCCTTCAGGCTCAAAAAGATTATGTCATAAAGGTGGAAATGTACGATAATAAAGGCAATTTCCTATTTGATACCATGGAAATGGCTCAAACCCTACCTGCTCCAACAGGAGAAATTGTTACATTTAAGGACGCTGCACTAGCAGAAGCTATCCGTAACCAATTAGGATTACCCAAACGGGATATCCATCAATCTGATATGGAACGTCTGGACTATTTATACACTGGAGATAATGGCGACATTAAGGATTTAGCCGGTCTGGAAAAAGCTATTTTTTTAGAAGACTTAGATATTAGTGATAACCAATTAAAAAGCTTAATGCCGCTTGCAAAACTAGAACACTTAGTTTCGCTATCTGCAGCAAATAACAAAATCAAAGATATTAGTGTAATAAAAAATTTAAATCTTTACTATCTTGATTTATCTGGAAATCCTATCTCAGATATTTCCGCCATCAGTAGTATGAAAGATTTAGAGACTTTATATTTACACTACACAAATATTACTGATATAAGTGTACTGCTTGAACTTCCATTCTTAAATGATGTAACCTTATTTGGAATTGATGGTCTTTCTTTTGAAGAAGGTACTCCTGAATACGAAGTTCTCCAAGAGCTTCTAAAACGAAATGTTACTGTCTATTTACATGAAGAGGATTTCTACGAGACTAGTGATCTAGAAATAAATGTAACGAACGTTACCTCAGACAGTATTGAAGTTAAATGGACTTACCTCGGCGAAGAAGAAGTTACTTCCTACATAATAGGTAAAAATGGGGATTTTTACGATATACTGGAAGAAACAACTTATTTGTTTGAGGGTTTAGAGGCAGATACCCATTATTCAATTGAAATAGTTGCTTTGGACGCTAATGGAGATTTTGTTGACTTTAACTTTATAGAAGTATCTACTTTACCATATGAGGAAGAGGAAGAAGGTAATAACACTTCGCCACCTCCAGCAAAAGAAACAGACAAAGAAAAACCAAAGAATGAAAATGTCGGCAAAACACCGACAAAAGTGGAGCCAACACCAGCGAAACCGAACACAAAAAATAAACTTCCAAACACTGCTACAAACTCCATGAACTTTATGTTCATTGGGTTGGCCCTTCTGGTTATTGGAATTGGTGCCGGCTGGTTTGGAATGCGTAGAAAAAAAGCATAAATGAATAACAAACCCGGACTAAGTTGAAAGATCAGTCCGGGTTTTTTTACAGTCTCCTTGGCTTTTCATTTGATACTGGTTCTTTTCCTGCATCTAGTTTAAAAAACATTTAAGTTTATTGTCCAAAAACAAAAAAGCTTTATAATTGAGCATTTCTATATTAGATTAGTGGATAATGAGCTTCTACGCGTGGGTGACAAAAATATGGTGGTCTTGGTCCAATTAATGACATGGACCATGTATAAGGATTATCTGCATATTGCATCTGGACCTTTTCATCAGTATCACTTACTAGAAGTAATTCCACACCATCTACTCTGTTATCTTCCATTGCTATCCCTCCATCCTGCTACTCTTATTTACCCTATTCAGCTTTTTCTTATATGAGCCAGTACTTTACCTAAACTAATCACGCCTATTCCCCATAAGCATATGGTAATGAGACTAATTTTTTCGGGAGGTATAAAATGAATCATTCTAATTATCCTCTACAACCAAACTATGGGAAAATTACCCGGTTTGAGGATATTCCGATTACAGTACCGGAACAGCGTCAATTACGGCAGCCTGGTTTAGAGAGACTAATGAATCCACGGCCAATTATAGAAAACCCTCAATACGAGGGAAGTGGAAAATTAACAGGAAAGGTTGCTTTGATTACAGGTGGGGATAGCGGAATTGGAGCAGCTACAGCAATCGCATTTGCTAAAGAAGGGGCAGACGTTGCGATTGCTTATCTGGATGAGCATGAAGATGCAAATCGAACCAAAAAACGCGTGGAAGAGCTCGGTCGTCAATGTTTGTTGCTCCCAGGGGATTTAAGGGAAAAAGAACAAGCAGTGGCAATTGTCGAGAAAACTATCCAAGACTTTAGCCGTTTAGATATTTTAGTAAATCATGTTGGCATTCAATTTCAACAGGATAGCTTATTAGATGTAACAGACGAACAGTTCGATGATACCTTTAAAGTAAATGTATATTCACACTTTTATACGACACGTGCTGCCTTACCTCATCTAAAGCCAGGAAGCTCTATTATTATGACTGCTTCTATCGTAGGCTATGCCGGAGAAAGCCAAATGATTGATTATTCTGCTACAAAAGCTGCAAATGTTGGTTTTACAAGAGCGTTGGCACGAAATGTCGTTGATAAAGGTATTAGAGTGAATGCCGTTGCACCAGGGAGAACTTGGACTCCATTAATTCCAGCCAGCTTTTCAGCAGATGATGTGGCAATTTTCGGTTCAGAAGCACCAATGAACAGACCTGCCCAACCATTTGAACTTGCGCCAACTTATGTTTATTTAGCCTCCGATGATTCGAGATATGTTACAGGTCAAACACTCCATGTGAATGGTGGAGAATGGCAATCTTCATAAAAACAAATTCACAATAAATAGAGGCTGGGACAAAACTAAAGAACACAAACAAAAAGACGAACAATATAATGGCCGACAATAAATACCGCTATTGATTTCCGTGCAAGACTTCGCTTTCCGCGGGTGACCCGCGAGCCTCC
>NZ_CAKJTJ010000041.1 GCF_917563925.1 Sutcliffiella rhizosphaerae
ATATAGAATTGCAGAAAAATAATAATTCTAAATTAATTATTGATCCTTATGTACAAACATTAGGCTATTCTGCATTTACAGCTAAAGAAACATATAAGAAATTACCTTATGTTATAAGTAAGTTAAGAAAAGAAACGCCTAGAGATTTTATTTTAGCATCTGATATTGCAGAGAGGGCTAAAGGAGTAATTAATTTCCAACTATCTTATGATAGCGATATCCTATTATCACCAGTTCACTTATACAACTCTGTAAACGATCCATGGATTAAGACAGATTATAATCAATTTAAAGCTTCCAAGTCCTACTTAGAATTATTAAATAATAGAAAACCGCTATATTATGGTATATATCTGAATATTGAAAAGTTCGAAGATACAAATGAAATAGATCAATTAATCAATTATATTTCAGCAGCCCAACCTGATGGGTATTACCTCCAAATTGCAGGAGACTTTTCAACATTAAACAGCAATCATTATTATGCTTATGCTTATCTAGTTAAAATTCTTTCGCACAGCAAAAAAGAAATTATTGTTTCGAGAATCAATGATTTTTCCTTAGGGTTACTTGCAATAGGTGCAAATACCATCGCTATAAGTTTAGGACAAGGAGACAGTTTTAAAGAAGAATTTCTAAATAAACAAGAAGGAGGAGGAACAAAGCGAAGATACTATATACCAGAACTATTGGGACTATATAACGAAAACATCCTAGAAGATATTCTTTCCACAAATCAGGGGAAAAAATTTGTATGTAATTGCTTATATTGTGAAGGTTCACTGGAAAAAGATAGATTGTCAAACTTTCACAATACTATCCGGCATCATTACACTGTTAAAAAGCAGCAGATTGATGAGTATTCAATACTTTCTAATGAGGAAAGGTTGAGAAAATTTAGTACTTCTACAGATTTGGCGCAACAATATATTAGAGAGATTCTTAAAGAAAAAAAGATTAAAAATCTTAGCTACAAACATTTTGGTATATGGAAAGAAGTAATTCTAGAGGTTTCAAAAATGGACCTTCCTCAACCTTCCAGTATTTAAATTTGAATTTTGTATAATATTTTCGGCAATTCTATATCTCATTACTGGGTCTATAGGTTTTTGTGATTGAGGTTTATACATAACCTCTACTTTAGATCCTACTGAGATTAAACCAATATTATATTTTTTGAATTCATTTAGGTCTACTCGATGAATATAATCCATATCTAGAGCAACATAAGCACTTTTAGCAAACCTTAGGTACCTAATAGCTTGAGTAAGGGCCGCTTGCCAATTACTTAATTTACCTTCAATAGCCACGATATCTGCTGAAAAAATATAAAATGATTTATTACGAAAATACTTCCCATCTTTTAAGATTACTGCTTCGATCTCCGTTAAATATTTTAAAACTTTATATTTCAATTTTTCAGCGGGTATATAGTGGTTACTTAATATCTCTTCAAAACATACTCCTTTTTTCTTTTTCCATAAATACATAAAAATTTTAATTTGATCATTATTTTTTAAAAAGACACCGTTCCTACTTTCAAAATACTGTATAAAGTCAGTTTTATTTTTTATTACTATAAGGTCAGCAATTCCGTACCCTCCACCAACTTCATCAAAAAACAATTTGTTAATATATTCTTTTTTTAGTCTTTTAATTAGATCTTCTTCTGTAGCGAACATAAAAGCCTCCGTATTTTTCACCATTAATTAACATTTAAATTATATATTACTCCATCTTTATATTCCATTATAGATGTTACTATTATATTTTTTTCAGAAAATTCTGTGGATTATAAAATAGTATTGCTTTACTAAAGTGAAACTTTCCTAAGTCCTATTATTCACTTTAACTCATATTTAATAAATCCCCCTTTACGCGTTGAGAATAAGAAAACGATGAGGATTATTAAGACCAAATACAAACAGTTCATAAGAGTATATCAATATTAATAAACAACATTCAGTTGATTGGAAGTCTTATTCAATTATATGGCCCTTTAACTGAACAACAATAGTTTTATTATTGATCTTTCAATTCATATGTTCTGATCCTTCTCATGATAAAAACACCCCTTTAGATAATCATATCCAAAGGGGTGTTGTAGGTTAAAAATAAAGTTTGATCAAAAATACCTTGTAAACCCATATTTTATAAGACTAAAAAAGAACCCATTTTGAGAAAAGATTGCTCAAAATGGATTTGTCACTTGTACATACAGATTACATTTTTATAAAAAAGTTTGATCAAAACTTCAAAAAGTTCACTTTATACGGTTTCTATTTTTAAATCGCTCTTTCTAGCCAGTGTTCAATTGAACTTTATATAGCATTTTAAACACATTTTTCACATAGAAATTTCTCAATCGATTATAAAAGAATATGCTTAAATCAATCTTATACCTCAAAACACACTCTTTTATGTTAAGGGATTAGCTTTCACAAAAAGCTTCGATAATTCCCCTGTCTTCTATTTCTAATTTATAGACTCTATATACTATATCATTCAGTAATCCTTCTAAAAAAGAAATGTTTGTTTGTGTATTTAATATTTCATCTACTATTCTAACGATCTCTGTATACTCATTCGTCTCTCTATCTAAGAATACCAAAGGATACTCTTTTATGGTTGGAGCTTGAAACCTATACTTTTTTGAATGTAGGTGCGTAGAGTTTATCTGTTTGTGGAAAAAACTTAGAACATTACTATTTAAAATTCCTAATAAATATTTATAATCATTTAGTATATACTCATTTTTCAATTTTATACCATATACCGTTCCATTATAAAAATATCCCTTTGTATCTAACGAAAACTTATTATATGATGACAGGTCTGGCGTTAATATCTTTATCCCACTAAATGTATTAAATGAACGTGGAGTCCAATGTTCAAACCATTTTTTACTACTTTGTTTCATAAAATATGTTCTATTACTTAGTTCAGTCTTATGCTCTAAGAGATATTTTTTAACATTGGAATAGTCATTTAATTGTATAGGAATTGATACTCCATCTAGATTTTCATAAGGATACAATATATTAGTATCTTTATTTTTTTGGTCTCCAGACCAAGTATAAGTCCACTTTTTTAGATTTCTTCCTCGTAATAATGGATGAAGGACTTCCTTTTCAAGCTTTTTTTCCAAAACAAAATCATTTGTCATTTCTTTACAAAATACATTATCAGCTGTGGTTTGTACACCGATAGAAACTTTACTAATAATATCGCCCAATAAAATATTTGAGTTATTCAAAATTTTCTTTAATATAGCTTCACTAGTATCCTCTACATATCTCCATTTTTCATCGATTATAACATTCCCAAGTCTTTTTTTACTAAGCACTTCTACATCGTTTATTACTTTAAACCAATCTGAATTATTAACAATATTATTATTTGTATGCTTTTCAAAAAAATACACTGCAGATAATACCGCAGCTTCAAATGGAAATATTGCACTCAAATCATATACTTTTAGCAATTCGGCATTTTTACCAACATATTCTCGAATACCCCTTCCATACTGGGTTGCCATAAACTTATCAGAACATAAAACAATTACTTTCCCCAATTCTTTGACTAATTTTAAACTCTTTTCAATAAAAATTGGATATAAATCAAATCGCCCTGTTGCCGAATAATAAATATCCTTCAATTTCTTTCTTACATCTTGATCAATTAATTGATACCTTAAATACGGGGGATTTGTGATCACCAAATCAAAGCTGTTATCTTCAAGGAATTCATGATTCTCCAACAAAGAATTTACCTGGTAAATAGGAAATTCTATATTTGGGTCGATTACCTTTTGGTAATATACGACCTCCATTAACATCCTTAGTTTAGTTATTAAACAAGGAATTTTTTGAATATCTACCCCAATAATAAATTCCCCTGCTATTAGATTATTAACTATATTTTGATTTGATTCAAAGGAGCCTTTTTCTAAAAATGCACCTAGAATTCTTACCAAGAAATTCCCAGAACCACAAGCAGGATCAATGATTTTCTTAGTAGGTTTCAATTCATCCCCTAGTTCAGTCAAAATAAATTCAACCAGTTCATTTTGCGTGTAATGTTCACCTAACTTTTTCCTTTGCTCTTTTCCAGAACAAAGGACATATATGCTTCCCAGTATATCTTCAGTCGTATAAAATGGGGGGTGCTTCTTCAACCAATTGAAAAAAAAGAAAAGATTTTTATTTTCTAAATCTAATTCGCTAAAGATACTTTTATTAAGTTTCTCCATTGATTCTGTCTTTAATTCTTTAAAATCTATACTATTTAAGTCTTTGCTCCATGCATTAATTTCAATATATCTAGAACAGAAAGAGATTGCATACAGCAAATAGTAACACTGCAAATCAGACATTTTAATATTTTTATTTTTCTTTATTTGATCAACAGTTTCAAAAATATATTTTTTAGCCATCATGTACAAATCCGACTTAATGCATCTATTATTTGCTGTTCTAGTGTTTCTTTATCTGTACTAACACATAACATACAAGGCTTTTTTATTAAGTTATCCTCATGCCCCCACATCACTTCATTTTGATTAATACTCCTTCTACCATTATCAAAATAAGCTACTGCCAAAAATCCTGTAAAAATATTTGCATAGCGTTGAGAGATTTTTGTTGCTATATCTCTTTTTACTCTACTGAATTCGTGTGCATTTCTTTTTGCTTCTACCGCAACAATATATTCCTGATCATTTTTTACATTCTTCATTCGAATTAGTAAGTCTATATCCCTTGAACTTTTTGTTGGTTTACCACTTCTTATAAAATCAAACTGCAAATCAGTTAATAACTCAATAATTTTCAATTCACTTTCGCTTGAACTAATTTTCTCTTGCACTACATTAAAAATATGCTCGATATAATCTTGGTGCCAGTAAGCACGAACATAGTGTAGTAGATGCTGAGGTGGTGCATATATATTTTCTACATTATTTAGTTCAGAAACTCTTTCTGGATCACTTTTATCATTTTCTGTAAAAATCAATCCAGAAGAAGCATCCACCCAAATATTAGTATCAGTCAAGTGATTTTTTATAACTCTATTATATTTTTGCAGGAATCTAGTGATATTATTCATATTTGATATACTTAAATATTGTTCTTCCTTTAAGTACCCTTTATCTAATAAATCTTTTAAAAGCCGACTAATTGAACCATCTATATCTTTAGACTGACTCATCTTCAAAAAAGATTGCATTAGAATATTTTTAGATAAATGTTTTTTATTCTCCCTGTAACCACTTGAAATTTTTCTACTTAACAACCATTTCCAGTTAATATTATCTTCCCATTCCACATCACTAAATAATTCGCTTGTCTTGTCAATCAAATACTTTAGCATATCAAAATTAAACGTTTTTATACTCACTTTCATTGAATGAGAAAAGTTCATATAGCCAATAAAAGCTATTCCAAAATTAAGAGTTTTCAAAGTGAAAATTGCTATATTCTCACAACGAATATTATGAATAAGTGGTATTTTAGAATAGGTTCTTTCTGCATAATCGATTTTTTTCAATAGTTTATACTCTGTATCATATTCCTGAACTTCACTATCCTGTATCCTTGCTAATTGAGAAAGGAATTCTTCTTCACTAAGACTACTATTCTTAATATTAAACTCGAATATTATTTCTTCTGATTCATAGAACTCTAAATCAAATTCATCCTCTGAATAGTCTGTCTTCATCTTTACTAGTTTAATAAATTCATCCTTCAATTGATGGATTTTATCTAAAGGAGGCGCCTCGTTTATATCAAATATGATTGTATGCTCAATCATAAACTTATACTTACATTTATATTCTTCCAAAACAGTTTGAATTTCAGCTTCACTAATTTCAATACTATCAGGAATGGTTAAATCTATAAAACACCATTTTTGATTTTGTGACATACGTATAAACCCTCTCAACGTCATTTTATATCATTAATAACTCTTTCTAATTCAGACATAATCTTCTCTCTTGAAATATTCTCCTTCATATTTTTATAAACAAAAAGATTATATAGCTCAAGTTCATTAATAGCTAGTGCATGAATATCTGGATAAAGACTTAACATCTGAACAATTGCCTTTGTTTCCCATTGCTTTTGATATATAAATATAGTTTCAAAATCATCTTCCTTAGTACTTAAACTATCTTTATATTTAATACACTTATCAATACTAGTTATTAAACTTTTAGAATTAGAAGTTGTTGAAATAAAAAACAATTTTTTAGAAACTAGATTAGAAACAAATAATACCGATCCAACTTCATTCTCTAACGCTAGCTTCTTATACCTTAATTCCATCAATAATTTTTCAAGAGAACTTTTAATCATACCAGGTTTAGCATTAGGATGTGCGTCTTCCCATTGTTTTTTAGCGTCTTGAATTATTTTTTCATACTCTACTCGGGTATCTGTAGAAATTTCTAACGTTTGTTTATTCATACGTAAATCATCCATTATACCGAGCATATTTAATATCGCATCTCTATAGCTCATTGACTGTACGGTATCTCCACCTAATCGTTCTAAAAATCGTTTTCTCATTTCCGATTCATTTTTAGAATAAATATCATAATCATAAGCAATTCTATATCTAACAGATAATTCATTAAATAATTCTTTGAACTCCAAGGGATCTGCTGGACTAAACTCACTCAAAGCATTAATTTGATGTTGAATTCTTGACCATAATGCTAATTCTGCACTTTCTACCTTTTCTTTTAAATGTCCTTCAGATTGCTCAGTTACAGACGTAATCAGTACAATATCTGCTGGATCAAATTTAACAGCTTCATCGATAAAGGCTTTATAACTTGTAAAGAAATTTCTACGGGCAGCAGGGGTTAATGAAAGATATGCATGCTCAAATTCATCTAATAAAACTAGTAAATACCCATCCTTCTTTTTATACTTTAAGAAAAATTGAATGATCTTTATATAATCTGAATCAATTAGATTCTTAATTCCCAATCGTAATAATTCAGTCCGTCCATGTGAAGCCCCCATTACCCTAATAGCAGCACTTCCCTTTTTGGTTTTCGCACAAACTTCATACAATATCCTTGCTAAATCATTCGAAACCTTATATCTATTACATAGCATACCTATAATCAAATCTTGTTCGCTGTCTAAATCACCTTCAAATTCTGTGACTAATAAATTCATGGCACGAGTAAAATCCTCATAATATTGCTGGAAAATCTTCGAAACAATCATTTTCACAAAACTATGTTTAACAGTACTGGTTTCTTGTACTTGGAATTTAACCATGTAAAAATTCCCATTATCATTCATTCTTGATTCAATCCAGTTCAAAAAGTGGGTCTTTCCACCACCAACTTTTCCTGTTAAAACAACATGTTCGAATCCATATCCGCGCATACAATCTGTCAATTTTTGAGTTAGCCGACTTTTTATTTCATTTTGATTTACGATAAACGTTGGCTTTTCAGGTGGCTGTGAATTTTTCATCCCATTTATTTCTTTTATAGCAATTTTCTTTTCTAGTTTAGTTTCATTTGCAAATAATTTTTCTATAAATTGAATCATTTACATTTTACCCTCCTAAAAGAATCACCTTTTTCAAAGGACAGAAATAACACTCAAAAGTCCCGTTTTCTTTGATCACATTTATTAACATAAATAATTATTCTTTTTAATCCACCAAATACTAAATCAAAATGATCATATTTCGAAATTCCTTTTTAGCTTCAAATAATAAAACTTATTCTCCCCTATCCAAATATAACCCTTAGAAGCAAAGTCATTATTCACTGTAGAAAATGATATATATGAAGACAATATAGGATCAAAATATAATTGTTTTATGAAACTTTCAGATATCCCCTTCTCTATATTTTCTTGTTTCATTATTTCATTTTGTAATTCAACCAACGTAATATTTTTATCATATTGATTATTAGTCAACTCTAAATATACTTTTTGCATTTTTTTTAAAAAATCCATGTAATTCCCGTATTTTTCAAAAGGATTTTTGAACATGTTATTTTGACAAATCTTTATCATTCTTGTTAAACCGAATAATTTTTCCCTATTAGTAGATATTTTTCCTTCTTGGTAACCCAATTCATATAACTCTTCTAAAAGCTCTGGTTTTAGCAATTTTAATTCAGGATCAATAAAACATATATTTTTACAAATATCAAACAAATCAGGAATCTTATACACTGAATGTAATATTAATCCATCTACCGATCTTTTCAAATCTATATACAACTGAGATTCCCATGTAAGACTAAATTCTGAAGTCCCTTCAATTATATTTAACTTTTTTAACTCTTTAATAGTAATATTTGTTCTTGAGGGACGTTTACCAAGTAATTCACCTACAAAGCTCTTTAAAGCCTCATCTAAAATTGGTTGATTATAATCTACATGAATTAGTATTTTTTCAAGTACTTCCATAGAAGGAGGAAATTCATATAAAGGATATATTTTCACCATATTACCTCCTAGTCTTTTTATCGATAAAGTCATTTTATCGATAAAAAACCATCAATGTCAAATATAGTTTTATTTCATTCTATTCTATCCTAAAATTCGTCTTTAAAACGATAATTAGTGATTTCCTATGAAAAGTAATAGCTCTTACTCCTTCAATAATTTATCTAATAAAAAATCAGCTTGATGATATATACTTTTAAAGCTATGCCTCATCTTAATAACCTTAACATTTCGACTTACAATCTTTTGCAAAGATTTACTTGTCCAAGTACCACCATCATTAACCAAGTTTAAAAGTAAGTTATCATATATGTATTTCCAATTATTAATTGAAAGTGAATACATAATCAACAACGATAAAGAACGACTCTCTCTTTCAATTTCTATTATACTAAACCTCCTTCTATCTGCCATATATATATCAGCAACCAAGTAACGCCGCTTCGTAATACCATCATTTAATTTTGTAAACTTTCGTTTTCCTAATCCCTCAGGAAGTATATCAATAAACGCTCGAATCCTTTTTATTTGCGGAGATTGTTCCATTATCTTCAATACATTAATAAAATCTTGCAGCTCGCCTTTTGCCTGAATTTCATGTAGCATTTGATGCTCTAATCCTCGCACAAGTTGTTGGCCACCACTGTCTGCTGTAGATCGAATAGAATCATGATTAATGTAGTATTTCTTTGTGTTTTCATCTTCCTTCTTTCGTTGCTTGGAAGGGCTACCTTTAATACGTTCAATTCTGGGAACTAATGTATATTCATGTTTTAACTGATTCATTTGCACGAGATCAAAGTCTTCTGTAGAACCATCTAATTGTTCATCTAGTACAAACCCTTCTTCATCACCCTGTCTATTTAGAGAATGGTAAGTGTATTTCTTTGCCTCATTGGATTTCTCTTGTTCTTGTATTTCTGGATGTGAAATTGAAATATGTTGGTACGGGATATCTTTGTTTTTCACATTAACAATTTGTAATACTGTACACGTGTTACTCTTCTCCTTTACACGAGCTGTTATTGTAATCGGTTGTGTAAAGCTCCATTCGAACTTCAAAGTCCTTTCCTGCAACCAAGTAAATGCGATATTTTCATATGTCTGTCGTAGATCACGGTTTGTCAGCAACCACATCAATTGATAAATGAAGGTTGGCTTTGTGTATTTCAATTCATATTGTGATGAAAAGCTAAGATGTATTTTATTAGGTTCGTATGTTTCTGTGAAGAACTGAGGAAATGAATTCGATTCAAACAAGCGATATAAAAGAAAACCATTCGGAGCTAATATACTACGTAATACTTCAATGACTGGTAAAATAACATTCTTCCCATTGAAAGAGAACACGAAACTACGGGAAGTTGCAGCATCACTGCTTCCTTGAATAGACCAAGGTCGTTCGTGATATTTAACTTTATTAGGATAAATAGTCATATCTATCTCCTGTACACCTTCAGGGGCTTTACTTGCCGTTATGATGCCATCAGTATAAAAATGTTGGATTGCTAGACATGGTAATGTGCCCCAATCCATTAATATACCTTCTGTACGACCTTGTGAGCGAAAATAAGCTTTAATCATCATTTTATGATCAGAACGGAATGGTTCACCAATCCATAACAGTTGTGCTTTTTCACCTTTTGCAAAAGGCCAAGCAATTTTAACCTGTTGTTTGCTCATAACTTTTCACTTCCTGTTTTGTTCGTAAATATTCTTCCAAATACGGTTTTATTTCATGAAAATGATGTGACTTCACAGCGCCAATACGCTGTACTTTCCATAATACAACTGGTTCTTTCCTCTGTAATATTTGATCAATAATCTTACAACAACGTCTGACTTGGAATTGCTGAGTAGATTCCGTAGTTTCAGATAGGAGCTTTTTAGACTGAGGGAGCTTATCAAGATGTTTCTCCAAGTTTGATAATATTCCAAGCCGTTTTCCAATAATCGAGATTGTAATTCGAACAGGTTTATCTAGTTCGATTAGCTCCTTGTAAAGCTTCTCCACTTTAAAGCAGTATTCTCGATCACGTGAGGCCCAATCGACAATTTCTTGGTTATTCTTCTTCTCCTGAATTATAGGCAACTGTTCGAACAGCCATTCTTTATCGTGACGATACAAGTACATATATTCTTTTGGGAAACACTTACGAATTTGTGTTCTTGAATAACGTGGGTATTGTCGCATTCCTTTTAATAATTGTTTTCGATAAATTAGCAACATCGAAGGAATAGCATTTTTTGATAATCTTTCAATTTTCATCTCTGAAGAAAGATATTTTTTTACCGTTTTCGAATCTACACCAAGCATTTTAGCTAATGCTCTTGTACTGTACGTCCCTTCGTCTTCCAATTCATGTAACTTAGCCTTCCAGACGTCTCCAAACGCTTTTATACGGCCAATACGATATTTATCTTCAGATAATCTATCAGGACCTTTTCTAGCGTAAATAAAACCACAAGAGCATTCAAACGTACCAATGGGTGCTTTTGATTTAAAATCTCTCGTAACATTTACTTCGGGAATCACAAATTCCTTATAATGATTAGCTGCTTTATTTAAACAAGGCCATGGGCCCCTACCGATAGGACCTGTATCGGCTTCAACTTGTAAAAAGGAATCTACATCTTGTTCTAAGAAATAAAGCATAAGCAAATGACGGAAAGGATGTGCATGACGTTTTAGATTGCGTGTAATAATCTTCAGCCAATTGTACTCATCATCAACATCGATTGCTGATTCATACTTAACTAAAAATCCTTTTGGAAACTTTGATTGAAATGCTTTGTATAGCTCATTTTGCCGAATTCGATTAGAAGTTGTTATTAAATTACGCCCACGTAAAAAAACACGATATTTAAGATTAATAGATTCCCTTGAAAATTGATGTATTGGAACTTGCAGTAGTCTATAAGCCATTTTTGCTAAAGCAATTTGAATGGCTACAAACTCTTTTGGTTCAACTTCTTGAATCATTGATAAGTTCATTACCTTTTTATCGAATCGAATAAACTCAATTCTACTCTGCTTTGAAAAATCGACAGGATACTTCTTTAATTTCAATTCATGATGAGCACAGAAATCAATCCCTTGTAGTTGATGCTCACGATGAATATAGGGTTCTCCATGTTGTTCAATATCACTAGTTGCACATTCCGGACAATAATAGAGCCCGTCCTTTTTACAAATACCTCCTGCGACCATACCTAGTCTTGTATATAGTCCTTTTCCATCGCCTTGAACATCTTGTAAAAGTTCTTGCTGACGTTGTTTGGAAAGAAAATGAGCATAGTAAGGGTAAATCGTGTGATTAGCCACTAGGTTTTCAACAGAATAATTGGGGTCTAATTGCTCAACTAGTACAGAAAAGTGGCTGCCAATCTCTACGCTTGGTATAACAGAACGATTTTGAAATACTTCTTCCAACGTATCTTTGCAATCAATATTCCCACTGTAAAAGTGATAACGTGCGACCGCCGAATAAATCAATTCATCTGGATATGGATCAGTAAAGAATGGCAGCATTTGATTCCCTCCTAGTAGAATTCCTCCAAAGGATTTTTAATGTATCCATTTGCTTTTAATAATTCATAGGGGTGTTGCTTTTTGTCTAACGCTTGCTTTCTTAGCCTTAGCAATGGTAGAATCTCTGTATTTTTTGCTTTTACCTTTGCTTTTTGATCTTTCTTTTGTTGATTTAATGCAATCGCCTGCTGAATCACTTCTGATTTAAGCTGATTAAATTCAATATCAAGTGGATTTCCCTCAACTATATTTTGTACGAGCTTTTTAATATCGTTTTCTTTCAAACTATCAAAAATACCAAGGGCTGCCACTTCAATACTTAAGTTCCCAATCATGTCCTGACGTTTATACTCGATTGTATTTTGGCGCTCTTTAAATGCTTCTTGAATACGTCCTGTCATTTCAGTATTTCGCTTGTGATTCAGCATGACTTCATCCAAGTTAATCATAATATCTTCATATTTCATCATATCGGCAAAATTGTTCGTCCGAATAGCTGTCATCATTGGTTGAGTCGTTTGCATATCTTCCCTAGCAGTCTTTTTTAACACTTGTGGTGTAATGATTTCAGCCTGGTTGTCCTCATCAAATAATACTCGTTCTTGCGCTAGAATAAATAGGTTCACGGCAACAGCAGTAATCCCTTGGCATTCATAATAAAATGCCTTCTTTGTCTCCTCCGTAAGCTCAGAATGGTTTTTTAAACACTGTAATTCCCAAAGTGTCTCTAGGAAAAACTCCCACTCTTCACTATTTTCGTCCATACGATCCCAAATAATAGCTCCATCACTTGCTGCCCGTCTTGCCTGTCTGAAGTTTCCTTTGAATAGTTTTTGTGCTTTAGAAGTGCCGATTAAAACCGTAGGAATGCCAACTGTATTAGACAGTGTTACAAAAAAATTTAACATTTCTTCCTGTTCATTTTTGGAATGTAGTAAGTGCTGGATTTCATCAATTACTAGAACACCGATGCCATACATACTTGCTAACGATGTCATGTGCAATAACATTGTCGATGTCACACGGTTCAAATAACCGTACTTTTCTAAATATCGAGTACCGAGTAAATCATCAATTGCTTTGAAAAAGCTTTTGCAAAGTGTAGATAAACTTCCATCATACGGGCAGTCAATCTTAAGCCAAACAATTTGAGTTCGATTAAACGATTGTCCTTTGTATTCTTCATGCTTGATTACTTGTGGATACATAAGCAAAAGACGTTCAATTGCTGTTGTTTTACCAATTCCAGAAATACCGATAATCGATAAGCTATCAGCAGATGACCGTATATAATTTAGCCGTTCATCTATATATTTATGAGCTGTTTCCTCTTCTTCACGCAATTCATGTAACACCCGAACACGCTCTAGAAATGTTCTATCTAATGGATTTCGCGCCAAGTAACCTCTCCGAATCAATGTAGACAATCGTCGTTCTACCTCGAAATGAATCGGTAACGGCTGGATAAAATTCCTTACACGCTTTAAAACGTGATAACGAATATTCGTTTCACTTAATTTATCTTGCTCACTAATTCGTGGAGTCACCATAAATCGCTCGAGCACATCATCCTCATTAAATATAGGCGGAAGAGCTTCGATGAAAGGATTATTGGCATATTCATTTAAAAGTTGCTGCTTATAGACAGCTTTCTCAAAATCTCCTTTTAAGACAACCATGTCATTTGTCTTTCCCAAATTCCTCATCTCGCTTCTTCTTTAGTTTTTCCATAAGACGTGAGCTCGATTTCTTAGGTGGTGTTTCATCAATCTTCTCTTTTGTAACAAAGTCGATTACGTCAGCAGTTTCACTAACCTTATTAGGTGATAAATCGAACTTTTCAGCTTCACGATTTAACTGTTTTTCAACATCCTTGTTTTCACGAATAGCTGCTATTTAGCTTTCTTACTACCTGGCTGATTGAAAGATTCCTTTTTGTTCTTCACGGCTTTTTTTATAATCTCTTCCAATGCTGCATCAGTATTTACTGTAAGCTGAATTTGATTTGTTCGTTCCATTTCTTCTAGTTCATTCCGAAGTTGTTGTTGAAAGACGATCTCTTCCAAGAAATCACCTTTATATTGCTGACTAGGTTCTAATAAAACACACGCCTCAAAGTCTATTCCGTTATCGTGGGGAATATAGATTTTTTCAATATGTCGTGGATCATAAACGATTTCTAGACTTCTATTTTTCAACTTTAAATACCATTGCTCTTCAATCGCTTGACGAGAGCCATACAGAAGGTTTTTAAACTTGATCCCAGCTCTTGAAATTGTCGCTTTTCCACGTGGAAGCACGTTCAAACGAAGAATATTTCGATCAACTGTTCTTAACCTTCCTTTGCGATTTTGAATGCCCCAACTCCATAAGTTAATTGGCGTTGGCACTAGTCCATCAGCTACCATTTCCTTTTCAACAGGATATTTATCAATGACCTTTTGGTTATGATGAAGCGCCATCGTAATAATTAGAGATGTAAATTCCTTTAAATTCAGAGTAGCATTTAAACGATAATCCTGATCTCCACGTTCTCGATATTCTTTTTGAATTGCTCCGGGGGCTTTTTGCTTTACCTTCCCATTAAAAGTACGGAATTTCCTTTCCACAATCCCTTTCAAGTCTCCACGATAAGCTGTAGTATTCTCAATTTTAATATTAAGATTGTTAATTAAAGTCTCTACCGAATAGCCTTCAAACTCACCCCGGTCGGCGATAATAATTTCAGGCAAATGATGTGTTGGCCATTGCTCAGGTGTAATATCAATTCCGTATTGCTTACAGAATTCTACTTTGTCAGCAACCATATTATCTAAAGCCATCATTGCACCAATCCACGAAGGCCCTTCTAGCCCAACATAAAGACCTGTAATAATGCGTGAATATACATCAAGTACAGCATAAATAACTGGTCGCCCAATTACTTTATTTACGTCAAGTGAACTGACTAAATAAATATCCGCGATAGTTGCGTCAATTTGAAATCTAGTACCGGGACCATTTGTTTCTAATTTAGAATTACTTAAAATCGGACGATGCTTCAATTCATATTCTTTTGTACTTTTACGGAACTGAATATCTTTTGTCGGGTCTTCAAGCTTTTTAAACCAGTAGTAAAACTGATGGTACGAGGGAATTCGAGTGGCCTCCCAAATACGGTACTTTAGCTCACCATTTTCCTTATAGCGATCAGAGTAAAAGTCACGCAGCATGAAATTATAAACATCTCTTAAAGAGTAATTATTCTTTTTCCTGTAGTACTTGTTGATAACGTGCTCAATTTGGACCTTTACCTCGTCAGTAATGTTAATACCGGTTTGATATTCATTATTTATGTTTATCTTTCTAGGACGACCAACCTTTGCATTTGTAAGGGCTTTTGTTCTCCCTTTACCACCTGAATTAGAGTAGTCGGGTAACATAGCGTTTTTTGTCATCCCCCTCTGCCAATAGCGAGTCAGTAACTTTTTAACTTTTGTCTTGCCTAGGTTGCTGTCCCGAACGATTTCATGAATTTTATTTTCTCTTCCTCGTTTGTAGAGCAAATTTTGCATATTGGGAACACAGTATTTTTGTATAGTTTCCCAATCTTCTTCGCGCTTACGAATTTGCACTTCTGTTAAATCACTTTCTGAAATCATTTTTGCATATGGATCATTAATCGCAAGTAGCTCTCCTTGATTCATTTCTGTAATTAGGTTGGAATATAGCTCCCTCCTTGGCATAGCACTACTCGTGTCAATATTAACGATATAGACATGTGGCTCTTCAATATCAATTACCCGAATCCTTGTCGAATCGGTCACATATTGAAACACTTGATTCATATAAATCATCCGTATTTCACCTTCTCTAAATTACCTTCATCAATACACTTAATATCAATTGTTTGCTCTAAATCAATCGTCTTTTGCATATCAATGACTACGATTTTTCTAGCAAGTAAGTGATATAATAGTGTAACACCACTTCCAAAAGGTAAGTGTGTATCTGTATCAAACTCATTTGTAATTTCACGGATACTTCCTGAATTATTCAATAGGCGATTCATAAGAGATATGGATAAATCCTCAATATTTTGGTCATCCATTTCTTGATATACATCATAGCTACGAATATCAAAATAATCATGGATATAACTAATATTTCTAGCCATTGTCTTATGAATTTCTTCCTCTGTTACAGTTGCCCAATTAATACTTCTACGCTTCCAATATTCCCGCTCAATTTCAAACTTCTCTAACACGCGTTCTTCTAACAACTTATCTTTCATTTTGATAGTATGAGCGACTTCAAATACACCTTGTCCTTTATCAACTGTTAATAAAAAGTCCGTTGTCATAACAATTGGAACGCCTGTTTTCGGATCAGCTGGGTGTTTAATCCCAAGCTCTTCAGCAATGACAATCGTCTCTTTTTGTGGTAATAAAGGAAATTGTTCACGAATATCTACAATAACATCCGAAAATTCAGTTAAATAAAAGTAGTTCCGTTCCAAATCCGATAAAAACTCATGTTGTCTACCGGTTTTTATACCTTTTAATCTTGTTGATCGACCTAATGAAGAAACATCTTGAATTTTAAGCCAAGGCTGATAATCTTCCCCACTGCCCGTTCCCCGACCTTCTTTAATCCACTTATCAATTTTTCTTTTCGACACAAAAACACCCCTTTAGATAATCATATCCAAAGGGGCAAAGCTTCGCAACTTTTTTATAAACGTCGCGACTTTATTTTAAACATCGCATCTTTTTTATAAACATCGCGACTTTATTTTAAATCTACAGGTGTAACAGTTTAACTTTTTTTATTATTCCACCGTAACGCTCTTCGCTAAGTTACGCGGCTTATCAACATCACAATCTCTGTGCAATGCTGCGTAGTAAGAAATCAGCTGCAATGGAATGACGGAAACAAGTGGAGATAGTAGTTCGTTTACGGTTGGTACAACGAAACTGTCTTCTTCTGTTTCAAGTCCTTTCATGGAGATGATGCATGGGTTTGCTCCACGTGCTACTACTTCTTTGACGTTACCGCGGATGCTTAGGTCCACTTGTTCTTGTGTGGAGATGGCGATCACTGGTGTACCGTCTTCGATTAGTGCGATTGTTCCGTGCTTAAGTTCTCCTCCAGCGAATCCTTCTGCTTGGATGTAGGAGATTTCTTTTAGTTTTAGGGCGCCTTCTAGACCTACGTAGTAGTCCATTGTACGGCCGATAAAGAAGCAGTTTCTTGTTGTAGACAAGAATTTGCGTGCAATGTCTTCTAGTTCTTCTTTTGCATTACATAGTACTTCCATTGCGTTTGCTACGATTCCAAGGTCTTGGACAAGGTCGAATTCAAGCGTGTGACCTTTTGCTTCAGCAAGAACAGCTGCTAGAATGGATAGTACGCCAAGCTGTGCTGTGTATGCTTTTGTGGAAGCTACAGCGATTTCTGGTCCAGCGTGAAGGAGTAATGTGTAATCCGCTTCACGGGAAAGCGTGGAGCCTTGTACGTTTGTAACCGTTAGTGCTGGGTGTCCTAGTTCTTTTACTTGAACAAGTACCGCACGGCTATCCGCTGTTTCTCCACTTTGAGAAATGAAGATGAATAACGGTTTCTCAGAAAGAATAGGCATGTTGTAGTTGAATTCACTTGCAACATGAACCTCTACTGGCACTTTCGCAAGCTTTTCGATCATTTGAGCGCCAACAAGTCCTGCGTGGTAGCTTGTTCCTGCCGCTACGATGTATAGGCGGTCAGCTTGTTTTACAGCGTTGATGATGTCTTCATCAATAACTAGTTCGCCGTTTTCGTTTTGGTATTTTTGGATGAGCTTACGAATGACTAATGGTTGCTCATCAATTTCTTTTAGCATGTAATGCGGGTATGTGCCTTTTTCAATGTCACTTGCATCAAGTTCAGCTGTGTATGGTGCGCGTTCTACGATTTCACCGTTTAGCTTTTTGATGGTGACGGATTCTTTTCTTACGATGACCATTTCTTTGTCCATTAGCTCGACGAATTGATCTGTTACTTGGATCATCGCCATTGCGTCACTTGCTACAACGTTGAAATCTCCTTTGCCTTCACCAACAAGCAGTGGGCTTTTGTTTTTTCCAACATAGATCGTTTCTGGATCTTCGTTATCTAACAATGCAATTGCGTAAGATCCTTTTAGGATAGCAAGGGTATTGCGTAAAGCTTCTTCAACGTGTTGTCCTTCGTTCGCAAATTTCTCAATGATTTGCACGACAACTTCTGTATCTGTTTCACTTACAAGCTCAACACCATGAAGGTATTCGCGTTTTAAAATAGCATAGTTCTCGATAACACCGTTATGAACAAGTGTAAAGCGGCCAGATGTACTTTGGTGTGGATGCGCATTTACTTGGCTAGGTACGCCGTGAGTTGCCCAACGAGTGTGACCGATTCCAACTGTTGCAGCGACATCATTGTCCACTACACCGCGAAGGTCAGCAATACGACCTTTTTCTTTGAAAACGTGCACGCCATTTTCGTTCATCACTGCGATACCAGCTGAGTCATAGCCACGGTATTCAAGCTTTTCTAGACCTTTTAAAAGAATTTCCTTTGTATCTTGTGTTCCAATATAACCTACGATTCCGCACATAATTAATTTATCCTCCCAAAAATAGCAGGGACAAGTAAGCACACCTTAACAGGGGACTTTTTGCCCCCACATTACGTTTATATATTTTTCCCTCATAGTATCAGTGTTTGTACATAAAGTTGCCTTTATGCTTTTTCCTGACACTCTAACGATTGTGAGTGGTCAACCGGGAGGCATCCGCCGATGAATCGATAAAACCTCCTCCTCGTCAACTAAGCTTTGTATACCCGTTCGTCGCTTAGTCCAGGCGCTTTATGAAAAATATTCGTTCCTACGCTCCTTTCCATTCTTGAATCACAAATAATATCTTACCTTCCATCGCAAGATTCGTCAATTTATTTATGTGATATTTCCCAAATTATTCAAAAAGAAAGTTCACATTTAGTGGAGATTGTTGAATGTTGTCGAATGGCAAATATATTGCCGAAAGTGGCAAATAAAATCCATACTTGCCATATATACCACCTTAAGTGGAAAATAAAACCCCACTAACCCCTCCACATAATAAAAAGATATGCACACACCGCTCATCCCGTGCGGTGCAGGCATACCTTTTCTGTTCTTTAGTTATTCTGTGCCCATTTCTTCGCGGACAACGGCTACGATTTTTTCCACGTATTCTTTGCAAAGCTCTTGGGTTGGTGCTTCTGCCATAACACGTACAAGTGGTTCGGTACCAGATGGACGAACGAGGATGCGACCATTTCCGTTCATTTCTGCTTCTACTTCTTCCATAACAGCTTTCACCTTTTCATTTTCTGTTACTCGGTGCTTGTCTGTTACTCTGACGTTGATAAGAAGCTGAGGGAACTTTTGCATTTCGGCTGCAAGCTCAGATAGGCTCTTTTTCGTAAGCTTCATTATGTTAACGAGCTGAAGACCTGTTAGCATCCCGTCACCTGTAGTGTTGTAGTCTAGGAAAATAATATGCCCGGACTGTTCACCGCCAAGTAAGTAGTTTCCGTTTTTCATTTCTTCCACAACATAACGGTCACCTACTGCTGTTTGTTTTGTTTCGACGTTATTTGCTTCAAGTGCTTTGTAAAAGCCTAGATTACTCATAACCGTTGAGACGACTGTGTTGTGGCGCAGTCTGCCATGTTCACTTAAATATTTTGCACAGATGAACATGATTTGATCACCATCAACGATTTGACCCTTTTCGTCAACTGCGATAATGCGGTCTCCATCTCCATCAAATGCTAGACCAATATCGGCACCTTTTTCTAACACAAACTCTGCAAGAGCTTCAGGATGTGTAGATCCCACACCGTCATTAATGTTCAATCCATTCGGGGAAGAGCCCATTGTGGAGATGTCTGCCTCCAAATCCGCAAAAAGATGGGTCGCATGGGATGACGTTGCGCCATGTGCACAGTCAAGGGCAATATGTATGCCTGAAAAGTCTTCATCCACTGTTTGTTTCAGGAATTGCAGATATTTTTGTCCACCTTCAAAGTAATCACTAACTTGACCAAGATCGGCACCGACTGGGCGAGGCAGTGTATCAGTCGCTTCATCCATGAGCGCTTCAATTTCCGCTTCCTGTTCATCGGATAGTTTAAAGCCGTCCGGACCAAAGAACTTAATTCCATTGTCTGCTACTGGATTATGGGATGCTGATATCATGACTCCAGCTTGAGCACCCAATGCTTTTGTTAAATACGAAACACCAGGAGTTGAAATAACCCCTAATCGCATAACTTCCGCACCGATGGAGAGTAGACCCGCAACAAGAGCACCTTCCAGCATATGGCCGGAAATACGGGTGTCACGGCCGATTAACACTTTAGGGCGATTCTGATCTTTTGTCAGAACATAGCCCCCCATTCGTCCAACTCTAAATGCTAATTCAGGTGATAACTCTGAATTTGCTACTCCGCGTACTCCATCCGTTCCAAAATATTTACCCATCGTAAAATCTCTCCTTTACTACTCGTTAGTTTCTATTAACCTTATCTTTACATTTCGTCTTGGTAAATCCCACGAAACATTTTGCGGTCCATTTATTTCTAGGGGGACATCATGCTCCCCTGCATTGAGGTCTGTTACATTGATGTACATTTCCATGTCATCACTGTTCAAGTTCTCTAAAATACCTGGCGCTCCAAGTACGGTTAAATCCATCAACCCGCTCTCCGGATCAAGAAATTCAATTTCCATGTCATCTGGTAAGCCAATTTCTTTTATGGGAACATTCGTAAACGTTTTTTGTTCTTCTTTTTCTACTTCGACATTTATCTTGATTTTCTCCGGTACGACCCGTTTTACACCATCAGGGAGCGGAACATCTACTTCAATGGTCGTGCTCTCCGTAATTTTAGTAAGATCTATATCTATATTATCAATAAACTCCAGGTCATCTAATATACCCTTTGGTCCATAAACTGTTACTTCAGTTGGATTTGCTTCCACTTTTGTAATACTTAAATTCTCCTGTAAGGACCCTTTTCGATTAATACGCAGTGGCACGTTTTTATTTGGACTCGTAATTGGAACGCTCACTTCCACTACCGCAGGGTCTACTTCCACATTAAGAGGATTTCCTTCCATATCGTACACAGTAACTCGTGATTGTTGTTCAATGGATTCGTTCGCATCCTTTAGATCCACACGTGCTTTCACAAGTGCAATGTTTTCAATTAACTCACGGGATCCTGTTACTTTTACAATGTTTGGCCTCACAATTGGTTGTTCCGCCTGATAGCCTTCTTCCATTTGATCTCTATTGATAAAATCAACATCCACTGGAAAATCCATTGTTATCCGCTCATGGATAGTAACCGTTGCAACTCCCGGTTCTATTACAACGGTGAGTCTATCTGATAAATTTCTGTATTGCAGAGGTACTTGGTGGGTACCTACTTCTAATCCAGACAGGTCTGCGAATACTTCAAAGTCTCTTTGCAATGCAGCAGGTTTGACAGAGGCTGTTGGCCCTTCTAGCGTGACTGCCACACTTTGTGGTACACCAGAGACAACATAGCTCTCCCTATCATAAATAGCCTCTACAGGAACATCTGTCACTGTTTCTACATCTGCAGAGCCAGAAAACGGTGGAGCAGTCACATTTTCACGCTGTTGTGGGGAAGTGTTTTCTATATTAACGGACATATAAAGCATAAATGCCATCAGTAAAGCAATGGCTTTCATCACCCAATGATTATTAATAAATTTATCCATCTTTTTTCCCCCTCCATTGCCAGCGAGTCGAAGATGTTGTTCTTGAGCTACTTTCCATCTCTTTTATCAACAAATCACTGAATATATCAGGTTCCAAATCACGATGCAATTCTCCATTCTTCGTGACAGAGATACTTCCAGTCTCCTCTGACACAATGATGGTAATACTATCTGTTACTTCACTAATCCCTAATGCAGCACGGTGCCTCGTCCCTAGCTCCTTTGAAATAAAAGGACTCTCGGACAGTGGCAAATAACAAGCTGCTGCCGCTACTTGACTTTTTTGTAAAATAACCGCTCCATCATGAAGTGGTGTATTCGGTATGAAAATATTAATTAACAGCTCAGATGATACCTTGGCATGTAACGGAATACCCGTTTCTATGTAATCACCCATCCCTGTTTCTCTTTCAATCGAGATAAGCGCACCAATCCGGCGTTTTGCCATGTATTGGACGGATTTCACCACCGCCTCAACCATTTTGGCATGCTCCTCTTCATCATCCACTCCACTTCTTGAGAACAGTTTCCCACGGCCCAATTGCTCTAAGGCGCGGCGAAGCTCAGGCTGAAAGATGATTATTATCGCTAGGAATCCCCATGTCAAAGCCTGGTCCATTAGCCATTGTAGCGTACTAAAGCCAAGGAAATTACTAATAATCCTTACAACTACTATAACTGTAATCCCTTTTAACAGCTGGACCGCCTTTGTACCGCGGATGACCATGATAAGCTTATAGATAACAAACCATACCAATAAAATATCTATAATATTTGCTAAATAACTCAAATATGGCATATCTCCAAAAGGTATTTCAAAAGGCATCCTCACACTTCCTTTAAAGTACAAGATTTATCTATCTAGTACGAGAAACCCGTAACTATGACATTATACCATAAAATATATGCTAATGCGGTTAGCAACCACTTCCGTAGCTCACCTAAGAAAAGCGCAATGTTTCAGCTGTGAGTCTAGCTGCTAGCCGCGAACTATTAACAACTTTCCTCAAGAGGTTCCGCAAACGTTACCTCAAGTTTGATAGCCATAACGGTAGAGTTAGTTTCCCCTGTTACACACAAAAAGATGCCTGACAGTGTCGGGCATCCCTTTTAATCATTAAAAATATTGATTGCACTTTTAAAGCCGTCTTTTATCGTAAACCAAATCCATTCAAATAATTGATCTATTTCCTCTATTTCACCTGTCACTGTGCCTGCAGACGCTAAATATTGCTCTCCGTTAATGACGGTCACATTTCCTCGTACTTCTCCTTCGATCCGAAGGTTGCCGTTTTTAACGACGATATCCCCATCTACCACTTTACCTTCTGGGACAATCACCGTATCATTTTCCACAACTAAGTTAGGTTGATTGGTAAAGGCAAATTTCTCTTCTTGCCAGCCTCCAAACAAACTTGCACCCATCAGGAAAAAGAATATTGCTGCTGCAACCATGACAGGATGAGTTCGCATCCAGCGATTCCAACCGATTGTCTTTTTCTCTTTTGGTAAACTATTCATTACTCTTTGAGTGAAGTCATTTGGTGCCGATATATGAGAGGTACTTTGGACAAGTGCCATCGCCTTTTCTAAATCATGAAATTGCTGATAGCAATCTTTACATTCATGGAGATGTTGCTTAAACTCCTGTTCTTGCTCTTTGTCCAAATCCCCATCTAAATACTCATGCATATAGTGGACGATATGTTCCGGACAATTTTTCATTTTTACTTACACCTCCAGAATTAAACATGGCGCAATTGCTGCCTTAGAGCTTCCCGTCCCCGATGAATTCGAGTTTTAACAGTCCCGACAGGAATTTCTAATATTTCGCTGATTTCTAACAAGGATAACTCATCAATATACTTCAAGACAATGACAGATCGGTACTTGTCTGGAAGCTTGAGAATCTGCCTTTGGATTTCTCCTTGCAGCTCCATACTTTCCACTTCTTCTTCCGGCAAAGCAACATCTGCTGCGACCTGTGAATACATGGTTAAGCCCTCTGTTCCTGCAACTTCAGCATCTAAATAATAGTCCGGTTTCTTTTTACGAATACGATCAATCGTTAAATTGGTAGCGATGCGATATAGCCATGTAGAGAATTTTCGTTTGACATCGAAACTGTTGATATTAATATACGCCCGGATAAACGCTTCCTGTGCAATATCTTCCGCCTCATGTGCATTTCCTATCATCCTAAAGACGAGTTGAAATATTTTATCCTTATACAACTCTACAATCTCCGCAAATGCATCTTGATCGCCTTTTTTAATTTGTTTGATTCTTTTTCTGATTAGCTCTTCCATTCCGTTCCCCCGTTGTTTGGCGGTCGACTTGTATTACGTGTCATCGCCTCTAAAGGTTTCATTTTCTATATAAAAATTAATTTACGCTTTATTTATAATTTTATTTTAACAAAAATTTACTGCATATGGTTTAGAAAAGCTTAAAAGAGGGTAAAAATTACAAAAATTAGTTCTTATGACGAAAAAAGGGGTGTTTTATATTGGGCATCCACCTTCCAACTAATTTGCAAGAAGCCATCGAGAGAAAGAGAGAAGAAATGATTAGGCTATCAACAGCCTACCATTTACAATCAAAAGAAGTAATAGAAGCAAGTACAAAGCTTGATTCGTTAATAAACCAATATCAAAAATCAAAAAGAAAATCAGCACCCTCTCCTTAGTGTGGTTGCTGATTTCTACATATATGCTTAAAGGAGCTTTTCACCAAATAACGACCCCATAAGTGCGACAGCCACTGTAGCTGTTTTATTCCGTTCATCTAATATCGGATTCACTTCCACAAATTCTGCTGAAGTTAAGATATTTGCCTCTTCTAGCATCTCCATTGCTAAATGGCTTTCTCGATAAGAAATACCCCCTAGCACAGGTGTGCCAACTCCGGGCGCATCATGTGGATCCAGTCCATCCAAATCCAAGGATAAATGAACACCATCCGTTCCCTTTTCCTTCAAATAAGAAATTGCTTCTTCCATGACAGTTGCCATTCCCATTCGATCAATCTCATGCATCGTGAAAACTTTAATACCTTTTTCCTTAATCACTTCTTTTTCTCCATCATCCAAAGACCGTGCCCCAATTATGACAATATTCTCTGGCTTAATCTTGTTTTGATAGCCACCAATACTTGTTAATACTGGATTACCTAATCCTAAGCTAACCGCAAGTGGCATCCCATGAATATTTCCAGATGGAGATGTTTCCCCAGTATTTAAATCGCCGTGTGCATCGTACCAGATGACTCCCATATTTGAATAGTGCTTAGCTAACCCAGCAATTGTCCCGATGGCAATACTGTGATCTCCCCCAAGTACGAGCGGAAAATCACCATTCCTTACGACCTTATCTACTTTTGTCGCAAGTGTTTCACTTGCCTCTGCAACCGCTTTCAAATTTTTCAAATTACTTTCAGGAGAAGTATCTTTTTCTCTACTCCCAATTTCAATGTCCCCTAAATCTTCAATATTGTAATTCAGGTCTTCTAGCCTTTCCACCACACCGGCATATCGAATGGCACTTGGGCCCATATCCACCCCACGACGAGTCTGACCCAAGTCCATCGGAACTCCAATAATACTTATATTCTTCTTCATGAAGGTGTACCCCCTTTTGTTATCTACATCTATTGTATAAGGAAAACAATAGATGACTCAACTCGACAAGGTTTTGAATATATATGCAGTTTAGAATTGTGGGATAACTCAAACTGAAGAACTCCATGATTGTAGTTTGCTCATTACCAGCAGTTTAGTTACAGAAGAAAACGAAATATACTAACTAAATCACGTAGTATACTCGTAAGAAGAACTCCAACAAAAAAAAGATGGCAGAACCTCCATCTTTTTTACCCTACTCTTCTATTTCTACATCTACATTATATTCATCCGTAACCTCTGTGAATAACACTTCGTGCTCATCAAATATGACGCCATATTCGTCGTAAAGCAAGTCGGCTTCTTCCAGCAAGCTTTCATCCTCATTGTAAAACCCGTCGGCGTAGGTCGAATAGGCTTCTAAAAGTTTTTTATTAGCCTCAATCAACTTATCATGAGAAGGTTGCAACGGCTCAAAAGTAACGACAATCGACTCAGTATCTTTCACCAGTTTTTCAAGGGCGGGAATCGTTGTCTTTACTAAAAATGCGTGAGCCTGTTCCATATCTTCTGCACCAAACACAAATTCATCAGCTTCTATCTCTGTAGCGACACCAGATTCAATAACTGGATTACTAACTTCTAGATAGGCAAGAATTCCTTCTTCCGCCTCGGCCTGTTCACTTATTTTATTTACAATGTCACTACATGCGGTCAACACACTTCCAACCACCAACAAGCTTACTAATAGTAGCGACCTTCTTAATATTTTCATATGTTCCATCTCCTTCCTATCCATCTTAGCAGGGATTGTTCAGTAGGGATAGACTTTTTCTTTTCTAATAAACAAAAAAAGTCTCTATGGTGAGAGCCTTTCTTGCCAAAGTAACTTATTCATTCGTTAGACTTTGGAACGAGGTATACAAGTAATGCTTAAAGCAGGTAAAGTGAGCCTTATTAATAAAAAAATGATACTAACCTCTCTGCATAATTGTTGGAATCAAATCTTTCCTTTGGTGATAATGCCGCATAGTAATTGTAGGGTTATTCTTCAAATAATCCTGCATGATACTAATGTTGGTGATATTCTTCTTAAATAACAAAAAAAGTCACAAACTGTTAGGTTTGTGACTTTTCTACTTATTTATGGAGCCTAGCGGGATCGAACCGCTGACCTCCTGCGTGCAAAGCAGGCGCTCTCCCAGCTGAGCTAAGGCCCCTTAAACTGAATTATAAAAATGGTGTGCCATGAAGGACTCGAACCTTCGACCCTCTGATTAAAAGTCAGATGCTCTACCGACTGAGCTAATGGCACATGGCTGGGCTAGCTGGATTCGAACCAACGCATGTCGCAGTCAAAGTGCGATGCCTTACCGCTTGGCTATAGCCCACTGATTAATCATCATGAATTATCTTCCCTGAATATGCTACATGCAAAAACACCGCAGATATTATGTTGATTATTTCTGAAGGAAATAAGCGAAATAATATCGACTCCAAAATTATGTACCATCACATTTTTAAAGCCACTCTATGTATTACATTCCCAAATTTCAAAGAAAACTAACTTCACTTATTATCTCTTCTTAATCGAGAGATTATACTTTTACTTCAAACAAAAACTTCGGAATTTACATTTCGAAGTTAAAATGGTGGAGGGGGGCAGATTCGAACTGCCGAACCCGAAGGAGCGGATTTACAGTCCGCCGCGTTTAGCCACTTCGCTACCCCTCCAAGGGAGTATAATAATATTTTCACTTTTATGAAAAAATATGGTGGAGGATGACGGGATCGAACCGCCGACCCCCTGCTTGTAAGGCAGGTGCTCTCCCAGCTGAGCTAATCCTCCTATGTAATAGATATTTATTATTGCTTTCGGAAAAAAACTTTGGTGACCCATACGG
>NZ_CAKJTJ010000042.1 GCF_917563925.1 Sutcliffiella rhizosphaerae
AGGCGAAGAAGTAGAAACAGTCTGTCCGTTCTGTAATGGTACTATGCGAAAAGCGAGAGATGTCCAAAGAGATTAATATCTCATTTGGGACGTGGTTTTGGGTCGCGTTAGCGATTTTGTTCTTTAAGGGCCAGATTGTTGCATAATATAAAAAATCTCAATATTAGCTTTCTAAAGTTTTTGAATAATTCTACAAATCAGGCTGTACTCAATGTGCCTTTGTAATATAATGTAATTATGTGTAATTTTAAAGGTGTATTATTACCCAATTTTAGCAAATCAAATTAATCATCTAGTGTTAGAAAATATTTATTTTATGCTGGGGTGTAAAAGTGAGTACAAATATTGGCTTGAAAAAAGTATATAGCGAAATAGAACTACTTAAGGAATCATACGGAAGATTACATAAATGTGAATTCCATATTCATACTCCGGCTTCATATGATTATCGACTAAATACGGGGAAAATATTTAAAAATTTGACACTTAATGATGTTCTCGAAATAGCTAGAAACGAAGAATATTTAAGTGATGAACTAATACTTGATCTACAACAAAATAAAACCGAAGAACATAATCAATTGGTAAGCAGTTTAAATGAGAAGTCAGGTACAAGTTATAAGGATTTAAGAGAAATAATTGCGTATGAATTAATAGCAAACAAATTATATCAAAATGATATAGAAATAGCTGTTATTTCAGATCACAACACTATCAAAGGATACAATAACTTAAGAGATGCTTTAATTAGGTTATATGAGACTAGATACAAAGCGGAACAAAAAAAATGTATAAGGTTATTTCTTGGAATAGAGATTAGTTGTTCAGATAGGTATCATTTAGTAGCAATATTTAACGAGGAAAATTACCCCACAGTTAATAGATTTGTTGAAAAATATATACATTCTGAAGAAGACGGAACTTATATATCTTGTTTAGATATGGTGAATAAGGTTTTAGAGCATAATGGAATACCCTATATCGCTCATATTAACTCAAATGATTTATTAGGAACAGATTTATATAAGAGGTCCTTGTTTAATGATAGTGGACTTTTTATTGTTGGATTAACTAATTCAGATAGTAATAAAAAAACATTTGATAGACTTAAACCTTTTTCTTCTAATGTTAATAAGAATTTTTGTTGTATAAATGAAGGTGATTCCCACGAACTAAATCAAATAGGTATTAGAAATTCATGGATAAAATTTAACTCTATTAATTTTAGTTCTTTAAAAAAAGCGTTTTTGGATCATCATGTATGTATATATCGTGATAAGCCAAAAAATAGTGACAAGTTTATTAAAGGTTTATATATTGTTCCAGGAGACGATGGGGGGTTCCTCATTTCAAAGAATGAGCCTAATGCTCCTTTTTTAGTTGATTTTTCTAGAGACTTAAATTGTATTATTGGTGGGCGAGGAGTTGGTAAGAGTACAATATTAAACATATTAGAAACAGTCTTTACGCTAGAGGTGAAGGATAAAAAAAGCCTTAAGTTTATTAGTAAAAATAAGGTGATTTACATTGTGTTTTACTTTAAAGGGGAGGATTATATAGTACAATTCATTCCTCAAGTAGGTTCAACTGGTTATACTGAAGCATTTTTTCTGGAAAAGGCATTTAAAGAGGGTGTAGTAACGGGTAAAAGTTTAGTTTTAGCTCCGCATTGGATCGAATTGAACAAGGTTGTTATTCAAGAAAAAGATAAAGTGATTTTTGAAAAAATCGAACAAAGTAAAGCAATTGAATTACTAAATGAGGTTTATAAGAAAAGTTTCTCAATTAATAACATAATTGAGCAAATTAACTCAGGTAAAGTTAGTGATTTTATTAGAGAAATAATATTAAATGGTAATAAATTCAATTCCATAAACAAATATACCCTACTACTCCAGCAATGTAATAACAATAACTTCCGAAAAGTTTTAAGAACAGAAATGAAAAATATAGTTAATGATTTAGCTGAAAGGAATAGGCAAGTCTATAGTGTAATAAAAGAGTTTAACGAAAAAAATTTAAAACTAATACAAGTAACCAGTTCATTGACTAGTCTTGATCCCTCTGAGTATATAGATATCTTAGGGATTAATGGGAAATCAAATGTGGCTAACACTTATTTAACTTGGAACGATATTGAAAAATACCTTTATACGATAGTGAAAAAAATGAACTACTTGCAGTTTTTAGATTTGCTATTAAATAAAAAACATAATGTGCTTGAAGAGGTTATTAACATTAAAAGTTTTGTTACCCAAAGAAGTTTGGGAGGATTTGATGAAATTAATAGCAGCAATTTAAGAAAAATATATAATAGTGTTGAATCAAGATTATTTAGAGATATAGATAAAATGAACTCTAGCTTGTCTAGGTTCTTAAATTTACAAGATGATTATACGCTAATGTTTAATATAAATTCTAAAGAATCTGTGGAATCAACGAGCGTTTTAATGAGGGAAATCGAAACATTATCCCTCGGACAGAAGGTAGTTGCTATTCTTACTTTTTTATTTAATTTCGGTGAACACTCTTTAGATAGTACACCGCTTGTAATTGATCAACCAGAGGATAACTTGGACAATCAATATATTTATAAAAACCTAGTAGAAAGCTTAAAAAATGTTAAGAATTCCAGACAAGTAATAATATCAACCCATAGTTCTACAATAGTAACGAATGCAGATGCTGAACAAGTTATTGTTTTGGAGTCAAATAATACAAACGGATGGTTAGTAAAAAAGGGGTATCCTGGTGATCGTGTAATTATTAAACATATTCTCACCATCTTAGAAGGTGGTGAACAATCATTTAGTCAAAAGGCCAAAACATATAGCAATGTCCTGAGTTAATGAGTTCGTAATTCTCAACTATCGGGCACAGTTTTTTAAAATATGAGTATTCTCTTTTTATTGAAGTAAAGATTATGAAAAATTATTTAGGATTTTTATATCATTAATGGGGGTCTTTTATTGAAAAAGGGAGTAATTAGACCATTAGTTATTTGTCTATTTAGGAATAATAACTCTATTCTTGTTGCTGAAGGGTATGACACCGTTAGCAAGGAATACTTTTATCGTCCAATAGGTGGAGGCATCGAATATGGAGAATTGAGCTCTGATGCGCTAGTAAGAGAAATCCAAGAGGAAATAAAGACAAGCATAACCAATCTAGAATATCTAGGAACAATTGAAAACATTTTTACATACAACGGTGAGATTGGGCACGAAGTAGTTATGGTTTATGATGCAACATTTGTTGACTCTTCATTATATAAGACTAGCATCTTTGAAGGTGAAGAAGATGATGGAACTCTATTTAAGTTGTTATGGAAGCCAGTAAGCGATTTTCAGAATGGGAAATTACGGCTTGTTCCAGAGAAATTATTAGGATTTTTTTAAAAATATATATAAATATAATTTCTATTCTTTAGAAATAAACAGCAGAAATAAGAATTAATGATCTTCAACAATAGGGAGCTAGCCAGGAGCAAAGATCAGCACTAATTTAGAGTCAGGTTCTGGTAAAAATATTGATTTTATCTGATATTTAGAATATTATAAATTTAATAGGAGATATTTGGAAGGAGTCTTATACTTTATGCCAACATACTTGTAATGGTCTTATATAAAAGCATATAAATGCCCTTTTTCAACCAAGGGAGTAGTATGTCTTTTTTTTCATTACAAGGAAAGCTAAGTAGTATATTTCTTTATACTGCAGAGCTGCCTTTGGGGAGCTCTATTTTTTTACCATCCATTCTCCTATTATTCGTAGGCGTTCTTTGAATGAAATTATTTTATTAAACATCTACTATGTTCATTTGGAGGTAAATCTATGAGTATTATGCAGTTAACAAGTTTGAATCACGCAGAAGTAATCAGATTATTTAGTAGTGATATTGAAAACTACTACTTTCTTATAAATGATTTAATTGTCAATAATTATCAAGGAGATCATTTCAAAATATATGGAGAATATGAAAACGGAGAATTAGTATCTATATTACTAAATAATTTTAACAATGTTACTTACTATTCTCAGTCAGATCGAGAGGTAGAGATTTATAAAGAGATTTTAAGTAATTTATCTTTCAATAAACTATCTGGCCCCAGTGAGTTAATGACAAAGTTTAAACCTTATATTAATTTGAAAAATGATGCTATATCCCATATGGGTGTAGTGAAGAACGTAATGGTTAAAAGAAAATACCCAGAATTAGAGATGAAAAATTGTTCAATCTGATGAAGAGATTGGAATGCAATATGATTTATTTTTATCAACTGATGAGTTCCTCGGTAGTCTTCCTGAGAATAGAGACGATTATATTAAAATGGAAAGTGATAGACTGAAAAACACTGCTGATCAAACTGCTTATTTAAGTATAGATAATGTCATGGTTTCATCTGTTGCTACTATTAGAGAAGGTGATAAAAGTGCCATTATAATAGGTGTTTATACAAATCCAAAATATCGTGGTAAAGGATATGGGACAGAAGTGTTGACTTGCTTGTTTAATAAGCTATTGAGCGAAGGAAAATATCCATATTTATTTTATAACAATCCAGTTGCTCGAAGTGTCTACAAAAATCTAGGTATGACTGAAGTTTGTGAATGGTGTGTATTATTTGTATAGATAATCATCTGTTTTAGAAGGTGAAAACGATTTGGCGCGCTCTTGTAAAAGATCTGCGCTCATACGAATTTAGGCTAAGATAAAAAAATCATATTATAGGAATTTATATATTATGAAAATGAGAAGGTTTACTTATCAAAAAACTCAAAAAATATCGGAGGATTTATATGGAGATTTTAGATATTAAAAAAATTACTTCGAGTTGGGGTATTGGAATAAAAAATTATAAAAAGCTTTCGGAAAGGGCAACTCTAATAGTTACTAATGATGAAGATAAATTTATTATAAAGAGAAAGGATAATTTAGAACAGTTTAATAACGAATTAAAACTTATCAGTCTCTTAAGAAACAATAATTTTTCAACTCAAATTCCTTTAAGTAATAAACAAGGGAATTTTAGTGTACCTTACAAAGATTCAAATTACTCAATATATAGCTATCTTGAAGGTTGCACCTTTAATAGAGAAGAGAGTCTGAACAATCCTATAATTCCTAGACTTCTAGGAGAAACAATTGCGGACTTAAATAAAATAATGAAATCTGCTGATTTTCTAAGCGAGTACCCTAATAAAGATTTATACAAAATGGTATATGGTTTTGCAGTAAATGAAATTAGCAAAGTAGATATTTCTAGTGAACTTTATTCTGTTTATCAAGAGTTGGAAGAGGATGTAAAAAACATAGTTGATATTCTTCCAAAGCAGTTAATTCATAGGGATGCTCATATTCATAATATTATATTTAATAACAACCGTCTTTCTGGTGTAATTGATTATGAAATGGTAGAAGTCAATGTTAGCATATTTGATCTTTGTTATTGCACCACGAGTGTATTAAGTGAAGTATTTACTAAAGAGGAATTAAGGGGTAAGTGGTTTAACTTTGTTGGAAATGTAGTAACTGCCTATAATCAAGTTAATCCCTTAGCGGCTTATGAAAAAGAGTCTATATGGTATGTAATGCTTTGTATTCAAACTATATTTATGGGCTATTTTTCTAGTAACGAAGACATCTATAAAATAAATAAAGCAATGTTCCAATGGATTTATGAAAATAGAAATCAAATAGATGATAAAGTTTTACTGGATGTGAAATAAAGATAGCTCTTAGCTACCTTGAGAATATACTAAAAGTAACGAATTGTATAAGCTTAGAACCATTAAGTAATTATAATAGCAGTAATATCAGTTATTCCATTATCGGGCGCTTTTCAGTAGTAACGAAAGCTACTTTTCCTGTGTTTCCCAATCTATATGAACTATCCTGAAAAAATCAATTCCACTAGATTGTTGAATAAAGCCTACTTTTCTAGTCAATACTAATCCTAAGAATAATTGCTTTATAAACTAGGAGAGTGAAGCGGATGTTATTGTCACAAGTTTGGAAGAAATACCAGCTTGATAAAAAGATAGAGGGGTATTCACCGCTAACATTAAAAACCTATTGTTTTCAATATAATATGTTGTTGCGCTATTTTGGAGATATCGACCTAAACGATTTGACAACAGATCAGTTAAAAGAGTATCTGATCAAGGGAAGCACACATCTAAAACCCTCTAGTTTGGGGCATAGAGTTCGATGTATTAGGTCATTGTTTAAATGGGCAAATGACGAAGGGTTAATAAAAAAGAATCCTGCAGCTAAGTTGAAAGAACCTAAGCTAGGGAAAAGAATTCCAAAATTCCTCACTGAACTTGAAATTGAACATCTCCGTGAGTCCTGCCAAAATGCTATGGAAAATGCGTTATTTGAATTCTTTTATTCAACTGGTTGCCGTATTGGCGAAGTTGTTAAACTTAATCGTGATGATATCAATTTCACGTCAAATTCGGTCATCGTTCATGGAAAAGGGGATAAAGAACGGGAGGTATATTTCAATACTCGTTGCTCCTTGTGGTTAAAGAGATATCTCGATGAGCGAGATGACCAGGACCCGTGCTTGTTCATTACCGAGAGGAAACCTAAGAGAAGAATGAGTATCGACTTAATAAGATACATAATCAAGAGTATTTCTTCTGGAGCCGGGATTAAGAAGAACATTCATCCACATCAATTAAGGCATAGCTACGCAACGCATATGATTAACAATGGGGCTCCACTGGAAGTTATACAAAGTTTACTTGGCCATGAAAAAAGTGAAACAACAAGAATATATGCTCAACTAAGTGGGAAATTAAGAAGAGATCTCTACAGCAAATATTTTTAAAAAATCACGTTCAAATTTGAGCGTGATTTTTTATATTGAATGAAAATAAAAGATTGAGTTTATCACTTGTTTTTGAAATAATTGGAATAAAGCAATAGGGAGTTTAATGGATCAGCATTTTAGAATGAATTATTTTAAATTAAGAAGGTGAATGCCTATGATACTTTGGTTTAGAAACTTACCACAGAAAAGTATGGATTTGTCAGTATGGACTCCTTTCATACAAAATAATTGGTGTCGAAAACACTATGTGAAGTTTGTATACCTTATTCAGATAATCATTTTATCTGTACCATCTTTCTTTTTTTATAGTACAGGATTCACTACTATAAATATTATTATCATAATAAGTCTCCTTGTCTTCATCTTTCACGAATGTCTACACCTTTTGATCTTAAACAAAAAAGATGATATTAGCCTTACGTTTAGCGGCATATTTTTTTTGGATAAATACAAATTCAATACTCTCTAAAGTTAGATTCTGGGTATTTATGAGTTTTCCTTTTATTGTATTATCGGTTGTGCCTGATATTCTATCGTTCTATGTATTAGGAGATATCAAATTAATCTTATTATATATAGGGTGGTTCAACACTTTAATTTCTTCCTCAGATATCATTAACTCATTTCTCATTGCAATTAAACCGAAAAATACAGTTTTTTACAGAGGTTATTACCGAATAAAAGAATAATAAAACGTAATTTTAATGTGTTTGAACTAATGTTAGAGCACATTAATAAATTTTAACCGTTATTAAACAAACTGGAGCTTTAATTGAATAAGGCAATATAGAATGAAAGAGGCTGTGACAAAACTAAATTTCAATTAGTAAAAGACGAACATTATAATTTTCTACTCTAAATACCGCTATTGATTTCCGTGCAAGATTCCGCTTTCTGCGGGGTGACACCTGAGCCTCCTGCGTGCGGAGTCTTAATATTGCCATTACTATCCCGCCGAGTCTCCATCTTGAACTCCAATCAACCGCTGAATAACCTGAAGAATATTTTGGATTTATAAATAGGCTGTTTTCGCAAACTTTGTTGCTTTAACGTTTTTTTAAGAAACTCATAATAATAGTTATTGTCGTGCATTTTTCCTGCAAGTAGTTTCAGTCAAAAGGCAAGTTTTCAATTAACAGGAATGTAAAATGTCCAGAATCCGACTTTTTACCGGTTACTAGCAACAATTTTTTTGAAAAGAGACTATAAAAAAGACCAGAACTATTTTAATGTATCAATCAGAATAGTTCGGGTTTTGTTTAAGTCGTTTTTCTTTTGTCCCAACCTGTTTTCTTTGTTTCTACACTATATGAATTATTTCGTTTATTGCATATTGTCTTTTTTTTGCAACAGTGAGACGCTGAACAGGCATTTCCGGCCCCTATTCCACACGCATAAGTTTTAACACGCCAATTCACAGTAGTATGTTAGCCAACAGACTGTTGGGAATTAGCGTGCGAATTTCGTTGTGAATTAGTATGTTAAATGACCATAAACCCTTTAATTACAACAAAAACAAGAGGTCCAATTCATATGGGAATTGGACCTCCAATTTTATTTCTTTTTTATTGTTTGTACTCCAAAACCGAACCCGTTAATAGAAAAAGCAGAGTTTATGGCTCTGCTTTTTTAAATAGGAAAATATAGTTCTATTTCTATGTTTTCCCTATTTTCCATGTTTTTTGGTATAATTAAAAGATTCAGATAAAAGGGGGAAGATTGCCGTGACTTAAGAGAAAAGGCGAATCCAGAGGGAAAAATCTCAAACAAAAGGGGGAAGAAGCGTGGAAAAAGAGTTATGGAAATGGATTTTGCAGCAATTATCGGACGAGCGGTTAAAAGGGTTGTGCGAGGAATTGCGAGTACAGGTTCGCGGGTTTCGAAGAGGAGGAAACATACCGCATCATTTACGTCCGCTGATGATTGCAGAAGTCCTAAAGCAGAAAAATTTCACCAATCTAACGACTAAAACAAGTGTCACGTTTCACGAGAAGCTAGAAAAGAAGTATTCGTTCATCGACATGGATGAAAACGCTTTAGTGGGGATTGAAGATATCCCACCGTCCTTGGTGTTGCATAAGCTATTGTCTGTTCGTGCGATAGAGAAGGCTACCTCTTTATACAATAAATACACTAGTCAATGGGAGCCGGAAGAGTTGAAGAAAATTGAACATGAACGCTCCGGGCGATTAGAAGCGTATTTAAGGGAGTTGGAACAAGAAAAAGAAACAAAGCAAACTACCGTTTCTAAAAAAGAGGTCAACGAAGAAGAACAATTGGATAAAAAGTGGAAAAACCTTCAAAAAAAATTAGACAAAAAAATTAAATCATTGCAACAAGAATTGGACCGTGTGCAGCAAGAATTCTCTCAATACCGTCAGGCTCATCAAGAGGAAACCAAAAAGGAAAACGAAGAGTTGCATCGGTTAAAGACGGAGAATGGTCAACTTCAAAAAGATCTTACCACTCAACAACGAATGTTGGAAAAAGAAAAAATTGAGTGGAAAAATGAACAAACCGCGTTGCACGAAAAAGTAGGAGTTCTGCAAAAAGAAAAAAGTTCGTTGCACGCTGCGATATTACAGCTAGAATCCTGCCTCCCACCAAAGCGGAAGGTTGCATTGCTTGGAAACCCAAGAAATAGAACGGTATTTCGAGACTGCCCTTGTGAAGTTCGGGTTGTGGAAAGAAAAGGCCTACCAGATTTTCAGCCTGCGAAAGGGGAAGAGGTCTGGGGGTTGTTATACAAATTGGATAATCGATTGATTCAGGAAGTAGAAGGACGTTTGGGAATCACAGTCCGTAGAATCCCTACCTTTGAACAATTTAAAATCGCCATTGAAGAGGAGAAAGCCAGCTATGAAACACCAAAAGTGGGAAGCTAAATTCATCGCCGTATTAGCAAGTGAACAAGATGTTAGTGATATTGGGCGAGATATTTTTGTCAATACATCAGGAACTCCGCAATTTTCTTTAAAAATCATTTCGTATGAGCCTGCAGATTTCCCGCGGGACGTCAGGTATGTGACATGTTACGCTGAAGAGTTGGTAAAGTGGGGATTTGAAGATAATATCCAGGATACACATCTGGATCGATGCCAGGCTGTTCGGGACTTTTTGCAAGATTCCTTGCTTGTATTCCAACCAGAGCGAAGGGTGTCTAAACAGGATTTTCGTGAACATTATGTTGCAACCAATGTGACCCTTGTGGGGAAAAAGGACAATTTTTCGGATACTCTATCTCTAATTCCGGTGCCAGTCTTTTATGAACAAGGCTTGGTTACCTTAGAATCTTTTCGAACGAATTTGTTGCAACGCAAACATGTTGGGAACAACTTCCATGTATCAAGCAATGAAGAGGATACACATGGGTTTATCCTCTTTCGCGGGAAAGATAGAAAAAATATACTATTTGGTGAGTTTGATAGTCATACAGTTGCTCATGGGGGATATCGCTTTTTGTCCTCATCCGGCGTTCGAGAGTTGGAGTTAGGCTCATTGCTGGAAGAAGCGTACGAAAAAGAAGGGGACTCAGTGTTATTTTTCCCAGTTAACGTGCATGAGGAAATATTAGAAATGCTGAATGAGACCCCTCCTATTTCGCTTCCTGATGATGCACAAGAGGCTAGAGAACAAGCGGCAGCCGGTGCTACCATCGAAGCGGTAGAAACGAGAGAAGAGCAGTTCCTGGAAGAGTTGAAGCGAAAGACCAAAGAGATGGGTCTGTTCTATAGCGATGATGATTTGTACAATTTTCATACGGCATTGAAAACGCAATCTTTAGTGATATTAGCTGGCATGAGTGGGACGGGGAAGTCTCAATTGGTGAACGCCTATGCAAAAGCGTTGAGACTCCCTTCATCCCAAGTGGCATTTATTTCCGTACGTCCCTCGTGGACAGATGACACCGACTTGATTGGCTATCCGGATACGTTGAATAACGTATATCGTCCTGGGGACTCAGGACTGGTGAACACCTTGATTCGAGCAAAAAAAGAAAGCGATAAACTTTTTTTCGTTTGTTTTGATGAGATGAACCTGGCACGGGTGGAACATTATTTTTCTCAATTTTTATCCATCTTAGAAACGGATACTCGGACGTTGAAACTCTACAACGAAGACCTCCAGCAAAGGTTCTATAATAGCGAGCAATACGAACCGAATTTGACAATTGGAGATAACGTCTTCTTTCTAGGAACGGTGAATATTGACGAGACCACTCATCAATTTAGCGACAAAGTGTTAGATCGTGCCAATGTGATTGAACTGGCCGTATTGCCCTTCCACCGATTGCTTGACATTGAGGAGGAAAAAAAGAGTAGACGTACGGAGGAACTCCCTTACACCACAGAGGATTTTTGGTCCAAAGGCAAACAACCTCGAACGGTTCAGTTAACAGAAGTAGAGCTTTCTTTTCTTTGGGATATGCACCAAACATTGCAGAATGTTTCCTTGAAAATGGGGATAGGTCCCCGTATCGTCCGTCAGATTGACCGTTACTTATATAATATGCCGGATTCAACACCGTTCACTCGACGGGATGCGTTTGATAAACAGGTGGTGCAGCGTGTGTTAACCAAGGTGCGTGGGGCGGAGGACGTGCTTCTTCCGCTTGTTGGTGTGTATAGGGACGCAGAGGATACGGTAGTGGAAAGTGAGTTGTTCCAATTATTCAATCGCTATTCCGAGGTATCGGAATTTATCGAAGCTAGAATGCTTTTGATTGCTAAAGCAAGGGAGTTAAAACGCAATGGCTACACCATGTAAGTTGACGTTTTTTCATACTACCACTAACTCTCACAAGGAGAGGATTCAAGTTGGGGATCCTATACTGATTCCGTTCGTTTATCGAACGGAAGAAGAGATTCGAAACATTTCAGATCACGATGTACCCGTCCTGACAGAAAATATGGATTTGCACATTCGTTTCGAAGGAGACCCTGGTGCTCGATTTTACATGGATGGATTGGATATGTTGCCAGAAAGCATGGTAAAAGAGGACGAAAAGGGGGACGTCTATTTGTCCCCGTCCATGCGAGACCAGGTATTATATTATGGTTTCACCTCTCATGACCAGTCCTCTTATTACCCCTTGATTCCGGGGTATTATCGAATAAAAGTTTTCGTACAGGGTGATGTCTTCCATTCGATTGTTCGGGTAAAGCCGAAGCAAGTAACAGAAGAGCAGTGGGAATGGATGAGAAATGACATTGAAGAAACGTTGCATGGATTGGCTCAAGATTTGTTACGAAAGAATTCTCATGTTTCGTTGGACGAACAATCGCCTATCCCTCTTACTTATTTGCGTCAATGGCTGCTTCTTCGAGAGAAAAAAGCACAGTTGTTGCTCGTGGCAGAGGAATTGGTCGGTAACCCTCGGGTAACCATTCAAAAAGAGCACAAATTGGTGCCCAATACGTTAGCAAAACGACTGGACGAAAAAGGAATACGATTTCGCCTGCAGCACCCGGAAAAACGGGATGTAATCAAGGATGCTGTCCCAACGCTTGGGTTTGATTTGCCTGAGAACAGGTGGTTGGTTCATATTCTTCGTACTCTGTATCAAACTTTGCAGAATCTGCATGAGTTTCTGGTTTCCTTAGAGCGATCCACGCAATTGGAGATGGAGGACTTGTTGCGATGGGGAAAACGTTCAGAGGACAGGGTCCGTCTCAAACGGAAGGTGTTGACACAGATAGAGGAAATGTTGAAAGATGCGAAGTTGTTCCGTAGTTCTTGGATGCAGGTATTACAAGCTCCTTGGGTGCAGGAATTGACACCAGGATTACCTCAGGAAATTCCGATCAGTCTCTCATCGGACTACAGATATCGATTGTATTATACCTTGTACCGGGCACTGAGGGAGCAAGACGTATCCGTCGCCCTTGATCCTATATATACCTATCACTGGAAACGAACAGATTTGTTATACGAAATCTGGGGATTTATACAGGTGGTCAGGTTGTTAGGTTCCGAGGAGATGGGGTTTATCCCAGTGAAAGGCTGGTTATACGAAGAACCGACCAATGCTCGGCAAGTAGTAGTGCCAGAGTTAAGGTCAGGAGCGTCAATTGAATTCATGAGAGACGGGTTGAGAGTGGTGGTACGCTATGAAGAGGAGTTGCCGGTTACAGCTCGTGAAACTTCCTTAGAGCAGCCTCTTTATACCAGTTCAACTCACCTTCATCCGGATTGCCGTATTGATGTGTATGACAAAGAGGGGCATATCGGCTCATTGTTGCTGGACTTTAAGTACCGGCCCTTACGTTCTATATGGGACAGAAATTTAATTAAAACCCAAAGACAGACCAAAACGATGAGACAGTTGGATGCTTACTCTTCCTCTTGCCGTAGCCCGTGGTATTTGAAGGGTCGGGTTTCTGAGGTGGCGTTGAGACGCCTTCGTCCCGTTACGGAAGTATGGCCGGTCCATCCAAATATGCACGGCACCACTCACTCACGAGAGATAGACGATTATCATATCAGGCCGATGGACTTAACGCCTGGTTCCGATCAAGCTCATTTCCGCAAGCAACTAGAGGATTGTTTGGAAGAAATGAAAGGGGTTGCCGGTATTTTTACGGGTTCCTCTATCACGTCTTCTTAACTCCCAAAATAACAGGCACTCTTCTATTTTTGAGTGTATGGTGTTGGGGAGGGGGGATAAGTTGCTATACTCACTTTGATTCACGTGACCCTGATACCAATTCCAATTACGGGCTGATAGAAGGAGGACAATTCGATATGGGTGCTACGATGTGGGACGAGCGGGACCGATATATAAGAAATTCTCCCATATTTGATTTTCATAAGATCAAAGCACCAGTACTTATATTCCAAGGTACAAGAGACCACCTATGTCATGCAGAGGCAGGACCAATGTTTTCCTCCCTGAAGCGATTGGATAAAACAGCTCAACTGGTCCTTTATGATGAAGAGCACTATAAAGGTTCATGGCGTCATGAAAACATTGAAGACTTTTATTAACGTGTCTTTGAGTGGTTAGAGAAGTACGTTTAAGAGTTGAAACAATTATCTATAATTCTTAAGAATACTAAAAAAGAAATAGTACTTATGCAGCAATCGGGAGTGTTTCTTTGATGACAGTGTATTTTGACAAAGAAACACATCTCCTTTCCCTTTAATTATAAATAGAAAGGGAAAACTTTGCATTTATTTAATATGCGGTCCAACGCTACTATTTAATTGAATATACAACAATTTTGCGCTTATCTTTTATAAGTAAGCCTCATTTTATGTGAATTAATTATTCGTGATGTTTCAACATTTGAGATAATTGGTCCAAGTAACTTGAGAAGCTTCATTCAATAAGAAAAACTTATAGATTTTCATAATAAATCCATCATTTTGTTATATTTAACATTTGGTATATTAAAATTGTCAGCGTTATTTTTATGTCTTCTCTAGTTATGAAGAAAATGAGGGCAACTAAATAAGGAAAAAGGAGGTAGAAGCTAATGATATCATTGAATCCAATTGGCTTTGCTTACAATGAAAGACGTGAAATGGAAGATGATAACTGGGGAGGGATAGTGACCAAAATAATATTGGAACCTTCAGTCTCAGAAGATTCCCTAAATGAAATAGAATCATTTTCACACTTAGATATCATATTTTACTTTCACAAAGTAAATCAAAAGAGGATAAGTACTGGTGCAAGGCATCCAAGAAATGACGAATCTCTTCCTAAAGTTGGGATTTTTGCACAACGCGGAAAAAACAGACCAAATCAATTGGGTCATACAACTGTAAGAATCATGAAAAGAGAGGGTAGAGAATTATCAGTTATTGGCCTTGATTGTATAAACGAAACACCGATTTTAGATATAAAGCCTGTTATGAAGGAATTTCTCCCAAGTGAACCAATTTTCCAACCTAACTGGACAAAAGATATAATGAAAAATTATTGGAATTAAATATATAATTGGTGAATATTTGGTATTCAATGGTCTTTATCTTTTAAAAAACTAAAGAGTTTTTTAGAATATTTGGTACATGAATTACTCTTGTATTACTGAGTATTAGTGGTTGCATTTAATTCTCTTATATAGAGGATATTAATACCTTTAAGCAATACCATAGTAAATTATTATATTTTACTTCAACTATCGGGCGCGATCCAGGAACTGGTCTGACCCCTGTCAAGTGGACAAAAAAATAAGCGCATTTAAGAAGCCTGACTTCTATATTCGATAGGAGTCAGGTTGTTTAACTTGTTTTGAAACCTTTCTTGGTTATAAAAGAGAATGTAGTTTTTAATAGCCTTTCGAACCTCTTGGGAAGTTTTAAACGTAAAGAGGTTAAAACATTCTGATTTAAAATGGCTGAAGAAACTTTCCATACTTGCATTATCCCAACAGTTTCCCTTTCTTGACATACTAACTTTTACTTTATGTCTTTTGAGTAGCTGATTATAAACATGGGACGTGTATTGATATCCTTGGTCACTATGGAGAATCATTCCTTTTACATTTCTTCCTCTTATGGCTTTATTAAACGTATCCAGTACTAGTTTATTATCATTACGTCTACTAATTTGATAGGCAACAACTTCGTTATTATAGAGGTCTTTGATGGCAGACAAATACAGTTTCTGTCCATTGAAAATAAGATACGTAATATCCGTTACCCACTTTTCATTAGGACGAGAAGCGTAAAAGGCTCTATTTAAAAAATTATTCGAGATTAGATAAGGCTCTTTCTTACCGTAATAAATTCGTTTCCTTCTGATAATTGATTTAATCCCTAATTCACTTAGTAACCGTTGAATTTTTTTGTGATTAATGTGAATTTCATAGGTCCTCTTTAACCCAATTTGTATTCTTCTATAGCCATAGATACCCTTACACTTTTTATGGCATTCTATTATTTTCTGCTTTATCTTCTCGTCCTCTAGTTGCTTTTCCGAAGGTACTGCTTTACGCTTTACCCACTTGTAGTATCCACTTCTTGACACTTTAGTCAGATGACAAAGTAGCTTTATAGAATGAGCTTGTTTAGATAAATCATCAATGACTTGATATAGTCTCCTAGGTTTTAAATCAATTCCCCCTTTCACATCCTTAAAAGCTTTTTTAATAATTCGTTTTCAGCTTCTAATCGCTTTATTTTTATTTGAGGATCTTCAATTTTAGATAAAGAGGCTGAACCAGACCCACTTTTTCTTCCGCGATTCTCTCTAAGACCAACAATTCCATCTTTACTATATTGTTCAACCCACCGTTGTATGTTTTTTCGATGAGTGTTTAATTCTCTAGAAACAGCAGCATAATTCTTTTTTTGATAATATAAATCCACCGCTTTTTTCTTAAACGTTATATCGTAAGTCTCTGCCTTTTTCTCCATAAAAAAATGCCTCCTTATAGTAGACAGATTAATGCGCTTTTTTAAATGTGTCTACTATAAGGGGAGCATACCAGAACAAGGATCAGCGCCATTTTTGTCGTGGCTAAAGAGAATTTCATATTGTAGGAATTATCAGGTTATGAAATAATTGGAATTAAGCAAACGGGCAGTTTACTTGAATAAGTTTATCAACTATCTTTTGAAAATATAAACTAAGGGGACTGAGAATGAAAGTAATAAGAATAATACGAAACAATTTTATATTTTTTACTCTCACAATGTTAGTTGTTCTTTCTGGTTGTTCCGAAAAACTTGAATCTACAAAATTTGAACTGTATGATGGCAATGCTTTAAAAATTGCAACAGTCGGAGAACCACCAGAAGTTAAGGAGGAACAAGTGAGTTTCAGTCAAATTTCTTTCGATAATTTTAATAGTATAGATTTAGATAGTTATGATGCAGTATTTATTATGAAAGAAAATCTCTCCCAAGCTGCTGAAAGTCAATACGCAGATGTTTACTTAAATTCGGCTATTCCATTCATCTTTGTATCTGCTAAAAGTCATATACCTTTTACTGTGAAAGATGAAGCATATTCTAACTTTTGGGGTTGGACCCCTGGAAATGGTTATACTGTTGGGATACTAAGTGCTGAGGAAGGCAACTCAATAAATAGTTGGGAATTTGGTTTGTATAATGATGAGATATCGGATGAACATATAAAGGAAATGTATACAAGGATTTTTATGAAAATTGATGAGCAGTAATAATTATTAACTTGAATTATGTATTTCCATAAGTGAATTATTCAGCAATCGGGGCGTTTCTTTAGGAAATGCGTTTTTTTTATCATTTAAAAGGCCAGATTGTGGAGGGTGAGTTCAAGAGATATTTTGGTAATTCATATAAAGGGTGTTTATGATTAATTGGAGTGAAGCGTATCATAAATGATGGTAAAACAAAGGTTGAACTAACTATAAATAGCCATTGGCTGTCGAAGATTGATTATATATTTTCTAATTTATATTTTCTGAATTTGGCGAGAAGCGAAAACTTTCTTGTCAAGTTCTTTTTTATTTTTTAATTAAAGAAATAAATGTTAAAGAGAATGAAATAAACGAAATTTGTTTTTTTTGTTAACCTTTTTAAAATTGAAACGTTTTATAGGTGGGAGGTTTGAAATGAAGGATTCCATGATGGGGAAAAAACTAAATGAGATACTAAAATTTGTATACTCTTACCTAATAAAAATGGGTGCTTCAAAGGAGGATGCAGAAGATATTATCCAAGATACTGCGTATAAGTTTTTACAATACATAGACTCAGTCCAGATTGATAATATCCAAAGTTGGCTATTTAGAGTAGCAGTAAATAAATATTATGATTTGTCCCGTAAGAAATCTAGACGAAGAGATATATTATTGAAATTCAACGTACAGGAAATATTTGAGGAAGAAACACCTGAAAAAGTCCTCATGCTAAGTGAACTAGAAAGAGATGTACAGGAAGTGTTGACGAAATTAAATCCAAAATATAGGCAAATGCTTCTTCTGAAATATAGCACAGGATTAAAAATGAGTGAGATAGCAGTGCTTTATGGTATGAAAGAGGGATCGGTTAAGACCATTCTCCATAGGGCAAGAAAAGAGTTTATTAAACAATATAGGAGGTTTGAACATGAACAAGGAAAATGAGTTTTTCCCTAAGGATTTAGAATTTGAGAATTTAGTAAAAAAAGCAAGGAAACGTTCCATGATAAAAATGATCCTCATTTCATTAGTGATTAGTCTCATCGTTGTATTTGGGCTTTATTTTCTTGGTAATAAAGTAATGGTCGTAAAAATGGAGAAGGAAACAAGCTTAGATTCGACTTGGAATGGAATTATGGGGGCCAACATTGAAGAGCGAGGGACTTTATTTAATTATTCTCTCACTTCTGCAACAGCAAAAACGAAGTTAGTAAAAGTGGTTGGAGGAGTACCAATTCCATGGGGGGAACAGGAAAAAGTTTTTACTATTTTGGGAACATCTCGACTCATTTCAACTCATGGTCCTTCCGGCTCCGGCTACTCAGATGATGAGCGAATTCCTATGTACTATGAAGGAGAAAGAGTCGTTGAATTTTTTCATCCACAAGTAAATTATAAGCAACTATTTGATGATCGAACGTTACTTAATGTGATTGATGATAACTCGGTTGTAGAAATGGCTTTTTCGTTTGTTAATGGATACTCCATTGAAGAAGTAAATGAGGTATTTAAAGAACACTTAGTATGGTATTGGGTAGATACGTTCAGTAAAGATCAAATAGAAAATGATAATAAGTTTAACGAAGATAAGAATTTCCGAGACGCTACTATCCATGGTTTTCAAGCTTATGGCTTTTCATATAACCGAGTGGCAGAATCCAATTCGGCCTCTAACTTTATCTCAATCTTAGAAGAGGTTAAAGAAGATGGTGGCGATTATCAAGAAGATGCAAAGCGAATTATTACGAATATAACGAATCAGGGTGAAATAAACCTAGAACCTGGGAACTTAAAAATTATTGGTGTGATAGTTACAGGAAAACCAAGTGATTTACTAAAGTTTAGTGATGAATCAATGATTCGTGGTGCTACATTAGGAGCAACAACAAACCTATATTAATTTGTTGTGGAATAGGTAATTTTTTCAAAGGGGGAATTAGAAATGATAAAAAAGGCTATAATTTTAGGAATTGTATTTTGTTCATCAATTCACTTAGTTGGATGTAATACAAATGAAGTAGTAGAAAGCGAGCAGGAAGTAGTAGTTTCTCAAGAAAAATTATTTTCCGAGTTACAAAATGAAATCATCGCATCAGTTACAGAGCAAACGGAACTTGAAAGTGATTCACTCGCAATAATGTTAGATGGTGGTGCTGGTGAATTTACCATTTCGGTAGGTACCCCAAAGGATGCCAAGATTGATGATATATTAATGCAAGAAATAGTTAAAGATTCACTTGAAAATATTTCTGAACCAGAAGGGACTAGCGAAGAAAAAACGAAAGTGAAAATAAAAATCGAGAAATACTAACGGTGAAGTTCTTAAAGGATACAATCAACCTTATAAGTACAGTTGTTTTATAAAATTTTGAAAAAATGTACATAAGAATCAAGTGGGTTACTCCATTAAAGGGCGCTATTGCAGCATAAGATGTTCGTTCTTAAGATCGAGGATATTAAATTGCATTTATGAAAAAGGAGTTGGCTATGAATAGGTTTGAATATCCTACTAATATGATGGTAATCACATTAAAAGAAATCTTAGATGGAACAAAAACTGTACTGTATGTTTCTCACGATGAGGAAGATGGAATGTGGCAATTTCTTGATGGGTCAGATGAACTTGATGCAGACAATGCAAGAATAGTAACTCTTGAAGAAATGCTGAAGATTGATGAGTCTGGCTCTTTACTGTGGGATTTACCACCTGGGTGGATAGCGGAAAGAGTCGATAATGAAGGATTATGGACAAAGCGTGAAAAAGATAAAGTCCAGAAACATTAATACGCTATTTGGAGCTTTTCTGTAATAAGTTATTAATTGAAAATCTTCAACTATCGGGCGCTATCCCAGAACAAGGATAAGTGCTCATTTTTTATTTTTGGGCCCAATTGTGGAGTAAACAGCTATTAACAAGGTTAAAATTTATTTAGCCTATAATAAAACAAATAATTAAAAATTATCTAAATATGTAAAAAAATATAATTTTTCTAAATATATTGACAAAAAATAGTGAAAAAAGTAATATGAATTTACCAAATATATAAAATAAAGGGGGATATAGTAAATGTTTAAAGTATTTGGTAAAAAAGTGTTAATTTCATTAAGTGTTATATTTTTGCTTGTATCAGGAGTTATTGTTGTAAATGGTTCTAATGCGTCTGCAATTACATTTGGGACATGGGGTGTTGATTCTGCGTGTGGAGGTCAATGCGATGGTTGGTATACAAATCATTTTGCTGCAAGGTTTCATGGCACAGACGGACCTTCTGGCCACTATACAATTAATAAATTTGAAGGAACTAATACTGGTAAAGAAAATCAATTTGGGGATGATTGGACGATAATGTTGCTTCGTGCCTATTCGATGGGTGATCAAGTATATTCTGATACTTCTAAAGCTCAATCCAAAACTCAGGCTGTTAATTCTACTTTTTGGCATACATATGCTAATAAGAGTGTAAGGTTGGCAAAAGGAAATAATAGAGTTGATTTTCATTTTGTCTATGCATTAAAACTACCTAGTGGAAAATTGAAAGAAACTTGGTATCCTATTAGAAGAGCTAGTAATATAAATTAAGTTAATAATTAGTTATTAAATTATTTAATCAGAAAGGTGGAAATTATTTTGAAGGATAATAAAAAATATATATTTATTTTCGGACTTTCATTAATTATTTTAATAAGTGTTTTTGGATATAATTCAAATAAAAGCTTTGCTGGAAAGGTGTACCCATTAGAAGGATATAGCTTTGAATTAACTCAATTAGATGTTGATGGAAGACAGAACTTACTAATACAAGTTGATGAGAACGGTTTTTTTTATAAAGAGATATTAAATGGTCCTGAAAAAGGTGGATTTGAATTATGGGATGGAGAAAATTTTTATAGATATATGAAAGAATTTGATGAGTTGGTGATTTTTGAAAGCGCTATAGAAGATGTAGGAAAAGTAATAGCACATCCATTCTTAAGTGAAATAGTAAATGAAGAAATTGAGAATGATTTAGAAGAAGGTAAATTAAGAAAATCATTTTTCGGAAAAACATATAGTAGCAAATACAAAAAGGGCAAGAATGAAATTGTGGAAAAATTAGAATTTAGCGAAGATGTCAATCACCCTGAAAAATATGAATTAACAGTAAATGGAGTTTCAGATACATTTATTGAAATTACAAATATTGATAATTTTAATGAGGGTATTAAAGCAATAGATTTTGTAGATATTAATGAGTTAACAGAATCTGGTACTGAAATTACAGAGGTAAGAGAGGATTTAAATTAATATTTTTATAACATTATTAACTAGAAGTTAAGAAATTGGTTAGGGAGTTATACTATTGAACTCCCTAACTGTGTATTTGAAAAGAAAATTATAAATAGGAACTTGCTATTTGGATATTTACTTATCTTTTACTCCAATAACTTTACCAATAATTTCATCGTTATTTAATTGATACATATAACCACTAGTCCAGTCATCTGGAATTACATAGTATTCATTTTCCGTTAATTGAATTTCTGGTAATTCATATAAAAAAATTTCATCCATTGCTGGTTTGTTATAAGTCATTCCATTATTCTGATCCATTACTTCGTAATATTCTTCTCTTTCCATTCCTAACCTATGGGCTTTTCCGTAAAAAGTATCAAGTATATTTTCATTGATATACACTTGCCCTTGACTAATTTTAATTTTTTCTCCACTTAACCCAACTACTCTTGCAATAACCTCATAACCTGAAGAAATATCTTCAAAATATAATATATCACCTCTGTTTATTTTTTTCTCATTCTTTAATGGTTCAATAACAATTTCTGTATCATAGTATTCGAAATTCCCTCTATTCATATTTTCTGAAACGTAGTGTGTAGTATAAGTTTCGTCTGTTAGATTTTTAATGATCTTAATTTCTGGTTGAGTTTCTGTATCAACAATAACTGCATTTGAAGCAGTATTATTGTTAATAATTTGAGAACTTAACAACACTACAGAAATCAGTATTGCTGCTGCAAAAGAAACAATATATTTATAATTGTATGGTCGATTAAATTTTTTTTTGTGAATACGTTTCATTAGTTTTTCTTTTTCTATTTCAGTTGCTTCAACATTTTTTAAGACAGTATTTTCTAGAATATTTCTCAATTTAGTTCCCAAGTGTATCCACTCTCCTCCAGTAAACTTTTAAAACGCTCTCTCCCTCTATAAAGTCGGGTTTTAGTAGTATTAATATTGATATTTAAAATGTTACTAATTTCTTCAATACTAAGCTCTTGATAGTAAAATAAAATAATAACTTCCCTATACTTTAATGGTAATTTTAATAATTGAATAGCAACTAAATATTCTTCTTGTTTAGTGGTAAATATGTTTTCTGGAGTTTCTTCAATTTTATATCCATCATCTAATGTATCTTTATAGATAATATTTTTAAAACTCCAACGCTTAAGAGCATCTCTACATTTATTAGCAGTAATTTTTAATAACCAAGTTTTATACGAACTTTTACCTTTAAACTTCTCCAAGTTGATAAAACACGAAATGAAAACTTCTTGAAGTATATCTTCAACTAAGATGGAATCTTTTACGTAAAGAAAAGCTATTCTTTTAATATCGGTTGAATATTTTGTAAAAAGTTCTTCAATCAAATAAATTTTATCTCTCTCACTTAAATTGTTATTCTCCTCCATTTATATCTCCCCTTCGTTAATATAGACGACGCAGTTGGCTTTAAGTTCCATAAAAAGAAAAAATTATTAATCCGTATGGTTAGTATAAGAGATAAAAGCTTAAAAAGATTTTTAGCATTTAAAAAACCAGTTAAACAACTAGTATATGGGATATAAGTTATATGTTGGTTCATCACCAAAAGTCGGGGGTGACAAACCTAATGACCCGTTTCTAAACGTAATCTCAGAAACAATCGGGCATCATTTCGATAGCCAAACCCACGCCTTTTAATAAGTTTAATCTTCTTGTTGGTACCTTCCATAATGCCGTTTGAAAGTGGAGATATGATGGTGTTAAGTAATGCTTGCTCCCGTACAATTAATGTTTTGGCGAACTTTGAAACAACACCTCATATATGGAATTGATACCGACCGAACCATTCCTTTAATCGACGTTTTGCTTGGGTTGGTTTTGTTCCCTTTAAGACGTAATGATTTAATGCTTGATAAATGTGCTTCGTATGTATATCTTCTTTGTGCCATTCCGCCACGAATCTACGTTCTTCTTCTGTTAATTCTTCAGGTTTAAGTGCTAAGCAACGGTCAATGAATCGTGATTTATGATGTTTTTTTGCTTCCCCTAAGAACCGTCTACGCCTTTGTTGGGCATCAGTGAAAAACTGGATGAGGTGAAAACGGTCCAACACATGAATGGCAGTTGGAAAAACGGTTTGAATCGCATTGGCCATTGTCGGTGCGAAATCACTGACCACTGCCCGGAAGGTACCTGTTACTTTTTTTTACACAGATTGAATGACTTCGTAATCTCGATGAGGAACAACTGCCAAAATACGCCATGTATCTGCATTTAGTACACTTGTCGCATAGTGGTGTCCTTTTCGAAGCGCAAATTCATCGACACAAATGCGTTCAGCAGATTCTTCTACCAATTGGTCAGCTGCATATAAATAATACCAGCGTTCTACGGTCGTATAAGGAAGTTGGTACTCACGCGAAACATCCATGATAGAACGCCCTGACAACGCTTCACAATTTGTTGACGAAAAGCAACTGTAGAGGAGCGAATAAGTCCTAAACCATAGTCATAGGTAAAAGTAAATCCACAAGCTTTACAGCGTTGACGAGGTACTGCTAGTTCTATCCAAAGAACGCCAATATTCCAAGCATACCCATGTCTAAAACGTCGTCGTGATTGATTATGACGAATCGTTTTCCCTTGACAAATGGGACATAGGATTGTTTGTAAATCTACTTTTACTGGAAATACATTTGGTTCATCTTCCTTTGGAAAAGAAATCGTAAAAATAGCTGATAATGGTAAAATCAATTTGATAAATTGGGATACAAAGCGAAAACTCCTCTCGTGGTTTGTCTGGTTAACAATTACGATACGTGAGTTTTCGCTTTTATTATATAGTTTAAATGTCATATTTTTGAATTTTTAGTATATCAACCTCGACGGTCATGAACCTATAAGTTTACATTTAAAGTTACCATATTAATTTTACTATATTTTTGATTTTTCAAATTTTAATCATTTTACTTTTTCCATTTTCTGAAGTTACTATTAAAAGGTAAGCTTTTTTTATGAAAATATAGATTGAGTAATTAATAAATTTTTGAAATAATTGGTAGCAATAGGAAGAATCGTTTAACAAGAATTACGTAATTTACAAGGGGGATAGATATGGGAAAATTTGAGGTAAAGCGAATATATAATCTGTTGAATTTTGATTTGGATAGTTTAGTAAAGCAAAGCAAACGGTTTTCGTTTTATAGAAAGATTAGTAAATGATTATAAAAATGGCAGTAATACTTTTAATTATTCTGGAGAAGGTTTATTTGGCGTGTTCAATGAAAAAGGTGTCCTTGTTGCTATTGGGGGATTAAATAAAGACCCATTTTCAAATGAACTATATATTGGTAGGCTGAGAAGGTTTTATGTTAGTAAGGAATATAGGAGAAACGGTATAGGAAGCTTTTTGGTTAAAAAGATAATTGACGAAGCAAAAAAAAACTATAAGATTTTGGTGCTTCATACAGATACGGAACAGGCTGATAACTTTTATACTTCTTTAGGTTTTACAAAGGAAAATCTTTATCCAAATTCAAGACACTTTATGAAGTTTAAAAGCTAACATGTTATTAAACAATCGGGCGCGATCCAGGAACAAGGATCAGCGCCTTTTTTATCGTGGCCAAAGGGAATTTCATATTGTAGGAATTATCAGGTTATGAAATAATTGGAATTAAGCAAACGGGCAGTTTAGTGAAAGTACAGTTCATATCAGGTAAAAAGTGAGGTGGACCAATGGGGCGGTTGAAGAAAATGTCATTAAAAAGTAGGTTAATAACTGGCATAATGGTGAACGATCTTAGAATTAGTATGGTAATCTAATAGTAACTTTGTTAAAAAAAGGGGAATAATCCAATGAAAAAATTATATTTAATTTTAGGGCTAATTGGTACTGTTATTCCGTATTATTTTTTTATTCAGTTCCTTAGGGATAATGGACTTAATTTAGGTTTATTAATGGAATTATTATTTACTAACACGATATCGTCCTTTTTTGCAGTTGATTTTTTAATCTCATGTGTTGTTTTCTTGGTATTTATGTTCAATGAATCACGAAAGTATAACATTAAAGAAAAATGGATTTGTCTTTTATCTCTGTTTACAGTTGGATTATCTTTAGCACTACCTTTATTTTTGTTTTTTAGACATTCTTATATTAATAGTAAAGATGAAGTATAAATTAGAAAATAAGCATGTCCCAGCTAAGATAAGTAAAATGTGTTAAGTAACAATAAAGTTGTTTAATTTACAATAAAGCCCTTTAAAAAATAATAAAGTTGTTTAAAAATCCTTCTTTAACTAACGGGCAGTTTCCTTGAATAAGTTTATCAACTATCTTTTGTGAATATGAACTAAGGGGATTGAGAATGAACGTAATAAGAATAATACGAAACAATTTTATATTTTTTATTCTCACAATGTTAGTTGTTCTTTCTGGTTGTTCCGAAAAACTTGAATCTAC
>NZ_CAKJTJ010000043.1 GCF_917563925.1 Sutcliffiella rhizosphaerae
CAAAAGACGAATGAGTGCCCGATTTTTCCATTTTGCTATTTTTCGGGCACTCATTCGGCTTTTGTGTGCCCCAATTTTCCATTTTGCTATTTTACGGGCACTTATTCGCCTTTTGTGTGCCCCAATTTTCCATTTTGCTATTTTTCGGGCACTCATTCGCCTTTTGTGTGCCTCTATTTTCCATTTTGCTATTTTTCGGGCACTTATTCGCCTTTTGTGCGCCTCTATTTTCCATTTTGCTATTTTTCGGGCACTTATGTTCCCTATTCTCCAAATAAAGAACGTAAATATATTAAGCAAACTTCACTACTAAATGAGGTGATTGATATGAACATAATGGCTATAGGTCTAATTTTCATCTCTACGGGTATTACTCTTCTGATGTTATCACTAACGGTAACAATGCCCACTGCATTAATGGCAGTTTCCCTTGGAACAAGCTTCCTTATGAATATGGTGGGAACTGGTATCATTTTACAAAAAGAACTGCTTGATCGGTTAAACCAAAGGCTCTTCTGTAAAATAATCCAAGACCATACATCCAGCTCCTTGGGCAACAATATTGTAAGCTGAAGTGGATTTATTTATTTGCACAGTTCTACTAGTATCCCGCATCAGCGCTGTTTTTGCAGCTTCCTCAAAGAATAGAGGCTTAGGCACTAAAGTCCCGCCAAATACTACGATTTCTGGTCTCATCATGAAAATCAAGTTACTAAGGGCAATGCCGAAATAATAGGCTGCATCTTTCACTACTTCCAGACAAAGGGGATCTTTATGCTCAATTGCATGTAAAATATGGTGAAAGTCTATCTCCTCTATCTCTTCTTTTTGAAGAATAGATGATTTTCCACGTTTTAGTAGTCGAATTACTTCGTTACGAATAGCAGTTAAGCTACTATATCCTTGTAAACAACCATAGGATCCGCATGTACAACGACGTCCATGGATATCAATAATGGTATGTCCAAAGGCAGCATTATTTCGTACTAAACGACCTTGAAAAATAGCGCTACAGCGGATTTCGATATCACTGGATACAAAAATTAAATTGTCGGTTTCTTTCCAATAATTCAATCGGTATTCAGCTAAAGCAGCTAAATCCGTCCCATTTCCAAGAAACACTTTGGTGTTATTTTTGCGCTCTAATTCTTCGACAATATTTATATTCCAACCCAATGCAGGGAAAGATTGAGGGTCTTGGATAGTCCCCTTTTCCGGGTCAAATGTATCTAGCATCCCGATGCCAATTCCAAGTAGTTTCTCCTTTTGAATATTATTTTTGACTAAAAGTTCATCTACGCAACGCGTGATAAAGTTTAATGTGTGTTCTCCCGTACAAGCCGTATCCATCTTTAACTTCTCCATACCAACAATATGTAACGTTAAATCCAGAAGTAGCACTGTAGTAAATAAGCTTGTGATTTCCACTCCAACTAGATAGTAAGCATCAGGCTTGACTACATACATTAAAGGTTTTCTTCCACCACTAGATTTCCCAATTCCACTATCATGAATGAGTCCTTCCTCCACAAGTTCATCCAATAAACGGGCACATGTTACATGTTTGAATCCTGTCAGCTCTGTCAGTGTGTTAATTTTTATTGGACCGTGCTTTCGAACTAAGCTGTATAAAAGCTTTAGATTCTTAGCTTTCGGTGACGTTAGTTCTTCAAATTTTTTTAACATACGCTTCCTCTATTCGAACATATTTTCATCCATTATAACTAAAAAGACGATGGAGAGCACACCACTTTTATTCATTTTTACTAAAAGATACATCAATACTCCTATTTCATTCTATATTATCCAATCTCTTTTTATAAAATATATTTTTAGTTGTTTACAAAACAATTCCAACCTATTAAACTGGTCTTAACAAAAGGCGTTCTTAATAGGAGGAATAGTTCATGCATAAGGTTCAAGATATTTTAGAAGCTAGAGATTTTATTTGGAATAAAACAGCTTATCGTCCGACGATTGGAATGATTTTAGGTTCTGGTTTAGGGACACTTGCGGACGAAATAGCAAATCCACTTACCATCCCTTATAGTGAAATTCCTCACTTCGCAAAATCGGAAGCTGTAGGGCATGCAAATGAATTAGTGATTGGTGAATTAATGGGGAAAACAGTAGTGGCGATGAAAGGCCGCTTCCATTACTATGAAGGCTTCACTTTGGATGAGGTGACTTTTCCAGTTCGCGTGATGAAGGCGCTAGGAGTGGAAAATTTAATTATTACAAATGCTTGTGGTGCAGTGAATACAAGCTTTAACCCTGGGGATTTAATGTTGATTACGGATCACCTTAACTTAGTTGGAACAAATCCATTAATCGGGCCAAATAATAATGAATTAGGAACTCGTTTCCCTGATGTATCACAGGTATATAACAAAAACCTTCGTGCAATAGCTTTAGAGGTGGCAGAAGAGCAAAATACCACTTTACAGCAAGGTGTCTATGCTTGGTGGAGTGGTCCAGCATATGAAACACCAGCGGAAATCCGAATGATTCGGACATTAGGTGCAGACGCAGTAGGTATGTCAACCGTACCCGAAGCATTAGTTGCCGTTCACGGGAGCATGAATGTTCTAGGTATTTCCTGCTTAACGAATATGGCATGCGGAATTCTTGACCAACCGTTAAGTCATGATGAAGTTATCGAGGTTGCTGCTTTAGTAAGAGAGAAATTCATTAACCTAGTAAAAGGTACGATAGAAAAGATATAATTTCGAAGACCACCACTGAATCATTAATGGTGGTCTTTCAATTTTTATAGGTTGAAACTAATCTTCTTCTATTACGTATAAAAGTAATAACAATAACAAGATAAAGGTGATTCTATCATGAAATTTGATAAAAAATATTGGATTCTTATGCCGCCATTTTTGGTTATGGCTATATTGTTGATGATCTACCTTCCTCAAGATAAAAAATTGTATTCTCTTTTTGTTATTTTAGTTTTTTAGGTGGTCTATTATGGGTGGAAGTATTTTGATAGGAAAAATACATAAGGAAAATATTAAAAAAAGCTCGTTTTGCCAATAGAGGTAAACGGGCTTTTTGTTTATATACTCAATCTACTCCCCAAGCCCATCCTGCACAAGCTTCATAAAGTATTCTTTATGGTCAGGGTGGCATGCGATAAAGTAAGGTGTTGTCGTGACGCCAGAAAAGTCGTTTCCTTCAAAATCAATGACACAGCCGCCTGCTTCTTTTACCATGAGCAAGCCTGAGTACAGATCTTCTCCCTCGGAATTATAAATAATGACTGCATCAATGTCTCCTTTAGCAAGCATGGCCCATGTGAGGGTTGGTGCCCACGTACGCAGCATGCGTTTACAATTTAAGTCGATATGCTGTCTGAGTTTAACAGCCTTTTCTTCATTTCGTACCGCATGGCCCTGAATCCAACCAATGGTAAATCGATTTGGATTGTCACGCTTTTTTACGGTCATTTCTTGGTCGTTGTAGGTCGCCCCTTTTTGATGGGCAGCAACGAAAAGGCGATCCACCATTGGTTCGTAGACTACTCCAAGTACGGGCTGGTTTTTATATAATAGAGTTATAGATGAGGCATAAACCGGGAGACCGATAGCAAAGTTATTGGTTCCATCTAACGGATCTACCTGCCATAACCAGTCGCTATTCACTTTGTTTGAACCAGATTCTTCACTTGTGATGGAATGGTCCGGAAATTGTTTTATGAGCGTGTCCAAAATAATCTTTTCTGCTAAATGGTCCGCTTCCGTTACAACATCTCCAAACTCATCCTTTTCTTCCACCATGGCAATCTGATCAAATTTTTCTTTTGTAGCTAGCCCTGCAAGCACTATGACTTCTGAGGCTACCAACTTTGCCTTCTCTATTAATCTCTCCATTTGAACCCTCCATATTTTATTAGATTCTTTCATAATGCCCATGCATTATTTTTTCTTACGCATATTCCCCTCAGCTACCAGCTCTTCAAAAATCAAATATAAAAAGACTCCACTTGGAAAAGGGAGTCTTTTTATATAGTAAAAAAATCCTCATATGGATATTATAACCACAGATTCTTCCGTAATCAATACGCCTTATCTTGTCGCATTTAAGATAATTTTTTTAGGCCCTCAAAATATACTCTTAACACATCCATGGACTCTTCTATTAAATCTCGATTTCCTTGTTCTGCTATCCATAAGGCACTTTCGTTCATTGCTCCAGATAGTGAATGGGTCAGTGATTCGACCGAGAGAGTAGGAAAATAGCCATTTTGTTGCATTTGGTCCAATTGGCTATATAAAAGTTTCATGGAATAATTGGCATCTAACTGACGCCAGTCATTCCAACCAATTACTGCAGGACCATCCATGAGAATAATTTGCTTATGATCTTGTTCAATGGATGTGGCGATAAATGCTCTACAGCCTAATAAAAGCTGCTCCCATTGGTCCGGGCTTGTACTTGCTTCTTGCTCTATTTTGTCTGCAATTCTTTTTTGGATAGATTCAACACAAGCAAGGAATAACCCCTTCTTGTTTTTAAAATGGTGATACACTGCCCCACGGGTTAGACCTGATTCCGCAACTATCCCCTCAAGTGAAGCATTCGCATAGCCATGTTTCGAAAAATGCTTTATTGCTGTTTCGAGAAGTAACTGGATCGTTTCTTCTGTTTCTGCTTTTGTCTTCCTCATTTACTTATCACCTATCATTCGCACTATTTCCATCGATCTTTCGTTTCTATCTTTAAGCAAGGAGCGTAAGCCGTGCTTGATTACCCACTTTACTTTTCTACCATGAATAGTATACATGTTTTCCATCCATCTCAATACCTCTTGTTCGTACATCTTGGACAAATCATTAAGGTGATTTCCAACGGACTTTCTGACATAGGGAGATTCATCGGTAATTAGTTTTTCCAATAAGCTTAAGTTGATTGTTACATCACCACAAAGGACATTCATATGTTTTGCCCATGGTAGTCGGGGCCGTGTTCCTTCACTAGCCAGTCTTCTTATGTGCGAGTTACCGTTAGTCGTCCATTTATGTAGTTTCTCTATCATATCACGTTCGTACTTCAGTAAAAATGGCCGAATAGCATACTCCGATGTATGACGTTTCGTATTTCACATAAAGCGTCTATCGATACATCATAATCATCTAGGCCGTACTGTTCCACATAATGAGCTATAGGCATCAAAAAATAGCCATTTGTAAACATCCCTTGCTCTGTTTCATTTTCTGGTCCTAAAATTTGTTTAAATATCTGGATTGCTTCTTCATATGGCAAGTTAAGAGCATGATGCAACTCTTGTGATATGACCGCTACTCGTCCTTTTAACTCTAGCCCTGAAACCCGTTCTTCTACGTTTTTAATGAAGGAGGAAGATGAAAAACCTGGGGATATCTCGGTTATTTGTTGAGATAACTTTTGGGCTAATCTTTTGTCAAAATATGTTTTCAAAGGCGTGTAGCTCATGATTGTTCTTCCTTGAAATGCTGTTGAAACTCTGGAGTCGGCGGGATTTCTTGAATGGCATCAATTAATACGCCATTTGGATCAGAGGTTATAAAGTGACGTTGACCGAAATCTTCATTACGTAAGGGTAATTGTAACGGTAGTTTAGCCTTCTGTATGACACGCTCATAAAGTTCATCCACATCATCTACTTCTATATTTAAGATTAACCCTTTCGTTTGAACATTCCTAAACCCCGCTGGAATCGTTTCGTGGCTACTATGAAGAATAGCAAGCTCAAATTCACCTAATTTGAGACTCACATACCAATCTATTTCAAATACAACTTCAAAATGAAAATAACGCACATAGAAATCTGCCGTTTGCTGCACTTCATTTGTTAAAACAACTGGATAAAAGCTAGATACTTTCATGATTTGGACGCTCCTTTTCATTTAACATACATACAGTATGTATGTTAAATAGTAAAATTGCAAGTGGTTTTTATATAAAAAAACGCATAAAATCAACATCTGATTTTATGCGCATCCATTATTTTTTCTTTATACAATCTTTTTTATCTCTTCCCCATCTTCCTTTTCATCCTTATCAACTGGTGGCTTTCTACCCCAAACTTGGGCTAATAGCGTTCCAGTTACTACTTGCCATGCCGAGGCAAAGGCACTAGGAAGTGCAGCGAGTGGGGTTAAATGTGCTGCTGCTAGTGCGACACCAAGGCCAGCATTTTGAATACCTACTTCTATAGAGATTGCTCTGCGATCCTGTACTGGTAATTTTGTTAACTTTCCAGCATAGTACCCTAATAAGTATCCAAAACCGTTGTGTAGAAATACTGCTAAAAAGACGGTGAGGCCAGCTGTAGCAATGTTTTCTTTATTTCCTCCTACCACCGCGGACACAATAATTAAAATGGCGATGATGGAGAGTAAAGGCAAGAAAGAGCTACCCTTCGTTGACACGGAAGGGATAAATTTATTGACGATAATCCCTAAAATTATTGGAATAATTATTACTTTGATGATGGACATAAACATAGATGTTGGGTCAACTGGCATCCATTGTCCAGCAAGCAGCAATAGCAACAGTGGTGTCATAACGGGAGCAAGTAATGTAGAAACACTTGTCATCGTAATAGATAAAGGTAAATTCCCCTTTGCTAAGTACACCATTACATTAGACGATGTCCCCCCTGGAACACTTCCGAGAAGAATGAGACCTGCAGCAATTTCAGCTGGTAATTGAAGTAAAATGGATATTATAAAGGCAATAGATGGCATGATGGAAAATTGTGCGATAACACCTATAATGACAGGAATCGGTTTCGTAAATACGAGCTTAAAATCAGACGCTTTCAATGTTAAGCCCATACAGAACATAACTAATCCTAATAAAAGAGCAATATGTGGAGCAAATGGAGTAAACCAACTAGGCTGATAAAATGCCACAATGGAAAACAAAACAATTAATAGTGAAAAGTACTTACTAAAAAACCGACTAATTTGATGAAGCGCTTTCATTTTTACTTACCCCCTTCTTTTATAAAAAAAATTAAAAAATTTTAAAGTTGATTAGTATTTTAACGCGATATTCTTTACTTGCGTATAATTACGAATGGTTTCTAACCCTTTTTCTCGTCCAAAGCCGCTTTTCTTGTAGCCACCAAAAGGCATGGCAATTCCGCCACCAGCACCATAATGGTTTATAAATACTTGGCCACATTGCAGCTTGCTAGCAACTCTGTGAGCTCTGCCCACATTTTCAGTCCACACGCCAGCTACCAGTCCATATGGTGTGCCATTTGCAATGTCCAAGGCTTCTTTTTCATTTTCAAAGGTGGTTACCGTTAGAACAGGTCCGAAGATTTCTTCTTGTGCAAGATAGTGATCAGCAGGTACATCATCTAAAATAGTCGGCTCTAGATAATAGCCATCATTTAACCCTTCTCCTTGTTTTCGTTCCCCACCAGTTGCAAATTGGATTCCATCTTTTTTTGCAAGTTGAAAAAAGCTTTGAATACCCTCGTATTGCTTCTCAGAAATGATTGGTCCGATATCATTATTTTCCATCCCCGGTCCAACTGATAAATTCTCCATCATGTTAGCTAGTTTTTTTACAAAAGATTCTTTAATAGATTTCTCAATAACTAACCGTGACCCAGCTGAACAAGTCTGCCCGGCATTTTGCACGATGGATTGAAGCACCCATTTAAGAGTCAGTTCTTCATTACAGTCTGCAAAAACAATATTAGGAGACTTACCACCGAGCTCAAGGGTAACAGGTACAATATTTTGAGCTGCTGCTGCCATCACCTTTTTCCCTGTTTCAAGAGAGCCTGTGAAGGTAATATGATTAATTTCCGGATGGGCTGATAGTGCTGCACCAGCTTCATGACCGTATCCAGTAACAACATTTATTATACCTTTTGGCAGCGATAGCGGCTCTAACAATTCTACTAATCTTAAAGTTGTTAGAGGTGTATCTTCCGCAGGCTTTAATACCATCGCATTGCCCGTCGCAAGGGAAACTGCAATGCTCCTTGCGGCTATTTGAATGGGATAATTCCAAGGAATAATATGACTGACTACCCCCAATGGCTCACGTATCGTATAATCCAAAATTCCAGGTTCGATTGGAATGGTTTCCCCATAAATTTTATCGGTGATACCTGCATAATACTCAAAATATTTTGCTGCTATTTCTACATCCGTTTCTGCTTGTGTTAATGGCTTCCCTACATCTAATGTCTCCAGCTTCGCAAGCTCATCTTTATTGTTCCGAATAATAGCAGCAGCTGTATTCAAAAGCTTTCCTCGATCATATGGTAAAACCGATTGCCAAGCTTCGGAATGAAATGCTCTTTTAGCTGCACTTACAGCCAAATCCACTTCCGCTTTTCCTCCTCTAACTGCATAAGCAAGAATGGAGCCATCTGCTGGATTTTTTATTTCAATAGGATGGTCATTATTTGTGACCATCCATATCCCATCTATATAACAGCCCTTCCGTTCAATATCTATCGCCTCCATTTTAAATCCCCCTTCCACCATCTACATTCATGACAGCCCCCGTTACAATTGCCGCTTCATCTGAACATAGATAAACTAAGGAATTTGCAATATCAATCGGCTGGATTAATCTCCCTAATGGAACACTTTTCTTAAATATGGTTTCTTTTGTATCTTCGGTGCTTGCACCTTTTGCAGTGAATTGCCCCAACATGTTTGTATCAGATGGGCCTGGATTTACCACATTCACTCTGATTCCATACTCGGCTAACTCAATTGCCAATGCTTGTGACAGGGAAACAACAGCACCCTTTGAAGCAACATAAGCATTCAACCCCGGCCTTGGTCTGATCATGGAGATAGACGAAATATTCACAATAACCCCTCTCCCCTGCTCCTTTAAATAAGGGGTAACTTCACGGCAGGTTAGGAATGGTGCAGTAGCGTTTACTGCCATAATTTTATCCCAATCCGCTAACGTTACCTGCTCAATGGAGGTAGCAGGTTGTGCAATTCCAGCAATATTAACTAGACCACTAATCTTCCCAAACTCCGAATTGATTTGCGAGAATGCTTTTGCTACAAGGTTCTCATCTGTTAGATTTACCGCAATGGGAAGGAGCCTGTCTGTTTTTTCTAAGCTATCCACATTTAAATCTAATGCTGCGACATATGCACCCTCTTCTAAAAATCTGTTTACGGTTGCTTTGCCCATGCCACCTTGAGCACCTGTTAGAACAAACACTTCATCTTTTAATCTCATTCTATCCACTCGCTTTCTACAACATTTGGTTAAAACGCTTTCATAATTTTATATATTTTTTGTTAAAGCTGATTTTTTCATTTGCGCTACAATCGCATCGCCCATTTCCTTTGTCGTACAAGAGCCACCTAAATCAGGAGTTCGGACAATTCCTTCTACTAATACATCTTCAATGGAATCTAGCACCAGCTTACCTAACTCCGGTAAATCCAAATGATCCATCATTAAACTAACACTCCAAATTTGCGCAATTGGATTGGCAATTCCCTTCCCGGCAATATCTGGTGCCGAACCATGGATGGCTTCAAACATCGATGGAAACTGTTTTTCGGGATTGATATTTCCTGATGGAGCTAATCCAAGTCCACCTACGATCGCTGCACCTAAATCTGTTAAAATATCTCCGAAAAGATTGCTCCCTAAAACGACATCTAATGATTCTGGCTTCATAACGAAATAGGCTGCCAAGGCATCAATATGATAGAGTTGCGTTTGGATATGGGGATAATCCTTCCTAACTTCATTCACAACCTCATCCCAAAACGTCATCGTATGGTTAATAGCGTTTGATTTTGTCGCAACCGTCAAGTGCTTCTTCTTCCTTCTTTCTGCCAAAGAATACGCATATTGAAGGATTCTTTCACTTCCCTGACGTGTAATAACATTGTTCTGAATCGCCATTTCAAAAGGAGTCCCCGCATGCAGCCTTCCACCCATGTCAGAGTATTCACCTTCTGTATTTTCACGAACGACAATGAAATCCAAATCATCATGGTCTTTATATCTGAGAGGACTATCAATGCCACGTAGTAATCTTATTGGACGAAGATTAACGTATTGTTGAAAGCCTTTCCGTATTGGCAGAATCAGCTCCCATACGGAAATATGATCTGGCACAGAAGGATCGCCTACCGCTCCAAACAAGATGACATCATGATTTTTTAATTGTTCCAAGCCATCCTTGGGCATCATTCTTCCGTTCTGTAAATAATACTGACAGTTCCAATCAAAGTACTCATACGAAAATCGAATACCACCATGGAGCTCTTCTAGTGTTTTTAATACTTTTAATGATTCGTTGATTACCTCTGGGCCAATACCGTCCCCAGGGATAACCGCTATAGAGTAATGTCTCATTTGTTGAGTCACCTTTCGTTTTTTGAATATTCAATTTTATACCATGCAAGTTTTGTGCCAACTAAAGATTCTTTTGCACAACTGTCTCTCCTTCTTTTGTTCCTGCAAGTACTAAAGGTGTGGAAAAAAGTTTTTATTTAAATGAAAAGATTGCTATTAAAAAAGATAAATAGCAATCTCTTTTTATTTTTGTTGTATTTTTCAACAAAACGTTTCATTTTGAATCACTACAAATTATACTCCCGGATTTTCCTCCATAAAGTCGACCGATCTATTCCTAAATATTTTGCTGTTTTTGTTTTATTAAATTGGTATTTTTCTAAAGTAAAACGAATGGTATCTTTTTCGGATTCTTTAATCGTTACGTCTTGACTTCCTACTACCATCCGCTTTTTTGGCAAAAGGAGATTACTTCTACTTAATCTACTTCCATTCTCTAGTAATACCATCCGTTCCACTACGTTTCGTAATTCACGGATATTACCTGGCCAATGGTGTTCCATAAGAGCGGAGTATACCTCTTCACCAACCTCTTCAATCTTTTTCTCCTTCTTCTCGTTTAATTGATGCACCATATGCTGCACCAGAGGTGGGATATCCTCTTTACGGTCCTGCAAGGGAGGAATCTCTAACAAAAGGACATTTATTCGGTAATATAAATCCTCTCGAAAGTTCCCGCTATCCATTTCTTCCTCTAAATCTCGATTTGTAGCTGTTAATATCCGCACATCAATTGGTGTAACCCGCTCCCCACCTATTCTCCTTACTGTTTTCTCTTGAAGTATTCTCAGTAATAAGGCTTGAATCCGTGGTGGCATTTCACCGATTTCATCCAAGAAAAGGGTCCCACCATGTGCTTGTTCAAAAAGACCAGCCTTTCCTCCTTTTTTAGCTCCTGTAAAAGAGCCTTCCTCATAGCCAAATAGTTCACTCTCCAGCAAGCTTTCCGGTAATGCCGCACAATTCACTGCCACAAAAGGTCCATGCTTACGATTACTCTCTAAGTGAATACCTTGGGCAAATAACTCTTTTCCTGTCCCAGATTTACCAGTGATTAAAACCGTTGCATCCGTTAAGGCAAACACTTTCGCCTGTTCTTTTACCCTAGTAATACTTCTTGATTTTCCAATAATACTTCCTAAACTATATTTCGCCTCAAGCCCACTTTGGTGCAGCATTTTTCTTAGCTTTAGCTCCACACTTTTAATGTTGGAGAAGTACTTAATCGTCGAAACCGCACCAACCGTTTTATCATTAAGCAATACTGGCCTTCTATTTACGACTACTTGCTTATCCTGCAGAATCGTAAAATCACCTTGCTCAGATTTACCTGTTTCTAAAATTCGAAGCATATCAGAATGAGGAATATAATCATTAATCTTTCTGCCGACCATTTTCTGACCTTCAAACCCTAGCATCGTCTTTGCAATATCATTAACCAGAGTAATGGTGCCTTGCTTGTCCACTGCCACAATCCCATCATGCGAGGAAGTCACAATAGCTTCCACCTCAAATTTCTTATGAAGTAACTTCTCGATGCTGTCTAATAATGTTACCGCTTGATTCACAATTGACGATAAAGTAGAAAGCGAAGGCTCCACATAATAGACGCTTTGGGTGTGAAGATGATCTTCTTTGTACCAAATAGGGAGTAAATACGAAACACCACTGTTATTTTGCATCTCATTTATATTTATTAACATCATGTTACAATGGATATTTTTTAGCTTTAGTTCACCACTCAGTGAGCGTATTTCCTCATCTGAACCCATAAAGTACAATTTCTCCTCATTCCGCTCTATCCTTTTTTCCACATCTTCTAGATGAATGGTTAATGGGAGGATTGGTATAGAAAGACACTCAAGTTCCTTTTTATAAGCTAAAGGTGCGATGATAATTAACGGCTTCTCCGACTGCTTTGAAAGAGCACTTATGGAACTAAAATAAGTTGGACTTATATGATATTCCAGCAAAAGAATAGAGATCTTGTCGACTAAGGATTTTTCTAATTTATATATCGCAATCACGGAATCACTCATTTCATGAAATTTTTAAATTTTCTAACTAAATTAGATATAATTTAACATATCACATGTTCACTTTGATACTGCATTTTGTTGGAGGTTTTTTAAAGATCGCCAATTGGGGTTCATGAAACCCTTTCGTAGGGTTTGGCGAACTTTTTGTGGTATTTCGGGAACCTTTAGTGCTATTCGTGAAACCCTTTCGTGGTGTTTGGCGAACCTTTCGTGGTATTTGCAAAACCTTTGGTGCTATTCGTAAAAACTTGGGTGGTCTTTCGAGAACCTTTGATGCACTTTTGCAAACCTTTGATGATACCTCTTGTCAGTGTTCATTTTTGCCGGAGTTGCAGCTAATCTTCTTTGGATCACACAGAACCTTGCACCTTTCGTGGTGTTTGCCGAACCTTTGATGGTATTTACAAAACCTTTAGTACTATTCGTGAAACCTTTCGTAGTATTTTGAAAACCAATGATGCATTTTCGCAAACCTTTGATGATTACTTAAATTTATTATTTCTAAATAGATTCTAAATAGGAGGAATTACATGAACGCGGAACATTCTTCAAGGAAGCCCCATGCTCCATATTTTTCGGTTATATTTACATCACAAAGGACTGATGGAGATAATGGGTATGAAAAAATGGCTCAATTAATGGTGGAGCTTGCCGAAAAACAACCAGGTTTTTTAGGTATAGAAAGTGCTAGGGATAACCATTTAGGAATAACGGTTTCCTATTGGCGTTCATTGGAGGACATTAAGCTGTGGAAAGAGAATTCGGCACATAAAATAGCTCAGCAAAAAGGGAAAGAAGAATGGTATGAAAATTATTCCGTTCGAATCTGTAAGGTTGAAAGAGACTACTTTTTTGGAAGCACAGAAGGTGATGCGGTTAATGAATAAATCAAATATCCGACGGTCTTTGGTTAAGTTAGGGGTAGTGTTCATAATTCTTAGTGGAATCTGGGTCATAAGTGAACTTAGTATTTATTATTCAACAAAAGAGAAAGCCCCAACTGATGTAGGTTATGCTGTCTTTCATTATGGAACCCTTTATTTTGTAAAAGGAGACGATATTACCGTTTCTGATTTAGAAAGCTTTTCAGATGAAGATGTGATGTTCTCGGGAAAATTTGATGAGGTATCGATATTAATGGATGGTGGAGTAAAAACAATAGGGAAAAGAATTAAAAGTGGAGATCGAGTGGCTATTTGGTATGAAGAAGTTTTAGAATCTTACCCAGCGCAAATCAAACTAATCAAGATAGAAAAATATAAATGAGCTCATCACGGCATCGTAAAAAAGCTGCTTCATTTATCACAGTTTAGTGAATAATGTTCAGCTTTTTCATTTATGTGTTCTTTGCCAATAATAGATTGCTAATTGTGTCCTATCACGGATTTCTAATTTATCTAGGATGACGGATAGCATATTTCGGACGGTTCCTACACTTAAGTACAGCTGTTCAGCAATTTCCTTATTTGAGAGTCCTTGAGCAACTAAATCTACAATATCAGTCTCTCTATCCGTTAAACCTTCTAACACTTCTTTATCTGGTTCGATGATTGTTTTTAAAACATCTGCATGTAAGACGGTTGATCCTGCTTGTAGCGCCCTAATTTGCTGGGCCATATTTTCAATTGATGCCGACTTTAATAAGTACCCTTCAGCTCCTGCATTTAATGCCAGCCTAATATTTTTCTCATCCTGAAAGGTGGTTAACATCATAATTTGGACGGAGGGATATAATTGCTTTATTCTCTTTGTACTTTGAATTCCATTCATGATGGGCATTTGTATATCCATTAATATGAGATCTGGTTGTTCATTTTGACACAATTCAAGCGCTTCTTGGCCATTTGCGGCTATATTAACGACTTCTAAATCTTTTTCCTTCCCAAGTAATAGTTGTAAGCTTCGACAAACAAGTTCATCATCATCAACGATTAAAAGCTTCATCTATTTTCCTCCCCTTTTTCTAAAGGAATTACACAAACAAGCAAAAAGCCATTTTCCCGACTAATGGATAGGCTTCCTCCCATGGAACGGGATCGTATTTGCAAATTCCTTAAGCCACTTCCAGGATAACTAATTTTTTCCACTGTCCCATTGTCCTGTACCAATAGGCGTACGATCGAGTTAGTTACTTGTAAATCCACCTCGACTATGGTGGCATTACTATGTCTAGCAACATTCGTTAATGCCTCCTTTAAACAGGCTTCTAACAGCGCCCATTGATGAGCTGGAACGAGTAGCATATCGCCAGACTTTTGAAATTTGATAGCTAGCTGTGGAAAATATTGCACAATATTTTCTAAGCTTTCAAAGCCTATCAATGTTGTTGGAGTGATATTATGAACCGTATTTCTTAATTTTTTTGTACTTCGCTCTAATCTATTTTTCACTTCTTCGATAAGTTTCTTGGCTTCTTCAGGATCTTGATCTTGAACATATTCATAGGCTTGGAGTGCTAGTGATGCACCAGTTAAATCATGCCCTAAATGGTCATGAAGTTCTCTAGATATCCGATATCTTTCCATTAATTCTGCCTGGCGAGAAACTGATTGGTTCGCTTCTAGCAGTTCTATCTTTATCTGTTCTAGCTCGTACCTAGCCTTTCGTTGTTCATCTGCCTCTCGCTTAAACATTAGTTGACTTTTTAACGTAAAAAATGAAAAGAAACCAAAAAAGAATGCCTGCAAAAAGTACCAAAATAATAGGTTGGAATTTGCACTCGAAAAGAACAAACTAACAAAAATCAAAAGAGAAAATAACCATTTCCCTTTAAGAGATAGCTCAAAAATTGGTAGAGCTAATCCGTAATAACTGATCGTTGTATATGGGAAATACAAAAAACATAGCAAAACATCTATTAAAACAAGCCAAACTGGTAATGCAAATCTCCACCGTAAACTTGTCATGACCAGTAAAAGAAGGATCAGGATAAAAGAGCTATTCGTCGAATCTTCCATGATCCATAAATGAATCAGGAAGCCAAAATATAAAAAGCGCCAACCATTTATCAGCAACATGGATTCTTTTAGCTTCTTCATCCGTTTCCCACCTTACTAATAGATTCTCTTTACACTTCCGATAATGATAAATACGATTGTATATAACCATAACACACCATTAATTAGTAAAAAATCAAGGATATTTTCTTCAAAAACAATCCAATTAAGTCCTTCTGTTAACCAATAGGTTGGAAATATAACAGCCAGTCGTTTTAATATATCCGGGAAAATCTCTAATGGTATCATTAATCCACCTAAGACAACGACAATAAATATCAGGGACATATATACAAGAAAGGCAACCTCTTTCTTACGATAAATGGAAATCCAAGCTAAAGCAATAGCCAGGGAAGTAAAGCTAAACGACACATATATCAACAATAGCCAGCCTGGCTGATAAAGGTTTTGCCCAAAAAGGACACCACCAAAAACGACAATGGCACATTGGAGAATCAGAATGACCGAAAAGGCTAGTAAATTTTGACTTAAATATTGGAAATGGCTGATTGGCGCAACCGCTAATCGTTTTACCACTCCTTTTTCGCGATCCTCCAGAATAATGGAGGCTAAACGTATCCCAATAAACAAAGTTAAAATCCCAAAATACTGATAACCATATGGAAGAAACGGCCAAACATCTCCTTCAGGCAAAAAAATACAAGCAATCGGGAAAAGAGTGAGAAAAATTAAGTTCGTTGTATTACTGAAGCTTCTTTTTAAGGCAAAGTAAAAAATGGTCACGCTATTCTCCTCCTCCCTAGAGCTAGCATCACTATAAACAAAATGCCAATCGCCACTAAGAGAATATTTGCGTGAAACCATGCCCCTCCAGCATTTGATTCATTCATATCCTGAATCGACATCATGGATAAAGTCAGTGGATTACCATAGGATCCCATAAAGTCAAAAAATGCATTCTTAGGCATGGGGAAAAATAATCCCGCTAATACGACAAAGCCTATTCCGTATATTTCACTCAATCGTTCCGCTAGTTTATAATTTTTCACAGCAAACGTGCAAATTAAGCTAACAATAATGGATAAAATCGCGATTAAAGAAATGTTATAAATCATCCACACCCAATTCATCCACTCAACACCTAGAACAAAGTGCGTATACATCAGCAATATGACACCTATTATGATGGAATAAATTGCCCCACATATCATGATGGAAAAAGCATACATCGTTTGATTAAAAGGCAATGTATACATTCTCATTTTATTTTCCGTAATCAAATCATTGTAAATAAGGTACATGACAATCGAACCACCAAAAAGCTGAAAAACAAGTACTAGCGTCAGAGCATTTTCATTCACATATGGGACTCCCGATTCTGTCACAGACCCTGAAAGAATAAACGAAAAGATACTGATGAGAATGATGGGAACGACAAGTAGCAGCAACAAAACAATATAGTTTCTAACCATTCTGAGTACTGTAAACTTTACGGTTGAAAGAACCCTCATGATTCTTCCCCCTTATCCCTTAACTGCTTCCCCGTTAAAGTTAAAAAGACATCTTCTAAATTGGGTTTATCCGCCTGCATTCCAAGCACACCTGCATGTTCCTTCACAATGGAGATGATGCGATCTAGATTTCCAGAGGCCACTTCCGAAATAATCGTTATTTGGCTTCCGGTAACAACAACCTTTTTCACTCCGGCAACCTTCTCAAGGCTGTTCACTGGAATTTTATCCGGATCGGTTACATCGATCTTCACTTTTTCTTCGTGCTGTACCGCTTTAATTAATTCCTCCACTGAACCCTCTTTAATAATTTGACCTTGATCCATAATGACCACTCTAGTAGCAATCGCTTGGACCTCCTCCATATAGTGGGTGGTGTATAAAATCGTTGTACCATTCTCGCGTAATTTTTTCACCGCTTCTAAAATATAATTTCTTGACTGTGGATCAATACCGACCGTTGGTTCATCCATAATCAAAAACTTCGGTCGATGTGTCAGGGCACAAGCGATGTTTAACCTCCGCTTCATGCCGCCTGAAAATTTGGTTGGCACCTGATTCCCCTTATCTCCCAAGCCAACAAATTCCAACACTTCTTCTACTCTCTTTTTCTTTTCTTCCCCTTTTAGCCCATAAACTCCTGCGAAAAATTGCAAGTTCTCCTTAGCTGTTAATTCTTCAAAAACCGTAATCTCCTGTGTAACAAGGCCCATCTTTTCCTTATTTTGATTCGAAAAAGGATGCTTTGACTGCCCGAAAAGCTCTACCTTTCCCCGTTCAAAAGGCGTCATACCTGTTAACGTTTGAATCAACGTTGTTTTACCTGCCCCATTTGGACCAAGCAAACCAATAATTTCGCCTTCTTGAATATCTAAATCAATATAATCTAACGCAACATGGGAACCATACCTTTTTACAACTCCTTGCATAGAAGCAATAGTCATATTGTTCACCCTTTCTTTCTTATTACCTCCATTGTCACAATATCTATGCTCTATAAATAGTTACATTTGTCATTAAATAAGGGAGACTGAGGATTTGCATTAAGTCAGGAATTTCTGTATGCTTTCACAAACTAATTGATTAAAATTAAGATAGAGAAAAATTTTACTTTTTATTTTTCAGGAGGAAATTATGACCTTTGAAGAGTTAAGAAACAATAAACCTACGACACAATGGCTTGAAGATGATGACGAGGAAATTTTTACTGAAGAAAATATACATGCAACAAATAAAGTTCTTGAAACTTACATTAGTAACTTAGAAAAGCTTGGAAGTAATCCACCTGAAGCTGAAATTATGCAAATAGTTAAAGAAGTAGTCATTGGTTTAAATGAAATAAACGAGAAATGTGATTATTTTATTGAAACAATGGAGAGAGAAGATTTATATGATTATATTGATGCAGCCGCTCAAATAGCTGGTTTAGAATCTGACGAGGATATTACGGAAGAATGGAGAAAGTGGTGAAAAAAGGAGCGAATTTCGCTCCTTTTTGTTGAAGTTCACAGTCGTATCGATAACAGGTTTTACCCAGCTTGAAATCGTAAAAGGTTATACGTTTAGTCCACAGATTCCCCACCAAAGACGGTAGTGGTATCCTTCCAAACTGCCATATCGATTGCTATTTGTTTAAAGTGTTCCGGTTTTACCCAGTTTTCATTATTACTAAGGAATTCTTGAAAAGGCTCCAATTCCAATGTAGCTTCGTATTCTGCATTTACCATCTCTACAATTTCCTGATATTGCGTATACAATTCAGCTTTTTGTTTTTGAGTTAAAAATAGTTGTGACACCGTTTCTTCCTTATCCGAGTAAGGTAAATTCTTATCTTCCACCACTTGTTCATTTAACGTCTTATCAGCTACACAACCAGCTAATAATATGGTTCCAAGTAAAACTCCCATATACATAAATTTTTTCAAAAATGTCACCGCCATATTAATTTAGAATGCTAGCAAAATCAGTTCTCTCCACGATGTCCTTTGCACTATAATAGGTCCACTCTTCTATAGTAATCTCAGGATTTTTTTCTATGAAATTCTGCATGATTTTAAATCCACCCCTGTAATTGGACCAACTTGGTATTCCTTCATAGGAGTTTCCCAGATGCATTTTTTGTAAGTGTTCTTCTTTATAAGAGTATTTATGCTCATAAATAAAATTCCAAACCACATCGTTTTCTGTTTCAGATAATGGTTCTATCCAAGGAACTTCATATTCTGGATATGCTATCTTAGTAAGGATATCAGCCTTTCCTTCCATTACTATTCTGTCTAATAGATGCTGACTTCTAAGTTTATATTCAGGATCCTCCATGTATACGGCATGATGATATTCATGAATGATCGTATATTTTATTTCTTTTTCCGTGTAAATTTGTGGGTCAATCTGCAACACTATGGATCCTGAACTTACAGCAAACCCCGCTACCCCTTGTAAGTCCTCAGATGAATACCCTGAATAAAATGGTAGAATATAAATGTTATAGTCTCCCCTATTTAATAGGTTAGTTGCATCCTCCAGCCCTTCCTGAATGGCTTTGGTTATTTTTTCATGCTGCGAGTCTAATTCCAAAATTGAATTTTGTAATCCTTGAATATCATTAGGTACAGAAAAATGTGGATCATGTTCTAAATTCCATTGGTTTAGCTCTTTGCTTTTTGGCACTATCACTTTCTCTTTAAAAAGCTCAGACCTACTAGAAGCCTTCTCTATATTATCTAAATAGTCTATGTATCTATCATAATAAGGAATAATATTAAATTGTTACTCATTTATTGTGAAGCTTTCACTTGTACTGTTAGTCAAATTTAGTTCGTTAACTTGAGTGCTTGTGCACCCAATAAGTAAAAAAGAAATTATGACAAAGCAGAATAGTAGTCTCATAAACACCACACTTTTATTACAATTAATATAAATAATACCATATTTTTCTATTATAAGGTGTGGTATAAATTTTTAAAAAAATAGTAGGAGCCCTATCCATATGAAAAATTATATCTTCAGAATGATGGACGACAGAGAAGCGAAACAGATTGCAAATTGGCAATATGAGGCCCCATATTCTTTTTATAATTTTAAGAATGATGTTGAGGATTTAAATGAATTGCTAGATTCCTCCTTAAGAGGTAACAGCTATTTTTCTGTATATGACCAAACAGAAGAATTAATTGGATTTTTTTGTTTTTATCAAAAAGAAAATGCGATTGAGATTGGATTAGGTTTAAGGCCAAATTATACAGGCATGGGATTAGGCTTAGAATTTTTGAATGCTGGTTTACGTTTTGCCATTAGCCATTTCGATTCGCCGGAAGAAATAATCTTAGCGGTGGCTACATTTAATAAAAGAGCTATACAACTGTATGAACGAGTAGGTTTTATAATTACCGGAACTGAAATAATTGCAACAAATGGTGCTGAATATGAATTCTATCGAATGAGTAAAAAAATTATTAGTTAGAAAGCTTTCTAGAAAGGTGATTAACGTGTACAAAGGAAAATTAAGAAAAAATACATTAGTAGTCTTAGGGTTATACACTCTGTTAACTCTGTTCTTTTTGTTTGTTGGATTTGGTAGAGGCTTTCAGTTAGAGGGTATGAGTTATAACTTAGAATTTGATAAAATTCCTTTGAATTTTCCTTTTGGAAGAGAGTTCACCATCTGGTTTTTTGATATGGGGAATTTTTTTGCCTTTATTCCTTTTGGTGTGATCATTCCTCTTTTATATCGTTGTACGTTTGTGAGGTTTACATTGCTCTTTATTCTTAGCATTACGGTTATTGAAACTTTGCAGATGATTACTGGCTTGGGTGCTTTTGATGTAAATGACATTACGATCAATACATTAGGCGCTATGGTCGGGTATGTTTCGCAAAAAGTAGTGGTTTCTAATAACGATAAATTAGAAGGCATGGTAAGGATACTAATTACATCTGTTGTGTTTTCCGTTATTACGATTATGGTAGTGGGGAGTGTAAATAAATATTTGGATACACCAGGTCCGAAGATTGCTTTACATGATTTTTCAAATAAAGCAGAGGAGGATTTATCACCTTTCGTTGTAAATCAAGAGGAAATTAGTCCTGAGATAAACAAGTATGTTTTGAGCTACACAGATGCGTTTACTATTACAAGCTTAGATGAGGATTACAAAGCAATGACCGGCTATGTGGCAATAGCTGACGGGGATTTTGAAGGCAGTATCACCATCTCTTTTATATCAGAAGGAATAGTAATTTATGAGATAGGCTTTATGGCAAGCAAGCTTGACAATGAATGGATGACTTTTCATATTCCTTTAGAAGGCGTTAATGATCTTTACATAAGCTATTCAATAGATGAGGAAGAAGAGACATTGACTGATGTTATCCTATGGGACATGTATTTAATAGAAAGTAATCGTGGGCAACGAGCATTGCATAATTTAAATGAGTTTATTAGTAAATTGTTTAGGAATAGTGAATGATTCAATGATCCATCATCCATTAAAAGAACTTCACTTCATGTAGAATAATGACATAGAGTGAGGTTTTTTATGTTAATAAAGCCTAGGAAATTGATGATAGTTTCAACGTCTGCATTCGCATGATAAGTGGATAGGATAGGAACATAAATATAGAATCAGGTAATTATCTTTGCTCTTTAGATTAGTTCTTTTTCCATAATATATTCATCGTACGGTAAGCTTTCAAGTGGTCGTTTTCCTACAATTGCGTATCCGTATTTTTGATACATTTTAGGTAAATATGGATGGGGTTGGGCTACTGTTAATCTAATTACTTTTTCCTCCATACTAAAAAGCAGTGATTCTCCATATTTGATTAGTTTAGTAGCAATGCCCTTTCCTTTAAGAGAAGACTTTACAGCTAATCTACTAAGTACATAACACTGCCATTCTTCATTGTATTTAAACCTTACAGTTGCAACAATGTTGTTATTCTCCATGTCTTTAGCTGTTATTAGTATTGTCTGGTTAATCCATTCTTGAATTTCGTTTTCTGCTACATTGGAAGCACTTGCTGGTAGACCTAATTTTTCATTTTCCGAATATGCATCACGGTAAATTTTTTTTAAAGCTTTTGCATCGTTCTTTTCTGCTCTCCCTATAATTACTTCCATTTAGAACCTCCAAAGAATTTACGTTTTATTGTCTTATTTTTCTAAGCTCAGTAAATCTACTTAGCGAAGAATCCCAATCTATGATTTTATTATTTTTAATCATATACAGAAGGTTATGAAAAACCGGCTGCAGCCCGTAAAAGTTACTGACTCTACTATAAATGGAATCCTTACATTCAGAAGTTTCATACCATTCCAGAACATCCTTGGTGAACTTTGGACCCAAAGCCCAATAAAGACCAGCAAAATCAAATGCTGGATCACCTATTTGGCAATCAGTAAAATCTATTACTCCTTCCAAACGTCCTTTGTTCTCGTTATAAATAATATTTGATGTCGTTAAGTCCCCATGTATAATACATTTTCTAAATGAAAGAGTTTGATTGCTATCAATAAATTCTGTAAAGAAATTAGTAATGTCAATTCTATCTTCATTTTTTATAAATGGAAATATATACTTTTCAGTTGATAGAAAGAGGCTCTTCCAATAATCCCGATTATGTATTTGTTGTAAGTTAGTATCATTTAATTCTGATAGATTGATACTATGTAATTTAGTGAGAAACTCACCTAATAATTTTGCATTTTCAGGATTATTACTTACATTGCCCATCCTGCATTCTGTCAACGACTTACCTTCCAAAAAAGTATATTTAACTCCCTTAACTCTATTCTTATAATAGATTAAATCATACTCTGGGATTTTTAATATAGGTTTTCTTATCCTCAGACATTTCAAAACCTTTACTTCATCTAACATCTTAGTTAAAAGTTCCTCTGTTTTTGGCAGCCTCAACACTATCTCTTTATTCACGATAATAATATTATTGTCCCAACCCTCGTCATTAACCTCTATATTACTGATCTCCACATTAGGTAAAAAGTTTTTAGTAAGTCTAACCAAATTACATTCATCCATTCTTACCAACCTCTATTCTAGTTAATCCATTCTCGACTCCTTCTCCTCACGACAACACTCCTCCACCCATTCCGCATATTTGTCATAGAGTTTACGTATTTGTCCATCATCACTCGCAATTACTTCACAGCCTCGGTCATCATAAATAAAAAGAATCACATTCTTCGTGACGTTGATGAAAAACACATTGGGATAATCACCATTAGGATGGTGCAGCCTTGGCTTTAATGAAGGAAAGTCCTGATTGCAAATAGCCTTTATGAGCGCATGATAACGAATGTCTTGTTTGCGACATTTTAACGAGAATTGGGTGGTACACATTTCCTCTGCTTCTGCTTCTTCTTCATCCTCAAACATATAGGGCAGGGTTTCTTGCTTTAAATGAAACCGGATATCTTTGTTTTTTATATGATGACTGTAAACTTTGAGCTTCCTACTCCTTCTTTTAGCATCCTTGTAGTGATACACATTTGTTACTACAAAAATTTCATCTATATCTGAGAAAATTTCATTAAAAAGTGACGCAGCTTGATAATAAACTGTCTGAAAATAAGCTGGATTAAGTTCGTCAGACTCCTCTTTCAATTGATACAACCCTTTACCAAATTCAAAATGAATACCTGAGTTCCATTGATTAAATAGACTTGGTTTTATAACAAGTCCAGGGAATGTAGTGTTCATAAATTCTTTTAGTTCCGATGTATATTTCATATGTTACTATTTACTCTCCTGATCTAATTTTATATTTATTCCAAAAGCATTTTCGTTTCTAATGTGATTTTCTGGGACAGCTAACTATTTGTTGCTTTTTATCATAAAAGCACCTCACTTATCCAAATCCGCTAACAAAATCACTTCACCAGTTGCTGCGTTCACTCCATGTTGGCAGTCCAATTTTCCACATAAAATATATTGTTTTTGTTCAAAGTCAAAAACATAGTAAGGCTTTAGCTCAAACCATTCCTTGATTTTCATGAATGCCTCTTCCTTTGTGATGGTTACGTTTTCCGCTGCTTGAAAGGAATCATACATCTCCAGCATCATTTTGTTATCTACATAATTAATGGCTTGCAAGCTATTCGGATCAATCATGACAATTAGTTTTCTTTGTAAGACACCTTTGCTCTGGTTGTTAGCCTTTAATGTTGCATGTATATAGCCCTTTTCACGCTGAAGGGTTGCGATTATCCATTTTCCCGTGTCATTTGGATACTCCTGGCGTAATAAATCCTTCACTGCCGTTACACATTCTTTTTCCTCTTCTTTACTAATTGGATAAGTAACGGGAGATGGCTCATTGGAAAATGCTTGTGCAGCGGAAACTTCCGCACTCCAACTAATTTCTTGCCTTTCAAACGATGTATAGCTTGGTTCGTCCCAATAAATGATTTCGTCTATCTTTGTATATGCCCCTACATCCGCAATGATTTCAAAAGGAATAGTTGCCGCTCCATCATTCGCAACAAAGATTTCTTCCACCGCGTAAACAGGGATTAATTTATTTTGTTCATAGGATGGAAGTTCTACCAATTTCAATTGCTCCACAGCTATCTGCTTTATCTGTTCCAGAGAAAGTGTATATGATTCATCTTTTACTAACTCATGAGTTGGGAATGGACCATGAACAGAGAATGATAGGAGCTTTCCTGCCTCATTACATGTCACATCAATAAATGCTGATGGAGATACTGGTATTCCATCCACACGTCCTAAAAATTGGTAGTCTCCCTCACTTTCTTTATGTAATTGAAAATGCTTATTATATGTGAGGCCCGTCTCCTCTTCAATCCATTCAATGATCGTTCTCGTCTTAAGATTGGCAAAAGTTATCCCATTTTCCGCATACGTCTTATCCATGACAAAAATTGCACTTTCAAACCTTCTAGTATGCACATTTATTTCAATTACTGCAGTACCATCAGGGTTTGTGTCCTCATCTTCTAGTTCTGTTTCGTGACTCGGAAACCACTCCATCCAAAGCATATAAGCTGTATCTCCGTAAATATTAACGTTTTGCGAAAGTCCATGTCTCTGTAAGTAATAGTCTTCTAATCCAAATTTATTTTTCGTTAGATCAACTAATTCTTGTATTCTTCTATCCACTCTCTCTCCGCCTCTCACCTTAATAATAACGCCCTTCGTATTATAAGGTCATCCAGATTGCTTATTTATCTGGTTGGCCTATTTTTTATAGGTTATTCTTTAGGTAGTCGGGGTAGGACGTTCGCGCCCTTGGGACTAATTGATCCCGTCCGTTATACTGTCCACCCCCTACTTGTAGAAACATGTTTGAGGCTGGTTGGGGCTTTGACCCCGCATAACAAGCGAAGCTATGATACTACAAGATAGACAGGGGCTACCGACAAATCTAATAATTGGAGATGTGATAGACTATGGATCCAGTGATTGGCCTGGATGTCGCAAAAGGAGAAAGCCAAGTTCAAGCTTTCCTGGCAAGAAAGCG
>NZ_CAKJTJ010000044.1 GCF_917563925.1 Sutcliffiella rhizosphaerae
CCGCTAGTGTAATCTAAAAAATAAAAGCATATTTTTATACTAAAAAACCGAACATATTTGATCAATCACTCAAATAAGTTCGGTTTTGTCTTAGGCTAAAACATTTTTGTCCCAGCCCCTTGGTCATAAAAGTGGCGCAACAAATAATAATTTTTAGCAAAAACAGCAACTTCCTTTGTCCAATAATAATTCGTACCAGCTGCTGTTAATACTCCGAGCAATGGAATATTATTCACTTTCCTCTTGCTCACTAGCGCTACAAAGAGAAGTTTTACAAGGTGCAGTAGGGGCTGTTGTAGCCAGACATTTGGATGGTCCAGTTCAGTATGTAAATCAAAATAGAGATCTGAATGTTGCTCCAAATCCTCCTTGAGACTAACCCATCGTTCATATTGATATTTTTTTGGTATGGTCGCTCCGTAAAAAATCTGTAAGGATTTTTTCATTTCAAGCGGTGTGCTAGGACGATAACCAAATGACATGGCTACAAGTTGAGTTGTACGTATGTTTAATGCAGCAAATGCAGGTATATCTATAGCAATTGTGGAAAGCTTAGCAGTACCAGTCATTCCACCTTGCACTACAGCGTACAGCTTTTGTTTAGCAATTTGTTGCTCTGCAATGTATATTTTTTGGGAGACGGACAGTTTTTTTATATCTTCTAATGTTTGTACTTCATCATTATAACTCTGTGCCATGGTAACAATCCGTTCTTCGGCTTGTTTTTGAAAAGAAGATTGTTGGATAAAACCATGCAGGTGAAAAAGCCAAGTGTCTATTTGAGCGAAAAATAAGTCTTTCATATCTACGGGCAAAAGTTCAAACGCTTTGTCCAGCCAATGTTCCAATGCATCGGAAAACTGAGATGATTCATATGTATGTAACTCTTCTTCCCATCGTGAAAGCCTCTCGTTCCATAGATCCGTTTGATTTCTATTTGACACACTTATCCCCTCGCTTTGCCATTGCCATTTTCCTCATTATAACATAGGAATTTTGGAAAATAAAAAGCAGTCCTCTTCAAGATTCTACTTGAAAAAGACCGCCAAATATTATAATGCCAATTTTTGAACATCCCTTGCAATCATTACTTCTTCATTTGTTGGAATAACGATAACTTTTACAGGTGAATGTGGGTAGTTAAGGAAAGCTTCTTTTCCACGAACCTTATTCAACGCAGGATCCCAATAAACGCCCATAAACTCCAAGCCTTGGAGAACTCTTGCACGAATCGTGTCACTGTTTTCACCAATACCTGCAGTAAAAATAATCGCATCTACGCCGAACATTCTTGCTGCATAAGAACCGATATATTTGTGAATACGACTTGCGAAAACCTCAAGCGCAAGTTTGGCACGTTCGTTCCCTTCAGTTGCTGCCGATTCAATATCACGGAGGTCACTAGAGAATCCAGAAACACCTAGGATTCCACTTCGCTTATTCAACACTTCCAATACTTCATCAGCTGATTTTCCTGTTTTCTCCATAATGAATGGAATGAGAGCAGGGTCAATGTTACCAGAACGAGTTCCCATTGCTACACCAGCTAGTGGAGTGAATCCCATAGAAGTATCGATGGACTTGCCACCTTCTATAGCTGCAATACTTGCACCGTTTCCAAGATGGCACGAAATTAATCGAAGCTGCTCAACTGGTCTGCCCAGGAGTTCTGCCGCACGTTCAGAAACGTATTTATGAGAAGTACCGTGGAATCCATATTTACGAATGCCATAATCTTCATAGTATTCATATGGCAAGCTATATAAGAAAGACTTTTCTGGCATGGATTGATGGAATGCAGTATCAAAAACTGCAACAGCTGGTACATTTGGCAGTATTTCTTTAAATGCTTTAATTCCAACGATATTAGCTGGATTATGAAGTGGAGCCAACTCTGATAGTTCTACCAGTTGTTCAATCACCTCATCTGTAATCAATACAGAATCATTAAATTTCTCTCCACCATGTACAACACGGTGACCAATACCAGTAATCTCATCGAAGCTTTCAATAATACCTAAATCTATCAATTTGCTTAACAGAATTTTTACGGCTAAACCATGATCTGGAATATCGGAAATCTCTGTTACTTTTTCTCCGTTCACAGAAATAGTGAAAACAGAATCTGTTAATCCGATACGTTCCACTAAACCTTTTGTGATAACATCTTCACTTGGCATTTCAAATAGTTGAAACTTTAAAGATGAGCTACCTGCATTAATAGCAATTACTTTTGACACGATACGCACAACTCCTTTTATATGGTCAAGCTATAGTTTACATTCATACTAAATTTGCACTTTACCTAGCTTGTGCAAAGTACCGATTTTCTATATACCTTTTCCATTTAAACACCGTCATTACGCAATTGCAAGAGCCTAACTTAGTTGGTAACGCTTTCCTTTCATATTTGTTATTTTCAGAAGAATCACACCTGAAATAAGCGAACTCCTTACCTGGAATTCGCTTTGTACATTATTTTTCAAACCACTTATTAATTTGACCCATTATTTTTTCCATTGCCTGCAAATTAGAGAAACTCGGTAAATTAACAAGCAGTGCCTCTTTTGGAGACTGCACGCCAATTCCTTTCTTTTGCAAGACAAGTATGCTCTTTGCGTAATTCTTATGTTGGAACATGGATAGCGGTAATTGCAGCAAACCTTGAATATAAGCGTCTTCTTTTATAAACTCATTTACTATTTTTGCTTCTTCCTCTTCAAACATAAAATTAGGCATTAAGAAAAATAAATATCCTCCCGGCTTCGTATAACGGAGCCCCTGTTCAATAAATAAATAGTGAGCATATGAATGTCCTTCGGCAGCTCTCAATTTGAAGTTTTCAGCATTTTGGTCGTCTGGGTAATATCCGACAGGTAAGTCACTTACTACGACATCGACTGGTTCAACGAATAAATTGCTGAGACCATCTTGATTAAATAAGCTTATGGATTGTTCTTGGAGATTTGCGTTATTATAGGCAAGCTTCACTAGGAGGTCATCCACCTCAACTCCAAATGCCTCTTGCTTTTTATTTCCTTGATGGTTCATTACTGCTGTTAGGAGATTACCTGTTCCAATGGCAGGATCCAAAAGAGAGATTTGCGGAAGATGAGAGGTGAATTTCCCTACGAGATAACCCATAAACATGGCAATTGCATCAGGTGTCATTTGATGGTTCGCCTGTACACCTTCTTTCATTCCTTTTAATATAGCAAGCTGAAATCCCTTTCTAATTTCTTCTTTTTGTAAAGCGTTTATATTCAGTTTGTTATACTCTTTTTCAAGTCTTCTTTTCGTTACCTCAGATAACTCTTCTTGAAGGACATTTCCATGAAATAGATTTTCTGCTGTTTCCGCTAATGCCTCCAAATATGTACATTGCAGTTCCTCTTGCATAATGTTCGCTGTTGTATCGAATAAGCTAAATGTATTTTCTAGTTTTGTTATAGACATTATGTGGCTCCCTTCTCCTCTTACCATTTGGCCTTTTCTATAGAGTATTACCTTTAACTACAAGCATTAGTTATAGACATTTCCCAGTTAGTCTTTCAAAAGAGCTTTCCTTCTTGTAAAGTTCACAAAACTTGCAAAGGCAAACAAACTTTCAAAAACAGCCTCCATGTAAGTATTCCTATTTTACATGGACAGATATAAAAAATAAAGCAGACTGTCATGATAACAGTCTGCCTTCACAAATGTAAGTCTTTTATTCTGCAGTTTTTACTGCTTCAATTGCTGCTTCATAGTTAGGGTGATCAGTTCCTTCGCCTACATACTCCATATAAGTTATAGTATCATTGGAATCCACAACAAACGTAGAACGTGCAAGAAGTCGAAGCTCCTGCATTAATACACCGTAAGCTTCTCCGAAAGAAGCATCGCGGTGATCGGACACAATCTCCACATTGTCCAGTCCGCTAGCAGCACACCATCTCTTCTGAGCAAAAGGTAAATCCATGCTAACTGTAATTACTTTTACATTATCAAGCTTGGAAGCTTCTTCATTAAATTTACGAGTCTGTGCATCACATACGCCTGTATCAACAGAAGGTACTACACTAATCAGTTTTTTGAAACCTTTGTAATTATCAAGTGTAACTTGTGAAAGATCATTTGCAAGTACAGAAAAATTTGGAGCCTTTTCCCCAACTTTCACTTCACTTCCAATTAGTGTCATTTTATTCCCTTTAAATGTAACATTTGCCATGAAAAATTCCCTCCTTCAAAAATGTATGTAAGGTACAATCATAATCATAGCTATTGTTGAGAAGATTTGCAATGAATAAGGAGAATGTTAGAGGGGGACTAAACAATTAAAAGCCAACTGCGATGCAGTCGGCTATAAATATTAGAAATCTAAATCTTGTTTATGGTCACCATATGTAGTAGAGTGACTGCCTTTATTTCGTTTATTATTATTCAAAATATGTTGGACTTTTTCCACAGCCTGCGGAGCAAGGTCTAACAGCCTTTCATAAAGATGAGTGCTTTCGTCTAAGTGCAGCATCTTCACTCCGTGGGAACTAACTATTAAAAATGCAATCGGAGTAATGGACACTCCTCCACCACTTCCACCACCAAATGGTAGTTTATTTCCACCTTGTGACTGGTGATTTCCATCTCCACCATTGTGCTTGTCTGGTCCACCACCTGTGCCTCCCTGAAACTCACTTCCTCCTGCTGCAAATCCGAATCCAACTTTCGATACCGTTAAGATGACACTGCCATCTGGAGTTTCTACAGGGTCTCCAATTATTGTATTGACATCGATCATATCTTTCAAATTTTCCATGGCAGTTGTCATAAGACTTTTAATAGGATGTTCTGACATATTGATCCTCCTCTTTGCTGTCACATAGTTTCTTGTCCTTCTTTTTTGGACAATAAGGATAATGGCCGGGTTTTAAATGTTGGTCTTCCACCCTTCCAGTATTTAACGGTTCTGATACCTGCCAACATAGCATGCCCTATTCTAATGCGTATCATACACTTGAATAATGTTTGGGAGACTATTTGTTGGAAATATGGGGTGATGGAAATTTCGGGATTAGCTTGAAATTTTGTATAGTTGCTGATAAGCCCTACAATTCCCCCCTTTATCGACCAACCTGCTCCTACCAGCACGCCTGTGTAAGCTGCATCTCCTACACCAATATTGGTATGCCATTCCAAGTGCTTAACCTCCACCTTTGAGAGAAAGCGCTGGACGATTTCATGCATTCCCACGACATGCTTGACTAAGTTATACGTATCTTGAAAACTTTGAAAAATATCTTTGGGAGAAAAATCTTTTACTTTTTCTGAACCATTTGAGGAATCCCCACTACCGACTTTCGTCTTTTCCTCCACATGGATAGATGCGGTATCTTTATCTATTGAAATTAATGGAACGTCAATTGTATACCTGAGCAACCCGTACCATGCTTTGATTTTTACTGTCATCTGATCGTTGTCTTCTGCATGATGATAATATAAATCGATGGTTATTCTTGTTAAGGTTAAGATTATCATAATGACAAAAAGAAGGACGACTATAACACCAACCCATATCATCCTCTCACACCCTTTCGTACATCCACTCATTATTGCCTAGTATAAAAAAAATAAACCTGCCATCTTAAATAGATGACAGGTTCATACATTATTTTTCATGAACTACTGTAGTATCTGCAATAAAATCATGGACACCTTGCTTTTTACTTGTAAATGCTACTACAAGGAAGACGATATAGGTGATTGGTGCGTAAACGAGAGCTATATATCGTCCGACACCTTCTCTGAACAAAATAGTCTTCCATGACAGTTGATCATTTTGTAAATCAACCACTTTTAAGCCAAAGATCATTTTACCTAACGTTTGATGGAAGTACTTTGTCATAAGAATAAAATATGCGTAAAGAACTATTGTGGTTGCGATGGTTGCAGGTGAGAACATAAAGCTACCGGATGTAGAAATGCCGAGTAATCTGAACACTGGGAAGAAAATGATTGCCCCAATACTCCAAATAATCAGCGTATCAAATAGAAACGCCCATAATCTCATCCAGAATCCTGCATAGCGATACGAAGGTTCTGTTGAAAGTAAGTGGTGACCTTCTTGTTGCAAGATTTCTCTAGTTTCGACACCTGTATTTTGCACAATTGTTTCTTCTGTAAATGATTGTTCTTCTCTTTCTTTCATTGGCTCATCTCTCATCTAGTTCCCCTCCTACTCTGCATACAAATACATAAGTCTTGGAGAATTTGGTTGGTTGATTAACCTAGCAAGCATTTGCATCTCAGATTCTGGTCGCAATAGTGACTGGACATTCATGTTGAATAATGAGCCCCAACCTAAGTTTTCTGTATATTGGACCACTTTGACGTTACCAAGATCATAGTCTTCCTTCATCGCGTCGATAACATCTTCAAAATAACCAAGCTCATCGACAATATTAATTTCTTTTGCTTGCTGTCCATCGTAAATTCTTCCATCCGCAATGTTTCTAACGTCGCTTTCACTCATATCTCTTCCTTGTGCGATCACATTTACGAATTGGTTGTACATGTTATCCACCATCGTTTGGAGGATTTGTCGCTCTTCACTTGACATATCCTTCGTTGGAGACATGATGTCTTTATAAGGGCCGCTTTTGATTGTTTCAAATTTTACACCATAGTTTTCAGCAAGCTCTGCATAATTGATACCTTGCATAATTACACCAATCGATCCTGTGATGGTTTCAGGAGCTGCGAAGATTTTATCAGCAGGTGCTGCAATGTAATATCCTCCAGACGCTGCCATTGAACCCATGGAAATATATATTGGCTTTTCTGTTTCTTCCTGGATTTCTACTAGTCTTTTATGTATCTCAGCACTCTCAGATACTCCTCCACCAGGAGTATTTACTCGAACAACTATTCCCTGTATAGAGTTATCCTCTTTTGCCTGATCTAACATTTTCAAAAATTGACGATGATTATAGCCAGGTGATTGAAATATGGAGGTAACGTCACTTCCAGTATCTTGAATGACACCATTCACTTCCATAACTAAAATTTTTCGATTAGAAATCCCATCTTGGATTACTTTTTCCACAAATACTTCTTCAGATCCCCAAATACTTGAAAATGTATCAGCCCCAGTGTTTTCGCTAGGGCGTGTTGCTACACTTGTAATGATAGATACAAAAAACAACAATGCAGCAATTCCCAATGCTGTCCAACGTTTTCCGCTCATTTGAAAAAACCTCCTATTTTGTTCATAGTAGTAATACGGTAATCGTTTTAAAAAGTTTCATCGAAATGGTAAACTTATCACAATATAGAATTGTACTAAAAAATGGACCAAAATGGTAATCTTATACGTTACTTAATGTGAAAATGCCATTATTATCTCGGGAGGTAGCCAATATGATGGATCGTCGAAAAGTGTTTTTCTTTTATAAAAAAGAAGAACGAATCGAACAAAAAGTAAACAATTTAGTTACTCTTGCAGAACAAAATAATTTTGAAGTACTTACTGATTTTAAGAATGCAAACATTATAGTTGCGGTAGGAGGAGACGGTACTTTCCTTCAGGCGGTTCAAAAAACAGGATTTAAAGATGATTGTTTATATGCAGGAATCAACACAAGTGATACGTCTAGCTTTTATTGTGATTTCCATATTGATGATACAACTAAAATAGTCGAAGCCATGAGGTTTGAACAAATTGAAGTCCGCAAGTACCCTACTATTGAAGTGACTATTGACAACACTACTACTTTTCATTGTTTAAATGAATGCTCGATACGTTCTGCGATCATAAAGACTTTTGCTATGGACGTTTTCATAGATGAACTTCATTTCGAAACTTTCCGAGGTGATGGCATGGTCGTTTCCACTCCGACTGGAAGTACAGCTTATAATAAATCTGTTCAAGGAGCGGTAGTAGACCCAATGCTTCAATGTTTCCAGGTTAGCGAGCTTGCATCGATAAATAATAACAGCTACCGAACTCTCGGCTCTCCATTTATCATGGCAGGAGCAAGAAAGTTAACGTTGTCTGTCATTCAGGATGGAAATGACTATCCTACAATAGGAATCGACAATGAGGCACTAAGCATAAGACACGTAAAACGCCTAGACATTCAATTATCTGAAAAGAAAATAAAAACAGTGAAACTAAAAGATAATTCTTTCTGGGAAAAAGTAAAAAGAACATTTTTATAAGAAATGCGCAAGCGCCTTGACCAGCCCCGACAAGCATAAGACGAGGCGGCGAGAAGGTTGGGTTTTACCTTCTTGACGCATTGGCTTATGACCTCGAGGGGCTAGGCGCTGGAGCTAGACAATGAGAAAAGCGCAAGCGCCTTGTTTACCCCCGTACAAACTATGTCAAAAACAGAAAAGCAACCAATGGCAAGATAAAATGCCATTGGTTGCTTTTTAATTGTTCAGTGAGATGGTCTCCATATTCTCGTACATAATAGTTCCATCAATCACAGTCATGATTACTTCTGTTTGGAGAATATCGTCATTCGATATTTGGAAGAGATCCTTATTCAGAACGGTAAAGTCTGCGTAATATCCTTTCTGAATCACACCTTGCTTATGTTCTTCAGATATAGCCATGGCACTTCCCTTAGTAAATAATTCAATCGCTTCGTACATGGAAAGGCACTGTCTTGGCTGATAGACAGTTTGTAATGGATCCCCTGGAGATTGTCTAGTAACTGCTGCATGTATGCCTAGTAACGGGTCAACTGGCTCTATCGGCGCATCAGACCCACCAGCACAGATGAATCCCTCGTCTAATAATGTCTTCCATGCATATGAATATTCTAATCTTTCTTCGCCTAATCGCTCGATAATCCATGGGAAGTCTGTTGCCACAAAACGAGGTTGAATATCAAGGATGAGCGGCAGCTTTTTAGCTCGATTAATTAGCTCTTTTGTTAAAATTTGTGCATGGATGAGTCTATCACGTTCTCCTTCTGGAGCAGGATATGTTTCTATAGCATCTAGCATGTATTCAAAGGCTAAGTCGCCAATAGTATGAACTGCTATTGCCATGCCATAATTTCTTGCTTTTTTGACAAGGTCCATTAGCTGTTCCCTTGTATGGATAGCGACACCAGATGTTTCGGGAGCATCATTATAAGGATGGCTCAATAAGGCAGTTCTCCCACCTAGCGCTCCATCTGCAAATATTTTCATTGCACCAAATGTAATAAACCCATTTGAATCTTTGTAGCAATGTCCTTCAATATGCATATCATCCACTACTTCGTGATGAACAAGGAGATGAGCCCTATACTTAAAGCCATCTTTTACGATCAAGTTTTGAAAAGCACCATAAGTTTTGTGAAAACTTCCATAATAACTTAAATCTTCACTGTGGCTGCCAACAAGCCCAAGCCGGACGCAATCTTGGATAGAAGTTTTTAATGCTTGATAAAGATAATTATCTGTCGCTTTCGGAATTACTTGTTTCACTAATTCTTGAGCTTGGTCCAATAAATATCCAGTAGGTTCTCCATTAATATCCTTCACTATGACTCCACCTGGTGGATTTTCAGTCTCTTTTGTAATCCCTGCCAATTGCAATGCCTTTGAATTTACAAGGACTGCATGTCTGCATACCCTTGAAAGTATCATTGGATGTGAAGAGGTAATCTCGTCCAGTTCTTGACGATGAAAAATCTTTCTGTCTGCAAAGTTATTTTCATTCCAACCCTCACCAAAAATCCATTCATCCTCTGGTGTATCTTTTACTTTTTCAACTAGTGCTTCCCTTACCTGCACGGAAGAGAATAAATTCGATAAATCTAACCTTCGTAGTTTTTCCCCGTGTCCGATTAAATGCATATGGCTGTCGGTAAAACCAGGATATAACACGTTACCTTTAAGGTCCTGTCGTATTGCTTCTGGATAGGAATGTAGTAAATCCTCAAATAATCCAGTATCTTTAATAATGCCGTCTTCTGTATAGATGGCATCCACTTTGTTTCCTGCTTCTACCATTGTATATATCGTTCCACCAAACCAAATTTCTCCCATCGAATTGCGTACTCCTTCATATTAAAGTCTCATTTTAGATTAACATTTGTATTTTTTAGATTCAAAAAAACTGCATAAGAAAAAAGTACGAGCACATTGATCAATTCCTTGTATTACTTACTTTTAAAAAAAGGCAGGTTCAGGACAAGTAAATAGCCCTTCATCCGCCTTCCATTTTCATTTATTTAGGATTTACTATTCTACAGACTTGTAAAAAGCCTGGATTTAATTATTTTGATTGTACCTCAAGCTCTTTTTGTCTGAGCTCAATCCTCCGAATTTTCCCGGAGGTGGTTTTTGGTAATTCTGCTACATACTCAATTTTTCTTGGATATTTATATGGAGCTGTTAGTTCTTTTACATGCTCCTGCAACAATTTGGTAAGCTTCTTTTCTTCCTCATTTACTTTATCCTGTAGAACAATAAAAGCTTTCACAATACTTCCTCTAATTTCATCGGGACTTGCTACAACGGCACATTCACGGACAAATGGATGTTTCACTAATGCATCTTCCACTTCAAAAGGACCTATGGTATAACCAGAACTTATAATGATATCATCGCTTCTTCCTTCAAACCAAAAGTATCCTTCTTCATCCTTTTTTGCCTTATCTCCAGTAATATAATAGTCTCCCCTGAATTGTCGGGATGTTCGCTCAGGATCCTTATAGTAATGTTTAAAAAGAGCCGGGGTTTCAACATGAACGGCGATGTCTCCAACTTCACCGTTTCCACACTCTTCTGCATTCTCATTGATAATTGTTACATGGTTACCTGGAGTTGGTTTTCCCATGGAACCTGGTTTTATTTCCATCCCTTTCAGCACACCAATTAAAAGGGTATTTTCCGTTTGGCCATAACCATCTCTTACATCGACTTGGAAGTGTTTTTTGAATGTATCAATTACTTCCCGATTAAGAGGCTCACCAGCAGAAACGGCACTCTGCAGATGCGGCAGCTGGTATGCGTTAAGGTTTTCCACCTTTGCCATCAATCGATATTCTGTTGGTGTACAACAAAGGACATTCACATTATATTTTTCTAGGAGCTTTAAGTAAATATTAGGCTCAAATTTCCCATGATAGACGAGGCCCGTAGCACCTGAACCTAGTGTAGAAAGAAACGGACTCCATATCCATTTCTGCCATCCGGGACTTGCTGTAGCCCATACTACATCATTATCTTCAATACCGAGCCAGTTTTTAGAAGTTGTCCGAAGATGAGCATATGCCCAGCCGTGTGTGTGGACTACTCCTTTTGGATTTCCAGTTGTTCCTGACGTATACGACAAAAATGCCATATCATCACTAGCTGTGGGGGAAAATTCCAGCTCATCAGATTGTTTTTCCATTGCCTCTTCTATGTTTTTCCATCCTTCTTCAGGCATTCCGCCAACACTAAAGCGTACTAAACTATTTACCTCTTCTAGCTTATTTGTTTGTTCCACAAAAGGGTGGTAAGTAATAATACCTTTAACATCACCATGCTCAATTCGATATTTAAGATCTTTTTCTCTCAGCATCTCTGAACATGGTATTACGATAATGCCAGCTTTTAATGCCCCGAGGTAAATTTGGTACGAGTCAATCATTCGGGGCATCATGACAAGCACTACATCACCTTTTTGCAATCCTTCCGCAAGTAAAGCGTTTCCAATTTTATTTGCGGCTTTCATTAATTGTAGATATGTAACTTGTTTTTTCTCCCCTTGTTCATTTTCCCAAATAAGGGCAAGCCTTTGGGTGTCAATTGCGTACTTTTCTACTTCTTCTACCAGATTGTACTTTTTTGGTGCTAAAAGTTCATCTCTTTTCATATGAAGTCATCCCCTTTGAAATAGTACTACCCTTATCATACAAAATTTTTAAAATAATTTGAATTATTTTACTGTATTTTTTAGTTGGTAGCACTATTCAGTAAGGGTCTGTTTAAGGGTCTGTTTAACGGACTTTTCAAATACTACTTAGTTATAATAACCTCTTTGTTCTAGACTGTTTTTGCAACTTTATAAGCAACTCGTATTAATAAGTAATGTAGCGCGCCCTTTACCTGCTTTTAGGTTAAAGTAAAGAGGAAAGCAAAATGCAGTACAGAAGCCGACTTTTTAAGAGCTAATAGCAACAACACAGAAAAAAACATTTTTCTTAGTGACCTATTGCTCATTGGATTTTTGTGCATGCTTCGGTTCGTTTCGGCGCTTTCGACCCTGCTTTTTTTGCTGTTTCTGGACTTGGTTTTGCTCTTTCATAAAGAATGCACCTCCATTTTAAAAAAAGAAAGGTGGGGTTTCCCCCACCTCGTAGCCATTTATATATAATTATTTTTGGTAACCACCACCGAAGCTTTGTTCAGCCATTTGAACTAAGCGTTTAGTGATTTCTCCACCAACGGATCCGTTAGCGCGAGCAGTTGCATCAGGACCAAGTTGAACACCAAATTCAGAAGCGATTTCGTATTTCATTTGATCAAGAGCTTGTTGTACTCCAGGTACTAATAATTGATTTGAACTGTTGTTGTTTGCCATGTGTTTTCACCTCCTTGTGAGTATAGAATGTGTCAAAACACATGGCATCATTCATGAATTGAAAATGGTAATTCTTCACATTAGCAACTGCTAAAATAAATCGTTTATCTTGCTCTCTATTTCTGTTTTTTTACCAGTAACTAATAATTTTTCAGTTCGATTTACTGCATCTTCTATCATTTTTTCTGTATCAAAAAAGCTTTCATAGAAATTGATTTTTTCTTTTTTCGGCTTGGTTTTTGGTGATGCTGGAGTGAAAATAGTACAACAGTCTTCAAATGGCCTATTGGAAATATCAAGCGTATCAATTTGTTTGGCAATATCCATAATTTCTGTTTTATCCATCGTTATTAAAGGACGAATTATTGGTGTTTGGGTTACCTCATTGATTGTAGCCATGCTTTCCAAGGTTTGACTTGCCACTTGACCGAGACTCTCTCCAGTTATTATTGCCAGACCACCCTCTTTTTGAAGAATTTTATCTGCTATTTTCAGCATAAATCTTCTAGTTGAGGTCATCGTATAATTTTCTGGGATCTGTTTTTGAATAGCGACTTGAATATCCGTAAATGGCACGATGTGAACAGTTATAGCATGACCGAAAGCAGTTAGTTTTTCAGTTAAATCCATAACCTTTTGTTTTGCTCTTTCACTCGTATATGGGGGACTGAAAAAGTGCACCACTTCCAGCCTAATCCCACGTTTCATCGCAAGGTATCCTGCTACTGGACTATCAATACCACCAGAAAGCATGAGAACGCCTGTCCCACTAGTACCGACAGGAAGCCCTCCTGCTCCTTCGATATCTTTGCAGGTAATATAACTTGCATCTTCTCTTACTTCTACTCTTACGTTAATATCAGGTTCCTTTACGTTGACTGTTAAGTCTTCGGTATTCCGTAATATATGGGAGCCAATAGCGTAGTTCAATTCATTTGTATCAAGTTCAAATTGCTTAAATGCCCTCTTTGCCGTAACTTTAAAAGTCTTACCCTTATAAGGCAGGGCATGTACCGCAAATAATGCGCCTTTTTTTATATCTTCCACTTCTGTTTTCGTTTTAACAGCCAAACTGAAAGAGTGGATCCCAAAGATGCTTTGCAGTTTTTCAATAATTGGTTCATGTGGTTCACCATTTAGTTTGATGAACATCCTATCCCTGCTTTTTTCTATCTTTATTTTTGAAAAGTTTTCTATTTTTTCCTTAATATTATGGCTTAACCTTTGAATAAATAGTTTTCGATTTCTTCCTTTTGTAGAAAGTTCCCCAAAGCGTATTAAGATATGATCATAATTCATTTTCTTTACCTCGTTACATCTTTTATTGTGATGATAGCACTTTTTAATTCTGTCAAAAACATTTCTATCTCATCCATCGTAGTCCTATGGCTCATACTCAGCCTGATAGAACTGTCTGCAATGGAAGATGGTGCCCCCATTGCTGTTAACGTCTTACTCGGAGCTTTTCGTCTAGATGAGCATGCAGAAGTGGTAGACAGATATATTTTTTTGCTACCAAGAGCATGAACTAGAACTTCCGATTTAATGCCTGGAACGGAAAAGTTTATAATATGGGGTGCAGTATGAACTTTTGGTGTATTTATATGAACACCTTCCATTTCCGCTAGCTTTGTCATGCAATACGATTTCAAGCTATTCCATTCGTTGCGATGACTCTCGGCTGCTTCAAGAGTCATCCGTAAAGCTTTGGTCATCGCTACAATCCCTGCCACATTTTCGGTCCCTGCCCTTAACTTCCATTCTTGTTCTCCACCGTTTAATATCGGATAAAGCCTTGCATCTGACTTAACTACTAGCAGACCATTGCCTTTTAAACCATGAAATTTATGTGCAGAAAAGGAACAAAAATCAATATTCTCTAAATTTAGTGGGACTTTTCCTACCCCTTGAATATGGTCTACATGAAAATCAATGTTTGGGTAGTTTGTTAACATCTTTGCAATTTCTTCAACAGGCTGGATCACTCCTGTTTCATTGTTTACGTGCATAATGGATACAAGTGTCGTCTCCTGTGTTAAAACGGACTCCACATCTGACACACTTACTCTTCCCTCTCTATCGACTGGAAGTACTGTCACATGAAAACCTTCTTGCTCAAGATTTGAGAATGATTGTATGACAGAAGGATGCTCAATAGCAGTAGTAATAAGATGTTTTCCTATATTTTTCTTGGCGATAGCACAACCTCTAATTGCCAGATTATTACTTTCTGTTCCACCTGATGTAAAAATAATTTCGTTATGAGCAACATTTAACAAATCAGCAATGGTGTCCCTAGAGCGTTGTAATAATTTTTCTGCATCCGATCCTAAAGAATGGATCGAAGAAGGATTACCAAAATACTCAGAGGACACAGTTAAGTACGATTCCAATGCTTCTTTATATGGTTTAGTTGTAGCGCTATTATCTAAATAGATCATAGTATCCTCCATATTTTACTGAAAGGCTATACAAACAATTTGGTATATTTCTCTATAGGATATTTTAATTGGTTTGATAGATGTTAAAAGATATATCCATTTTTATAAGCAACTATTAATGTTAGCATATTTTTATTACATGGAAAAGATAGTGAAAACTGCTTTTGTAAGGTTACCTTTTGGGCTTCCTACGATTTTCACAACCTTGATTCTAGTATGTCATAAACACTTGATTACCTTTTCCAATAAAGACATGTTATCCAAGCAAATGCTTTTCTAAAATATTGAATTTTGGAACTTTTGAGTAATCCGACAATATTCTACACAGATATGATAGGATGTAAACGGATTCACCTTACATACATCAGGAGGACTTTACATGCAGAAAAAGATATATACGACTAAGGACATATTAGTATTAGGATTAATGCTATTTGCCTTATTTTTAGGAGCAGGGAACATGATTTTTCCGCCATTACTAGGTCAAGCAGCAGGTGAAAATGCTTTGATTGCAGTTTTTGGGTTCCTCATTACAGGGGTTGGCCTACCACTTCTAGGGGTTATGGCGATTGCATATACAGGTGGAGATCTTCAAACACTTGCAAACCGTGTGAATCCTCTCTTTGGAATTTTCTTTACTATTATCATGTATTTGGCTATTGGACCATTTTTCGGAATTCCACGGACAGGTACTGTCGCATATGAGATTGGTGCAACTCCATTCCTCCCTTCTTCCATCAATCAAGGGATGGCACTTTTCGTATTTACAGTTGTTTATTTTGCTATTACGTTTTATCTTTCGATGAACCCAACTAAACTAGTGGACAGAATAGGGAAATTATTAACCCCCATACTATTAGCAGTTATTGGAATTCTTGTTGTAAAAAGCATCGTAAGCCCTATGGGAAGTGTCGGGACACCGATAGAAGAATATGCTGAATCACCTTTCTTTAAAGGGTTTCTTGAAGGGTATTTGACAATGGATACCATTGCTGCCTTAGTATTCGGAATCGTTGTAATTTCCGCCATTAAGGACAAAGGTGTTTCAGATAAAAAAATAATCACATCTTTATGTTTAAAGGCTGGATTTATCGCTGCCTTCGGGCTGACATTAGTATACGGAGGTCTTTCTTACTTAGGTGCAACGAGTATTGAAGCGATTGGGACTGTTAAAAATGGCGGCCAAATTCTTTCAGGCTCATCCACTTATCTTTTTGGCTCTATCGGTACTGTTATTCTCGCCACTGCCATTACATTTGCATGCCTCACAACATCAGTTGGTTTAGTTTCTGCAGCAAGCAGTTTCTTTCATAAAATTATTCCATCTGTATCATACAAAGTATTTGTTGGTATTTTTTGTGGTTTCAGTTTACTTGTATCAAATGTCGGGTTAACGCAACTTATTGCATTCTCCCTCCCAGTATTAATCATGATTTATCCATTAGCTATCGTGTTAATCTTACTATCTTTCTATCGTTGGAAAAACGAATCACTTGTTTATAGCTTTTCTTTAATCTTCACTGGATTAATCAGTTTTGTTGATGGACTTGCAATAGCAGGTATCGATATTGTTTTCTTACAGAAGGCATATTCCATCCTCCCATTGTATAGTGAAGGAGTAGGTTGGATAATACCTGCAATCATTGGGGCATTGTTAGGCATGATAGTTGGCTCACTACTAACTAAAACTGCAAATGAAAATCTCGCATAATAGTAAAACCCCCTGAATCTTAGGATTCCGGGGGTTTTTATGGTTTTAATCTTCTTTTTCTAGTATTTTTTCAATCTTGTTTAATACACCTGGCTCCACCTTTTCCAATGTAGCAGCTGCTTCTTCAAGAGCACTCTTATACTCATAGTTTCGGAAGAGCTGCTCTGCTTCGATTAGACTTTCATGAACAGAAGGGTGCTTACTGCGGTACCTATTACCATATTGAATGATACTCTCTGCTAAATATGCATGATCTAAAATATCCAATGCTTCTTGGTGACATTTTTCTACACTTTCCACCGCTTCTCCAAGAATGGCATTAACATTTGAAATATTTAATGGCTTTTCTTCCAGTTTTTCAGTAACAGCTTTCAAGTGATCGTTTGATAGAGCCAACTCCTGATAAACACTTTTTGGTAAACCAGGAATATTGCTCTTTTCTATGGAGCGTTTCACTTCGAACAGCATTTTGCGTAATGCACTTACTTGCTCGCGAGCAGCCATCTCATCTTTACGAAGTGTTATTAAACTATCCATGTATTGTTGATGGATCTCTTGCAAGGAGTTGATTTGTTCACAAATGTCTTCCAGTTCTTCTTTCAAAATAGAAAATGCCACAGTCTGATTTTCTAGATGGCCGCTAAGCTTTTCATATCGTTCATTTAAAACAAGCATAGATTCTTCTATTTTACGTTGTGTTTTAATATCCTCTTCTAAAAGCTGATAACTTTCCTGTACGACGATTGTTTCGTGCTTCGTTTTTTCACTGGCAGTAGATAATGCCGTAAGAATAGCATTAACAGACGGAAGTTCTTTCACAACAAAATGCTTGGCAAGGACTTCTTTTTCAATTTCGTCATATAACTCGTCCATCTCTTTTTTTAATAAATCAATACCTTCTTTTGCTTCTAATACTTTAGTTTCCAGAAGTTGAGTAGAGATATGTTTTAGTTTGTCCTGAAGCTCTCGCACATTTTTTTCGAGATTCACATGATCTAGTATGTAACCTTCTTCCATCATTTCCTTGTAGCCGGTTTCCACCTCAGCAAGCTGACTTGGAAGAACGGATTGACAATCTATTAATAATGATGGGATATGTTCTATTTTGGCTTCAACTACTTCCAACTCTTTTTCTACTCTTGCAACAAGCTCTCTTGCAACAAGATAGTTTCCATTCGTAATAGCTTCATTAAATTCCTCAAAAAGTTTTTGAATCTGGTCCAATTCTTTTTCTAAAAGAGGTGTAATGCTTCCATATTGGTGCATTTGATTCAATAGTTTCTTTTTCAAAGAGGTATATTTTATTTCAAGCTTTTCATTCTCTTCTACACTTTTTGCCTGACTGCCAATAAGTTCTTCCAATTCGTCATAGATGGCTTGGATCTTCTTCTCAATATCCTGTAGTTTATTGTCAGCAATCTTCAACACTTCTTTCGCTTTACCAAATCGATATTTATCCACAAATTCTTCTGCATCGAATAAATACTCTTCAATGTGGATAAGTTCAGTAGTTAATATATCATCCCATTGGTAGCGCCAGTTTTCGAAAAGCTCTTCTGTTTGCCCTGTCATGTTTAAGTCTTTTACTTTAGAAAGTTCTTCAGATACCGGTTTGTTCATTATGGAAACTTTCCAAGTTTCAAGCCTATCTACATCTTCATATATTTTTTTTCGTCTAAAAAAACTTACACTGATAAATAGTACAACTAATGCTAAAATCCCAATGATAATTTCCATACCTAGTCCCCTTCTACCCGGATGGTGTTTTCGTGTCATATATTATAAAAAATAGTTATATAAATTACGTGAATTTTGTAGAAAAATAGGGAAAATGGTCGATATGTATATCTATCCCATTTTATTTATGTTTCAATGTTTTTATGATACCATGTAAACGACATTTTTTGACCAATATTTTTTAATTTTTTACATATTTCTTCTAGAAACGGAGGGATTTTGTTGATTATCGACAAACATGTTCATACACCCTATTGTCCGCATGGTAGCACAGATTCTATTGAAAAGTACATTGAACGTGCTTTGGAGCTACAATACAAAGAAATTTCTTTTACAGAACATGCACCACTACCTATCAATTTTTCAGATCCAGCACCAGATAAAGACAGTGCAATGGAATTCGATAGGCTTCCCTCTTATTTTCAAGAGCTAAAGAAATGGAAGGCCTACTATTCTTCTTCTATAAAAATTAATATCGGTTTAGAAATAGATTTTATTGAGGGATATAATAAAGAAGTTAAAGAGTTTCTTGATGAATATGGTCCTTTGTTAGACGATAGTATACTTTCCGTACATTTCTTGAAAAATAAAGAATTCTATTATTGCATGGATTTCAGCGAACAAGAATTTGCAAGAATGATCGAGATTTTTGGTGGACTTCCCGCTCTTTATGATGCTTATTTTTCGACTCTATTACAATCTATTGAATGCAATCTTGGCACCTATAAGCCAAAACGGGTTGGACACATCACACTAATTGAAAAGTTCAAAAAAAGTTTTCCATCATCCATACCAATTGAAAAATATGTTTTTCCTATATTGGACGCAATCAGCAAAAAAGGATATGAACTGGATTATAATGGAGCAGGATTTATTAAGCCTTTATGTAACGATTCATATCCTCCTGCTTCTATTGCAATGGAAGCATATAAAAGAAAAATCCCTTTACACTACGGCTCAGATGCCCATAGTGCAAAGGGGTTGGCTCAGGGTTATAGTAAATTGGCAAAAGACCTTTTAGGTTAAAGTGCAATTTTCTTCACGGAAGAAGAGAATACTGTTTTTTCTAGCCAATGGAGAATTTCTTCGTGGTATTGATCGACGGCTGTCGTTTCATATGGCATTATATGCCATACTTCAGCTAAATATTGAGATTGGAGAAATGGGGTGCTGATCATACTTTTCAACTGCATCACTGCAAGTAGAAAAGATGAAACATGGAACTCCTTGTTTTTATTTCCTTTTTCAAAAATCGCTTTGAAATAAAATTTTTCTTTTACTAAATAAGTAGACATGATTTCTCTGACAAGAATGGTATCTAGCGTTATTTCTCGATAAACATATCTTGCAAGCTGCCGGTTTTCCCTGTGAAACTTCATGATTTTCTCCACACATTGAAGCAGACATTCCGTAGCGGAAACCTTTCCAAGCTTCTTGTATTCCGTTTCTAAGAGATTGACATACTGATCAAAAAAACTAGATAAAAGATATTCCTGTAAGCCTGCCTTACTTTCAAAATAATACGAGATATGGCTGACATTCACCTTTGCCTTTTTAGCCAACTCCCTAATAGAAGTTCCATCATACCCTTTTGTGTTAAACAGGATAACTGCAGCGTCAATGATTCGTTGTTTAGTTGTTTCCAAATCACTCACCCTTTCCTGGTGATTAAATCTTATATATTGATTTCTAGAAACGAAACCTATATCCTTTTATTAAATGTCGACAACTTCAATAGGATTTCTACTAAAAGATTTGTAATTCCACAATATGTATGAAAAATGTGAGGCGATTATGATGTTTCAAGTCGAAAATTATAGTGGGACAAGAGAAGAAAATTACGAACTTGTCCTAAAACAATTAAAAGCACTGATTACAGGAGAACCAAATTTCATTGCAAACCTAGCCAATGCTTCCGCATTATTGAATGGTTTTCTAGACAATGTAAATTGGGTAGGGTTTTACCTAACGGATGAATCAAATGAAAATATGTTGGTTCTAGGACCATTCCAAGGCTTACCTGCTTGCATACGCATCCCATTTGGTCGTGGAGTATGCGGTACCGCTGCTTCAACAAAAGAAACTCAGCTTGTCGCTGATGTCCATGCTTTCCCAGGACATATTGCCTGTGATGCTGCTTCTCAATCCGAAATTGTTGTTCCGTTAATTGTGGATGGAAAAGTTATTGGTGTCCTTGATATTGACAGTCCTAGCAAGGATAGATTTGATGAGGTGGATAAAGTTTACCTTGAGAAGTTTGTATCCGTGCTTTTAAATACAAAGTAAATTAGAAAGTGGCTGTTAGAAAGTCCTGATAACTGACTTTCTAACAGCCACTTTTTTAAATATTGTTGGAATCAAACTGCATTTGAATCACCATTAGCTGTTTATAGCGTCAAGCGCCTGTTTAAGGTCGCTCCAAATGTCTTCTTTTCCTTCAAGCCCAACAGACAAGCGTAGTAGACTTTCGGTTATCCCCATCTGATCTCGGTTTTCTTTCGGGACAACTGCATGTGTCATCGTTGCCGGATGTTGTATTAATGTTTCGGCATCTCCTAAACTTACCGCAATTTTAATAAGTTTTAGTTCATTTAGAACTTTTTGTGCTTCCTCTTTTCCACCTTTTACTGTAAAGGAAATTAGTCCTCCTCCACTTTTCATTTGTTTTTCTACAATCGGATAAGTGCTACTATCTTTATCACCAGGATAAAAGACCTTTTCCACCACTGGATGAGATTTGAGTTGTTCAAACATGTACATGGCATTATCACAATGTCTGTCCATGCGAACATGCAATGTTTTTAAACCACGAATTAACAGCCATGCATCAAATGGCGACATGACTCCACCTATGTCCTTTAATGTTGTCATGGCAATTTCTTTCATTGTTTCTTTATTCCCTACGATAAGGCCAGCTATGACATCTCCATGTCCACCAATATATTTAGTAGCACTATGAATGACAATATCACAGCCAATATTTAATGGCTTTTGAAGATATGGTGAGCAAAAAGTATTGTCAACTACCACTTTGATATTATGTTCCTTTGCAATGGAGCTAACCATTTCTAAATCAATTATTGCCATCGTTGGGTTTATTGGAGTTTCTATATAAATACAAGTTGTCTCTGGCCTGATAGCTTTTCTAATCTCATCTTCCGTTTGCATCGTACTAAAACTATGTGATATCTCATATTTTTCTTTCATTAATTGAAGTAAGCCAAAAGTACAGCCATATATTCCTTGAGAACAAAGAATATGATCATGACTTTTCGATAAGGCGATAAGGACAGCAGATACAGCTGCCATTCCAGAACCGAATGCTAAGCCAGCATCTCCATTTTCAAGAGCCGCTATACGGTCTTCAAGCATTTTAACTGTCGGATTTCCTAATCTGGAATATATATATCCTTCCTCTTCTCCAGCAAATCGTTTTTCCCCTTGTTGTGCGGTTTGAAAAGAAAAAGTAGATGTTTGAAAGATTGGTGGTGCCAAACTTCCTTGATAAATGGAGCTATCATATCCATGATGGATTACTTCCGTTTCAAACTGCTGTTTTTTCTGCTTTTCCATAGAAAAATCTCCCTTCCATTTTTCCACCCACTTCTAGCATATGGCAAATCACAAATAAATGAAAGCGTTTTCTTTTTCATCTAAAAGAAAAACCTTCCAATAAAAAGAAGGTTCTAGGCTTTTGATAAATGTACGCATTCTTCGTTATTTAGTCTTGCTCCGTTGCTTTTTATTTCACTAGCTGACGTCGATCCTATCAAGTGCTCATTACTTGTTATTCATCACACACTTTTTCTTTTACAGAAGGTTGTCTTGCAAAGGAAAATCCACACATAATTGATTTTTTCCTTTATCTTTCGCTTTATATAATGCATAGTCTGCTCTGTGGAAAAGTTCTCTTGGTGTAATACCTGAGTCTTTGCTCCAGTATGATAATCCACACGACACTGTTATGCAGGGGTTAGTTTCATCTCTTATTTTCTTTATTATTCGGGTGATAATTTCTTTTCCCAATTTCCACTCAATCATAGGAAGGTAGATGGCAAGTTCTTCGCCTCCCCACCTTGCACCAATATCTGTTTCATTTATGTTTGCTTTGATGATTTCTGCTACTTGTACGAGAATACTATCACCAACCTGATGGCCATATGTATCATTGACAACCTTAAAATCGTCGATATCTAAAAGAATAAACGTTCCTTTCGTGTCGTGCTTCATAGACTTATCAATTTTTCCATCAAGATATTTACGTGAATACAGTTTCGTTAAGTAGTCAGTGATAACATATCTTTCTAATTCCTCTCTCAACATAGAATTGTTAAAAGCTAAAGTAGAATGATGAATGAGAGATTGAAGAAGTTTAAATTGTTCAAAGCTAAAAAAGTATGGCAACGTATGTGTTACCACACAAACTCCTTTTTCACCATTAGGTACATGCATAGGTATAATCATGCAAGAGCAGAAAGGAAGCTTGGATAAACGATTGTGCAGACGTAAATCTCCGATAAAAAGCGGTTCCCCATCAGAATTTAAATGTTCTTTTATAGGAGCCAGCTTCTCCAGGTTCATATCGTATTGAAAAAATTCAGTTGATCCTGACAATACGTTTATTCCATCTTTTTTAAACAAAATAAAAGCTGTTTCCTTCGCCTGGAAAAAATGTAGAATTTTATTCACCATAAAATTTGTTACTTCAGAAAGCCTTAAATTTGTATTTAATTGATGAGAAGTTTCGTTTATCAGCTGCAAATCAGAAATAACCTGCTTAGATTGCTCATAAAGCTGTGTTTTCTCCAAAGCTGAACCGGTGGCATCAGCTACAAGTCTGATGAATTTCACCTCAGCTTCTGGTAGTATAGCAGCATCCAATGATATGATTTGCAAAACACCATATACACCCTGTCCACCTTTTATCGGAATGTATATATGTGCTCTTCTATCACTGATTGAATTTTCATACTGCACTTCACCTGTTACATATGCGTTCATTGCGCAAAGATTATCATCATCAAAATCGAGTTTCTTTACTGGCAAGTGGGTAACCGAATCAATGTCAGAAGTGAGCAATAATTGATAAGAAAAGTCCCCATACATTTTTTGCAGGAGTCTGATTACTTCTGACAGAATCGTTTCAACCTTCATTTCTGAATGAAATTTTGATGTTATCATAAACAATTCTTCGTATTGCTTCTCTTCGTGCCTTTTTAATATGTATAGATTATAATGTTGAAAAATAATGGAGAGTTCTTTTGAAATATGATGGAAACTTTCTAATGGAAGCGGTATTGGAGTATGAAAATGCAAATCGATTTGTCCAATAGCAACATCCTGATCAAAAATAGGAATTTCCACATATCGTGTCGGATTGGGATAAGTCTCTACTTTTTCAAAAATAAAAGATTCATTTCTGAACAAAGAGCTTTTATTAATAAAAGCATTCGCCTGAACTGCCTGAAGCTCTTCCTTCAAAAGTTCTTGTAGATGTCTTACAAAAGTAGATGGAGTAAGATCAGTAGAAGAAAGGAAAAAATCAAATATTCTGCTTTTTATTTTGAGCATTTTGTTATTCAATTCCATTTTTTTCACCTTTTGGGTTACTTATTACCTATATTATATCTCTATTAGGTAACATTTTACTAGATAAATTTTCACAATAATATTGTATCTATATTAAATATAACAAACCAAACCATAAGTCATTACTTTCTGCAAGAAGAATGATCCGAAGAGGTTCTTTTTCATAATTGCATCATTTTTTCAAGACTGCTTTCTCGATACATTATTTATTCCACCTTGCTTCTGATTTGAAAAAATTATATCATAATCTTCCTTGACTTCTCAGCCGATTTTCTTATATAATAGCCTTTGTGTAAAATATTGCAGCCAGTGTGGTATGCTATTTTGATTCATTTTGTTCCCCGTTGTATAAAACGGAGGTGTATCGTGTAACTCTTTGCTGCAGGGCGAGGATACATGAAAACAAAATGTTCATGATAGATGAGTCACATCTGTTATTATTTTACAACAAATAATAACACAAAGGAGGAGTCATTCATGGCTCGCTATACAGGTCCAAGTTGGAAATTATCTCGCCGTCTAGGCATTTCTTTAAGTGGTACTGGTAAAGAGTTGGAAAAGCGTCCTTACGCTCCTGGACAACACGGTCCTAACCAACGTAAAAAACTTTCTGAGTACGGCTTACAATTACAAGAAAAACAAAAATTACGTCACATGTACGGTGTTAATGAGCGTCAATTCCGTAGCATTTTTGATGCTGCTGGTAAATTGCAAGGTAAACACGGTGAAAACTTCATGATTCTTTTAGAATCTCGTTTAGACAACCTAGTTTACCGTTTAGGTCTTGCTCGCACTCGCCGTGGAGCTCGCCAATTAGTTAACCACGGTCACATCACTGTTGATGGTGCTCGCGTAGATATCCCATCTTACCGCGTAAAACCTGGTCAAGTAATCGGTGTTCGCGAAAAGTCTCGCAACCTAAGCTCTGTAAAAGAATCTGTTGAAGTAAACAACTTCGTACCAGAATTCTTAACTTTCAGTGCTGACGCTTTAGAAGGTACTTTCACTCGTTTACCTGAGCGCTCTGAATTAGCTGCTGAAATCAATGAAGCACTAATCGTTGAGTTCTACTCTCGTTAAGCGAATTGCTTTGTAAAATACAATTACAAAAAGCCCTTAAACCTTGTTAAATGAACTGTACCCCAAATAATGGACAGTTTATAAAAAAGACCTATGCGGCTAGTAAATGACCTCGGTATTGAACCGGGGTCATTTTCTTTAATCCCCATTGGTAACGATTATTATTATATTC
>NZ_CAKJTJ010000045.1 GCF_917563925.1 Sutcliffiella rhizosphaerae
TCTGGTGTTCTGTAAAATGATTTCTACTCATGAATGATTACTCCGTTCTAATAATTAATTTAATTATAAACGGGTTATCTAGTTATAGACATAGAAAAACCCGAATAAGGGGCACTTTTTTATAAGTGTCCGATATTCGGGTAATAGTTCAAATCGTTACTGTCGTGCTCTTTTCCTGCATTTAGTTTCAGCCAAAAGGACAAGTTTTCAATGAACATGCACTTAAAAAGTCCAGAATCCGACTTTTCTAGTAAAAAGTCCAGAACCCAACTTTTTACCGGTTACTAGCAACAATCTTTTAGAAAAGAGCCTTAGAGAAAAAAGCCTCCTTTGACGTGAAGATCGAGTTAAAATATGATAGAAGAAAAATGTAATGGGGTAGGGTGTAAAAAAATGAGAGTTTTGATGGTGGAGGACGATAGGACAATTGCAGCTGGCTTGGAATTTTCTCTTCGCCAGGAGGGATATGAGACCATTGTTTGTTATGATACCCAATCAGCTAAAATAATGATTGATAATAGGCTTCATGAGATAGATTTATGTTTATTTGATTTGTCTTTGCCTGATGGAAGCGGCTATGACCTTTGCGAGAAGGTTAAGAAGCAGGGGGACAAACCAGTTATTTTTCTAACAGCATTTGACGATGAGGTAAATGTGGTGATGGGGCTGGATATGGGCGCGGACGATTATATCACGAAACCATTCAGGGTCCGTGAGCTACTTTCCAGAATCAATTCTGTTTTGCGTCGCTATCAAAAGCAGCCTGAAAAACCAAAAAACTACATAGATATGGTGAATATTCGCATTCACACATTGGAGGGTAAGGTCTATAAAAATGGGGAGGAAATCCCATTGACTGCATTGGAATACCGGCTGTTGATGATTTTTGCTACCCATATTGGACAGGTACTTACGAGACCACAGCTGCTAGACCGCATTTGGGATGTGGCAGGGGATTTTGTTAATGACAACACGTTAACGGTGTACATTAAGAGGTTGCGGGAAAAGCTGGAAGATAACCCACAAACTCCTGTGATTATCCAAACTGTTCGTGGCATGGGCTACAAGGCAGGTAACTGAAATGTGGCGCAACAGAGAAATTCAATTATACCTTCTCATAATGATCTTGATTGGTGCTGTAATCAGCGCGGCAGCAGCCTTCTTCCTATCTATATCTACAGCTGTAATTGTTGTTATTACCTCCTTACTGCTTATTGCTTGCAGTTTGGTATTCACCAGCTGGAGATACCGTGAAATTGAGAAGCTCTCAGGTTATTTACGCCGAATCAGCAATGGTGATTATGCATTGGATATTCGCGACAATCATGAGGGAGAGCTGAGTATCCTAAAAAGCGATATATATAAAGTCACCCTTATGCTTTCCGAGCAGAGTACCTTCCTTGCGCAGGATAAAATAAAATTAACAAATGCAATCTCTGATATATCGCATCAGCTGAAAACCCCTCTTACTTCCATGATGGTCATGTCTGATTTGCTCAGTGGGAACCAGTTGGACGAATTAAAGCGGACTGAGTTTACTCGTAATATTCGAGTGCAATTGGAACGGATCGAATGGCTTGTTTCTTCCTTATTGAAATTATCAAAAATTGATGCGGGTACAGCAATCTTTAAAAAAGACACTGTTTCAGTCAGTAATCTTGTGGAGAGTGCTGTGCAACCGATGTTGATTCCGATGGATATTAAGGATCAGAAATTAGTGGTGGAAGGGGATGAATCAGTAACATTTATAGGTGATATTCTTTGGACTGTAGAGGCAATCATCAATATTTTGAAAAACTGTGTGGAACATACGCCGGCAGGAGGGGAGATTTCTGTATCTTTCTCAAAAAATCCCCTCTATACAGAAATCAAGATAAAGGACAATGGACACGGGATTCCTAAGGAAGATCTACCATATATTTTTAGACGTTTTTATAAAGGGAAAAATGCAGGAGAAGATAGTGTCGGCATCGGGCTTGCCATGTCATATAGCATCATCACCAGTCAACAGGGGGATATCGAGGTAAGAAGTGAAAAGGACACAGGAACCGAGTTTCATATCAAGTTTTATAATAAGGCTCTTTTCTAAAAGAGTGTTATGATAAACCATTAAATAGTCGGCTTTTGGACTTTTATTTAAGTGTCCCTTAAAAACGTGCCTAACCATTTTCCTGAATTCCTAAAATAATTCACAAAAGCAACAAGGTTTGTGAAATAAGCTCATATCTGACATCAAGGGGGAGGCTCGTCCGAGGGGGCATGAGTCTGTCCCCTTAAGTGACTAAACTGTCACAATAGAAGTCACCTTATTGTCATCTTAGGCAGATATACTAAGGCTACAATTAACATATGGAGGGTATACAATATGAGCATTTTACAAATAAAAAATCTGTCTAAGGTTTATGGTAAGGGAGATACAGCGGTAAAGGCATTGGATGATGTATCGTTTTCAGTGAAAAAAGGGGAATTTGTTGCAATCATCGGTCCATCTGGATCTGGTAAATCTACTCTGCTTCATTTACTAGGTGGTGTGGACAGACCGTCAAGTGGTCAAGTGCTGGTAGATAACACCGATATTTATCAGTTGAATGAAACGCAGCTGGCAATTTTCAGACGAAGGCAGATCGGATTAATTTATCAGTTTTATAATCTGATTCCCATTTTAACTGTAGAAGAAAATATTACACTGCCGCTATTGTTGGATGAACATAAAGTTGATCAAAAGCAGTTTCAGGAGATTTCATCTATTCTAGGATTGTCTAATCGCCTGAATCACTTGCCCAATCAGCTTTCCGGTGGTCAGCAGCAGCGTGTTTCCATTGGCATGGCGTTGATTAGCAATCCAGCAATCATTCTAGCAGATGAGCCAACAGGAAACCTTGACAGTAAAAATAGTGGCGAAATTATGGAACTGTTGAAAATGTTTAATAAAACCTTTAATCAGACCCTTCTCGTCATAACACATGATGAAAGGATTGCCCTGCAGGCTGACCGGGTCATTGAAATCAATGATGGAAGGGTCGCCAAGGATGAGGTGATCCGTCCATGAACATCATCAATAAATTGACCTTAAGGCATTTGAAGAAGAATAAGAGAAGGACGCTTGTGACAATCATTGGGGTGATTATCTCGGTTGCCATGGTGATGGCCGTGGCCACACTTGGGGTTTCATTCCTTGACCTCTTAAAAAGGCAGTCCATTGTTGATGATGGAGAATGGCATGTTCAATATAGTAACGTCTCAGATCAACAAATAAAAGCGATCGAAAAAGATGACCAGACGAAAAAAATGATTCTTTCCAGTAATTTGGGCTATGCATCACTAGAAGGAAATACTTTGGAGAATAAACCTTACCTTTTCTTTAAAGGCTTTAATACTGAAGGGATGGAGCAGTTTCCAATCGAGTTAAGTAGTGGGAGACTTCCAGAAGCATCGAATGAAATAGTCGTCTCTGAGCATATAGCTAAAGATACGGGAATCCACTATCAGATTGGCGTGGAAATGACGGTTGAAATTGGTAATCGATACTTGGTAGGTGAGCCAGATCCATTGCTACAGAACTATTCTTTTCAACAAGGAGAGGATGAAAATCCAGAGAGTTTGAAGATTCACTCTACCGAGACTTTCACGGTTGTAGGAACAATCGAAAGACCGACTTGGGAGAGCCCATGGGCACCTGGCTATACAGTGATTAATTACATTGATCAGGATAATCTAAATCAGGCAGTGAATGTTAATGCCGTGGTGGTTGTGAAAGATTTAAAGCGCTCCCTTTTTAAGCATGCAGAACAGCTGGCGAATCAAATCGGAGTAGAAGAGTTAGGATTCAACAGCGAATTGCTGAGGTATTATGGATTGACAGATCATGATAACCTCCATATGACCATGTATTCCTTGGCAGGTATTATTATGGCTGTCATCATGATAGGGTCGATCTCTCTAATATATAACGCTTTTGCGATCAGTGTCTCCGAACGGGCAAGGCATTTAGGTATGCTCTCAAGTGTGGGTGCGACAAAAAAGCAGAAGCGCAATTCGGTCTTTTTTGAAGGTGCTGTAATTGGCTTAATCAGTATTCCGATTGGCGTGTTGGCAGGTGTTGGTGGAATCGCTGTAACCTTTGTTTTTATAAACAATTATATTAGCGGTGCGTTAGGGTCAACTGAGATGCTTGAGGTAGTAGTGACTCCAGGTTCCATTATAGTTGCCTGCTTGATTTCAACTGTTACTATCTTCATATCTACTTACATGCCTGCCCATAAAGCGTCAAAGGTATCAGCCATTGACGCAATTCGCCAGACGCAGGATATCAAATTAACAGGTAAAACAGTAAAAACTTCTAAGCTAGTCCGAAAAGTATTCGGCCTTGAAGCGGAAATTGGTTTGAAAAATGTAAAAAGAAATAAGAAAAGGTATTATGCAACATTGTTTTCACTCGTTATCAGTATCGTCCTTTTCCTATCGGTTTCGTTCTTTACAGACAGTTTGAGTAAATCCGTAGAAATGTCTCAGGATGGTGTTAACTTTGATATGGTAGTTTCAGATATGAGTGGCGATACATCTACCCTTGCATCTCTGGTTCATCTTGATGGTGTCACTGGTTATACGCTATATAAATCACTTCAACTGACATCATTAATAGAAGAGGAACGATTTCCCCCAGTATTAGTGGAACGTATAGAGAACGAGCATGGGGCACTTCAAGACGGTAAGTATCCTTATTACATCAACTTATATGGTTTAGATGAAAGTAGCTTTAAGGCTTATGCCGATAGAGTCGGAACAGATCCGGAAATCTATCAAAATCCCACTAACCCTAAGGCAATCATCATTGAAACAATAACTTACCAGGATTACAATGCTTCCAAGTTTGTGAAAACGGAATCCATTAAAACAAAGCTGGGTGATAGTATCGACATTTTATTTGTTGATTATGAAACAAACGAAAGCACGATCCTCTCAAATTTTGAAATTGCTGCACTAACAGATGAAGTTCTGATGGGAACCAATACAGCTGGGATAGGCGGTTTGGATGTTATTGTACCAATGGATACGTTAGATGCAATCCTTAATGAGCAGGCTGCAAATCAGGTGCAATCTTATCTGTATCTTAACAGCAGTGATGCGGTGGAGTTACAAGAGACTTTGGATGAAATAGTCCCTTCTTCGATGGATATTTACAATGCCGTACAAAGCCGAGAGAGAGAACAGCAGATGATCATGTTCTTATCTGTTTTCACTTATGGATTCATTACGTTGATTTCCTTGATTTCCATCGCCAATATTTTTAATACCATTTCTACCAGCATCTCCTTGCGCAAGAGGGAATTTGCGATGCTCAAATCTGTCGGGATGACACCAAAGGGCTTTAACAAAATGATAAATTATGAAAGTATCTTTTATGGGGTGAATGCCTTACTTATTGGCTTACCAATCAGCATTTTTGTCATGTATTTGTTACATCGCTCGGTAGTGGGGACGTTTGAGTATGGGTTTGCTCTGCCGTGGTTAGATATTCTGTTTGTGGTAGCTGCCATCTTCCTTATTGTTAGCTCTGCCATGTTGTATTCGATTTTTAAAATAAAGAAAGAAAACATTATAGACGGTTTAAAGCAAGAGAATATATAAAGTATCATGTGAGCCGGTCCTTTCGGTTCATTTTTTTTGTTTGCAAAAGAGAATATCAGTATGGATGTGATACTTATCTAAGTCCAAAACGCCAAGCCCATTTTTGGGGCATACTATCCTTAAAAAAGAGCCAAAAGGAAGGAGTCTCTTATGACCCTTGTTAAATTAGGATATGTTGCCATGAGTGTAAACCTTACGAATGCATCCCCTTCTAAAACAATGACCTATACACAGTTTCCAAAAATAAAGGACAGAGAAGCTGCCATAGATAAATTGGAGCGTATTTCTAATGAGAACCTTGCCAATTGTTTAAGACTTCTTAAGCATAATGTTGCTCATGATATTTCTTTTTTTCGATTTAGTTCAAAACTAATTCCACTTGCCAACCATGAAGAATTGAAGGATTGGAAATTCATGCGTCCAATCAAAGATATCCTTCATGAAATAGGTGACTATCTAGAAAAACACCCCATGCGCATTGATTTTCATCCTGATCATTTTGTGTTGCTGAATTCTAAAAAGAAAGAAATTCTAAATACGGCACTGAAAACTTTAAGTATGCATCATGCCTTATTAAAAGGGATGCGAGTGCCAACAGAACATAGATGTGTGTTACATATTGGTGGAGGCTATGACGATAGGGAGCTTGCGCTTGAACAGTTTATTCATAACTTTGCCCTAGTACCCCAAGCACTTCAAGAGATGCTTATTCTAGAAAACGATGATACAACCTTCCATCTGCGAGATACGCTCTATATCTGTGAAAAGCTGAATATTCCTTTAGTGTTTGACTACCATCATCACCTAGCTCATTACGAAAAGGAAACTAAAGGCTGGGAGGAGCATTGGGGGGGTATTTTGAAAACGTGGGAAAACTCTTCGCTTCCGATAAAAATGCACATTTCAAGTCCTCGTGATGATAAGAATTTCCGAGCACATGCAGAATATGTCGATCCAAAGATGTTTATGGACTTCCTCCATGGCATAAGAGGCAGTACAGAAGAAATACATTGCATGATCGAAGCGAAAAAGAAAGATGAGGCCCTTTTCCAATTAATGCAAGATATGCAACGCTTTAAAGAGGTAGAAATCATCGATGGGGCATCTTTTTGGTTCAAATAAAATTTTCCAATCATTCCTATACATAGTATACTAGGAACTGCGGCACCAAATCAGTAAAGTAAAAAGACTTTCGGGGGGATATTATGAGGCCGGAACCAAAACAAAAAATAGATAAAAAAGCATTATCAGTCTGGAGAATTTCTGCGGCTTTGAATGCTATTTTTTACATATTGCTAGCAGGTGGTTACTTTTACATTCAGCGGACTTTCCAAATCCCGAGTTGGACGTTGGGGATTGTCGTTGCAATAGTTATCATAGTGTTTATATTTACAGTGTTTGTTTTTCCAGTTATGCAATGGAAGCGGTGGCGATATGAAATTCATGAGCATGAAATTGACTTGCAGTCTGGAATTTTTATTAAGAAACGTACTTTAATACCGATGGTTCGTGTTCAGCATGTCGATACAAGACAAGGACCTATTTTGAAAAGATACCACCTATCAACTGTCTTGATATCTACAGCTGCGACGATTCATGTTATTCCAGCGCTCGATGAAGAACAAGCAGATCAAGTCAGGGATTACATATCAAAACTTGCGAGGGTGACAGAAGATGATGTCTGAAAAAAGGAGAATGCACCCCGCGGCAATTGTGGTCGGGTTCTTTAGACAACTTCGGGAATTGTTGTTCCCTATCATCCTGTTCATATTCTTTGGAAGTACTGGAGACGGCTTTTTTGGTACCATCTACATCATCGTGATGGGCATCTGGTTTTTAGGGTTGATTATTTATGGAATCCTATCATGGTTTCGGTTCTTTTACTGGATAGAAGATGGGGAATTTAGAATAGAATCCGGGATATTTGTAAAAAAACGCCGATTTATTAGGCAAGAAAGAATACAGACGATTGATACGTCAGAAGGTATCATCCAACGTCTTTTTGGACTTGTAAAGGTTCAGGTGGAAACAGCAGGCGGTGGAAATGAAGCGGAAGCTGTATTAACGGCAGTAACAAAGGAAGAAGCTATTTCGCTAAAAGAGGAACTGCTGAATAAGAAAAAAGAAGAGGAAACAGATTCTATCGGGGAAGAAAGTCTTCAGCCGGCTGAACAAGTGGAAGCTCCTCGACCAACCTTTGCTATCACCTGGAAGGCGCTATTTATAGTTGGTACAACTTCTGGTGGTATTGGAGTTGTACTCTCGGCAATGGCAGCATTCCTATCCCAATTTGATCAAATAGTACCCTATGAGCGACTAATGGACCGTTTTGGCAGCTTCCTACAAACAAGTGTTTTTTTAATTGCGTCGTTAGTGTTTGTCGTCTTATTCCTGTCGTGGCTGATTTCCATTGCTATGACAATGTTCAAATACGGCAACTTTACTGTTATCAAAAAAGAGGATGAGCTTCACATTTCTAGAGGAATCATTGAAAGAAGGCAGCTCACTATCCCGCTGGAGAGAATTCAGGCAATCCGTCTTTCTCAGAATATCCTTAGACAACCATTTGGATTTACTACTGTCTATGTGGAGAGTGCGGGAAGTTCAGGGGGGAAGGAAGCAGACTTTTCGACGATTCTTTTTCCGCTCATAAAAACCTCCGAGGCGGAAAATTTGCTGAAGGAATTTGTCCCTTCCTACAAATTTTCAAATGAGTTACATGTACTTCCTAAACGATCGTTAATTCGGTATATGATTCGGGTAATTGTTCCTGCGTTGATTATTTCTACACCGATCGCTTACTTCTTCCAGCCATACGGCTACTTTGCCTTTTTGTCGTTAGGACTTGCTGCACTATTAGGCTATAGTCAATATAAAACGGCGGGCTGGGGAGTGGTTAACGAACAGCTGCAACTGTCATACCGTCACCTTAGTAAAAATACTGTATTGTTAAGTAAAAAGCGCATTCAATCGTTTGAACAAAAGCAGTCCTTTTTTCAAGGTCGGCAAAAGCTATACACAATTAGCGCATCTATAAAAACAGGAAATGGTGGCAAGGATTTTCGTGTGGTAGATGTGGAAAAAAACGATGGGGAACAAGTATATGAGTGGTATTCTTATTCAAAAAAGCAAGGGAATGTGGGGTAAGTATCCCATCCCTTGCTTTTTTAGTAAGATTTTAAATATATCTACTTAGAATACCGAAAAGGACTAATGCAATAAGAATGATCCAAATTAGACTTTGTTTAGAGCTTCTAGGGGCATGTGACCTCCCGAAGCTCGGGAAAATGGAGCGGAGGCTTCTCGGTCGACTGGCAGTTCCTCTTCCTAAAAAGAAAGGAGCTAATATAGTCCCAGCGAAAAAACCAAATAAGTGTGCAACCACATTTATACCTGGATTTAAAAAGGTCATGACAAGTCCGATCACTAGAATCGTCAAAATGACTTGTGAATTAGCGGAGTCCAATAAATCAGGACGTAAAAAGACCATATAAAAATATAATCCAAAAATGGCAAAAATCGCGCCAGAAGCCCCTAAATGTGAATAAAGATCATTGTGCAATAAAAGGGTTGCCACATTAGCGAGTATTCCTCCAAGTACATAAAAAACAGTGAATTTTACTGGACCTAGCATCCGTTCCACAGCAGGCCCAAAAAGAACGAGTGATAGGGAGTTAAATAAAAAATGGGTCAAGCTAACATGCAAAAAAATGGGAGTGACGAGTCGCCAGTATTCTCCTTCCCATACGAGTAGATTGAACCCAATCGTATAGTTTAAAAAGGTTTGCGATATATTAGCAGTTAAAAATAAAATTAGATGGATCGCCACGATTGTGGTGATAATAGGATATAATCTTGTAAAAGTTCGAAAGTTTTCTGTTCTTACAAACATATGTATTTCACCCCTTCTATAATGTAGAGTACCATTTTGTAATTCAAAAGTCATAAAAAATCTTAGTTTGGAAACTAATACCCATTTTCAAACTTTGATACTCCCGGGTTTGTGCCCCAGTTGATAAGCGATTTCATCAGTCTAAAACAAATATATACTATTACTATATGAGAAAGGTTGGTTCAAGTATGATTATTGGTACAGGGATAGATATCGTAGAGCTTGCCCGAATAGAAAAGCTGATGAATCGTCAGCCTAATTTTGTGGATCGTATTTTAACAGACAAAGAAAAAGAAAAGTTCAAGACGCTTAAAGGCAACCGGAAAGTCGAATTTCTTGCAGGCCGATTTGCAGCAAAGGAGGCTTACTCCAAAGCGAATGGTACCGGGATAGGAAAAGAATTAAGTTTTCAGGATATGAATATAGCAACGGCAGAACGAGGTAAGCCTTTTTTTACACAACCTGACACGCACAAAGTTCATCTTTCCATCTCTCATAGTGAACAATACGCCATCGCACAAGTAATTATTGAAAGCTTGTCAAGCTAGTCTGCATATTCCCCACAAGACCCTCATATACATAGTTCAGAAAGGAGACAAGGTGTACAAGTAAGAGGTGCATTTGCCTGCAAAGGGTAAGAAGCGGCGATCTGTAACTCTTGATTCTCACTTTTCTCTATGAATCATGTAATTACGGCAAAGGGGATGAAAAATTTGAGAAAAGCATGGCTATTGTTAGTGGTTGGCCTTGTGAGTATCCTTGTTCTCGCAGGGTGCGGTACGAAATCAAAAGAAGACGTTACAAAATCTCTTGGCGCGAAGGTGGAAGAGATGAAAGGCTATGAGTCCAATGCGAAAATGACACTTCAAACTGGTGCAGAGCCCCAAGTTTATGAGGTAGAAATCGGGCACAACAAACCAAATTACTACCGTGTAAACCTAAAAAATGCTGCCAAAGATCAAAGTCAAATCATTATTCGTAATGATGAAGGAGTATTTGTATTAACACCTGCCTTGAACAAAAGCTTCCGCTTCCATAGCGAATGGCCGCAGAATAGCAGCCAAGCCTATTTGTTTGAGTCGCTTGTAAACGATATTAAAAATGATCCAGATGCTACCTTCACAGCAACAGAGGATAATTATGTATTTGAAACGAAAACAAACTACCAAAATAATAAACTGCTTCCAACTCAGGAAATTACGCTAAGCAAAAAAGATCTGTCGCCAGTTTCTGTCAAAGTAATGGACCCTGATAAAAAACCATTGGTACTAGTAGAATTTTCCGATTTTAAATTTGATGCAAGCTTCGATGCAGATGCATTTGATGTGAAGAAAAACATGACCGGAGCACGCCTGGAACTGCCAACATCAGGGTCTGTCAGTGAAGAAACCGATAATTCCTTCACCGTCATGACACCTCTTGATACTCCTGCTGGTACAGAATTGAAGGAACAAGCAGACGTGAAAACAAGTAACGGTAACCGCGTTGTCATGACATACGAAGGAGAGAAAACCTTCACGCTTATTCAAGAGAAATCCAGATACGCAGAAATACCGACTGCCACTTTTGTTAACGGACAAATCGCAGATCTAGGCTATACGATGGGTGCCTTAACAGAAAACAGCCTGACCTGGAGCTACCAAGGCGTAGACTTTACTCTCGCGTCTAAAGATCTTTCCCAAGAAGAACTAATGATGGTCGCCCGTTCCATGCAAGGTGCAACAACCAAATAAACAGTCTAAACAAACACGACCCCAAATCACTTCGGGGTCTTTTTTTTGCGGGAATATGGGCGATGTCCCATTACAAGTTTTCATAAGAACAAAAAACTCCACAAGTTTAATAAAACCGGAAAAAAGGACTTTCATAAGGTAAATGAGTGCCTCAAAAATGAGAAAAGAACAGAAAAGGGGCATTGAAAAGGCAATCGAAAGCCCCAATAAGCAACTTCCCTTCCCAATTGCCAATATATATAAGTGCAAACATGGTAGAAGTATAACTTGGATGTACTTTAATTGCTTTAGAACAACCTTTCTTGATGATATGAATAATTCCCTTTTTATAAAGCCAATTACCGTCTTTTATTCTCTAACGCAAAAAAAATCCTGCCCGTTAAAACGCTCCAAAAATCACCATACATCCAATGCTGCCATCCTACATGACTTTTCCACCTAATTTCGATATGATAGAACATAAAAAAGAAGAACTAAAGGAAGTGCTTTACAAGATGTCAAGCTTTCACCGGGATACATGGGTTGAAGTCAATTTGGATAATATATATGAAAATGTGCAAGCGATCCAAAAGCATGTGACGGAGGACGTTACGGTCATTGCAGTGGTGAAAGCAAACGCATATGGACATGGGGATGCTCAGGTTGCGAATATAGCATTAGAGGCTGGGGCAACTTATTTAGCGGTTTCTTTTCTCGATGAAGCAATGTCATTACGTATGCAAGGAATAGATGCACCTATACTTGTACTCGGGGCATCCAGAGTTTCTGATCTTCCTCTTGCGGCAAAAGAAAACATCACTTTAACTGTTTTTCAAAAAGATTGGATGGAAGAGGCAATCAACGTATACTCAGGCAAAGAGAAAGTCAAACTGCACCTTAAGCTTGATACTGGAATGGGGAGAATTGGTGCTAGAACGAAAGAAGAAATATCCGCTATTCTTAATCTGATAGAAAAAGCAACAAATATGGAGTTGGAAGGTCTTTACACTCATTTTGCCACAGCTGATGAATTGGAATCAGATTACGTGGAGCTTCAATTTGAGAAATTTGCGGAGCTGATTACCTTTATTACGGCTACTTATCAAATACCAATGGTCCACTGTGGAAACAGCGCAGCCACTTTAAGGTTTCCTCAGAGAATTTTTAATGCGGTACGTGTAGGTATTGCCATGTATGGGCTGACTCCATCCCCAGAAATGGTACCAGTACTTCCGTTTCCTTTAAAAGAAGCTTTTTCCCTTCATACGAAGCTTGTACATGTGAAGAAGCTGAGTGGAGGGGAAAGTGTCAGCTACGGTGCTACCTATAAGACGGAACAAGAAGAGTGGGTAGGGACAGTGCCTGTCGGTTATGCAGATGGATGGATCAGGAAGTTGCAGGGGATGAACGTTATAGTAGACGGAAAGTTAGCGCCCATCATAGGAAGAATTTGCATGGATCAATTTATGATTAAGCTACCGTATCAGCTGCCAATTGGGACAAAAGTGACGCTAATTGGTACACAGGAAGACAAGCTGATTAGCTCGGATGATATTGCAGCAAAGCTTGAAACGATTAATTATGAGATACCATGTATGATCAGTTACAGGGTTCCGCGTATGTTCTTGCGAAACGGGAGTATAATGGAAGTAAGAAATTATTTACAAGATAAACCAGTTGTAGAATAATATCTGGTAAATTTCTGCATAAAAAAGGGATTTTCCAGCGATAATAGAAAAGAATTCGTTAAATGGACTTTGCAACTAATATCTTTGATGGTATTATGGAATATGGAATAGTATTTATGTGTCTGTAGTTCTTGGAGGTGTATGCTGTGTCTGAATCCAGCGCAACAACTGAAATCTTAATTCGATTACCTCAAAACTTAGTATCGGAGTTAGATGGTTTGGTAAAACAAGAAAACGGCAATCGAAACGAATTGATTTTTCAAGCAACAAAAATGTATCTTCGCGAACGTAAGAAAAGACAGATTCGCGAATCTATGAGACGTGGATACATGGAAATGTCCAAAATTAATTTAAACATTGCATCTGAAGCTTTCTTGGCTGAATATGAGGCGGAGCATACGGTTGAACGCTTAGTAAGCGGGGGGTAATCATTTGATTGTCAAACGTGGTGACGTTTATTTTGCTGATTTATCCCCGGTTGTTGGGTCTGAGCAAGGAGGCGTTCGACCAGTACTTGTCATCCAAAATGATATCGGAAATCGATTTAGCCCGACCGTTATAGTAGCTGCAATTACTGCTCAGATTCAAAAAGCCAAACTCCCAACACATGTTGAAATCGATGCGAAGCGTTATGGTTTTGAACGTGACTCCGTTATTTTGCTCGAACAAATTCGTACGATAGATAAACAAAGATTGACGGACAAAATAACCCATCTAGATGAAGAAATGATGGACAAAGTGGATGAGGCGCTTCAAATAAGTTTAGGACTTATTGACTTTTAATATTGTTGAATCCATTATTTTTTTAAAAAAAGCCGTTCACAGTGGTGAGTGGCTTTTTTATTTTGCCAATAATTTAGTGTACGCAAATTAATACGAAATGATAGTTGTTTTACAATTACCACCAATAAAAAATAATCAAACCATTTTCATTTTTTATTGAATTGGATATAAAACATATTTGACTTTTAAAATAATAAAAATTTATAGTGGTATTAGCAGAAAAATTAAATATATGTCGATAATAATCATTTTATTTATAAAAAAGGAGCAGGAGAATGAATTCAAAGATTATTAGTTTTATTGAAGACAATCGCGATGCAATTTTTGATCAATGGATTACAGGTATGGACGAAATAGGTGAAAAAAAGGAATTAAAAGCTATATCAGAAAAGGTGTATTTAAGTACAAGTAGAGAATACATTAATCTGCTACTTAATAATATCAGCAACGACAATGAAGATCTCTCAGAAAAGTTGACGGAATTTGCGGAGAAGATTGTTCGCTTTGGCTGGCCGCTTATATATGTAACGGAAGGACTTACACTCTTCGGTAAAATTGTATTTGAACAAATGGTTGAGGGGCAAAATGATTCAGATAAAGTTGCCTTAATGTACGACTTTGATCAATGGTTACGCCCTGTTCATAATGAAATAGTTAAAACATATACTGGCACTTGGGAACACACTGTATCTATGCAGAAGATTGCCTTACAAGAATTAGCTGCACCATTGATTCCCGTATTTGAAAACATCTCTGTCATGCCGCTTGTTGGTACAATCGACACAGAAAGAGCAAGGCAAATCATGGAGAACTTGCTTCAAGGTGTCGTGAAGCATCGTGCAGAAGTGGTGCTTATTGATATCACTGGAGTACCTGTAGTGGATACAATGGTTGCCCACCATATCATTCAGGCTTCCGAAGCGGTACGACTAGTGGGTGCTACATGTCTCCTTGTCGGAATCCGACCTGAAATAGCACAAACTATCGTGAACCTTGGAATTAATCTGGATCAAGTCATTACAAAGAATTCCTTAGCGAAGGGAATTGAAACGGCACTAGAGTTAACAAATAGAAAAATTGTGAATGCGGGGGATCAAGAGTGAGGATACCAATCTTAAAGCTCCACAACTGTCTTTTGATATCTATTCAGTGGGAATTGGATGATCAAACAGCTTTGCAATTTCAAGAAGATCTATTGAATAGAATCCACGAAACAGGTGCAAACGGTGTTGTCATCGATTTGACGTCTGTTGATATGATCGACTCTTTTATCGCTAAAGTACTTGGCGATGTTATCAGCATGTCTAAGCTAATGGGAGCACAAGTAGTTTTAACTGGTATTCAACCAGCAGTTGCCATCACTTTGGTGGAACTTGGGATACAATTGGATGAAGTGTTCACCGCACTAGATTTAGAAAAGGGTCTAGAGAAATTACAACAGGAACTGGGGGAGTAAACAATGACTGTCCAATCCTGTGTAAAAATAAGAAACGAATGGGACATTGTAGCAGCCCGTCAAATGGGTAGAAATGTCGCAAAGGAATTAGGTTTCGGGACAGTAGACCAAGCTAGAATAACTACTGCCATATCAGAGTTGGCTCGAAATATATATTTATATGCAGGTACAGGTCAAATTTGTATCGAAGAACTTGGCGATTACGGTAAAAGAGGACTGAAAGTAATTGCAAACGATGATGGTCCAGGCATCTCAGATATTCGTCAAGTGATGGAGGATGGTTTTTCTACATCAGGTGGCCTTGGTGCTGGATTGCCTGGTGTGAAAAGGCTGATGGATACATTCCAAATTGATTCTTCCTCAGAAGCAGGGACGACAATCATTGCCGTAAAGTGGGTGCGCTAGAAGGAGAGATAATCCATGAAATACGAAGATTTGGAACATGAATACAAAGAAATACTTTCCACATATTTACATCGTCAATCAGAAGAGGCTTTGTATAAGGGGCAGGAGTTTAGCCGTAGTTTGCTCGCTGAAAAAGTTTCTCCAGAAGAGATTATTAGTGTACACAAAGCAATGTTGCAGGATTTATCTCCAGATATTCCTGATGATATCCTACATTCCCTCGATTTTTTACTAGAGATTATGATTGGATACGGCATTGCCTATCGTGAACATCAAAGCCTAAGACACCGTCAACAGGAGATACAAACAGAAATAGAGATTGCGGCAAATGTCCAGCAGACGTTGCTCGAAACTAAAATTCCTGATACGGAGTCTGTTGAGATTGGTGCGATAAGTGTACCTGCGAAGCATATGAGTGGGGACTATTACCATTTTGTCCATTCGGAAAATGATTCCTTCAGTGTAGCGATCGCAGATGTTATCGGTAAAGGTATTCCTGCAGCTATGTGTATGAGTATGATCAAATATGCGATGGATAGTTTACCAGATACTAGAGTTGCACCAAGCTATGTACTAGGTAACTTGAATAGAGTAGTGGAGCAGAACGTAGACGCAAGCATGTTCATTACTATGTTCTACGGAATGTACGATTTACATAAGCATCTTTTCTCTTTCTCCTCTGCGGGTCATGAACCGCCACTATACTACGATGCAAAGAAGGATGAATTCTATGAACTTGATGCGAGAGGTCTTGTCCTGGGAATTGACCGCCTTGCTATCTATCAGCAATATGATAAGGAAATAGAGATAGGGGATATGGTGATTCTATTCTCTGATGGCGTAACGGAATGCCGTACAGAGGAAGGATTTATCGAGGTTGATAAAATCATAGATTTAATAAGATCATATATTGACCTTTCTCCTCAAGCTATCGTAGAACTAGTGTTTCGAGATTTGGAAAAAATACAGGATTTCCAACTTAGAGATGATTTCACATTAATTATTTTAAAAAGAAAGGTTTAAAATAATTTAATGCGGGTATTTAATATTAGGATGACTTGAAATGGAATTCTAATTCATGTTTGAGGTGACGAAGGAATGAATATAGATATTCAAATAAAAGAAGAGTTAAAGCAAACGTTGGTTATTTTGGAAGGTGAAATTGACGCCTACACTGCACCAAAGGTAAAGGAAAGGGTGGCCCCTTTGTTGGAAGGCTTTACAGGTGAAGTGATTTTTGATTTAACCAATGTTAATTATATGGATAGTACAGGGTTAGGGATGTTTGTCGGTTTCTTTAAAACAGTAAAGGCGAACAATGGTGATTTTCGTCTGATGGGATTATCTGATCGTCTGAAGCGGCTGTTTGATATTACTGGTTTAGCGGGAATAATGGAAATAAAATAAGTTCACTAAAGGTGGGGGAACAATGAACCGGGCTTATGATTATATAGAAATGGCATTTCCGGCTAAAGCCGAATACGTTGGTGTGATTAGACTAACGTTATCTGGAATTGCCAATCGTATGGGATTTACATACGACGAAATTGAGGATATCAAAATTGCTTTAAGTGAAGCGTGTACGAATGCAGTGGAACATGCTTACAAACAGGATGAAAAAGGAAATATTCGAATCGGATTTGGTATATACAAAGATCGACTCGAGTTAGTGGTCGCTGACAATGGACAGAGCTTTAATTTTGAAAAAGTCAGGGAAGAACTCGGACCATACACGGAGTCACAACCAGTAGAAACTTTGTCAGAAGGAGGGTTAGGATTATTCTTAATCCAGACGCTAATGGATGATGTGAAGGTGCACAGCAATCAAGGCGTAACTGTTTTCATGACAAAGTATGTACAAGGAGAGCAGGTGGAAAGGGATGCAGAATCAATCTCCGTCCAATAAATTGGATGTTAATATGCTATTGGAGCGGTACCAACAAGATGGTTGTGAAGTATCGCAGCTGGAATTAGTTGAGCATTATACTGCACTTGTTGAATCCATCGCTCGCAAATATTCAAGAGGAAAAGCTTTTCACGAAGATTTATCCCAAGTAGGGATGATTGGCTTGCTTGGTGCTATGAAACGATTTGACCCAAGTTATGGAAGAAGCTTTGAAGCGTTTGCTGTTCCGACTATAATTGGTGAAATCAAAAGGTTTTTACGAGATAAAACATGGAGTGTTCATGTACCAAGAAGAATTAAAGAAATTGGCCCGAAAATAAAGTCTGCTGTCGAAGAATTGACCAATGAACTTCAACGTTCCCCGAAGGTAGTGGAAATTGCGGATTACTTGGAAGTGACAGAGGAAGAAGTATTGGAAGCAATGGAAATGAGTCAGAATTACCAAGCTCTTTCCGTTGATAATGCCATTGAAGCCGATTCTGATGGAAGTACTGTCACAATCCTTGACATTGTAGGAAACAAGGACGCAGGGTATGATCAAGTAGATCAACAATTAGTTCTTCAAAAGATATCTCATGTCCTTTCTGAAAGGGAAAAACAAATTATTGAGTGTACATTCTTTCATAATATGAGCCAAAAAGAAACCGGAGAAAAATTAGGTATTTCTCAAATGCATGTTTCCCGGTTACAACGAAAAGCATTAAATAAATTAAAACAAGCATTTCTTGCTGATAACGCAAATACGGAGATCTTTACATGATAGAACAATTTAAACATGAAAGAGCAAACGTTAATGCCTATCAAAATGCCAAAAATGGAATGTACTTTTGCGGAGATAGCTACTATGTAAATACAACAGATGAGTATTTTCTTTGTGTGGTAGCCGATGGGTTAGGTAGCGGAGAGCATGCATACGATGCTTCGCAAGCAGTTATCTCTGCTGCCAAGGAATATGAAACAGAAGATGTCTCTACCATTATGAAAGCATGTAACGAAGCAATGAGAGCAAAACGCGGTGCCGCTGTTTCTGTTTTGAAAATTCATTTCGACCAACAAGAGGTTGTATACAGCTGTGTTGGAAATATTCGCTTTTTCTTATATCCTCCGACAGAAAAGCTAATCTACCCTCTTCCGGTCAAAGGCTATTTATCTGGAAAACCCCAAAAACTCAAAACTCATCGTTTTCCTTATAGTTCTAATATGAAGTTTTTCATATACTCAGACGGATTGAATATCCCTTCTGTGAAAAACTATATAAATGATATCCCTTCCGCAACATCATTACTCGAGATTGCTTCCATGTTTACGAGTAATGGTATGGATGATGTAACAATCATTTCAGGGGAGATTAAGTAAGAAAGAGGCTAGCAGACTTTTGCTGGTCTTTTTTTTGTATGAAATCTTGTGTCACTCTCGCTTTTGTTCTTCCACGCTGATTTTGATAAAATGAAAGATAGGAAAGAAAGTTGGGAGGCTATGAAATTGGAATGGAACGAAAAAAATGAACTGTTGGTCCAACTACTAGTAAAAGACGTTGATGTAACAAAAGTGCAAGCCAAAAAAGTTATCGCGCTATTAGAAGAAGGAAATACGGTCCCTTTTATCGCGAGATACCGAAAAGAACAAACCGGCTCTCTGGATGAGGTACAAATCCGAGAAGTGATGGAAAAATGGCAATACATACAAAACCTTGAAAATAGAAAAGAAGAAGTGATCAGATTAATTGAAGAGCAAGGCAAACTCACGCCTGAATTGAAAATAGAGCTTCAAAAATCAACAAAACTTCAACAAGTGGAGGATCTATATCGCCCATACAAACAAAAACGTCGAACAAAGGCGACAATAGCAAAAGAAAAAGGGCTAGAACCATACGCACAATGGTTGCTTACCTTCCCTGGATCGCCAACATTGGAAGCAAGAGCACAAGACTTCCTCTCAGAAGAAAAGGAAGTTACGACAGTAGAGGAAGTAATGGAAGGTGCAAAGGATATTCTTGCTGAGTCATTCTCAGATGAGCCTTCTTATCGCCAATACATTCGTGACCTCACCTTCAAGCAAGGGAAAATTTTATCTGTAGTAAAAAAAGAGGAAAAAGACGAGAAAGAAGTATATGCGATGTATTACGAGTACGAAGAGGGCATCTCACGAATACTTCCTCACCGTATACTTGCAGTTAATCGCGGGGAAAAAGAAGATATTTTACGAGTATCAGTCCAAGCGCCAACTGACAAAATCATAGACTATCTGAATCGGAAAATAATAAAGAATGAATCCTCAAGTGCGGCAAGGCTAATAAAGGAAGCTATAGAGGATGGGTACAAGCGATTAATTGAACCTGCCATTGAGAGAGAGATAAGAAAAGAACTGACAGAAAAAGCGGAAGAGCAAGCCATTCATATTTTTTCTGAAAACCTTCGCAATCTTTTGCTCCAACCACCATTAAAAGGACGGGGTGTACTTGGTGTGGACCCTGCATATCGCACAGGATGTAAGCTTTCTGTTGTGGATGAAACAGGGAAAGTACTACATATTAGTGTGATTTATCCACATGCACCAGTTAATAAGAGGGAAGCTGCAGTGCATCAGCTACTTAACGTTTTACAAACATACGATATTGAGGTCGTAGCTGTCGGCAATGGTACAGCTTCTAGGGAAACAGAGCAACTCATTGCAGAGGTGATTAAGCAGTGTGGCAAAAACATCTCTTATCTTATTGTTAATGAAGCGGGGGCAAGTGTGTATTCTGCCTCAGATCTTGCTCGTGAGGAATTTCCTGATTTACAAGTAGAAGAAAGAAGTGCAGTTTCCATAGCAAGGAGATTACAAGATCCACTTGCAGAACTAGTAAAAATAGATCCGAAATCAGTAGGTGTTGGCCAGTATCAACACGATGTTGCCCAAAAAAGACTGGCGGAATCTCTTAATTTTGTCGTGGAAACGGTCGTTAACCAAGTAGGGGTAAATGTGAATACTGCTTCATCATCTCTCTTGCAATATGTTGCAGGCCTATCTAAATCTGTAGCAAATAATATCGTGAAGAAGAGAGAAGAGGAAGGGAAATTCTCAAGCAGAGCAGATCTTAAAGGAATACCACGCCTGGGTGCAAAAACGTACGAACAATGTATCGGCTTCTTGAGAATTATTGACGGAAAGCAGCCTTTAGACAAGACAGGCATTCATCCGGAAAATTATCAAAATGTAAAAAAACTATTAAAGCTTCTCGGTACCTCTGAAAAAGAGATTGGCACACCAAGACTTCAAGAAGCATTAAAAGGGCTGGATGTTAAGTCACTAGCAGAAGAACTTCAAATCGGTGAAATCACGCTGCAGGACATTATCGACTCATTAATTAGACCAGAGCGTGACCCGCGCGACGATATGCCAACCCCACTCCTAAAGCAGGATGTCTTAAAGATGGAAGACTTAAAAAAGGGAATGGAATTGGAAGGCACAGTCAGAAACGTCGTCGACTTTGGAGCATTTGTCGATATTGGTGTGAAACAGGATGGTCTAGTTCACATTTCAAAACTGAGTGACCGTTTTGTCAAACACCCGCTCGATGTCGTTTCAGTAGGAGATATTGTAACGGTGTGGGTAGATGGAGTAGAGGTCAACAAAGGACGAGTTTCCTTAACCATGCTGACACCTGAAAAACAAGAAGTGTAAGGATAAAAGTATCCCCGGGTCTTCAAAAGGAACCTGGGGATATCAATTTGTCAGCCGTTTTTTTTCTGATAAAAAAACCAGCATTGATTCAACATTTTTATTTGGTAGCGGTCTTTTTCAAGATAAGCACGTTGCATTTGCTTCTTAAACCAAGATGGCATATGGAGTAACCTCCCTCAATTTATACTCCAAAGGCTTATAACAATATGCAGTTTTTTCTATTGTATGCATGATGATGAAGAGGGTTCAAAAGAGAGGAGAACAGCTGGTGGATAATCGAGAACTGCAAAAACTTACCGAAGATATTTCATTAACCTATTTCAAACTACCGTTTATGCACGATGCCACCTTCAATCCCCGTTTGAAAACTACAGGTGGCAGATATTTAACCTCGACGAGCAATATCGAAATCAACAAAAAATATTATGATGCACTAGGAATGTCCGAGCTGATAGGAATCATCAAGCATGAACTATGCCATTATCACTTACATATTAGAGGTAAAGGCTACAAGCATAGAGATCAAGACTTCAAAATGCTCTTAAAAGCAGTAGGAGCACCAAGATTTTGTACCCCTATTAAGACAACCCCTGCCAAGCCGAAAGCTTTTCGCCTATATGAATGCGTCGAATGTCAGCAAACATATAAAAGAATTCGGAAAGTGAATATAAATAAATATAGATGCGGAAAATGTAGGGGGATGTTAAGAGAAATTAAAAATAAGGTTGACATTAAATAATGAAATATGATAATTTGTTCTAGTCGCCATTTTAGGCGAACACCACTTAGACAATTATGATAATATATCTTTTCCATTCAAAAACGCTTGACTTTTTTTAACGAGCTTATTAAAATTAAAACAGTCGGTTGTGACAAAAATGGAAAGAAATAATTATTGATCCACCATAGCTCAGCGGTAGAGCACGTTCGAATAATCTTCTTTGATATACTACAGCGTACCGATTGAGCAACTTCACCGAATTACCTTTCTGAGATCGGGACGTTCGGCGTCAATTTAATACTTAATAAGCGTTTATGATTCTTATTATCATTGATCCACCATAGCTCAGCGGTAGAGCATTCGGCTGTTAACCGAAGGGTCGTAGGTTCGAATCCTACTGGTGGAGCCATACTGGAGAAGTACTCAAGTGGCTGAAGAGGCGCCCCTGCTAAGGGTGTAGGTCGTGTAAGCGGCGCGAGGGTTCAAATCCCTCCTTCTCCGCCATCAAAACATGGCCCGTTGGTCAAGCGGTTAAGACACCGCCCTTTCACGGCGGTAACACGGGTTCGAATCCCGTACGGGTCATTTTAAATGGGATGCAAAATGTTTCATTTTGCTTCCCATTTCTATCCTTGGAGGATTAGCTCAGCTGGGAGAGCACCTGCCTTACAAGCAGGGGGTCGGCGGTTCGATCCCGTCATCCTCCACCAGAGAGATACTTTGAATATAGAGATACGATGGCTAACTATTTTGGTGTCGATATTATTTGTAGCATATTCAAAGAAGTCTATTCACGATGTATCATCAGTGGGCTATAGCCAAGCGGTAAGGCATCGCACTTTGACTGCGACATGCGTTGGTTCGAATCCAGCTAGCCCAGCCAATTTTTTATTTCATATAGTATATGCGGGTGTGGCGGAATTGGCAGACGCGCTAGACTTAGGATCTAGTGTCTTTGACGTGGGGGTTCGAGTCCCTTCACCCGCACCATACAATCTTTAGTCTTTCATTTATATTAGCGGTCGTGGCGGAATGGCAGACGCGCTAGGTTGAGGGCCTAGTGGGGGCAACCCCGTGGAAGTTCGACTCTTCTCGGCCGCACCAAAAAGTTTTTAAAAAGTGTTGACACCTGACGGTGGAGATGTTACTATAGAAAAGTCGCCTCTTCGAAGGGCGTTGAAATGAAATGTTAATAGGAAGCGCCCGTAGCTCAATTGGATAGAGCGTTTGACTACGGATCAAAAGGTTAGGGGTTCGAGTCCTCTCGGGCGCGCCATAATTTATAAAGTGAACGGGGAGTAGCTCAGCTTGGTAGAGCACTTGGTTTGGGACCAAGGGGTCGCAGGTTCGAATCCTGTCTTCCCGATATTTGAATAAGCGGGTGTAGTTTAATGGTAAAACCTCAGCCTTCCAAGCTGATGTCGTGGGTTCGATTCCCATCACCCGCTCCATAAATTTTAATGCTCTTTGAAAACTAAACAAAACAACAGCGTCCACGTTAACTTTTAACGGTTAACATGAACGAAATTAAGTAACAAGCTAGCAAGATTTTTGAGCAAAAGCTCAAACTCTTTATTGGAGAGTTTGATCCTGGCTCAGGACGAACGCTGGCGGCGTGCCTAATACATGCAAGTCGAGCGGACTACTTAAAAGCTTGCTTTTGAGTAGTTAGCGGCGGACG
>NZ_CAKJTJ010000046.1 GCF_917563925.1 Sutcliffiella rhizosphaerae
CTAATAATTAATTTAATTATAAACGGGTTATCTAGTTATAGACATAGAAAAACCCGAATAAGGGGCACTTTTTTATAAGTGTCCGATATTCGGGTAATAGTTCAAAGTAGGAAATTAACAAGGCTGTTTTTTATAAAAATATAGAAATAAATGGGTCCATTCCTTAAATAAATCCGTCTAATCTATAGAAGGGAGGTTGGACGATGTTTATTCAAGAAAGTATGATAAAAAGAAAATATCAAAAAAATTTCAAATGAAAATTCAACCAGGTAATCATAAATCAAGAATGATGAACCCGATCTACTGGATTGCATTGGCTTCTTCAGCAGCAGCTATTATTCTTATATTAAGTATATCTTTTCTAAATATAGGTCCAGAAAACCAGCAGGAATCTGCTAATGAAGGGGAAGTATTATCAGTTGACCTGTCTGACATTGAAGATATGAATATAGGTGCTGAAATGCCCCGACTTTTATATGCCAATGACAACATAGCGGTTATTCAGGGGACATTTGGGGTCATTGTATATAATATGCAAAATTCAATGGTTACTAATCGGATTTCGTATGAAGATATGAAATCCTATGACATCACTATGATGGTAGCAGCTGTATCTCAAGATGGTACCACAATCTATATTGGAAATGATGATATGTCCTTTTCTAAAGATATTCCATTTACCCATCAAATTAATATTGGTTCTAGAGTTATCAAAGAAACTACTGAACAGCCTTCAGATATGTTTATACCAACCACTATTGAACAACCTGGCTATAATGAGGAATACGATAAATATTTCAATTTACAATACCTTATGAGTGACAAAATTGTAAAGTTAGATAATTCGTTTCTATATTTACGGTCAATAGACTGGAATATTAAAAACTTACAAATCGTTATTTGCCAGTATGAAACTGGTGAAAGTAAAGCTTTTGATATATTTAAATGAAAAATAATAGATTAAAGATACGGTAGTGTCAAAAAAACTATGAAAAAACACAGTTCTAGCTAGTGGAGTATGCAAGGTTAGCTTTTTAACCCCCGCAATCGCTCTTGGCAAACACGCCAATGGTTTGACAGCTGAGTATCAAGGGCGACGGGGACAAAAGAAGGCATACTAAATAAGTACTTGGCTCTTCCATTTTAAACCATTGAATTCCCCCTATTGATTGGGCAGAAGAATCTGTCCCTTTGTCGCTTCACCCCTTGACAGCGCTAAAAATACAGATTATACTAATTATTAAGTTTTGGAATTTTACTAATTTAATATGTAAATTCTCTTATCAAGAGAGGCGGAGGGACTGGCCCTGTGATGCCCGGCAACCATTCTTATGTTTTCGTAAGGAAAGGTGCTAATTCCAGCAAGACACTTTTTTGTGTTTTGGAAGATGAGAGAGGACGAGTATTTTTGATACGTAAGCCTCTCTTCTTTTAGGGAGGCTTTTTTATTTTCGCCTTTCAACACATTATGGGGGTGACGAACATATCGATTCGAATTCAAGGGGCACCGAGCTTTTATCAATGCCAGGTTGATGTACTGCAAGAATTACCCTTCCTATTAAAGGAAAGAGATATCGGTTCCTTGCTTATCATTCATGGGGAGAAGTCATTTCATGCTATTCAACCATATTGGCCGGAACTAGAAGAGGTTAAAACTACATATGTTGCTTATTCTGGTGTATGTACGGATGATGAAATTAAAAGATTTAAAGAACTCGCATATTCCTTACATGTCGATGCAGTCGTTGGAGTTGGGGGAGGGAAAGTCCTTGATCTTGCAAAGGCTACAAGTCACGAGGCTGAAAAGGATGTTATCCTCATACCCACACTGGCTTCTACCTGTGCAGCTTGGACACCGTTAAGCGTCATTTATGATGATGAGGGGCGTTTCCAAACCTACACGGTCTTTCCACGAAGCTCCTATATGGTCCTTGTAGAACCAAGAGTGATTCTTGAAGCGCCATTAGAGTATTTAAAGGCTGGGATTGGGGATACGCTCGCAAAATGGTATGAGGCAAATGCCCTTGTGCATGATTTGGAATATATCCCATTGCCTGTTGAGGTAGCTCTGCATGCGGCCAAGTTAAGTAGGGACAGATTGTTAGCGGAAAGCCATCAAGCTCTGATAGATTGTGAGGAAGGTACCTTATCCTCCTCTGTCCTCACCATTATCGAAGCGAATATTTTGTTAGGGGGAATGGTAGGGGGATTTGGGGATGAGTATGGAAGAGTGGCCGGAGCCCATTCGATTCATAATGCCCTCACCTTTTTACCTGGCACAAAGGGGCTACATCACGGGGAAAAGGTGGCATATGGAATTTTAGTACAACTTGCACTGGAGGGGAACGAGGAAGAAATCAAATCGTTACTCCCATTCTATAGACAAATAGGGTTGCCATCCTCATGTTGGCACCTATTTATACAGGCGCAGGAAGATATCCTTACAATCGCTGAAAAGGCACTGTTGCCTCAAGAATCCATCCATTTTATGAAAGATAAATTCAAGGAGCACGATATAGTTGCTGCCATTGAAAAACTAGAAGTATTACAAAAAGAAGGAGAGAGAAATTGATATGAAAAAAATAGCTGTTTTGTGCATGAGCATTCTTTTATTGTTGGTAGTCACCGCGTGTGGTGGAGAGCAAGGGGGAGGCCAAGCGTTAAGTGAGGATAAGTTGAAAATTGGAGTGACTGCGGGCCCGCATGAACAAGTTTTAGAGAAGGTTAAGGAAATAGCAGAAGAAGATGGCCTGGAAATTGAAATTGTCGTGTTCAACGAGTATGTAATGCCAAACGTGGCCCTTGCAGAAGGGGAATTAGACGCAAATAGCTTCCAGCACAAGCCATACCTGGATAAGTTTAAAGAAGACCGTAACTTAGACCTTGTAGAGATAGCTAATACAGTTAACTTCCCAATGGGAATGTATGCTTCTTCCATTAAAGACGTAAGTGAATTAAAAGAGGGAGATAAAGTGGGGCTTCCAAATGATCCGACAAATGGAGCACGTGCTCTTATCCTTTTTGAACAAGCAGGATTAATTAAGCTTAAAGAGGGTGTGGGAGTTGCTGCTACCGTAAAAGATGTGGAAGAGAACTCCTTAAACCTTGAATTTGTTGAACTTGAGGCATCTCAAATCCCTCGCCAGTTAGATGAGTTGGCTGCTGCAGCCATCAACACAAATTTTGCAGTGGAACATGGGCTTGTTCCAAAAGAGGATTCCATCTTCATGGAGCCAACTGACTCTCCGTGGGTGAACTTGCTTGCCGTTCGTACCGAAAACGAAGATGATCCAGTTTTAGAGAAACTGATCAAGGCTTACCATTCCGACGAAGTGAAGCAATTTATTGAAGAAACATTTGGAGGTTCTGTTGTTGCATCTTGGTAAAAGAGGGAGCTGCTATTTATAGCGGCTCTTACTTCTTAGGTTAGGAGGAAAATGATGATTAAGTTGGACCATTTAGAAAAGACATTTACGACAAAAAAAGGCAAGGTTGAGGCATTGCGCGATGTTTCCTTAGAGGTCCAAAAGGGTGAGATCTATGGCGTCATCGGTTATAGTGGTGCAGGGAAAAGCACGTTGATCCGGTGCGTAAACCTCTTGGAGAGGCCTACTAAGGGGAATGTCCTTGTGGACGGAACAGACCTTACTTCCTTATCTTCGCAGAAACTGCTGCTTGCCCGAAGAAAAATTGGCATGATTTTTCAAGGCTTTAACCTTTTAAAAACAGCGACTGTTTACGATAACATTGCCATTCCCCTTCGGTTAACAGGCTTGCCCAAGTCCAAAATAGATGAAAGAGTAAAAAGATATCTGTCTATCGTTGGATTGAAGGATAAGACAGATGCCTTTCCCGGTCAGCTTTCGGGTGGCCAAAAGCAACGGGTCGCAATTGCCCGTGCATTATCACATGAACCAGAAATTTTATTAAGTGATGAGGCGACAAGTGCCCTCGATCCAGATACAACAGAATCCATTTTAGACCTACTATTAAAAATCAATGAGGAGCTGGGAATAACCATCCTTCTCATCACTCATGAAATGCACGTTATCCAACGTATCTGCGATAGAGTGGCGGTAATGGAAAATGGCAAAATCATTGAGCAGGGAAAGACCGTTGATATTTTTACTCATCCAAGAGAACAAACGACGAAGAAATTTGTCAATAGCCTGTTTAACCACCAGCTGACTGATGAGATTTTAAGATCTCTTCAAGGCTCAGGGAAAATCGTGTCCTTTAAGTACATAGGGTCCTCTTCGAAAGATCCAGCACTCGCGACTATCAGCAAAAAATTTGATGTGTACCCAAACATCCTTTCCGGGAACATCACGCAGCTTAAAGGAATCCCTTTTGGGAGCCTGCTTGTACATTTAAGAGGTCCTATAGAAGAAACAGATAAGGCCATTCAATACTTAAAACAACAAGGAATCATCATTGAGGAGGTGTCTGGACGATGAGAGAATTTTTTGAAAGGTGGGGAATCGATATTTGGGAGGCGATCATCCAAACTTTCCAAATGGTTGGGATTTCCTTATCCATTTCCATTGTGATTGGTTTGCCTCTTGGTGTTTTCCTTGTTCTGACAAGGCCAGGGAAAAGTCTTGAAAACAGATACCTCCATGGTTTTTTGAACACTATTATCAATATCATCCGCTCTATTCCATTTATCATCTTATTGTTCTTTATTCTGCCGTTCACTAAACTGCTTGTTGGTACTTCCATTGGTGTGAAAGGTGTAATTGTACCACTAGTTGTGTATACAGCCCCCTATATTGCGAGGCTGATGGAATCCTCTCTACTAGAAGTGGATAAAGGCGTTGTAGAAGCGTATGAAGCGATGGGAATTAAAACAAAGGACATTATTTGGAATGTCATGATTAGGGAAGCAAGATCCTCTATCGTCCTAGGCTTGACTATCGCAACAATCGGTTTGATCGGAGCGACTGCGATGGCAGGTCTGGTTGGTGCTGGTGGATTAGGTGACCTTGCCTATAGATACGGGCATCTTCGCTATGAAGTGGATGTTATGTATGTCACCGTGATTTTACTGATCATTCTTGTTCAGGGATTACAGTCACTTGGAAATACCCTAGCATCAAAGCTTAAGAAAGATTAGGCGTATTGTTATGAAACTATTTCATTTTACCGATTTAGAGAAAAAAGCAGAAAGTATCTTAGGTTCTCATCCCTTCACTTATATAAAAAGCGGTTCAGGGGATGAAGAAACCCTGGGAGATAATATAGCAGACCTTCGCAAATGGAAAATAAGGCCCAAATTCCTACAGGATGTTTCCAAACGCGACCTATCGATATCACTATTCGGAAAAAACTATAAAACACCCTACCTTTTAGCTCCAGTCGGTAATCTGGGCATTGTCCATCCGGAAGCAGAACTGGCTGTTTCCCGTGCTGCCAAGCAGGTAGGTGTCCCCATCATTGCCAGCACCGTCACCTCTGTTTCAATGGAAGAAATTGCAGCGGAGGCGGGAGACAGATGGTTTCAACTATACTGCAGCAGTGATATGGATATCACATTGAGCTTCATTAGAAGAGCCGAGCAAGCAGGATATGGAGCAATCGTCATCACAGTAGATATGCCGGCTCTTGGCTTTAGAGCATCAGATTTAACCAATCAATACGCCCCATTCAAGCTCGGAGCGGCATCTGGAAATTATTTTTCAGACCCTGTTTTCCAAAAGAAATTGGCTTGTTCACCTAGCAAAGACTTTCAAAGGGCTGTTGATGAACAATTGAAACACCTATTTGCACCTGGATTCTCTTGGGAGGACGTTGCAGCCCTGCGAATGGCCACAGATCTTCCTATTCTCTTAAAAGGAATACTGCATCCATCAGATGCTAAAAAGGCTATGGAGTTCGAATTAGACGGAATCATTGTGTCCAATCATGGAGGAAGGCAACTTGATGGATGTATCTCCTCCATCGCAGCCTTACCAGCGATTGTGGATGAAGTGGGAGGGCGCATCCCTGTTCTTTTTGATAGTGGCATCAGGAAAGGGGCCGATGTGGTGAAAGCCCTGGCACTGGGGGCAGATGCTGTCTTGTTGGGCAGGCCGTATGTTTATGGTCTTGCCATTAATGGTGAAGAAGGGGTAAAAGAAGTACTAGATAACTTCATTTACGACCTTGACGCAACGATGGCTACAGCGGGAGTGAATGCTGTTTCTGCCTTGGATCGTGATTTATTAGTGAGGACGTAGACTAAGATGAAGGCTCTTTTCTAAAAGAATGTTGCTAGTAACCTGTAAAAAGTCGGGTTCTGGACTTTTTACGTGCATGTTCATTGAAAATACGTGCATGTTCATTGAAAACTTGTCCTATTGACAGAAACTAAATGCAGGAAAAGAGCACGACAGTAACGATTATTACGAGTATCTAATAAAGTTCGTAAATGCAACAATGTTTGCGAAAACAGCCAAGATGAAAAACCACTGGTTGCATGCTTCCTGTTACAAGTTCATTCACCCCACGTATCTCGTCATTATGTTGGAACCAATCCAAGTTATTAACAAAAGTACAGGAAATATTTCCACTTTTAACATTTTGGGAGTATTCCTGTCCTTTTTTATCAATTATGTTATGCCATACCGGGTATTCATTTAAGGTTTCCCTATTTTTAACAAAAGAGATTTCTAATCATAAAGCCAACGAATAGGAATTTTATCCGATTTTCGGGGTCCGTCAGAATGGACATTCAGTATGACTATGGATTATCTTCTCTTTGAACAATAATCCATCACGTTTCTTTTGGTAAGAACACTCGTCGTTTTTACATTTAAACACATTAAAATCTTTTCGTTCTTTGATTTTCTCTAGAATTTTTGAACAGTGAGGGCACGGAGGATGGCCTCTTTAGAATAGTGGTTCTTCTCACTAAACAGTCACGAACACACTTTACATTGATACTGGCCTTTATCTCCATTGTTGGCATAAATTTAGTATTGGCATGTCGACGAACGGACTTTAATGCTTTCCCGGTTTTATCAAAATGCTCTTGTAGTAACACTTGATAATCCTTGGTTTGAAGCTGTTCAATGATTGGCAAGTCATCCACCTGCAACTTGCGATACGCCTGATTAACCGGTTTTCTTTTGGAGGTTCAAACATACTTATACCCACCACTAAGGTAAGTAATGTTCGAATTAATTGATCTTGGTGTGGAATTGAAATAAAGTCGTACCGTTTTGAATAAAGTTATACGGTTTATAAAAAAGTTGTACCGTTTTACCCCTTTAGATTTGGGTGTTTTTATAGTTAAAAGGAAAAGAACATATGAAATGAAAGAACGATTAAGGAATTATTGAGTGCCATTAAGTTGTTCCGTTAAAGGGCCAGATTGTGGAACAGGAACCCTTATAGAACAAAAATTTATAAGGTAGCAAAACATTAAAATTAAGATAATAATTATGGGCAATATCAAAATAATAATGATTGATTGTTTTTTAGTGAAATCAAGAAAAGATCATTACGGTTAGTCAAAACATCGTCACTCGTCATAAACAATAGATCGAATAATTAATTTCTAAAGATTAGCCATTTAGAAAATTATTTGTCCATAATGGATTCTAATAAATTTGTCACTTTCAAATGGTGGATAACGGTCATAGTTATGAAAAAAGACTAAAAAATGAAGAGAATACGGTACTAAATATTATGCCTTTAATTATATTATTTAGTTTTATCATTCCTATCTCTGATATTTGAACATGAGCCAACATAACTTCAGGGCTTTGATTTGGCATTGGAACATTGTCAATACTTCTTACCTGAACATACTTTGAGACATTTTTGCCTTATCTACTCTTTGTTTAAACCCTAGATGGGTATATGTACGATCACTACCTAAAAGGAATATAGCCACATCCATTGTCTTGAACACTAGTTCATTATACTTATCCTCAAATCGTATTTGACTTATCTTTACCTCCATTCGATCTCCTCTAACTTTTTAAGAACGCGTTCTCAGCACGTAAACTTTCATTTTCTTTCAAGTCTCTTCATCTCAAGCTTAACTTTCTCCTCCGGGGAAAGTTCTATTTCTGTTTTATTTTTCCCGCGCTTTTCTTTAAGTGCTTCATCTCTGCCATTTTCATACTTCTTAGCCCATAGATATACTTGTCGATAAGAGACATTATAAAATTTGCAGCTTTATGAAAATCTTTACCGTTTTCTATAACGTAGATTTTCCTTTAGTCATAGATTGGCTCATCCCCTTGACAGTATCCTTAATTTCTCGATGACTATTATACATTTTATCCACCTTCTGATTGTAGTATCAGACGGTATTTCATACTTTCTAGCAACTTCTCTAAGAGCGTAACTACCAGACAGATAATTCCTTATAGCAGATAGTTTTAATTCCTTAGAATACTTTTTCCAAGTCGTGGCATTATTAAGACCTTTACACCACATTTTATAAAGTTGTATGCCCATTTCAAAATGGTGGTATTGGCCACCTTTTATTTAGAGGTAATTTCCTTAAATGAATAGGTACCCTCCTCGTACACCTTTAAAATCTTGAATTTATCCTCCGCAGAGTAAGCCCTTTTAGACATAAAAATACTCCCCCTTTAGGTAGTCTGATTTTATAATTTTAATTTGTCTACCTAAAGGGGAGCATATCACACAGTGGGTTTGCGCTTTTTATAGTTTGTACAACTATGAAACATGAAATTTTAATGAAAGTCTATGTTGTGTTTTTCCTTTCTACAATAATTCTGACAAACCATGGGTTTATGTATAAAAAATTCAAATAAATTAAAAGCAGAATAATTAACTAAGAAACCAGAGAAAATTTGCTAGACTTTCCCCAAAATTAAAGTGAATAAGAAAGGAGTGGGGGATATTAAAAAGACTTTTTATCTGTTTATTATTGCTACATTTTTTATTGTAATTTTTTTGATTTTCTTTAATTTCAATAAAGGTTATGATTTACCGCCTGTTAGTAGTATGGAAATAGAGGAACTTGGATTAGAATTTGAGGCAGAAAGAAAGACAGAGGTACATGAAAAAATAACTAATGCTGAATTAATTACTTTAATAGAAAATGATATGAATAATTTTGCTTATCTTAATGAACTAAGAATAAGATTTCAAGAACCAGAATTAATAGATCAATTTATCAATTCTATTGAATCTCTAAAATTAAGCAGTGAAGCTATCCACATGCAATTAGCAATGGCATATATAGATAAATTACAAGATCCTGCATTAGGAACTGCAAGACTAGGACAAGTTTCAGTTAAATCTATTAATGAGTTGAATAAGGTCATACAAATTAACGAGAATAATTGGTTAGCTTATTATGCAAGGGGATTAAATAATTTATATTGGCCAATTGGATTAAGGAGAATTGACCAAGCAATTAATGATTTAGCCTTTTGTGTGGCACTTGCAAAGGTACATCCGCATATAGAGAATGAAATGTGGCCATACTCATTTGTTGCTTTAGGGGATGCGTTGATAAAGAAAGGAGATCTTGATGATGGGTTTGCAATATGGAAAGAGGGTTTGGAGTTATATCCCAATGATAAACAACTTCAAAAAAGAGTTTTATCAGGAAAAGATTTAGCTTTTGAAATTGTTAAGGAAACCAGAGGAATAGACTCATTCCAAAGACCTGAAAATAATCTAACTGATCTGAGCACACTTTGGGAGGATGAAGCAAGGTGAACATATGTGTATCGGGTACGGCAGTAATTTGTTCAATAGGGAACAACATTGAAAGTACATGGAATAACTTAATTAAGGGGCACTCAGGTATAGAAAAAATTACCCAAAAATTCCCGAATAATATAAAAGATTTTCATGCTTATACAATTAAAGACGATAGTGCGTTTAGAGTTAAGAGCCGTAATTTTGGGAGTGCCACAGGATTATTTTATAACACTGTAGCGCAAGCTTTGGAAGATGCGGAGTTAAAAATAAATAATAAATCTCGAATTGGTATAAGTGTTGGAACTACTATGGGAGAGATTGAAAGATTAGAAAAATCTTTAAACAATAAGAATTTATTTACATCTATAGGAATGAACGGCCCCAATGTAATAGCAGATGAAATATATGATTTGCTTAATTTAAACGGTCCTAATTGGACTTTAACAAATGCGTGTGCTGCAGGAAACTTAGCTATCTCGAGAGCAATGATGGATATCAAGTTTGGACGTGCAGATGTAATGATAGTGGGAGGGGTTGATATTTTATCATGGGTGGCATTGGTTGGCTTTAATAGTTTAAGAGCATTAAGTCCGAATGCATGTAAGCCTTTTAATAAGTCACGACAAGGAGTTGCTCTTGGGGAAGGTGCAGGTGTTTTAATATTAGAGAGTAAAGAACATCTTGAAAATCGACTTAAAAAACCTAAAGCAGTACTGAGTGGGTTTGGATTATCTTGTGATGCATATCATATTACTCAACCTAATCCTAAAGCTATCGGTGCTATGCAATCTATGAACAATTCACTTAAAATGGCAAATTTAGCTGCTAATGAAATTGATTATATTAGTGCTCACGGTACAGGTACCATTGCAAACGATTTAATGGAAAATGTAGCTATTGAAACATTATTTAAAGAAAGCAAGCCCCCTGTAAGTTCAATAAAAGGAAATATCGGACATACGTTAGGGGCAGCCAGTGCAATTGAAGCAGTCGTATCAATTAAAATGCTGGAGATGGATACAGTACCAGAAAACAAATATTTAGATGTAATTGACCCTGCAATAAAAATTAATGTATTGAGGGCATCAGAATCTAAGCGTGTAGAAAAAGTAATATCAAATTCCTTTGCTTTTGGTGGTATTAATACCTCACTAGTAATAGAAAGATGGTGAACAATGAGTACTGATAATGCAATTACTCAATGGAAAGATTATAAATTTGATCCACGATATTTAATTATTATTTTCTTATTTTCATTTGTTGTTGCAGGACAGACTTATCTTAATTTCTTGCAAGGCTTTGAAGCCATAATTGCATCTGTTCTAACGACCACAATAACTGAAATGATTTTAAGTAGAATCTTTCTAAAGAAAACGATATTTCCTCTTAGTGCATTCATTACTGGGTTAGGGATTAGTCTCTTAATTGCTTCCAACTATATTTGGCCATATATTGTGACAGGAATAATCGCAATAGGGTTGAAGTATTTACTTCGTTATAAAGGGGCACATGTATTTAACCCAAATAATATAGCAGTGGTACTAATGATTACTATTTTGCCTTCTTTTGTTGTTGTTTCTCCAAAACAATGGACTAATGGGTTTCTAATGATGACTATAATCATCTGTTTGGGTTTTCTGTTGGTGAAATTTGCTAAGAGGATTGAAGTTTGTTTATCTTTTATAATAACTTTTTTAGTTTTTGCTTTTATAAGACACATAGTTTATGGAGCACCTTTATTTGCTGCACTTGGACCGTTATTAGGTGCATCAACTCAATTATTTATTTTCTTTATGATAACAGATCCAAAAACATCACCAAAAACAACTAAAGGAAAAATCGCTTATGGGATTACAATAGCTACAATAGACGCAATATTAAGAATTAACAGAATTCCGTTTGCGCCTTTTTATGCACTCTTTATAACCTGTATTGTCTTTACACTACCATACAGATATTTTACAAACAAAATCACAAGTCTTCGTAGTTTGGAGGAACGTATCTAATGTGTCTTCAATTTATATCTGGATATAATGTTATAACTTCTATGGGGATAGGGCTTAATAAACTAATTGGTAACAATATTGAGGAATTTAACATGGAGAATTTCAACAAGATTAACTTGGATATCGATCTTTTCTTTAATAAACACAAGAGGCTACCATATGAAACGAGATTAGCATGTTATTCCATGGAAAGCGCATTCTCTATGATGTTAGAGCGTGAGGATGATGTCGATAGAATAAACCTAGATGAAATTGGAATTATAGTTGCTACAACATATACAAATCTAAAGCCGATTAAAAGCCTTATTGAAGAAGCTAAGGAATATGGAATTAATAAAATTAATCCTGCGATATTCCCTAATACTGTTCTTAATTCGATAAGTGGGCATGCCGCTATTAATCTCGGAGTTAAGGGGGCAAATATTACAATATCACAAGGAGACAAAAGTGGACAAAAAGCTCTTGATTATGCCCTAGATATTCTGCAATGTGGAATCTTAGAACGGGTTATAGTTTGTGAAGTGAATTTAAACATACAAAGCGATGACCTTTTAAAAACTTCCAATAGCATTATTAGTTCTATAAACGAAAGTATTTCAACAATTGTTATTCAGAATAAACCTAATGGTGAAGCTGGACACTTCTGTTCAGAAACCTTTAATAAAGCTGAAACTAAGCCAAATGCAGTGTTACAAAAGATATACGAGTTAAAAAATAAATTGGAAATAGGTGTTTAACATTACGAATGTCATGGTAACTGGGACAAGTATATTATGTTCCGCTGGTACTGAATTAAAAGATGTTTGGAATAATATAAGCGAATTTAGAACTCAATATGAAAGTAGAAATCTTTTGAATAATATTGAAAGCTTTCCAGTATATAAAACCCCTACGATTAATGTTGAGCAGTGGTTTAGTGATAAGCAAATAAATTATATAGAAGAAATTGGATTGCTTGAAGATTTAGATTTTCTGATGTTGGTTGTCTCTATAAAAAAATGTCTAATAAATGCATCAATTAACCCGGATATTTGTTCTCATGCATCGCTAATAATAGCGCATGAAAACTTAGGGGTTGCAAGTTTGTTAAACAAAATAAATAACTTAAGCCTATTAAAACAACCAGGAAATATCACTTTTAATGATTTAAAGCAAGAATTTTACAATATTCAATCGTTTGCTCACCTTTTCTATATTTCTAAGTTATTTGGTATTGAGGGTTTTACACTAACGGTAAATAATGCATGTGCTTCTGGTAGTTATGCCATTGAGGTAGGGAGTCAGCTAATTAAAAATAAAAAAAGTAATTTAGTTATTGTAGCTGCTTCAGATTATGCTCATCCAACAGAGTATCTGTGGTTAAAAGAAAAAGGTTTTTGTAGTGATGATCAGATTAGACCTTTTGATAAAAAGAGAAGTGGTACTATTCTTGGTGATGGTGCTGCTTGTATATTACTTGAATCTGAAGAGCACTTAAATAAACGGGGAGTTGATCCACAATGTTTTTATATTGGTTCGGAAGCGTTTCAAGATAGTTGGAGAATGACCTTTCCAGATATAACAAGGGGTAGCTACGCTTCTACAATTACAAAATTAATTAATACTTACAAAATAAAGTCTATTGATTTATTGGTACCTCATGCCACAGGAAGTAAATTGTGGGATATGTATGAAGGAAAACAAATAGAAACAGCATTGAAGGAGACGAACATAAAGCCAAATATCACAGCTTTTAAACCCTATGTTGGACATACTTTAGGAGCGAGTAGTCTGTTAGAAACTGTCCTGTTAATAGAATGTATGAAAAAGTCTATTATACTACCAATACAAAATTTAGAAGAAACAGATGTTCTAGGAATTAAGGAGAATTTAGTTTTAAATAAAAAGTCAGTAAAAATAAATTATGCCATGAAAACAGTTGCAGCTTATGGCGGTTTTACGATTGCATCATTATATAAAAGTATATAGGAGATAAAGAGATGAATTATTCTTATAATTTCCAAGGGAAAGTTGCAGTAGTAATTGGTGGTTCAAGAGGAATAGGAGCACAAATTGTAAAAGACTTGTGCAAAGCAGGATGTAAAGTATTTTTCACTTATTCAAGTAGCAAAACAGAGGCTAGGTTACTCAGTAATGAGATAAACAAAAAAGAAGATCATATTGTAAAAGCTTTGAAATTAGATTTACTAAATAAAGATGATTTAATTTCTTTTCAAACAGAGATGGAAAAGATACCAAAGGTTGATTACCTTATAAATAATGCAGGCATAGTGAGGGATGCTCCTATGTATAAACTTCAGCTTCATGATTGGGAAGAAGTAATTACTGTGAACTTAACAGGTGCTTACAAAATTATTAAACCTTTTATTAGAAGACTAGCTCATACAAAAGGATCTATCGTCAATGTATCTTCTATTTCTGGATTAATGGGAAATCCTGGTCAGACCAACTATTCTGCTTCGAAGGCTGGCTTAATTGGCTTAACAAAGTCATTAAGTAAGGAAATTGCACCTTTAGGTGTAAGGGTAAATTGCGTAGCTCCTGGTTATATTGAGACAGAGTTAACCTCAAGAACTATTAATGATAAAGAAAAAATTAAAGTGAAAAAATTAATTCCTATAAAAAGATATGGAAAGTCTTATGAAGTATCTTCTTGTGTATTGTTTTTATTGTCAGAAGCTTCAACTTATATTACAGGACAAACAATAATACTTGATGGGGGATTAACCTAGAGGGGGTTGAGATTTGAAGAAGTTCATAATATTACTTATTACAATATATATAGTTGGATGTGGGAATCAAGAACTACAAGACATAGATTTTAAATTTGAAGACATAACAGGAAAATCAAATATTGATTTTATTCATAATAAGCCTACCTTTGATTCAAAGGCGGATAATATTATGCCATGGCTAGCTTCAACGGGTGCAGCTGTTGCAGTTGGTGATATAAACAACGATGGGTATATGGATTTATACTTTACTAACTCAGAAATAGGTAGCTCAAATGCAATGTTCTTAAATAATGGAGATGGCACATTTAAGGAAATGGAAATTCCAGTAATAACAGATATAAATGATAAAGGTATCTCCACTACTGCATTGTTCTTTGATTACAATAATGATGGACATACAGATTTACTTGTAGGTGGCTGGGGATTTATAAAACTCTTTGAAAATAACGGTGACGGAACATTTACAGAAGTTACAGAAATAGCGTTAGTCGATAAATTTGCCTATGTTTCAAAAGTTATTGCATTTGATTTTAATAAGGATGGTTACTTAGATTTATATGTCGGAACATATTTTGATAGTAAACATAATTTATGGGACCTAGAAACTTCAAGGATTATGAATGATGATTTTGAAGTAGCTCGGAATGGAGGAGAAAACCTATTTTTTATAAATAATGGAGATGGCACTTTTACTGAGGCATCTAGAGAATATGAATTAAACGATACAGGATGGACATTAGCTGTTGGAGCCGCCGATGTTAATAAAGATGGTTATCCAGATCTTTACGTTGCAAATGACTTTGGCCCCGATATGTTGTATATAAACGAAGGTGGAGAAGGATTTGAAAAAGTTATTCAATCTGAAATCGGAAAAGATACACATAAAGGAATGAATGTAGATTTTGCAGATATTTTTCACGAAGGTGAACTTGGTATATATGTAAGTAATGTTAGTAAAGCATCGTATATTATTGAAGGGAATGACTTCTGGTATCCAAATGATAAGGGTCAATATAAGAATATTAGTGATACTTTAGGTATTAACTATGCAGGCTTTTCATGGGGAAGTAGGTTTTTTGATGTCAATAACTCAGGAAACTATAGTTTAATTGTCAACAATGGTTTTATAACCGGGTCTTCAAAAGAAGATTATTGGTTTGATTTAGGAACTTTAGTTACAACTCCTGGGAATGTGGTGGAAGATTTTAAAAATTGGCCCAAAATTGGAAATAAAGATTTATCAGGTAATGAAAGTAAGTATCTATTTTTGAACAATGATAATGGCGAGAAGTTTACTAATGTGATAGAAGAAGCTGGTATAAGCTTTACAGAAGATGGGCGAGGGGTATCAGTAATTGATATTAATAATTCTGGAGAGCTGGACTTAGTTTTTGCAAATCAGGGCGGACCGGCAAAAGTATATAAAAACAAAATTAATAATAATAATAATTGGATAAAAATAGATTTACAGGGCTCTTACCCTAGTAATAGAGACGCATTTGGAGCGAAAGTAATAATAACTGTTGGAGAAAAACAAACCTTAATTGAAAAAGATGGAGGAAATACACATGGTGCGCAAAGTGATCCAAGAATTCATTTTGGGACAGGAAGTGAAGAAGTTATTGATGAAATAGAAGTTATTTGGCCAAGCGGTAGAAATGAAGTGTTTACTAATGTTAAGGCCAATCAAATCTTGTCCATAAAAGAGAAATCTGAGTAATTTCTTCCTATAGCATAAAGGGGGTTTAAGAGATTAACGAATTACTAGAAGCTCTTCCTCAGAAACAGCCATTTCGTTTTATTAGCACCATTGATAAGTATGTAGAGAAACAAGAATTGTCTGGTGTATTATTTTTAGATGATATAGATAAAAGAATTAGGGGTACAGGTACTTTCCCGAATTCATTTTTGATCGAAGCATTGGCCCAATTAAGTGTGGTATTGGTTCAGCTTGAATCAAAACCGTTAGAGGATGAAGAAATTCCATTATTGGGATCCATTAATTTTAGTTTTAAGGATTGTATTAAATATAAAGATGAGTCCATTCGCTTAGTCGTTAAACCTTTAAAAATAACAAACACAAAATCGATAATTGAGGGTTACGCTTTGGTAAAAGGAAAACTAGTTTGTAAAGGGCATCTTGGTGTTGCAAAAGTAAAACGAGAGGAGGAAGTAAGATAGAACTATTTTCAGAGTGTTATTACAGCTCATTTAAATATGTCAATGACTATTCATCCAGAGGAATATATCAATTAGTAATTATTGATGGCTTGAAGTTGAAAGACTTAGATGAAATAACTATCAATGAGGCATATGAAATGCTGGGGGCTTTACCAGAGTTTTTTCCTTCAGTAAGGTGGGCATTTGAATTTTTAAGTCAAGAAGGCTATTTAAAAAAAGCTGAAGATAAATACCATGTAGTAAACCAAAGTAAGAGTATTAAAGATAATAAAAATGTTGATTTTAAGGGTATAAGAAACAGTATTAATATGATTGATTATGTTTTGGAGAATTGGTTAGATGTTATTCGTGGCAAAGTGAATCCAGTGTACCTTTTCTTCAATGTAAAAGGACAAACTTTATGGGAAGAATATTTCAATAATTCTAATCAATTGTACGAAATCCATAATAGATGGCTTTCAGCTTATTTATCTGACTTAATATCTGAAAAAGACAATGTTTTAGAGCTAGGATCAGGTTATGGCTCAACAACAAAAACTATTCTACAAACCTATGAAGAAAAGAAGATTCAAAATTTCTCTTATTTAGCTACTGATATTAGTCAAATTTTATTGAAGAAACTTAAAAATGCAAATGAGAGTAATCAATTATCAACAAAGATACTTAATTTTGATAATGTAAATGTACAAGTATTAGAGAAATATGACTTTATTATCGCCACTAATGCTCTACATTGTGCTGTAAATTTAATTGAGACATTAAAAAGCTTAAAAGAAAGCTTGAAGGAAACAGGGAAAATAATACTTTCTGAAAGTATAAGAGATACGAATAGTTACCTACACCAAGAATTTATTTTTAATTTACTTCCTGGGTATAAATATAAAGAGGAAGAGATTTTTCTTATGCGAGGGTTCTTAACTAAAACTGAATGGGAACATTCTTTGTTTATGGCAGGATACAACAATATTAAAGTATATGAAAATAATAATGGTCCAATTATTGCAGGTTTAATTGTAGGAGAGAAAATGTGAAAACTTTTGAATTGTTGCCAAAAAAACCTTTAATTCAAGTGGACAGAATTTTAGATACTGATGAAAAAAAGATTATAACTAGAAAATGTATTACTGAATCAGATTATTTTATATTTGGACATTTTGTTGAAAAAAGTATATATCCTGGATTACTTTTATACGAAGCCGCGATCCAATCATTAGTTCTACTACTCAATTGCCAATATGAAAATTTGAAAATAATTAAAGTTAAGACTCGTTTCATTAAGCCAGTTGTTCCGGGAGATATAGTAGAATTCCATGTAAATAAAGAGCGGACTACAGAGAATACAATGAAAGCAACGGGATTTGTCGATAGAAAATCTGTGTTTATTTGTACATGTAGTTATTTTATAAAAGATTAAATCTCGATAGCAACTACTACAAGGTGGTTGCTTTTTTTTGGCAAAAATAGCGGAGTTAATTGCTTTATTAACCGAGTAACCAAATGTTAGAAATGTAAAAATTGAATTATGAAAAAAGAAAAAAGAAAAAATGAGGTGTGTTATGGAAAATAAAATCATTTATCCTTTCTCGAATCTTTCAAAAATAGAGAATCTTATTATCTCAAATAAGAACCTCCATAGTTCCTGGGTAGAAGATAGTGTTGGAAACCATTTCTATAATATTAGCAATGCATCCTTAACAATGGGTGCAGCAAATCCGGAAATTATTAATGAAATTACTGAACAGTATAAAAAGCTTTCTACTGGGCTATTAATTGGCCAAGGTCATACGTCCGCAATGGAATTGGCAAATAAGCTTATCAGTATTTTCCCTTCTTTTTCTCAGGTTTTCTTTTCAAATGATGGTACTGGCTGTATTGAAGCAAGTTTAAAAATTGCTAGACAATACTACCTACAAAAAGGGTTCATAAACAAGAAAAAATTTATAAGTTTTTCTGGTGCTTATCACGGCACTTCATATGGGAGTTTTTCACTTAGTAATATAGGTGTAAAAGAAATATATGGGCCTACATTAGAAAAGTGTATAGAAGCACCCTTTCCAAACACCTTTAAAAGTGAATTAACTAGTGAAAATGAGGTTCGTACAAAAATTAAAGAAATGGAAGAAATTATTGCAAGAGAAGGTGCGGATAAAATTGCTGCCATCATTATTGAACCTATTCAAAGTGTATCAGGAGTAAGAGTAGTACCTAAGGAATACTTGAGTGAACTGAAAAAAATATCTAAGAGTAATGATATATTACTTATCTTTGATGAAGTTACTACTGGAATAGGCAGAGCTGGAGAATGGAGTGTAAATAATTTACATAACATTGATGTCGATATTATTAATTTCTCTAAAGGATTAACTGCCGGTTACTTTCCTTTAGGTGTAACATTAGTAAAATCCGACATTAAAGATAGTTTAATTACAATGGGCTTTCCACATGGCTCTACTCTAGCTGGCCACCCCGTAGGTTGTGCGATATCTCAAAAAGTCTTAACAATTATTGAAGAAAGTAATTTAATTTCTAATGCGGTAGTATATGGAAAGTTAATTAAAAAGGAACTCGAAAATAATTTAGTTAACCATCCCTTTTTTGGCCAAATCCGAGGAGAAGGACTGATGATAGGGGTCGAATTTGTTAATAATCAAGATGATAAAAATCCGCCACCTCAGCACTTTCAGCGAATTTTCACTGAAGAATTATATAAAAAGGGGATGTTGACATTATTTTCAAATGGTATTTTGAGTTTATATCCACCTTTAAATGTTTCTTCAATTGATGCTGATTTCATCATCGAGAGTATAATTACATCTGCAAATTCGGCAATTAAAAATTCAAATAGTAATTAGCTTGCAGATCACCAAAAGGGGGCAAGGTTTTAAAAATGAATGATGAAAGGACAAGTCGAGTAAGGGATATTTTATCAAATCGAAAATTTTTATTCTTTTGGATAAGTAATTCCTTAGCAGATATCGGAGATTCTTTACACTTAGTAGCCTTAGGCTACTGGATTATGATTTCATCCTCAAACGTACTAGATTTATCGATGTTAATGGTTGCTAAAGCGGTTCCTAATATTATTTTTGCCCCTTTAGCAGGTACTCTTGCTGACAGAATCAATAAGGTTAAAATTATTAGAGCGACGAGTATACTACAAAGTTTAATAGTTTTATTAATAATTTACTTTGTATTTAATGATCCATCAGGGGAATCTGTTTATATAATTATTGGATTAACAGCTCTAATTGGATTATTTGGAGCCTTTAGTAACCCATCAAGACAGTCTTTGTTAGTCAGATTAGTAGAAAAAAAGGATATTCCTTCTGCTACAGCGTTTCACAGACTCTCAACTAACATTATTATGGTAAGTGCTCCTATGATTACAGGAGTATTAGTTGCTGCAACGAGTAGTGCCGTAACTCTATTTATAGACGTCATTCTCCTATTGTTATCGGCATTAGCCATTAGCTTTATAAAAGTTGAAATGCCTCAAAATAATATCAGTAAAAAGTTGGACGGTTTTTGGTTTGAATTTAAAGAAGGTATTCGTTTTATTTATAAAACTCCACCTTTAAACTCATTAATAATATTGAACAATACCTTAAATATATTTGGTGTTGCACAGGGAATTTTGATGTCGGCTGTTGCAATTAATATTTGGAAAGTTAGTAGTGTGGGCTATGGACTTGTACAGGCTGCTTTTCCTATTGGTATGGTACTTGGTGCTGCAATAATGATTAAACTACCAAATTTGAAAATGAGAGGTAAATGGATTTGTATATTTTACGCCATTGCTGGTGTATTTAGCGTAGTCGTTCCTTTCTTTGATAATTTATTAATAGCAATTCCTTTACTGGCAATTGATGGGGCCTTTACAGTAATGGGTGCACTTTTAGTGAACATACTTTTTAGGGTTTACATTGATCCAGATATGCAAGGAAGAGCCTTTGGAATATATGGAAGTCTAGCTGCTGTAGCCTCGCCACTAGGAGCTTTAACGGGAGGGATAATTGCAGATACTACAGGTGTTTTTGAAGGAATAATTGGAATTAGTATTGCATTTTCAATAGTACCCATAATTGCGTACTTATTTTCACCAAAGATAAGGAGTATTAATTAAAAGGATGTGTGCTGGCTTGAATAATGTCAAAGATAAATTTGAATTTACACATAATAATTATATATCTTCTTTAAATAATGCATGGAGAAATAATAAGCCTGAATTGATTTACGACTTTCTTTCTTCTAAATACAAAGGAACCATCTTCAGTCAAAAGTATGATCCTTTGATACTAAATAAGAAAGGATTCATAAAAAACACCTCTAATGCAATTAATAGCTCATGGAATCCAAATGTTTTTTGGTTTTTTAAAAATAGAGAAATCTTTATTAATGGTACAAATGACTTGGCGTTAGTGACATATAATTTGGTATTAGAGTACCCAAGTAATCCTGTACACATAGGTATTGCTAAAATGGTAGAGGTTTGGATTAAATTTAAGGGGAAATGGCTCCTAATTAGGGAGACACAAGAAGAGAGAGATGATGATTTTCAAGTCACATCAAAAGATTTAATAGAGAAAGTAATAAATCAAGATTTTGATATTAGAGTAGCATCTAAATCAATAAACATGAATGCTTTAAACAAAATTACATCAAATGAGTATAATATATGCATTTACATTGATAATCTACCATTTTTATCAACAAATTTCGATTTATCAAAAATAAAATTATGCCTTAATAATATAAAGAAATATCATTTTTTGTTTAAAAATAAAAATGAAGTTGTAATTACACAGATATTTTATTCAGATGAAAAATATAAGAATGATATTTACTATGGAATAGTTACTGAGGTTTGGAAATATAAAGCCGCTGGATGGTTTCCAGTACGTTCGCACCATGAATATATAAGTAGATAAAAAGAGGAGGAAGAAGAATGGAACCTATTTTTTCATTAGCACCAAACACAGAAGAACATGAGGTAATTGAAACATTTAAAAAGCATTTAAAAAGTTACGGTGCTTTATTTATAGGTCAAGGAAATGTTACAGAAGCGTTTAAACATTATTGTAAAGAATACACAGGATACTATTGCATTAGAAGAATATCTCTGGATATTCAAGTATTCGATTTGGATATGGAAATAAAAGGGACTCTAGATGCTGCTAAAGATTATGTTTCTCATGGAGGCCATTCTTGGGGAGCAAGGGATGTACGAATTATTAGAAGAGGAAATGATGAGGTAATTTTACAATATATGATGGTTGACACATGGAGTGACAAAGAAGAGTTAGCATGCGCTATGGAAACTTGGGTGAAAAATAGTACAGGGGAATGGAGGCTTTTGAGACAAATGGTAGAACAACTTGGAAAGTAAGAAAAAAGGGGGAGATCTATTATGAAAAAAAAAGTGAAATACATTATAATACCAATAAGTTTTTTATTCATATATATTTTGTTTAGCAATGGTAATAAAATTCAGTATGCAAGAATTAGTGGATAAAAATTAGTAGGTTTATATTGGATGAAATATAACTTCTTTCAGGAGGCTGCCTTACGAAAAAAATTTGGTTATGGTAGCCCTTTTCTGTATACATATTAAAGTATGATGCAAACTTCCTGAATTTCCATTTATATTTCTATAATCATTGTCTTTAAAAAAACACTTTCGAACTAGTACATAATTATGTGTACTAGTTCAATAGTGTTTTTTTACTTTAATGATTCTACAACCCTTATATTTTATTCAATTATTTTAATCATATCATTTATTATTATAAGAAATGTTACTCCATTTTCGGTTTTAACTTCATGTAATTCCCCTTCACCAGCTGTAAGAAAGTCACCTTGTTTAAGTGTTTTTTCACCAACTACCATTTCCCCTTCCAAAACATACGCAAATTCTCTACCTGGATGATCGTGTAATGGAATAAACCCACCTGGGGAAAACTTCACTATAAATGCTTTTGTTTTTGTCTCAGTATCTTCCCATAACATTTTAAATTCAGAGTTTTGAAAATAACCTGGTTTCCAACTAATTTCCTTTGAACTAATAATAGGCAATCTAAATGCACCTCCTGAATAGTATGGGTTTATTATAGAAAAAACGTTGTATGCATACTCGGTTTTTTATGTATTTTTAGGGTAAAAAGAACAGATTGGAATTTAACATATTATTCCATAATAACAATTAAATTGACAAATTAAACATAATTATTGCAAAAAATTTAATAGTTTTCCAATTTTTATACTATTAAGATTAAATAAAGA
>NZ_CAKJTJ010000047.1 GCF_917563925.1 Sutcliffiella rhizosphaerae
TGCATGTATTAGGCACGCCGCCAGCGTTCGTCCTGAGCCAGGATCAAACTCTCCAATAAAGAGTTTGAGCTGTTGCTCAAAAATCTTGCTAGCTTGTTACTTAATTTCGTTCATGTTAACTGTTAAAAGTTAACGTGGACGCTGTTGTTTTGTTTAGTTTTCAAAGAGCATTTATTCAGCCGCCTTTCAAAAGCGACTTTATTATCTTACCAAATTCTCCATTGTGATGTCAACAACTTTTTTCAGTTCTTTTTTTGAAGAAGTGTTTCTGTTGTGACAACGAATATTAATATACCACCCTCCGCACCCAAAGGCAATAGGTTTTTTCAATTAATTTTATAAAATGATAAAGTTGTAATAGTCTTATAATTCCAAGCAGAATTTTAGAAATCATTCTTTGTTGTTCTCGAATAACCTTCGCCACTCATTCCCTACTAATGAAATAACTAAAAAGCACCACCTAACACATTTAGTTAGGTGATGCTTTTTGAATTCTACTATTAACGATGTCTCATCTGTGGGAATAACAATACATCTCTTATAGAAGGAGAGTTTGTTAATAGCATTACTAGTCGGTCAATTCCAATACCAAGGCCTCCAGTTGGCGGCATTCCGTATTCAAGCGCTTCAATGAAGTCATGATCCATTTCATGCGCTTCATCATTTCCTTGTTCTTTTTCTTTCAATTGCGCTTCAAAGCGTTCTTTTTGATCGATAGGATCGTTAAGCTCTGTAAATGCATTTGCATGCTCACGCCCCACAATAAACAGCTCAAAGCGGTCAGTGAACCGTGGATCATCGTTATTTTTCTTAGCAAGCGGAGAAATTTCCACCGGATGTCCATATATGAATGTAGGTTGAATCAAAGTTTCTTCAACTTTTTGCTCAAAGAATTCGTTCAGAATATGACCAAATTGCATATGTTCTGTTACTTGAATACCATGTTCTTTTGCAAGAGCACGTGCTTCTTCATCTGTCATTTGCTTCCAAAAATCTACACCAGTAGCTTCTTTAACTGCTTCCACCATATGGAGTCTCGCCCATTGAGGAGTAAGATCAATTTCGCTGTCAGCATATTGAACCTTCGTTGTTCCGAGCACTTCTTTTGCAATGTGTGCAATTAGGTTTTCTGTCAAACTCATAATATCTTTATAGTCTGCATACGCTTCGTAAAGCTCAATCATCGTGAATTCAGGGTTATGTCTTGTCGATACACCTTCATTACGGAAAACACGGCCGATTTCATACACCTTTTCTAAACCGCCTACAATAAGTCGCTTTAAATGTAGTTCAATGGCGATACGCATGTATAATGTCATATCAAGTGTATTGTGGTGTGTAATAAATGGACGCGCGGATGCACCACCAGCGATGGAGTGCATCATTGGTGTTTCAACTTCTAGATAACCGTTATTATCAAGGTAGCGTCTCATAGCTTGAATAATTTTAGAACGGGCAATAAATGTTTCTCTGCTTTCCGGATTTGTAATAAGGTCCAGATAACGTTGGCGATAGCGTTGTTCTACATCTTTTAAACCATGATATTTTTCTGGAAGAGGACGTAATGCTTTGGATAAAAGTTCAAAAGAAGTCGCTTTAATAGATAGTTCCCCAACATTTGTTTTGAATACATATCCTGTCACTCCGACGATGTCACCAAGGTCAATTGCATTGAACACTTCGTATGCATCGTCCCCAACAGCATCTTTACGGACGTATAACTGGATTTGACCTGTTAGATCTTGAACATGCGCAAAACCAGCTTTTCCTTTCCCACGTTTTGTCATGATGCGACCTGCTAACGTTACAGAGATTTCTTGTTCATCAAGTTGATCTTTTTCCAAGTCACCGTATTGCTCAATTAGTTGCTTGGAATCAGCAGTTCGTTCAAATCTTGCTCCAAACGGGTCTAAACCTTTGTCACGGTGCTTTTGTAGCTTTTCCCGCCTTACCATCAATTGGTCATTCAAATTTAATTCTTCTTGACTCATTCTATATCAACTCCAACTGTTAATTGTAATGTTTATCTGTAAAACTATGTAGAAGCATTTCTTTTATCTATCATATAGACTTTCCAACTATAAATAAAGCTAAAACTGCCAGCAACAACTTACTGGCAGTTTTACCTTTTTCGCAAGAAGTGATTCGTTAGCCTACTTGAAAGTTCATTGCTTCTTTTTGTTCTGATTCTTCCACAAGGTTGTCAACGAGGTTCACTAAGTCCAACCTGCTAGTACACTCGTTAATAGCATTTCGAACTATGGCATTGCCACGGATCCCCTTTAGGTACCACGCAGCATGTTTTCTCATTTCACGGACTGCCACATTTTCCCCTTTTAGGTCGATAAGGCGATCTAAATGCAGTTTACATACATCCATCTTTTCACGTACAGATGGTTCTCCAACAAGCTCCCCTGTTTCTAAATAATGAACCGTACGGTAAATCATCCAAGGGTTACCTAGTGCTGCACGTCCAATCATGACACCATCCACACCTGTTTCTTCCAGCATGCGTTTGGCATCCTGTGGAGTTTCTACGTCACCGTTTCCAATAACAGGGATACTTACGGAATCTTTTACTTGTTTAATGACGTTCCAATCTGCATGTCCTTCATACATTTGCACTCTTGTACGACCGTGAACAGCTACAGCTTGACCGCCTGCACGTTCAATGGCGCGCGCATTTTCAATCGCAAAGATATGTTCATCATCCCAGCCGATACGCATCTTAACCGTAACTGGTTTGTCGACCGCATCTACGACAGCCGAAACCATTTCATATATTTTATTAGGATCAAGCAGCCATCTTGCACCTGCATCACACTTGATGATTTTCGGTACAGGACAACCCATATTTATATCAATGATGTCTGCAGTTGTATTTTTATCTACGAATTTAGCTGCTTCCACTAAGGTATCTTTTTCTCCTCCAAAGATTTGAAGACTAAGAGGCTTTTCACGCTCATCGATATATAGCATTCCCATCGTTTTAGCGTTTTTATAGAGAATTGCCTTGTCGCTTACCATTTCCGCACACACAAGGCCCGCTCCGAATTCTTTGACTGTAAGGCGGAATGCCGCATTACACACTCCTGCCATTGGCGCTAATACTACTTGATTCTTCATGGTGATATCGCCGATTTTCAACATTAATGCTTTACCTCCTCTCTTACTTATTCCGGTGGCACGAGCTCTTCCACTGAGATATTTAACTCCTGTACAATTAATTGAACAAGGTCGTCGGAAGGTACACGGTTACCTCGCTCTACCTCTCCTAAAACAGAGACGGATATATGAAGATTCTTTGCAAATGATTCTTGGGTATATCCTTTCAGCTTTCGGTATGCCCGGATACGTCTTCCCCATTTTTCAGCTTCCATATGCGTACCCCTTCTCTTTCTTGTTGTTCAAGAAGTTCTTTTCTATTTATCGTTTCGGGTAGGTCTATCCTATCCGCAATCTCCATTAATGGAACAAAAACAAAAGCACGTTCCCACATTCTAGGATGAGGTACAATTAGCTCTTCTGTTTCCATATTTTCTTGGTTAAATAGTAAAATGTCAAGGTCTAAAGTTCGGGGACCCCAGCGAATTTCTCTTTTTCTACCAAAAACATGTTCAAATTGTTGTAGAACCTTTAACAAATCGTGCGCAGATAGATTAGTTTTTACTTTAATTACCATATTCAAGAACATATCCTGATCGATATAACCAACCGGGTCTGTTTCATAAATGGAAGATTCCTCCACAACCGTAACCTCTTCGTGGTTATCTATTGCCAGTATGGCTTCCTGCAGGTACTCCAACCTGTCACCTTGATTAGAGCCAAGGGCTATATAGGATACATTCACCGTTTCTGACCTCTTGTTATTTCTACTGCAACAGAATCATAATGGCCAGGTATTGGAGGGTCCGGCTTGATTACCTTTACTGTGCAGCTGCTTACAATAGAAAAGGACGTCAGTATTTCCGCGGCAATCCTTTCAGCTACTGTTTCCACAAGTTTATACGTTTCTTCCTCGACAACCTTTTTACATGCCTGATAAAGGTCTGCATAATTAACCGATTTCGTAAGATCATCTGTGTTCCCGGCTTGAGATAAATCTAATTCAATGGTCAAATCTACCGTAAAACGCTGACCTAGTTTAGTTTCTTCCGGAAAAACGCCGTGATATCCATAGAACTTCATCTGATTTACATATATTTTATCCAAGGGTTAGCCCTCCTTTAGATAACATAACATCCATCATCTTTGCCATACGTGTTATTTCTTTCACATCATGGACGCGGACAATTTGGCATCCCTTTTGGATACCTAGGCACACCGTTGCTCCTGTCCCTTCCATTCTCTCTTCTGGAGGGAGATCTAAGACATGGCCAATAAATCGTTTACGTGATGTACCGAGCAGGACCGGATATCCCAAAGTATGGAATTGTTCAAGTTCTTGCATGACTTGTATGTTGTCTTCAAATGTTTTCGCAAAACCGATACCCGGATCTAAGATGATGTTCTCATCCTTAACACCCGCTTTTTTAACAAGCGTAATGCTTTCAAACAAATCGGCAATCATGTCAGGAATCAATTGTTGATAATTCCGCTCATTCCTGTTATGCATAAGTACGATAGGCACTTGGAGGTCCGCGGCAACGCTAGGCATGACCGGGTCTCCCTTTGCCCCCCACACATCATTAATGATATGCGCCCCTGCTTCAATAGCTTTCTTGGCTACTTCCGCTTTATACGTATCAATAGAAATAGGTACACTTACCTCTTTGGAGATAGCCTGGATGACAGGTATCACCCGGTCCAGTTCTTCCTCAAGGCTTACTTTTTCGGCACCTGGTCTTGTAGATTCCCCACCAATATCTAATATATCAGCGCCCGATTCTACCAACTCTTTCGCCCGTTCTACAGCATTTTCCACCAAATTATATTTCCCACCATCAGAAAACGAATCTGGAGTTGCATTCAATATACCCATAATCAAGGTTCTTTCTCCAAGCGGCAGCTCAAAGGAACCACAAGTCAACTTAGTTTGATACAAGTTTATATTTCCCATTTATCATTTCAACCTTCTTTGCTTGTTCGTATGACAGCAACTGTCTTTCTGTACTTTCTTGATATAATTCTTTTATTCGAGTCACCCAGATAGATTCATTTGGAAACTCTTTATCACCTATTCGCTTGCAAGTGATAAGCTCTTGTGTAGAATTGGTGAAAAAGACCGTATCACTGAAAAGCAAATCCTCTTTTGCAAAAAAACCCTCTTCTATATTTAAACCGAGCAACATCCCAAGATGTAATATATACTGACGGGTCACCCCATTCAGAATTCCTGTAGCAAGGCTTGGGGTATATAATGTCCCATCTTTTATCCAAAAGATATTAGACACAAGACCTTCTGCAATCCAGCCTTCTTCTGTTAAAAAAATTCCTTCAATGTCGGTTTGTGACCCAAGCTCTCTTTTTCCTAAAAGATTGTTTAAGTAGTGATGGGATTTCAATCTTGTTTTTCCTTCTGGTGTGTTTCGGCGTAAATCGAGAAACACACCAGCCTTTAAGTCGGAACCGCTTTTCGGAACAGGTCTTGTAAATAAAAGTAGAGATGGATCATTGTAAGTCTCTGTAGGCAACCCCCAGTTACTAATACCCGCTGTAACGTTTAACCGAATGATTCCATCTATTACCTCATTTCGTAATAACGCTTCCGTTACGAGTGCTTGTATATCATTATCTGCTTCCTGCCAGTCAATATACACAGATTCCAAGCCAACTCGTAATCGTTTAAGGTGATCTTTCAATAAAAAGGGCACTCCATTATACGTTCGGAAGGTTTCAAACAAACCTACCCCATATAAAAACCCGTGGTCCATAACAGATACTTGTGTTTCTTCAATTGGCTTCCAGTCACCATCTTTATAAACAATCATCGTAAACCTTTTTCTTGGAGTAGGTGTCAATAAAGTTTCGGAGCAATTCTTTTCCTACAGAGGTCATGATAGACTCCGGATGAAATTGCACTCCTTCTATCGGTAGTTCCTTATGCCTGATAGCCATTATTTCATCCTGATCTGTCCAAGCTGTAATCTCAAAGCACTCCGGCAATGTCTCTTTTTTCACAATTAACGAATGATACCTTGTTGCCACAAATGGATTTGGCAATGTTCGGAAAATAGTTTCTCCATCATGATGCATTTCCGACGTCTTGCCGTGCATCAATCTCTCCGCCCGTACAACATCTCCACCAAAAACCTGAGCAATGGATTGATGCCCAAGACAAACTCCAAATATCGGCTTCCTGCCTGCGAAGTATTTAATTACATCCAGACTAATTCCTGCCTCATTCGGAGAACAAGGTCCAGGAGAGATCATGATAAATTCGGGATTTAACGTTTCTATTTCCTCAATCGTAATTTCATCATTTCTTTTTACTATTAATTCTTCTCCAAGCTCACCTAAGTATTGTACTAGGTTGTACGTAAAAGAATCGTAATTATCAATCATTAAAATCATACGCTCACCTCTGCTCTATTTTTTTGCTCTTCTTCACTCAGCTCTTTCGCTCTCCATAGGGCTGCCGCTTTCTTTAAGGATTCTTTATACTCACGTATAGGCACAGAATCAATGACCACACCAGCACCTGCTTGCACATATGCCATTCCATCTTTGGCCACCATGGTTCGAATGGATATGTTCAACTCCATCTCCCCATCATAACCAAGCCACCCTATGGAACCAGTATATATAGAACGCCTGACCGGCTCAAGTTCTTCTATAATCTCCATTGTACGTACTTTAGGTGCCCCTGTTATCGTCCCTCCAGGAAAAGTTGCTTCAATAATATCTGAATTTTGTTTACCTGCCGCAAGTACTCCTTGCACGTTCGAGACAATATGCATCACATGGGAGTATTTTTCAATTGCCATAAACTCGTTTACTTCAACCGTACCGTATTGGCATACACGTCCAAGGTCATTCCGCTCTAAATCTACTAACATTACATGCTCAGCACGTTCTTTCTCATTATCAATAAGCTCCTTTGCCAGCTCTTGATCTTCTTTATCTGTCTTTCCTCTAGATCTTGTCCCCGCAATTGGACGAGTACTCACAATGTCCCCTTTTTTCTTCACTAAAAGTTCTGGGGATCCACTCACAAGCTGGAATTCCGGGAACTGAAGATACCCCATGTAAGGGGAGGGGTTAATTTGTCTAAGTGCTGTATAGATTTCCATCGGATGAGTGCGCAAAGGCTCTCCTTGTCTTACCGAAAGATTAACCTGAAAAACATCCCCTTGGGCAATATAAGACTGTACTTTTTCCACAGCCTTCATAAAAGCACCCTCTGTCAGAGAAACTTCTCGCTCGTAAATTGTATGATGGCTTCCTACATATGGATATACCGTTTCTGCGCTAGTATCTGTCCATTGCTGACGGTACAACTCTAAACGCTCATTCCCGTGCGCCTCGCATCCCTTTTCCACATGTGTTATTAAATAAAGCATCTTGTCCAATTTGTCATAAACGAACACATCATCAAACAACAAGAAATACAAATCAGGTAACCCAAGGTCATCATCTGCAAGAGCTGGAAGATTTTCAATTAACCGAACACAATCATATGACAAATATCCAATTGCCCCGCCAGTAAAATCTGGGAATCCAGGAAGACGTTTCGTGGATCTTTTTGAAAGGATTTCCTGCAACAAATGAACGGGATTCCCCGTCTTCTTTTGTGTAGACCCATTTAGGTAGTCTATATGCAACTCTTCCCCTTTTCCTTTTAGGGAAGCCACCGGATCAAGTCCGATAATGTGATACCTACCACCACGGCCACTCTCCAACAAAACATGATATGGCTTATTCTTGGCCAACTCTTTATACTTTTTGAACCACTCTTTTTCATTCAATTCGACTTTTATTCCTACAGGTACCTTCTGCATTCTTGCTGTCACGCTCCTAATTGACATTCTATCCTTATTTTACATGAAAAGAAGGAATGGTTACACTAGAAAAACTTTGTATTCAATGATAACGAGGCAATGAAGGACGCTGCGTAAATTTTGAAAAGATTTTTTTGGGGGGATGTTCATATCTTTGGAGATAAATCAGAAACCTTGCGTGAGGGTTAGAGCAACTTTGGAGGTATACCGGCATCCTTGCGTGAGGGATCGAGCATCTTTGAAGGTAAACCGAAATCCTTTGGAACTGTTTCCTAAACTTTTAGTGGTAAACACAAAACTTTTCGTGGACTTTCTCATATCTTTGGAGGTAAACCCATTTTCTTTCGAGGTGAATCTAATATCTTAATGATAATTACCTGATTGTCAAAAGTGAATCCAAACCATTTACCCTCGAGTGGACACCTACCCTTGGAGGCAAACAGGAACCCTTTTAATTCTTTTCTTTAATAGTCCAAATTTCATGCAAAGCACAAAAAAACCCATGAATGTCTCAACATTCTTGGGCTTTTGTACGCATTGTCTATTCTTCAAATTGGTATAGCGGCGTGCTTAAGTAGCGTTCTCCGTTGCTTGGTATTACCGCAAGAACTTTTTTTCCTTTTCCGAGTTCTTTTGCCACTTGCAATGCTGCAGAAATGGCTGCTCCGGAAGATATTCCGCCTAGTAACCCCTCTTGTCTTGCTGCTAAACGGGCATATTCAAAGGCTTCTTCGTTTTTGACGGTAATTACTTGGTCATAGATATCGGTATCTAAAATAGATGGAACGAATCCTGCTCCGATTCCTTGAATTTTATGCGGACCAGGCTTACCACCTGATAGTACTGGAGAGTCGGCTGGTTCCACTGCGACAATTTTAATACCTGGATAAGCTTCTCTTAGCACCTCACCAGCACCTGTGATTGTACCACCGGTTCCAATACCTGAGATAAAGGCATCTAAACCGTTAGGAAATTGTTCAGTAATCTCCTTTCCGGTTGTTTTACGGTGAATCTCAGGATTTGCTGGGTTGTTAAATTGTTGTGGCATGAAAAGACCTTTTTCTTTTGAAAGTTCTTCTGCCTTTCGGATTGCTCCTCCCATTCCTTCAGGTCCAGGAGTAAGTACTAGCTCAGCACCATAAGCACGTAATAGGTTTCTTCTTTCAAGGCTCATTGTTTCCGGCATTACGAGTACTGCTTTCAATCCTTTTGCTGCGGCAATCATTGCAAGCCCGATTCCAGTATTTCCACTTGTCGGCTCAATGATGGTGTCGCCTTCTTTAAGTTTCCCCTCTTCTATCGCAGCATCAATCATTGCAAGTGCAATACGGTCTTTTACGCTGCTTCCCGGGTTCATGAATTCCAGTTTTAAATACACTTCTGCCATATCTTCTTCAACAATTCGGTTTAGCTTTACGACGGGAGTGCTCCCAACTAACTCAGCAATCGAGTTTGCTACTCGTACCATCATTTTTCCCCCTGTCTTTAAAACTTAGTGTTTTTGTCGGATTAATCCCATTTAACACCATTTAATCTGAATTGTCAAATTATTCACTTCGACTTATTGTTTGCCAGAAAGGTTCCATTCCACCCCAGCTTCCTCCCAAAAGATAGAAGCATCCATATTCCCTTCCATTTGTTCCATTGCCAGTTGCCTGCGAATCTGATCCTTTACATCTTCAAAAGAATATACATTCCCATTAACCTTTTCATGTAAGTAGATGACGGCAAATCCCTCACCAACATTAATAGGTTCACTCCAAGACCCTTCCTTTAAGCTTGATGCCTCAGTGATATATTCTGAAGGGTAGACTTGGCTTTCATGAGTTAAAAAACCAATATCTCCTCCTTGATTTGCCGTAAGCTCATCTGTAGAAACTTCCATGGCAAGAGTAGAAAAATTAGAGCCATCCTTCAACTCTTGAACAACTGCATCCGCATCTGCTTTTGTATTAAGGATTATATGTGACAGATGATAGGAATCCTCTATTGTATATAATGGTTTATTCTCCTCATAAAAGCTTTTCAATTGGTCTTCAGGTACCGTGACATCCTTTATAAGTAATTCTTCTAACAAAAGTCCAGAACGAATTTGTTCCTTCCAAAGTTCTTCTGAGGAATTTGAATGTAATGGCGATCTGCTATACATCGTTTTTATCATTTTCCATTCTCGATCTACTGACTGATCTGAAACTTTCACCTTATATTTTCCCGCAATTTGTTTGACTACCTCGTTGTTCACCATTTTGGTGAGCATTTCTTGTCCATACATTCCTTCTAGTTCTTCTAACATATCTTTTCTCGTGATGACTGTATCGCCAACAGTCGCTATTATATTCGACTGTCCGTTTACAAACGCGCTTGCCTCAGAAGCCTCTTTCAAGGAAAAAGACTGTTTGATAACAATAGCCAATGTGAGGCAGTTAATGATGACCAGACCGTAAATAATCCGCCAAACCCATTTTTGCTTTAATCGCTTCTTCTGGTTCATATGTGCCCCCTAGCCCATCACTTGATCTCTCATGGCCTGTAGTTCTGGTTTGTTAAACAAATATTTTTCATTACAGAAATGGCAGTGTGTTTCAGCTTGTCCTTCTTCTTCAATGATTTCCGTTAATTCTTTTGCCCCTAAAGAAATAAGTGCTTGCTCAAAGCGTTCTTTCGAACAAGTACAAGTGAAATTAATAGGCATTGTCTCTAAAAACTTCACATTCCCTTTTCCAAGAATTTCTTCTAATAATTCTTCTGGAGTCAATCCCTTTTCAATCAGCTTGGAGACTGGTGTCATATTCGTTATCTTTTCTTCAATAATAGAAATGGTCTTTTCTGATGTTCCCGGTAGCAGTTGGATGATAAAACCACCTGCAGCAAGAATGGTATTGTCAGGATTAACAAGCACGCCAACACCAACAGCTGATGGGACTTGTTCAGATGAAACGAGGTAATATGTAAAGTCTTCTCCTAATTCTCCTGACACAAGCTGCGTTTGACCAGAGAAATGTTCCCTCAATCCTAAATCTTTTACAACGGATAAGGTACCGTTTGTCCCTACCGCTCTTGCAACATCCAATTTCCCATGCTGATTCAAGTCAAAATGCACATGGGGGTTCGTTACATATCCCCTGACATGTCCTTTGGCATTACTATCAACCAATATGGATCCAATCGGTCCGCCACCTTCAATTTTGACTGTCATTTTATTGTCGCCTTTTAACATTGCACCCATCATAACAGAGGCAGTCATTGCTCTCCCGAGTGCAGCAGATGCAGTCGGCCATGTATCGTGTCTACGCTGGGCCTCCCCTACCGTTTCGGTCGTCCTAATTCCATAAGCACGGACCTGTCCTTCAAATGCTAATGCTTTCACAAGATAGTCTGACAAGATTGTATGCTCCTTTCCAATCAATCACCTTTAGTATTTTTTAAATAAATTAAATGAAGACCTTTTAGTGTTAAAAACGGATCTACAATATCAATCACATCCGACTCATTACCAATAAGAGAAGCAAGTCCACCAGTTGCGATCACTTTCGGAGTAACATCGCTTTGTTTCTTCATACGGTTTACGATTCCCTCTACTTGTCCAACATAACCAAAAAGTATTCCTGCTTGCATTGCACTGACTGTGTTTTTTCCTATTACACCATCAGGGCGTGCAATTTCGATTCTCGGTAACTTAGAAGCCCTAGAATAAAGCGCCTCTGTAGAGATACTAATGCCTGGTGCAATTGCCCCACCCATATACTGTTTATTTTCGTTAATATAACAATAGGTTGTGGCTGTACCAAAATCAACAATGACTAGAGGGCTCCCATACAGATGGATACCCGCAACCGCATTGACAATACGGTCCGCTCCTACTTCCCTCGGGTTTTCATATTTTATATTTAAGCCCGTTTTGATGCCCGGTCCAACTATTAATGGTTTTAAATGAAAATACTTTTGACACATTCTTTCCAAAGAGAACATAATTGGAGGCACTACGGAAGAAATAATAATACCTTCAAAATCTTCAAAACGAAGGCCCACATGTTCAAGAAGAGATTTGATAATCATTCCAAACTCATCTTCTGTCTTATTACGGCTCGTTTCCACACGCCAATGATGCTTTAATTCTTCTCCTTCATATACACCAATTACCGTGTTTGTATTTCCAACATCCAAGACAAATAACATCTAATATCCCCACCATGATTTAAAATTAGTTTTATTATACTATATGGTAACCTAACAAACCCAATAGAAATAATTATTCCTCGGGAAATTTCGACATACCCGAAATGCGGAAGCGCCTTGTTCAGCCCCGACAAGCATAAGACAAGGTGGCATGCAAGTGTATTTTTAGACGAGAAAGGAATACTTACGTAATCTAGCCCACATAAAAAGGCGTTCGGAATGGTCATATCCCGAACGCCTTTTGTCTTAATTATACTGGTCTGTTATTTCCAGATTCTTTATCGTCGTTTTCTTTTTTGGAGTGAATGTTGACCTTCACATCATCGCCATCTCCTGATTTTACAGGAACTTCCGGAAGCTTCCCGTGATCAAAAAGATGTTTGATTTGATCAGCATCAAGTGTTTCCACTTCAAGTAATGTTTGAGCAACAAGTTCTAGTTTATCACGGTTTTCGGTAAGAATTTGTTTAGCGCGCTCATAACTTTCTTTAATGAATCGTTGGATTTCCATATCGATGTCGTGTGCAATGGCATCACTGTAGTTTTGCTCATTTTGGATATCACGACCTAGGAAAACCTGTCCGCCGCTTGCTTGACCGAATTGTAGCGGTCCAAGCTTCTCACTCATCCCGTATTCTGTCACCATCTTACGGGCAATTCCTGTAGCGCGCTGGAAATCATTATGAGCTCCTGTGCTAGCTTCGCCAAACTGGATTTCTTCTGCCACACGGCCACCAAGTAAACCAGTGATTTTATCAAGCAATTCTGGTTTTGTCATGAAGTAGCGGTCTTCTTTTGGTAGCATAACCGCATAACCGCCAGCCTGCCCCCGTGGAACGATTGTAACTTTGTGAACCATGTCTGCTTCATCCAGTACAACACCGATAATGGTATGCCCAGCTTCATGGTATGCAACAATATTGCGCTCTTTTTGGGAAATTACCCTGCTCTTTTTCGCAGGCCCCGCAATTACACGGTCAATTGCTTCGTCAATATCTAGCATATCAATACTCTTTTTATCTTGTCTTGCCGCAACAAGTGCAGCTTCGTTTAACAAGTTTTCAAGATCCGCTCCAGAGAATCCTGGTGTACGCATCGCAATGGTCTTCATGTTAATGTTTTCAGACAGTGGCTTGTTTCTCGCATGGACTTTAAGTACCGCTTCACGACCCTTTAAGTCAGGGCGGTCAACCGTAATTTGACGGTCAAAACGTCCAGGTCTTAGTAATGCTGGGTCAAGAATGTCGGGTCTATTTGTGGCAGCAATCATGATGATACCTTCATTTGCTCCAAAACCGTCCATTTCTACAAGTAGTTGGTTCAAGGTTTGCTCACGCTCATCATGACCACCACCTAAACCTGCTCCACGTTGACGTCCTACTGCGTCAATCTCGTCAATGAAGATGATACATGGCGCATTCTTTTTCGCATTTTCAAACAAGTCACGTACACGTGATGCTCCGACCCCAACAAACATTTCCACAAAGTCAGAACCACTAATAGAGAAGAATGGAACTCCAGCCTCTCCTGCTACCGCTCTTGCCAGCAAGGTTTTACCTGTTCCAGGAGGTCCAACTAAAAGCACACCTTTAGGAATACGGGCACCAAGCTCAGAAAATTTACGAGGATCTTTCAAAAACTCCACAACTTCCACAAGTTCTTGTTTTTCCTCATCAGCACCGGCTACATCTCTAAACTTAACCTTTTTCTTTTCTTCACTATATAGCTTCGCCTTACTTTTACCAAAGTTCATGACACGACTTCCGCCGCCTTGTGCCTGATTAAGTAAGAAGAAGAATAAGATAAAGATAATGACAAAAGGAATAATGGAAGTAAAGAAGGTTACCCAACCACTCGTTTCTTCCGCCTTATCTACGGTCAGAGGAATGTTCTGTCCCTCTGCAATTGTTTCTACACGGTCTAAAGCACTAGCACTGTTTGGAAATACAGAAACAAATGTTTCACCTTCACCTGCACCTTCAAGTGTACCGCGCGCCTCATATACCGAACGGGTAGGTTGAATGGTGAATTTCTCTACCTCGTTGTTTTCAAGTTTTTGGATGAATTCGTTGTAAGTGATCGGTGTTTCTTTCGGATTAGGGTTGTTGAAAAAACTCACAACACCGATAATCACTAAAAATATTAATAAATAAAAGATGGTATTTCGAAATATTCTGTTCATCCCTTACCTCCTCCCACGATAGCAAAACTAAACCAATAGTATCATAGTAAATTAATCCAATTCAAGGAATCCGTATTGGGTTTCTTATTATTCTGCGTTTGTATAAATTTCAGGTTTCAATACTCCAATATAAGGGAGATTGCGGTATTTTTCTGCATAGTCCAGGCCATACCCTACAACAAACTCATCTGGAACAATGAAGCCGACATAGTCTGCTTTAATATCTGCTTTTCTTCCGCTTGGTTTATCAAGAAGCGTTACAATTTTAATGGATTTTGCTTTCCGATAACGGAACAGCTCTACCAGATAGCTTAACGTCAAGCCACTATCAATAATATCTTCAATAATAAGAATGTCTCTACCTTCTACAGAAGTATCTAAATCCTTAAGAATTTTTACTTCTCCAGATGAAACAGTGGAGTTTCCATAGCTTGAAACATCCATAAAGTCCATCTCTAAATATGTATCCATACGTTTGATCAAGTCACCCATAAATGGCATGGCACCCTTTAATACTCCAATCGCCAACGGGAAACGATCTGTGTAATCTTCTGTTAATTGAGCGCCTAATTCCCTGACTTTCACTTGTAGCTCTTCTTCTGAGAAGAGTACTTTTTCAATATCTTTATTCATTTTCTTGCTGCCTCCCAAACTTTTGACTCATTTTGCATGTAATTACTAAAACAGGACCCACCGTTTCCTCTGTTGCTTCAAAAGATGAACGTTTAATCATTGGCATCCATAAAATCTCATTGTTTTCATTCACTATTATTGGCCATGTATCCCGTTTTAATTTCGGAATTTTACAGTCGATGAAAATACTTTTCAATTTTTTGGATCCATTTGTTCCCTTAAGTTTTATCCTGTCACCTTCCATACGGGTTCTAACATAAAGTGGTGTGGAAGTATTGGATACATCAAAAGCAGCTTGATTATTTTGTAAGATTTCTTGTTTAGCATGTGTCCAAATCTCGCTGATGATGCTATCTCCTGTCGGAAGCGTTACTACCCCAGGCACTTCAAGATGAAATTTGTATGCATCAGATTCTACCTTATCAAATGTCAGTATACATTCATGGTATGATCTAATGATTTGTAGGCCTTTTGGGAAATGCAAACTTCCTGAAGGGTGTTCACTTTCCAATAAGGATAAAAAATTATCAATATGTAAAGAGGAAAGAGATGGAGGAATTTCATTATTATAGAGATAGTTTAATATTAGTTGAATCCCTCGTCTTTGTAAAGGTTTAGCCATTAAAAGCAAAGGTTTTCTATTTAAAACTACTCTTTCTTTCTCTTTACTTTTAATAACGGTATTCCATTCCTTTTCAGTTAATGCCTCCAAGTATTGTTCATCTTCCTGAATCTGTTCGCTGAAGGACTGAAATTTCTGATGAAGATTAGGAAATTCCTGCTTTAACAGAGGCAGTACATGGTGACGTACTCGATTTCTACGATACATGTCCTTATCATTACTAGGATCATGCCTAAATCTAACATCGTTCTCTTTTACATACGCAAGAACTTCGTCTTTCGTCACCGAGAGTAATGGGCGGACAATATGTCCATTGTTGAAAAGGCGTTTCGGAAAAATTCCTGCATACCCTTTCATCGAAGATCCTCTTCCTAATCTCATAAGAATGGTTTCGACTTGGTCATCTCCATGATGTCCAAGGGCAAGCACACTCGCTCCATACTTTTCCATCACTTTCTTAAAGAAAGCATACCTACAGTCTCTTGCTGCTACTTGTGCACTTATCTTCTCCAACTCTTTGTAAGAAGTAACATCGATTTGTTCTCCTTCAAACAACAAGTTTCGCCTCTCACATTGCTCTTTGACAAACATCATGTCTTTTTCGGATTCTTTCCCTCGGAACATATGATCAATATGGGCAACAACAAGTGTTAAGTTCCTCGCTTCTTTCATTGAATCTAAAAAATGGAGCAATGCCATGGAATCCGCACCGCCACTTACTCCTACCACAACAACTGAGTTGAATGGTATCAGTTTATATTGATCTACAAATGTAGAGACACTCTTCCACATATGGTTTATCCATTCCTTTAATCTACTCTATTAATTTCTATCTTATCCTATCATTTCACTTCTTTTCCTGCAAAAATAGGGGCTTGTTTTAAGGTTACTAATTTTTTCTAGATATTACATCCATATTCCTTTATACCCACCATTATTGCAATAAAACGTTTTGTACTACATTATCTGACCATAAAGGTAGAAAAAATAGGCAAGTAATATCGCCGACAATAATACGGCTGTTTCTGTCCATCCTTTTTTTGTGGAACCTTGCTTATTCTGCGGTACATGTACATTTGTAGCTACCTTGGCTTTTGTGGACCGGTTATTGGTTGGAGGAGGAGTATATTTTTGCTTTAATGCAGGATTGTCTTGTCGCTTGCTCATCAATCCCAACATATCCATTTTCATTTCTAATGCAGACTGATAATTGCCTTTGAGAGCACGGACCAGTACCGATTCATGTTTATTTAGCCAGGCATTTTTGCGAATATACTCGTTAAGCTGGTGTAAACCACCTTCCCCAGTTTTTTGAAACTGCTTTGGATAACAAATATGAATCATAATCATCGCTACGGCAAATAAGTCATATGAAGCATCTGCCTTGCGTGAACCTAGTCCCCAGTAGCCACGGTCAAAAAACTCTGTAAATTCTTTTATTGCTCTCCCCTGAAGTGTAGTGCCACCAACATCAAGAAGGCGTATTTTGGGAGGTGATTCTGTCACAATCAGATTATCAGGTTTTAAATCTCCGAATACCCAACCCTCTTGATGTAAAGTTTGCAAATCTGTCAGTAATTGCAAGATCAAGATGCCTGTCCATTCCATTCCTCTTCCTTGTATAAAGATATGCAAGGCATGTCCTTTTAAATATTCCATTACATAAAAAGAAAATCTCCCTGTTCCAACTCTCCCATTTTCCCAATCATCGACATCTAACAAAGAAGGCCCTAGGGAGAACCCTCGGACCTTCGAGAAGTGACGCAGGACGTTTACTTCAGACGTAATAGACATGCTGTTTTCACTTATTTTTAAAGCAGCGAATCCGTTTGGGCCCTCTGTTAAATAAACATACCCTGTCGCCCCGTAACCGAGTGTTTTTAAGATGGTATATTTGTGTTTATGCCATTTTCCAATAATGACCGTTCCTTTTGGAAGATTACCTACCGGATTCTTCATAGTATTGTTCATCATCGGAAATCAAGCTCCTTAGGTTACGTGTTTCTTTAAAATAAGGAATAGCTTCTTGAATAGCTGGTCCAGTCGGAGTAATTCCGCCAGTTGAAAGCTTCGGAAAAATGCTGGACAAAGATTCCAATTTTGGTGTCCAGTCCAAAATCTTCTCCACTTCCTGACGCTTCCCAGGAAATACAAAGGCTGAGAACTGGTTGTCACCGATTCTCGCGTTCAAACTTAGTGCTAAATCTAGCAATGCTTCTTTCACGGTCGGAAGCTTCGATTTCATACTTGCACTTGTATCCACTAAAATTAATACATTTAGGGAAACTGTCTCTCCAAGCTCGTCTACAACCTCCATCACTTCCCCTCGTTTTTCTGGGGGTAGCTCCTCCATGGAAGATTCTGAACCTAGGATTTGTTGCAGCTCCTTATTGATTACTCCCTGTAGGGTTTGGGTCATCGCTTTTCTAGTCACCATTTGCACCGTTTGGGATAAGTTCTTCGCATAGACGATTTGACTTACTCCTCCCCCGGACATAGCGATTCCCTCTATTTCTTCCATCCCTTTTTTATCAATTGTATCTTCATCCATCACTCCGATGACGTTCACCGTTATATCCTGTTCCTTGGCAAGTGCGGCCATTGCAATTGGATCTTGCCCTGAATTGGAGCATCCATCCGTAATTAACAAAATTTGCTTCAAAGTTCCCTTATACACGTTTCGTCCCCTCCTGTAGCGTATAATTTACATTAGCCATCATGGACGAAACATAGTGAAAATATACCTTTTAAAACCAAGAAAAACCGGGCAAACACCGCCCCGTCCTTTCTGTAGTATCCGATCATTCGTACTCTGCTCGAGGAGATATCTGATCTCACCAGAAGCAGAGGGGACTCCAAAAATACACCGCAGAAATCAAAAACGTGGTTGATATTCTGGCAATTCCCGACTTATAATCAGAAATGCCCATGAATCAAAGTGCAATAAGAGTAACTTTATGTGGAGAGGTAGGATAGACTTGTTAAGTAGAGACAGATATTGTTATTACTCTCATCTTGGCTAGAGGGGAACGTTTGATAGGCTCCGTGTCAAGTTACTACGTCAAACCACAAATACAAACTAATGCACATTCCTATTTTTGCATTCACATCGTTTTGCTTAATTATTTAATTTTCCTCTGGATTCCCCTTAAAGAATGCTGATGTATTCTTTTAAAACCCTTCATTGGACTCACTCTCCATGCAGAATCGGCACAAATATAACCGGATTTCTCATCAACTTCATTTTTTAGTCTGCTTTCATTTTAAATGGGGTCACCTTTGACAAAAAGCTTGAGCACAAGCCATACAAAAAAGGAGGATCCCCCCATCATTAGGCCGGATCCCCCCTGGCAAGCTTTTCTTCTTGTTTAACGGGTAAACCTTTTCCTATAGAAAAAAATGGCGTTTTCTTCATTTAAAGAGCCTCCTTCATTTGCTGATTTTTTGATAGATACGTATAAGCAGGGATCGCTGCCCACTTCGGTATGTTCCTTTCTATTTTTGCAACTACTACTGTCATATCATCTTGTATTTGACCAGATCTTGTTCTGATTACCTCCTCCATAATTAAATCTGCCATTTCTTGCGGATCATCCGTTTTGATTTCCGATACTTTGCGCTTCATCCATAAATCGTAGTTTTCTACATGTTTAGGTCCTTCAAAAATTCCGTCGCTCATCATAATCAACAGGTCGCCTGCTTTTAATTGGGCACCAACGACGTCCACATCGAATTCTTGAATAATCCCCATTGGTAGGTTACTAGCTTCGATTTTAATAATCTGTTCTCCCCTTTTGACAAAACTTGGCGTAGATCCGACTTTCAAAAATTTAGCCGATGCATCCTGCAAATCTATCATGGCTAGATCTAAGGTAGTGAATATTTCATCTGTTGTCCTTAATGACAATACCGAATTGACTGATTTAATCGCCACTTTTTCTTTTATACCTGACTGTAAAATCTCCTGAAGCAGCTTTAAGGTTTCTTTGCTTTCATAATGCGCCCGCTCCCCATTGCCCATTCCATCACTAATGGCAATGGCATATTTTCCATGCCCTAACTCTATAGTGGAATAACTATCCCCTGAAATCAGTCCTCCCCCTTTTGCCGCATGAGCAACACCGGTATCGACAACAAATGCTTTTGCAGAGCCAAACGACACATAGCAGTACCCATTATTATCTACATTGCACTCTTCTTTTTTTACAATAATACTTTCATGCAATATATCTGAAAGCATTGGAGCGATTAGTTTTTCACACTCTCCTCGCCCTTCGCAATAAGGAACAGTCATCTCAATATCCACATTCCCCTGCTCAACGCTGTATATTTCCACTTGTTCTATTTCAATCCCGAATGCCCCGAGAGCATCTAATATCTGCTCTTCCTGCACATAATGATTTTCACGCTCACGCTGAATTTCCTTTGCAAAATCCTCCATTACTTGCGAAACGCCCATTAGTTGATCAGCTACCAACCTCCTACTCTCCATTAATTGTTTTTTCAGCTTTTCACTCGCGTGGAATTGGGCTAACTCGTTTTTGATAACCGTCTTTACCTTTTCGGATTTTACACAATGACGATCCCACTCCTTTTTTAGTTTGACATTAAGGCTGATAGTACCCTCTTCTGTATCCTCCATTAAATGAGTCATATAGTCATAGGTTTGCTGGAAATTCTGCGTCCAACATTGCTCCTTTTTAAAGCAATTTTGACATGTTTTTTCTGTCACATTGCTTAAAAATAGATCCACTTCCTTCTCAGAGTCCGAATGGTCAAAATGATTCTTAGAAAAACTAATCGACAGCGCTTGAAAAACACTAGAAAACTGCTCCACTCTATTTGCTGTCACATCCCGAACCTTTCGCATGTACTGCTGCTGCTCCGCATTATATTCAGCCGTTCCCGGAATATGTTTCGCTAGACTGGAAATCGCCTTTTGCGGTGTAATAAGAAATATGGCAACAGCAACCATCGATTCCATAATGGTCGGTACAAGCAGCGTCATTCCCTCCCCATAAATGCCAATAAGTAAAGTACCAAGAAGTAATCCCACCGATACGCCTAGCTTGTTCCCTTCCCGTAACAGACCGCCAAGTAACCCCGCAAAAGCTAGTAAACTCATTTGATATAAATTAGAAACCGTTGCTAAGCTTAGAATCAAGCCTGTGACCACCCCAACGGTTGAACCGATTGTTGCTCCAGCAACAAATGCAAACAGTAACACCAAGTATCTTGATAAGATATGTTCGATAGACATATCATAAACTGCCCAGCCGATTGTTCCGGTCATAACCGATGCAAACATGATGATGAGACATATTATCTCTTCTGTTTTATAGGTTTGCCTCTTCCTTTTACCAGTTATTAATGGAATACTTTGAAAAAATATAAGGGTCAAGATGAATCCGAGACCTGCTTCTACACTAATCATTAACCAATCATAGGTAACGATGCCTGTTGTAAAATAAATCATCGTTGTCTTCGAGAGGAAGGCCGAGAGAAACACCAGAAATGGCATTGATTTAATTGGTTCCACTTTAAGAGCTTGTGCCCATTTAAAAAGAAGAATAAACAGAACCATGCCACCAAATATGTATAAGGCCGTCATGGCGGAAATAGTGAGCGCTCCAACGAGCAATGCTATTAATGTCAATCCTGCCCGTTTCTTTTTCATAAAATAGACAGCAGCAAAAAATGGTAAAGCAAACGGCGTAATCTCATTTAGTATCAAGGCTCGTCCCAACAAAAATCCGATAAGCACTAACAAAAAACCTTGATGAAACAAAAATGCGCTAAGCTTGCTTTTTGTATGATGCATTGACTTCATCATTGTTTTTTTGAGTTTCCCCAAATGAACATTTGGTTGTGCCACCGGATCAGACATATCCCTTTCAAGTCCCTGCATAATATCCACTCCCATATTTTATCTATTGGGGTCATTATACAAGCCGAAAAGGAAAAGATTTGTCAAACGAACCACATAAAACCTAAGAAAAGTTCGACTTATTAATAGAAAAAGGGGGAAAAGCTGTCATGATATCATCCCATCTGTCACCTGTTTCCATCAGTTTTTGTAATTTCACACAATAATAGCTAGAGAAATGTTCTAATTTTTCTTACATTTATTAAATGTATTGACATATGTATGATAAGTTAGTATGATAACTCTTGTGTCTTGTCCGGGACGCGACATATCTATGGAAAACATCAAGTGGTCCCGACAGATATTAACTAACTCTATTACACTTGGCGGTGTAGCTCAGCTGGCTAGAGCGTACGGTTCATACCCGTGAGGTCGGGGGTTCGATCCCCTCCGCCGCTACCATTTTAATATGGCCCGTTGGTCAAGCGGTTAAGACACCGCCCTTTCACGGCGGTAACACGGGTTCGAATCCCGTACGGGTCATCCTAAAAAACCTGGCAGTGCATAAAGCACTGCCAGGTTTTTTGTATTTGGAAAAGAAAAGCAGAAGCGCCTTTTTCAGTCCCGACGAGCATAAGTCGAGCCGATAAAAAACGGTTCTACGTCAAATGTTGGGGTGAAGTGATTTTTACTTCACCCTTATCCAATATGCGTACCCAATCTTTTATACTTATGTGTTAAGAGTATTTTTGCTCGAACGCTTAAAGCTTCTAAAACCAAGTTGTTAATCCCTCCGTTGGAATAGTTATAGCTAAAGCTATTCAGTATCTCTATCTGCCAGTTTTTTAGTGTCTGGACAGCCTTTGCGAATTCGGCCACAATGACCGGCTTTCCAAGCGCCTGCTGAACAGTCGCCTTAAAGGAATGGCTCATGTCCATGACCACTACTTCCACCTTGGCACCGATCTTTCGCAGATAATGCTTAATGGTATTTTTATAGCGGTTTGGAAGAATATCAATTGGTTCTTTCGTTATTCCATTGGCGATGATGAGCTGGTACTTTCCCTCTCTCGTGTCCCCTTTATAC
>NZ_CAKJTJ010000048.1 GCF_917563925.1 Sutcliffiella rhizosphaerae
TGAATGATTACTCCGTTCTAATAATTAATTTAATTATAAACGGGTTATCTAGTTATAGACATAGAAAAACCCGAATAAGGGGCACTTTTTTATAAGTGTCCGATATTCGGGTAATAGTTCATTTTTACACTGACGGGATTTTTTTAATATTTTAATATCTGAAAACCGAATGGTGGAAGCTTAGCTTGCAGAGTGTCTGCATTTGCAGCAAATTCGCTGTCGTTCCATAAGTCCGTTAACACCTTACCTTTTGTATAATCCGGTAAAGTCACCACTAATTCTTCCTTACTATTGTTAATGATAAACAGGATGGTTTCCTCACCTGAATGTTTTTCATAAATTAGATGATTGGTTTCGTTATTTGCTTCAATAAAACGAAGCTGACCATGATTCCCGAATACCGGAAAAGCTTTTCGTAGTGTAGTTAATTTCTTAACAAACTCGAACATATCAACATCTTGCTTTTCTTTATCCCATTCCATACACTTGCGACAACCTGGGTCTTGCTCACCAGTCAAACTGATTTCATCGCCATAATAGATACATGGAGCACCTACAAAGGAAAGTTGGAATAAAAATAACAGTTTTAATTTATTTTTATCTTCGCCGCAAATTGTAAGAATACGTGGTGTATCATGGCTGCCAAGTAAATTAAATGCTACTTCATTGACATTGTCCGGATAAGAATGCATTACTTTGGAAATAGAGTTTGCAAAATCTTCGGCGGTTGTTTTATCTTTTGCTAAATAATCCAATGTGGCAGTAGTAAAAGGGTAGTTCATGACTGCATCAAACTGATCCCCTTGCAACCAAGGCATGGAGTCGTGCCATATTTCTCCAAGGATATATACATCCTCTTTTTCAGATTTAACAGCCTGACGGAATTCTCTCCAAAATTGATGATCGACTTCATTTGCAACATCTAATCTCCAACCATCAATATCAAATTCCTTTACCCAATAGCGTCCAACCTCTAAAAGATAATTCTTTACATCAGGATGCTCGGTATTGAGCTTTGGCATACTGGATACGAAAGCAAAAGCGTCATAGTTTGGTTTTGGTTCTGTTTGAACTGGGAAATCCCAAATATGGAACCAATCTTTGTATTTTGAATTTATACCGTTCTTCAGTACATCCTGAAATGGTTCCCAATAATACCCACTATGATTAAAAACTGCATCAAGCATGATTTTTATTCCATGCTCATGGCAAACCTCAACAAGTTTTTTGAAAGTCTCTTTTGTACCGAATTGCGGATCAATCTCCATATAATCAATCGTGTCATATTTATGATTAGAGTGCGCTTTGAAAATAGGGGTGAAATAAATCCCCGTTATACCTAATTCTACTAAGTGATCAATGTTTTCGATGACGCCTTCAAAATCACCACCAAAAAAGTTAGTTGTGCTAGGTTCGGCACTCCCCCAAGGTAATGTCCCTTTAGGATCATTAAGCGGATTGCCATTTGCAAATCTTTCAGGGAAGATTTGATACCAAATTGTATCTTTCACCCAGGCTGGTGCCTTGAAGACATCGGCTTTATTAAGATAAGGGAAGCAGAAGTAGAAGCCAGAATCTTTTGGCTCTTCATCAAAAAAACCTTTTTCATTATATACTAGCTTTTCCTCACCTGAAGCCAACAAAAAACCGTACCGTAATCTTCTAAATTCCGGACTTACTTCAGCTAACCAGTAATCATACAATTGATCGGATCCTGTTTTAGACATTTCCTTTTTTTCTGAAACCCAAGCATTTTCCTCCCATATGTATGGATCCCCATAAATAAGGTTAACAGACTCAATGTCGTTTTTCTTTGTTTGCAAGCGAATGTGCAGTGTCGTTTCATTGTATGCATAAGCAAAGTTATTTTTAGGTCGGTGATAGATAGCTTCTTTTATCATAATTTGTTTAACCTCTCTCTTTATGCAAGCGATTGCATTTATTTCATGAAAAATTTGGTTTAAACATTCCTATGGCCAACATGTTCAAACATAAGGTTATGTCAAAAAGAAAGCGATGTCAATGAAAAGGAAAATAGGCTGACATGTTGATTAAAGAATAAAATAAAAAATTGTCACATGAAATTAATTTATTAAAAATAGCTTGATATTAAAAGGATTTTTGAATGTGCGAAATTATTAGATAGTTATATTAAAAGATTTATGAAAAAAACTGGTTGTCAATTGGGCGATTACATGTATAATAAAAAGTGAAAGTTGTGCAATCGTTTTCACTAAAAATGTAAGCGCTAAATGTTTCCGCTTTCATTCAATGCAATCGGTTGTGCATCTTAGTAGAAAGATTAATTCATGACGGAGGGGTCAAAATGAAAAAGTTCCTAGCGATGTTATTGGTTGCTGTCCTTACTTTAGGTGTACTTGCAGCGTGTGGTCCACAACGTGACACAAACAATGCTGGTGGTAACGCTGAAAATGATGGAGAAGGTACGACAACGGAGGGTGTAAATAAACCTGATAGTCTTACTGTTTGGGTAAACGATGATGAAAATCAAAAAGCTGCTTTAGATGAAATTTTTACAGCTTATACAGAAGAAACTGGTATTGAAGTTAAAACAACTGCAATCTCCATGTTAGATCAAGTAGAAGCTCTTGCACTAGATGGTCCAGCTGGTAAAGGTCCAGATGTTTTCTTTGGTCCACATGACCGTCTTGGTGATATCATTCTACGTGGTCTTGCAGAACCAATTGATATTGGAGAAGATGCGTCTTTATACAGTGAGACTGCAATTAATGCTGTTACTGTTGATGGAGAGGTATACGGAGTACCACAGGTTCTTGAAACGTACGGCATGTTTTACAACAAAGATTTAGTCACTGCTGAAGAAATTGCAACAATGGAAGGTCTAATGAAAGTTGCAGAAGAGAAAACAGATCAAAGTAAAGATGAATATGGTTTCTTGATGGAAGCTACTAACTTCTATTTCATCTATCCTTTCTTCGCTGGTAACGGCGGATATGTGTTTAAAAACGATGGATCTGGATTTGATGCTTCCGATATAGGTCTTGCTAATGAAGGTGCAGTTTCCGGTGGAGAGCTTGTTCAATCTTGGTTTGATAACGGATATATTCCAAAAGAAATCAACGCCGATATTATGAATGGTCTTTTCCAAGAAGGTAAAGTTGCGACTGTGCTTACTGGTCCTTGGAACATTGCTGCTTACAGAGATGCTTTAGGAGATAAGCTTGGAACTGCAACATTGCCTACATTAGAAAATGGAGATGTTCCAAATTCATTTGTTGGTGTTAAAACTTGGATGTTAAGCTCATACTCTGAAAATCAGGAGTGGGCGATTGATTTAATGAAATTCATTACAAATTATGATAACGCAATGAAATATTATCAAGCTGCTGGTGAAATGCCTGCCTTGCAACAAGCATTAGAAAGTGAAGAAATTGCAAATGATGACATGATCGGTGCATTTGCTGAGCAAACTCAATATGGTGAGCCAATGCCTAATATTCCTCAAATGCAACAAGTTTGGGATCCTATGGGAAGTGCACTTCAATTTATCGCTAATGGTGATGATGTAGGTGAAGTATTATCTGAAGCCGTACAGCAAATTGAGGATAATATTGCTGCTAGTGGAGCGCAGTAATCACTAATGAATGGACCTAGTGGGTAGACTAAGCTTCCATGCTTGTCTATCCACTCTATTTTCTTTAACAGGAGGATCTGCTATGTCTGATATGGAAAAAATGCGCTCACATAACCCTACTTTAGCAATGGTCCTTTCCATAATATTTGCTGGGTTAGGTCAACTTTATAACCGCAGATATGCGAAAGGGATTGCATTCATTATTATTGAAGCAGCATTTTTGATTACTTTCTTCGAATTTTTAAACATCGGTTACTGGGGCTTATTCACACTAGGAGAAATACCAAGGGTTGATCACTCCATCTTTTTATTAATACAAGGACTCATCTCTGTCATTATCACTGTTTTTGCAGTGGCCTTATACTACTTGAATGTTGTAGATGCGAGAAATAATGCAATTGACCTGAAATTAGGAAAAGAAAAGCCTACTGTAAAAGAAGCATTTAAGAATTTTTATGACAACGGTTTCCCTTACTTCATGGTTATTCCAGGGCTAATTATGCTCATATTTGTGGTTGTTCTTCCATTAATGTTTATGGTGTCGTTAGCATTTACAGACTATAACCTTTATAACACTCCACCAAGAGCTCTTTTGAGTTGGGTTGGTTTTGAGAATTTTACAAGTCTGGTATCGATACCACTATGGAAAGACACTTTCATTAGTGTATTTGCCTGGACGATTGTGTGGACTGTTTGTGCAACTACTGGTCAGATTGCATTAGGTCTATTTCTAGCATTGCTAGTTAACGACCCACGCATCAAGTTTAAACGTGCCATCAGAACTTTCCTAATCTTACCTTGGGCTGTTCCAGCATTTGTGACGATTTTAATTTTTGCAGCAATGTTCAATGACCGCTTCGGTGCTATCAACCGTGATATTTTAGGTACTGCAATACCATGGTTAACTGACCCTTTCTATACAAAAATTGCAATAATAATGATTCAAACTTGGTTAGGCTTCCCGTTTGTTTTCGCTTTATTTACTGGAGTACTTCAAAGTATCTCCAAAGATTGGTATGAAGCCGCAGACGTTGATGGAGGAACACGTTTTCAGAAGTTCCGATTCATTACGATGCCTCACCTTTTATACGCAACAGCACCACTGTTAATTATGCAATATGCGGGTAACTTCAATAACTTTAACATTATTTATCTATTCAATCAGGGGGGACCTGCGGTTCGTGGTCAAAACGCTGGAGGCTCAGATATTTTGATTTCATGGGTATATAAACTGACTTTCGACACGAGTAATTACAACATGGCTGCAGCTATTTCCATAATCCTCGGATTAATAGTAGCAGGATTTGCTTTCTTCCAGTTCCGTCGTACTCGTTCATTCAAAGAGGAGGGTAGCATTTAATGAATCGTAAAACGAAATCCAAAATTGAAGTGTCATTCATCTACCTATTTCTTGGCTTTATGTTTATCATTATTGCCTACCCACTTTTGTGGACAATTGGTTTATCCTTTAATCCTGGAACGAGCCTATACTCAGCAACCATGATTCCAGAGAACTGGTCATTAGTACATTATAAGTGGCTGTTTTTTGACCCTCAAAGCGACTACTTAATTTGGTACAAAAATAGTATTTTAGTTGCAGTGGCAAATTCATTTTTTTCAGTATTGATAACAGCATTTGTAGCTTATGCGTTCTCCCGCTATCGTTTTAGAGGAAGAACGTATGGCTTATATGCATTCTTACTTTTGCAAATGTTTCCTGCATTAATGGCAATGGTAGCTATTTACATCTTATTAAATATGATTGGACTTCTAGATTCACTTGTAGGATTGACTTTGGTTTACATCGGAGGACAAATTCCATTCAATGCTTGGCTCGTAAAAGGGTATTTCGATACGATTCCAAGAGAATTGGATGAAGCCGCTCGTATGGATGGAGCAGGACATTTCGGCGTATTTTTCCGAATCATGCTTCCACTCGCAAAGCCGATTTTAGCAGTGGTTGCCTTATTCAACTTTATGGCGCCGTTTACAGACTTTATCCTGCCGCGTATTGTACTGAGAACACCAGAAAACTTTACATTGGCATTAGGATTATTTAATTTCATTAATGATCAGTTTGCAAATAACTTTACTCGATTTGCAGCTGGATCAATTTTAATTGCAATACCTATTGCTTTGATGTTCTTGTTCTTACAGCGCTATTTAATTGCTGGCCTAACTGCCGGTGGAACAAAAGGATAGAAATAGTATATAATCGTTTATGGGCTAAAAATAAGGCTGTTTAAAAAAAACACTAAAACGATTTAAGGGAGGGAAGCGGAATTGATGAAACGAGTGTTGGTGCTCATTCTCGTTCCGTTTCTTCTTTTTTCTGCATGGTTTGTTCCATCAGTACAACCAGTTAAAGCTGAAAAAGAAGAACACGCATGGCAAGATGAGATTATTTATTTTATTATGATTGACCGTTTTAACAATGGAGATATTTCCAATGATTACGAGGTGAACAGGGATGATCCGAAAGCCTATCATGGCGGAGATTTTCGCGGTATTATCCAAAAGCTTGATTACATTAAAGATATGGGATTTACGGCTCTATGGTTAACGCCAATTTTTCAAAATGAAGAGAAGGGCTACCATGGATACTGGACGGAAGATTTCTATAATGTCGAAGAGCACTTTGGAACATTGGACGAATTTAAAGAACTAGTGAAAGAAGCACATAGTAAAGATATAAAAGTAATTGTGGACTTGGTTGTAAATCATACAGGCTACCAGCATCCTTGGCTAAAAGAGGAAGACAAGGCAGACTGGTTTAATCCAGAGCAAAATATACGTGATTGGAACAATCAAGAACAAGTGGAGAACGGGTGGATCTATGGGTTGCCTGACCTTAATCAGAATAATCCAGAAGTGCGTAACTATTTGATAGAAATGGCCAAATGGTGGATAGAGGAAACAAACATTGATGGTTATCGCCTAGATACAGTAAAGCATGTTCCAAAAGATTTCTGGGAGGAATTCGCATCGGAAGTAAAGTCAGTAAAAGGAGATTTTTTCCTCATTGGAGAAGTATGGGATGATAACCCTGAGTATGTTGCAAGTTACCAGGAAACCGGCATCGACTCTCTTGTAGATTTTCCGATGTACAATGAACTGACTAGAATATTTTCGGCAGCGGATCAACCTTTAAGCAGACTTGACACCATTTTTTATCATAATCAGAATTTCTATGATAATCCTTATGTATTAGGAACGTTTTTAGATAATCATGATGTGGAGCGGTTTACACGAGCTGCTATCAATAAGAATCAGTATCCTCCGACACGGTTGAAACTGGCACTAACATATATGTATAGTGCACCAGGCATACCTATTATCTATTATGGAACTGAAATTGCCCTTGATGGAGGAGAAGATCCAGATAACCGCAGAAATATGAATTTTCGAGCGGATAAAGATTTGATTGAATATATCACCAAGCTTGCTGAGCTACGAAAATCCATGCCGAGCCTTACACGAGGTACCTATGAAATGGTTTATGATAATGGGGCTATGGCAGTCATCAAAAGGCAATATGAAGAAGAAACCACCTTTATTGCTATAAACAATTCAAGTGAAACAAAAGTGGCACAGCTTGATGAGGATTTAGTCGGTGAAAGCATGGAACTAAGGGGTACTCTAGCAGACGAGCTCGTTCGTAATGTAGATGGAAATTATACCATTGGCTTAGATAGAGAGTCTGCGGAAATCTATACTGTAAAAGAAGATTCAGGGGTAAATGTTAGTTTTGTCAGTGCTATGGTTTTAATTTATGGTGGATTTGTTGCATTTATTGTAGCGGCTATTATAAGAAGAAAGAAAATGAGTAAGAATAAAGAATGATAAAAGACTATATTCCGTCAAAGGGCGGAAATAGTTTATTAAGTAATGAATACGTTTTCAATTTATAAAGGGGAGGGAAAGGTGCATGGCAGTTACCATTAAAGATGTAGCAAAAATAGCCAATGTCGCACCTTCCACAGTTTCTCGTGTCATCGCAAACAACCCGCGCATAAGCGAAAAAACAAAAAAACGCGTGAGAGAAGCAATGGAAGCACTTGGATACCATCCAAATTTTATTGCAAGAAGCCTTGCCAACCAAACTACACAAGTGATTGGTTTAGTGATGCCTGCTGCAGCAGATAAAACATTTCAAAACCCTTTTTTCCCCGAGGTATTAAGGGGTATTAGCACTGCTGCTCATGAAAAGCAATATGCACTTCATATGTCAACAGGTGTAAGTGGAGATGAAATATTAGAAGGTGTAAGACAGATGGTACAAGGCAGAAGAGTGGACGGAATTATCCTTTTATATTCTGCTGTTGAAGACAAGGTAATTAAATACTTGCAAAAAGAGTGCTTTCCATTTGTTGTAATAGGAAAACCGTTTGAGCATGTAGAAGAAATTACACATGTGGACAACGATAATTATCGTGCTGCAAAAGAGGTAACACATCATTTACTATCTCTTGGTCACGAACGTGTTGCATTTGTTGGGGGAAGTATTCAGCTTGTTGTCACCATTGATCGTTTGCTTGGATATGAAAAAGCATTACGGGATGCAGAAATACCATACAGAGATGAATATATTGTACATGAAGAGTTCTTAAAAGAAGGTGGACAGGAGGCAATTTCCGAATTGTTGTCCTTAGAGGAGCCACCTACTGCTCTTGTGGTTACAGATGATTTGATGTCATTAGGAATACTTAATACATTGCATGATATGGGAATATCCGTTCCAGAGCAAATGTCAATCGTCAGTTTTAATAATGTTTTGTTGGCAGAAGTCGCCCGGCCACCTTTAACATCTGTGGATATAAATATTTTTCAACTTGGTTTTCAAGCTGCAAAAACTCTAATTCAGAAAGTGAAGGACCCAACAGAGCCTATTAAACGTATCATTATTCCGCATAATATGGTGAAACGCCAAACATGCAAGGAGTTTGCAAACTAAGGGGAAGCCAGTCTATAAATAGGCTGGCTATTTTTATAGAAAATACTGAAATAAAAATCTAACAAAGACCCGATATATTTACATCAATCCACAATCTATTCTACCCATTTACAATTTTCCCACCATTTACGTGCAGCATTTGACCATTCATATAAGAAGCATCATCACTTGCCAAAAACACATAACTTGGGGCAACCTCCTCAGGCTGGCCTGGGCGTTTCATCGGTGTATTCGCCCCAAAGCTAGCAACCTGATCTGCTGGAAAGGTAGAAGGAATCAGCGGGGTCCAGATGGGACCAGGAGCAACTCCATTAACTCTTATCCCTTTTCCGACAAGCTGCATAGCCAAAGAACGGGTAAAGGTTACGATAGCCCCTTTTGTTGCTGAGTAATCTATCAACTGCTCATTGCCTGCATATGCAGTCACAGAAGCAGTATTGATAATACAGCTGCCATTTTGAAAGTAAGGCAGAACAGCCTTCGTTAAATAAAAGAAGGAAAAAATATTTGTGCGGAACGTCTTTTCAAGCTGTTCGGCACTTATATCTTCTATACTTTTTTGAGGATGCTGTTCAGCAGCATTATTGACAAGAATATCGATTTTATGGAAATTTGCTATCGCTTCATCCACGATTTGTTTACTAAACGATTCCTCTCCAATATCTCCTGAAATTAGATGGCATTTACGGCCTTCTGCTTCTACCTGCTTTTTCGTCTCTTTTGCGTCCTCATGTTCATTTAAATAGACAACCACGATATCTACACCTTCTTTTGCAAAATAAACAGAGACTGCTCTTCCAATACCACTGTCACCACCAGTAATGATAGCCACTTTATCCGTAAGCTTTCCGCTACCTTGATAACGACTATCTTCAAAGATTGGCTTAGGATCCATGTTAGATTCAATTCCTGGTTGTGTGTTTTGATGTTGAGGGGGAAGGGTCTGCCTCTGATTTTGCTGATCTACCATATAAACCACCTCCAATAATCTTTCCTATTATGAGAAAAAGAAATATAATTTATCCATAAGAAAAATAAGGGGGAGTGGGTATGGTTATAAGAGAAGCTGTTTTTGGTGATGCAGCACAAATAATAGACCATTCCAAAAAAGTATTTAAAGAAGGTCGCAATCTGTTAACGACGCCGGAAGAATACACAATCACACTAGAAGAAGAAGTAGAGTGGTTAAAAAATAACAAAGAGAAAAATCAATTAGTGTTAGTAGCTGAAAATGCTTCTGAAATTGTCGGCATGTTAAATGTAACAAGAGGCTCTAGAAAGCGGGTATCACACATTTGCTTTTTGGGAATCAGCATACAAAGTGCATACTGTAACAACGGTCTCGGTAGTGAAATGCTGCTAAAAATGCTTGAATGGGCTAAAAAAGATAAACACATCGAAAAAGTTAGTTTAGAAGTGTTCAGCCATAATGAGAGGGCTATCCATGTGTATAAAAAGCTTGGATTTAAAGTAGAAGGATTGAAAGAAAAACATGTGAAATTTGAAGATGGAACATATTCAGATGAACTGCTTATGGCGCAGTTTGTAAAAAAATCCAGGATTGAGCTAGATTAACCTCAGTTGCGCATATAAAAAGATGCGTGACTGAAATGGGAGAAAATAATTTTCCGGGCACTTATTTTCCTTTTGAGTGCCCGGTTTTTTTATTTGTTAAATTTCGGTCACTCCATTCTGTTTGAGTAAAGCCTATTGTTGTGTGTAAGAATAGTTACTATAGATCTTTAACTTTTTAAGGTGATACTTTCGCTGTCTGGCAAGTTTTATATACAAAAATGAAATGGTGAAAACTAAATTTGAATCTAACAATCAACACTAAGCTCTCATTTTAGCTAAAAAGCTGCCTGAAAATCAGTTTTCAATGATTTTCAGGACAGCTTTATCAAGCGTTTTTAATTCTGTTTTAACGGTAATTAACAAATTGCAAATCAATATCTAAATCTGAATCACGTAGAGCAGCAATTACTTGCTGCAAATCATCACGGTTTTTACCAGTAACCCGAACTTGGTCATCTTGAATTTGAGATTTAACTTTCAACCCAGAATTTTTAATAATGATATTTATCTTTTTGGCATTGTCTTTGTCAATTCCTTGAACAAGCTTTCCTCGTTGTCGAACAGCCCCTTTAGAGGCATCTTCAATTTTACCGTATTGAATATTTTTCGTAGGAACATTACGTTTAATCATCTTACTGATTAATACATCTTTTAGTTGATCCAGTTTAAATTCACTATCTGAAAGTAATACGATTTCTTCTTTTTCCAGTTTAATGTCACTTACAGATCCTTTAAAGTCAAAACGGTTTTGAATTTCTTTCAGTGCAATATTAATGGCGTTGGTAACTTCAGACATTTCCATTTTAGATACAATGTCAAATGAGCTTTCTTTAGCCATAATGATCCCTCCATTATAAAAATTTGGTAATTAAATGAAATCATCGCTTTCTGTTCCTAATTATAGTAGAATAAAGCAGTTTGGACAACTTAAGGAAAGTCATGTACACTCAACATAAAGAATGCGTAAAAAGGAAGGTATAATAAATGATGGAAACTGGTACAGTATTACAATTGACAGTGGAAAGGGAGACGCCCCTTGGCTATATGTTAACGGATGGAGAAGAGTCTATTCTTTTACATAAAAATGAAGCAACGAAAGAGCTATCTTTAGAAGAAAGGGTAGAGGTTTTCCTATACTCTGATCAAAAGAGTAGAATTACAGCAACAATGACCATTCCTAAAGGTCTAGATGGGCATGAGTGGATGGAGGTAGTCGAGGTTCTACCAGGGCTAGGTGCTTTTGTTCATATCGGAATTGCTAAGGATGCACTCATTCCTGCAGATGATTTGCCAGTGTTTGAAAAAATCTGGCCGCTAGTGGGAGATCACTTGCTTTGCAGAGTGAAAACAGACCGTAGAGGAAAGCTTATTGCAAAGCTTGCAACACAGGATGTTATGCTTGGTCGTTCAATTGATGCTCCTTCCAACATACTCAACAATAATATTCAAGGAACGATATATAGACTTTTAAAAGTTGGAAGTTACTTAATTACCAATGAGGGTTATGTTGGGTTTATTCATCATACCGAGCGTAAAGAAGAACCAAGACTTGGACAGGTAGTTGAAGGTCGTGTAATTGATGTGAAAGAAGATGGAACCATCAATGTTTCTTTAGTGCCTCGTAAACAGGACGCCATGGACGAGGACTCCGATATAATCATGGAGTATTTAGAATTACGTGGCGGAGCCATGCCATATAGCGATAAGAGTTCACCAGAAGACATCAAGGAGCGCTTTCAAATCAGTAAAGCTGCCTTTAAACGAGCAATGGGCAAATTAATGAAGAATGGATTAATAACCCAATCAGAGGGTTGGACATATAAAAAAAATGAAGAATGACGAAGAAGCAGCCTGAAAGATAAAAGGCTGCTTTTTATACTTGGTTTGGAGATTTGGGCCGAGTGGGCTGTCCCTCCGACCCGCCCCTCACAAATGATCGCTTTTCTTGGAATACTGTCGTTTTCCTTTTTGATCATTTGCTTCGCGCTGTAAGTTTTTTTCGTGGCGCTTAGCATTATTGTCTTTTGCTTTTTTGTCATTATCACTTGTATGCGGCATAGTTAAACCTACTCCTTTTTGATGATGATAGGAGTAGGTTTTCCAACAGTAAAAAACTTATGCTTTTTTGTCATTAATGAAAAAGAGGGCAATGGTCCCTGGACCAGCGTGTGCACCTACTGCTGATCCGATGGATGTAATGGTAATATCTGCTGTGCCTTGGTTGTTATCTTCAATCATGCCTTTGAGGGTTAATGCAGTTTCCATATCATCCCCATGGCTGATGCCAATTCGTTGATTTGCAGATGTAAAGCCATTTCTATTTTGCATGACTTCTATCATACGGCGTAATACTTTTTTTCGCCCACGAATTTTTTCAAGGGGAATAAGCTTTCCTTCCTCCATATGTAAAAGAGGTTTAATGTTTAATAAGCCACCTACGAAGGCAGAAGCTTTGCTTACACGTCCTCCACGGGCTAAATATTCTAGGTTGTCTACTGTAAAAACGTGTTCAACATGGGTAATATCATGCTGGACTGAATGGAGAATTTCTTCTTTTGTAGCTCCAGTTGATGCTAATTCTACCGCTTTTTTTACAACGAGTCCGTAACCGAGTGATGCACATTTGGAATCGATGATGGTCAAATCAAGGTCTGGATATTCCTCTTTTACTTCATTTTGCATTAGAACTGCTGTCGAATAAGTACCAGAAAGTTCCGAGGAAAAGGCAACATAAATAGCTGTTTCTTTTTTCTTTGCTACCTCTGTAAAAAGATCCTTCATAAAGACTGGGGAAGCCTGTGAGGTTTTTACAACCTGCCCTTTACGCATCGCATCATAAACTTTTGATGAATCGATTGTGACCATATCCTCGTATTCTGTCTCGCCAAATAGGACTTTAAGGGGAATCAGGTCAATGTTTGCGGCGGAAAAAAAGTCTTTCGGTAAATCTGAGGCACTATCCGCAATAATTTTTATTGTCATATTGTCACCTTCTTTACTATACTTACAAGCATGGGTAAAACGAAATGTGAAAACAGAGGATGTATTTCATTTAGAGGAAACATGCTATAATTTCAAGTTTATCCATTTATAGTCTGCTCTTCAAGAAATAATTTGAAGTTCTCGTTTCAGAAGGGTAAAAAGAGGAAAAATACATAAAATAAGGTATTGGCTAGGAGGTTTTATGGTGAGTGATTTGAATATTCAACAGCATGTAAAAAAAGTGCTGATTGTTTTAGTAGGAGCATTTTTGAATGCAATTGCAATGAATTTCTTTTTAATTCCTGCAGATGTTTATGCAAGTGGGTTTACAGGGGTCGCACAGCTGTTCTATCGTATTTCTGAAAATTTTCTTCCCTTTACGATATCCACGGGTATCATTTTATTCTTACTTAATATTCCAGTAACTGTACTTGCATGGAAGAAGGTAGGACGTTCTTTTACTATTTATAGTTTTTTAAGTGTTTTTCTTATGTCATTATTTTTAGAAATTGTCCCGATTTACAAGGTGAATGATGATATCCTTCTTAATGCTGTTTTCGGAGGGGTAATAGCTGCGGTTGGTGTCGGGCTGACTTTAAAATGGGGGGCTTCGACAGGCGGCCTTGATATAATTGCGATGATTTTATCACGTATGAAAGACAAGCCTGTTGGCACTTACTTTTTTGCGTTGAATGCAGTTATTATTTTGACTGCTGGACTTGTTTTTGGATGGGAAAAAGCGCTATACACGCTCGTAACATTGTATGCATCTACACGTGTGATCGATGCCATCCATACTCGCCACGAAAAATTGACAGCGATGATTATCACAAAAAAAGGTAAGGAAGTGAAAGAGGCAATTCATGCCAAACTTGTCCGCGGTATTACAACAGTACCCGCTAAAGGAGCCTTTACTGGGGAAGATAAAGAAATGTTAATGATCGTCATTACTAGGTATGAATTGTATGATTTGGAGCGAATTATTAAAGATGCAGATCCAAATGCTTTTACAAATATCGTTCAGACAGCAGGTATCTTTGGAGTATTCAGGAAGGATTAAGAAAACAGCGCAAAAAGCTTCATAGCTTTCTGCGCTGTTTTTATTAGTCATTTGTTTGAGTGCTGAAAAGTTCTTCCTGCAATTCACGAAGTTGTACTTTTTCGGCGTCCGTTGAATTTGCATAAGCGGAGGATATTGCGTTTTTGGCAATACTCATCGAGTTTTCATTTTGTTCAGATGACGGTTCTTGTTTACCTTTTATTGCGTTCATCACAGCTTCACGAGCAGACTGGAATAATTGATTTCCCATTTTAAAACCCTCCTAAAGAATTGCGATCGGCTTGTTTAGCTTTGCGGGATTCAGATTCTTCCATCGTCAAATGGTAAGGGATTTGTTGGTCATGAAGCTGTATGGAGTTTTTTCCTTGCTGAACAAAACGCTTTGATTTGCTGCTTCTACCCATTATGAAAGCCCCCTTTTCAACTTGGACAATTATGACTTGTCCAGTAGGTAGTTTTAGTTTAAAAACCCTTAATTATAAGGGCAATTATTGGGCTTAGAGATTCAATTTCTTTTCAAGATAGACAGCAATTCCATCCTCTTCATTCGTTAACGTTATCTTGTTAGCTTTTGATTTGAGTCCGTTAATTGCATTGCCCATAGCAACTCCAGTGCCTGCATACTCAATCATTTCATAATCATTATCTTCATCACCAAAAGCAATAATATTTGCTTGAGGAATTTGGAAATGTTTTGCTACTCTTTCAAGTCCTACCGCTTTATTTATACCTGTCCGTACTAATTCAATAACATGCCAAGGGGCTGCCCAGCGCCTGTGATCAATCACTTCAGCATGTACTTCTGAAAGATATTCACGTATTTTTGGTACCTCATCTTCACTTGCATGAATCAACATACATGTTGGATCTTTTTTCAAAACCTGTCTCAAGTCTCCTGTTTCCATTTTAGGGTTACCGAATCCGAATATATCCAACAGCTTTTCATCATGATAGTGAAAGTAAACATCGTCCATAACTTCTGCCAAAATATTATGTATTTGATATTTTTCACTAACTTCAATTATTTCTTTCACTGTATCGATAGAAAGAGGTTCATGGTAAATACCCCAATCTTCATTACCAGGAAGGTGGACAAAAGCCCCATTAAAATTGACGATAGGTGAAGTTAAATTAAGTTCTTCATAGTACATGACACTAGCACGGTAAGGTCTTCCTGTAGCGATTACTACTTCATGCCCTTGCTCCATTGCTTTTTTTAGCACTAATTTATTCCGTCTGGATATTTTTTTATCATCTGTTAATAATGTACCATCCAAATCAACTGCTATTAGGTGTTTTTCCATCATTTAGTACCCCTTTTATTTAATTTCTCTCTTTCAAGTGTAACCTTTTTTATTTTTGATTGTCTACATGTTACACTAGACAAGTATCATTAAAAGGAAAATAGAACCAAAAAGTGAACAGGGGGATAATAAAATGATTAATATTGTAAAGCAAAGTGCTGGTGCCATTTCTTTTTTACATGTATGTGAAAAAGAATCCTTTGCAAATACGAAGCCCACTGTTATCTTTATACATGGTTTCCAAAGTGTCAAAGAAAATAATCTTCATTATGCCTACCTTCTTGCTGAGAAGGGATTTCGTGTAGTTCTACCTGACTGTATTCATCATGGAGACAGAAGCAGCGGGTTATTGGATCATGAAACGATGCAGGCCTTTTGGGAAATTGTTATTCAAACAATTCATGAGGTGGAATTGTTAAAGAATTATCTAGTTGAGAATAAATTAGCAGAGGAAAAGTACATCGGGGTGGCTGGTACATCGATGGGTGGCATTGTGACATTTGGAGCGTTAAAGCGTTATCCGTGGATCAAGGCAGCGGTGAGTCTAATGGGCTGTCCAAGCTATCAGGAGTTTGCTCAATGGAAAGTTAATAAGGTGATGGAAACTGGTTTTGTTCTTCCATTTAATCCTCAACAGTTGGAAACTTATATTTCCAAGCTTGAACCTTATGATTTGTCATCAGATTTAGGCTCACTGAATGAACGACCACTTTTCTGTTGGCATGGAAAAAAAGATAATGAAGTACCGATTGACCCACTACTAACGTTTGTTAATGATATAAAAGGATATTATAAAAATAAACCAGAACATTTTAAGCTTACAGTGGATGAACAAGCAGAGCATAAAGTGACAAGAGAGGGAGTGTTGGCAACCACCGACTGGTTTGCAACACATCTTACTTTTGCAGAAAAGGAGAGAAATTATGCAGGAAGTACTAAAAGATAAAGTAATGGAAATGTTAGAAGAAGTAGAGGATCCAGAACTAGGTGTTGATATCGTGAACCTTGGGTTAGTATATGAGGTGGATATAGATGCTTCAAACAATGTAGATATTACGATGACCTTAACATCCATTGGTTGCCCATTGGCAGGTGAAATTATAGAAGAAGTCAAAAAGAAGTTATCTCCAGTAGAAGCAATCAATGATGTTCATGTAAATATTACATTTAATCCACCGTGGAGCAAAGACCGGATGTCCCGCCTTGCAAAAATAGCATTAAACGTGACAGATTAAAGTGGAAATCACATGAAAACCTCTTAAAATGGGAAAGCTACAGTAGAGGTACAATATCTCAGGACGCACATTCTTTTATGCTTCTAAAAAACAGGAGGGAATCGAATGGGCCAAAATCAACAGTTTAAACCTGGACAAAAAGCGCCTAATAATGGGATCTATTTAGAAATAGGAGAGACCGGAAGTGGCGTGAAAAACCCGCAAAAGATCCAATTAAAAGCAGGAGATACATTTCCGGAAACCTCAAACCATAATCGACTTTGGGCAAAAAAACGACGTCCGTAATTTTAAAAGGTCATCCTCATTTTGGGGATGGCTTTTTTAGCAGTTTGTTTGTAGGAGATAAGTTAGTTTATGGAAGTTGACAATTAAATGATTTATGAATAACCATCAACAACCTAGTTTTTTGGAACTTTCCTGAGTGTAAGCCGTAAAAATATTACAATCAGATATTTGTGAGGAATTAATCCATACTGACCTCCAAAAGGAGTGAACATTAAACATGAACCTTAATCAAATGACTACTAAACTTCAAGAAGCTATTGTGTTGGCAAAAAGTATTGCCGAAAATCACAACCATCAACAAATTGAACAAGAACATCTTTTCTTAGCATTAATTCAGCAGCATGAAGGACTTACCATTAGAGTTTTACAAAAGCTTCAAATTCAAATCGACATCGAAAGCTTAATTAATAGGCTCTCGGGACTTCTCCAACGTAAACCAGAAGTAAGCAATACTACATACGAAGCATATATAAGCACCTCTTTAAACACAGTTTTCAAAAAGGCAAAAGAATGGGAAACGGAATGGAAAGATGATTTCCTTTCAACTGAACATGTTTTACTCGCATTAGTGGAAACTGCTGACATAACTTATCAATTTCAACAATTAGTTCAAGAATACAAGCTAACAAGTACTAGTCTAATGATTGCAATTAATGAAATAAGGGGGAACCAAAGAGTGTCATCAAAAGAGCCTGAGTCTACCTATGAGGCATTAAACAAATATGGGAGAGATCTCATTGAAGAAGTAAAAAAAGGGAAATTAGACCCTGTTATCGGTCGAGATCAGGAAATTCGAAGGGTAATTAGGATATTATCCCGTAAAACAAAAAACAACCCAGTATTGATAGGAGAACCAGGGGTAGGTAAAACAGCGATAGTGGAGGGCTTAGCACAGAGGATTGTCCGTAAAGATGTACCAGATGGACTGAAGGATAAAACCATTTTTTCTCTTGACCTTAGCTCGCTTGTAGCGGGGGCAAAATACCGGGGGGAATTCGAAGAAAGGCTGAAAGCAGTACTTCATGAAATCAAAAAAAGTAACGGTCAGATTATTCTTTTTATAGATGAACTGCACACCATCGTCGGAGCAGGTAAAACAGAAGGATCGATGGACGCTGGTAATATGTTGAAGCCGATGCTTGCACGTGGCGAATTGCATTGTATAGGTGCAACGACATTAAATGAACATCGTCAATATATTGAAAAGGATCCTGCGCTAGAAAGAAGGTTTCAACAGGTTCTAGTGGAGGAGCCGACTGTTGAAGATACCATCTCTATACTACGTGGATTAAAAGAGCGATTCGAAATCCATCATGGAGTAAACATCCATGATAGAGCAATCGTTTCAGCTGCGACTTTATCAGATAGATATATTTCGGAACGATTTCTTCCAGATAAAGCAATCGATTTAATTGATGAGGCCTGTGCAATGATTCGGACTGAAATTGATTCCATGCCAACCGAATTGGATGAGGTAACAAGAAGAGTGATGCAACTAGAAATTGAAGAAGCAGCTCTAAAAAAAGAAAGGGATCAAGCCAGTATTGAACGATTAGGAAACTTGCAAGAGGAACTTGCAAATTTAAAAGAAAAAGCAGATTCGATGAAAGCACAATGGCAGGTTGAAAAAGATGATATTCAGCAAATTCGTGAGAAAAGGGAAGAACTTGAAAAGTTAAAGCGTGAATTAGATGCGGCTGAAAACGACTATGATTTGGAGAAAGCAGCTGAATTACGACACGGTACTATACCGATGTTAGAAAAAGGACTTTCGGATTTAGAAGAAAAAACAAAACAAAAGAAGGAAAGCAAACAGCTTTTAAGGGAAGAGGTAACGGAAGAAGAAATCGCTGGAATTGTGGCTAAATGGACAGGCATACCTGTCACAAAACTGGTAGAAGGCGAAAGGGAAAAATTATTGAAACTAGAGGAAATTCTCCATCAAAGGGTAGTGGGACAACAGGAAGCAGTCCAGTTAGTGGCAGAAGCTGTAATCCGTGCACGAGCTGGAATTAAAGACCCTAAACGTCCGATAGGTTCTTTTATTTTTCTTGGCCCAACAGGAGTTGGAAAAACGGAGCTAGCTAGGGCATTAGCACAATCCTTGTTTGATACAGAAGAACAAATGGTCCGTATAGATATGTCAGAATATATGGAAAAGCATGCAGTATCAAGATTAATTGGAGCTCCTCCAGGCTATATAGGCTTTGAAGAGGGAGGACAGCTAACAGAAGCAGTTAGAAGAAAACCATACTCTGTAATTCTGTTAGATGAAGTAGAAAAAGCACATCCAGATGTGTTCAACATCTTATTGCAAATGCTAGATGATGGAAGAATAACCGATTCACAAGGAAAAACAGTCGATTTCAAAAATACAGTAATTATTATGACTTCCAACATTGGATCACACATCTTGCTAGAGGAAACAGAAAAAGAACTATCATTTAAGACAAAGGAAAAGGTAATGCAGCAACTACGCTCTCATTTCAAGCCTGAGTTGTTAAATCGAATTGATGATATCGTTATTTTTTCACCTCTCTCTAAAAGCGAAGTTGGCTTTATCATTGAAAAACTAGTTCAAGATCTGCAAAAGCGTCTGGAAGATAAGCATTTGAATGTAAAATTAACCAAACAAGCACAAGAATTTATTGTCGAAAGTGCATATGATCCTGCTTATGGAGCAAGACCGTTAAAAAGGTTTATCCAAAAACATATTGAAACCTTAATTGCCAAAGAAATCATAAAAGGAAACATCCAGGATTTTCATGAAATAATAATGGATATAAAAGAAGGAAAACTTATCATCCGTGACAAATAATTATTATAAGCTTTAAGAAAAAAGAACTTGTCCAAGTGAACAAGTTCTTTTTTCAGAGAAAGTATCAATTTTTGAAATTAGAATAGTGCCTAGCCTACTTAAGCTCATAAACACTGTCAAGAATATGAAAAGTGACCGTTACGTCTACTAGTTTTAGCTGGTAAAGGCGCTAGTGATTACCTTGGATTAATGATTATCTACAGGTTCGCTTGGTAACGCTTCCCCGAGAAGCATGACAATTCCAGCAAAAACTACTCCAACTATGGAAGATAATACGTAGTTATATGTATCACCCTGCATGTTTGCAACTACATAAGATAACATATTTACAAGAAGAAGTGACCAAAAAAGAGTCCAAAATATGCGCATGGTGTGTCCCCTCCGTTCGTTTTACGGTTTTATTCAATACTCATTCAACGGATATTTTACCATAAACTCAACATATAATAAATGTAAATATGTTTAACTTGTAGAAAAAAGGGGTTGATAAAAGATGAGTAATAAAGACAAACTTTTAGAATTGAAACTATTGTTAGATCAAGAGCTCAGTAATTTGACAGAGTTTGGACAAAAGACTTTAGAAAATCTTTTGGAAGAATTGGAGTACTCTGATGGGAGAAGCGACTAGGTTCGGAATCCCCTTTTTTACGGGTGAAAATAACTTCTTGCCCTTCGAAAAATAAGTATTTCGCCTTTAACACCAAGGAAAGCATACACATAGCATATTGTATACAAGTACGTGGACTGGAGGGCAAAATGATAGTAATGAAGCTAAATCAGCGTTTTTTTCAAATGAGTGGGCAATGGAATGCAGTACATGTGCCAGAAAAACCAAATGGATTTGGCTGCCTAATCATAGGGGATACCAATCACTTTGTTGATGAAAGTAACAGTTTGTGGTTACAACATATTGGAAGAAATAAGATAATGGAAGAAATTTTACAATGTGGGTATACACTTTTTTATTCCAATTTAAACGGAGCTCACTGGGGTAGTAGGCAGTCTGTGTTTCAGGCCAAACAACTATACCATATAATTTTGAAGCAAGAAATTTTAAATAATAAAATTCATATTTTAGCAGAAGGGATGGGCGCATTAACTGCTATGCAATTAATGGAGGATATGGATGAGAATATACGTTCAGTAGCTCTAATAAATCCATGTATAGATTTAAAAGCACAAATGTTGCAAGAAAAAGACCGGAAATTCTTCTATAAAAAGGTGAAGCATGAAATCTCAGACGCTTATGGTTTATCAATAAAAGATATGGAAATGTTTGAGGGCTTACCAGAAATTAAGAAGTATAAAAAAAATAAGCTGCCTGTGAAAATATGGCAAACAACTACAAACTTTACCTTCGATCCAAAACTTCATTGTAGAAAATACGAGGAATTTAGAAGAAAACAAAATGCACCAATTTCTGTTACCTATCATCTGGTAGAAAAAAGATACACGTACGGTCCATCTATATGCCAGTTTTTCAAAAAACATGAACATGATTTATGAGTAGTCCCTTTTCATGACAAATGGAATAGGGACTATTATTATGCATTGACGCATATGGATACAATAACTAAGAGGATGGATGGAGTGGAATTAGATGAAAAAAGCAGTGGTTATTGGTGTAACCTCACATATAGGATTTGCCCTTTGTCAAAAGTTAATTTCTAAAGAAGTAGAAGTAACAGGCTTTGAATGGCCAGATAAGATGGATGAGAACTCGGAAGAAAAAATAATGCAAATCGGCAGAAACGCTTTTTTTCAATTGCACTTGAACAAAAATGAAGACAGCACTTTTGATGTGGCATTTATGTGTATAGATGAAAAATTAAGGAATAACGAAGAAGAAATAAAACTCTCTAACTCCTATTCGAAAAATAGCAGAAAACTCATTTTACTATCCAATTACACCACGAAAGACTATGTAAGAATGTACAAAGACGAAATTGCAACCCCTGCAAATACGATATACTTTCCAACGTTATATGGACCTTGGCAGCCAGAACATGAAATAGTTCATATGCGAATTCTTGATGAAATGAAAACACAAATGCAAGAAAGTGTTGCAATTCCTCCTGTCAAAGATATTATATATGTAGATGATGCAGCAGATGCAATTCTTGATATTGCAACCACTCCTATTGAAGGGACTGATATTCTATTAAAGAATGAGAATCCACTTACCCTACATGAAATATACCAGGAGTTGAATATTCTGATTAAGAGTACAGAAGAGGTAGAAACTCCTTCAGGCTTGAAAGAATTTAAGGTAACCAATTCACTTACCATTCAAGATGGTTTGGATGCACAGAGGAATTGCATAAAAAAAAGGTTGAATAAACGCTAAAGCGCTGTTGTTCCGGAAGATTAGCATAAAAGGAAAGAAAAGCTCGGACCATTACATTTTCTTTACAGAATATTAGCTTTTCCTTTCCTTCCTCAACATGTACAATATAATAGGAATTATAGTAAACAGTGGGTTTATCGTTTTTGGAATGGGGGTGTAACATTCATGAAAAAAACTTTGATGGTATTTATACTATTTTTATTA
>NZ_CAKJTJ010000049.1 GCF_917563925.1 Sutcliffiella rhizosphaerae
AGGAGGAAAAAGAATTGTCCCAAATGATCCTATTATCATTATCTAGAAATATCTTGAGACGTCCAAGCATTATGCAAGTCGCTCAATTAAAAAGAAGGAAGATTTTAGCTCTGCAGAAGGGTTTAAACATATAATACGAGGAGGAACAATTATGAAGCCGATAACCTTAATGATTGCTGGTTTACATAGTTTTCGTCAAAAGCAGTTCATTGACTTCGAAACACTTTGTGATGGGGGAGTCTTTGGTATTTTCGGTCCCACAGGCAGTGGCAAATCTTCTATTTTGGATGCAATGACGCTCGCACTTTACGGTAAAGTGGAACGTGCTACTAATAACACCCAAGGTATCATGAATCATGCTGAAAACACGGTAGAAGTTTCTTTCTTGTTTGAATTGGAAAGTGCTAATGGAAAGAAGCGTTATAAAGTGGAAAGGACGTTTAAGCGTACAGATGACGTCAGAGTGAAATCAGGCATTTCCCGTCTATCCGAGGAGAAGGACGGAGAACACTTTGTGCTTGCAGATAAGGCTAATGATGTGAACATGGCAATCCAAGACATAATAGGTCTTACCATCGATGATTTTACGAGGGCGGTGGTCTTACCCCAAGGGAAATTTGCTGAATTTCTCTCCTTGAAAGGTGCCGATAGAAGACAAATGCTTCAAAGGCTATTTCAGCTGGAAAAGTACGGTGATCGACTTTCGAAAAGGATTAAGGAAGAATTACAAGAAAAAACGATGCGGCTAAGTGAGCTGGAAGCGGAGCAACTAGGACTTGGAGAGGCATCCGATGAAGCAGTAAAAGAAGCAGAAAATGTGTTTCAGGAACTACATGAGCTTGTGATAAAAGCGGAAAAGTCGCTTACTGTTCTAGAAAGTGACTTTGAGGAAAAAAAGAAGTTATGGGAATGGCAAGAAGAACGAAAACCAATAGAAAAAAAGCTGTCTGAAATAAAAGAAGATGAAACGTATATGAAACAACTTCAAGAAAGGCTCACTCAAACGGAACAAGCAGAGGGTTTAAAGCCTTTTCTCGAGGATTTAAAAGAGGCAAAACAAACACTACTACACTGGCAAAACAAACAAGAACAAGATTTGCTTGCCTGGGAATCAGCACAAAAGGTGCTTGAAAAAACTACTGAATCCTACCAGCTAGCAAGAGAAAACAAAGAAAAAGAGATACCTGTACTCTTATCCAAAAAAGAAAATCTTGAAAGAGCAAAGAAACTACAAGAAGGTTTAACGAGCTATTTGACACAATGGAAAGATAAACAAGAAGCTATTGAAAGAAAAATTATGGAACTTGCAAAGGTAAAAGCTGAAGAAAAAAGAACGAGTGAATTGTTTATTAAAGCAGGAAATAAACAAAAATTGCTCAAGGAAGAACTAAGTGAAAAAACGCAATCTCCTGAGTATCTTGAATTGTTACAAAAAGCCTTTGATGAAAAACAACAAGTAATGCAACTGGAAGATAAAATATCAGAAACCACAAAAGAAGTTCAAAAACTTCACGAAAAGTTTTCAGATTTCCACAAGGAAAAAGAAAAAGCCTCAATGAACGGTAAAAAAGAAAAAGAAAATCTGCTTCATCTCTTTAACATTCTAGAAAAATATTACGATAGATCAATGGAACTTGGTTTTTACTTGGACAGACTGGAAAAGAAGTCAAGTAACATATTGGAACAAGAAAGAGTGTTAGCTGATAATTTGAAGGTACATCAATTGGCATTAGAACTGGCAAGAGCGCTTGAGAAGGGAAAAGCTTGTCCAGTTTGTGGATCAACAGAACATCCTGGTTTCGCAAGCAATGAAGGGCATAACGAGGTTGCTACAAGTAAAGAAAGTGATGATATAGAGAAAATACTATCAGCCATCCAACTACAACGACAAGAAAATATGAAAGTGAATCTTAAGCTGGAGCAAATTGCATCAGAGTTTTTTCAGAATCTCGAGGGCAATTATCAGCTGCCTGCGCCAACAGAATTGCATGAAAAAGCAGATCTTTGGACAAAGGAAATGGATCAAGCCCATGATGTTACAGAGTTTTTAATAGAGAAATTTAACGGACTCGTTACCGAACAAAAAGGGCTATGGCAGGACCTTTTGGAGCTTCAAGAGAAAAAGAAAAGTCTGGATTTCGCTTTAAGGCATTGGACAAGTACTTATCAGGAAAATGAAAGGCTTTCTACTAACTACAAAGAGGAATGGCAGCAATGGAATAACAGGTTAGAAGAACTGACCAATCAATTAAGTGAAAAGAAAAAACGATGGAATGATACGTATCCCAACCACAATTACGAGCAAGTGGAAACAGCTTATTTAGCAGGAAGGGAGAAAGAAAAGCAGCGTGCAGAACTTCAGGCTCGTATTAATAAAAGTGTAGAATTCTTAGAGGAAAAAGAAACGGAACAAAAAGATATAGAACGAAAAATAACCGATCTTGAAAAAGAATTATATGAGCATAACGTGAAAAAAGAACAACTTGATATTCACATAAAGGAACAGAAAGAGGAAATTTATGCTATTGTGGAAAATAAAAATATTAACGAAATGATAAATACTGTAATTCACACTATTAATAGCATAAATAGTAAGGAAGCAGAAAGTTACAAGGAATGGACAAATGCACAACAGCTTTTCCAAGATAGTGAAAAGAAAAAGACAAAAAGTGAACAAATGGTAACGGAATTTAGCTCTAGACATGCAAGTCTCCATGAAAAATGGACTATCGCTCTTAAAAAATCGGCTTTTTCAAATGTGGAAGAGGTAGAGGGTCATATACTTCAAATCTCTTCTATAGGCAGTTGGAAACAACAGGTAGAGGGATTTATAGATAAAAAGAACACTCTTGAGAAAGAATGGGAACGATTAAATAGGTTAATAGGCAAAAATGTTTTAGAGGAATCAGAGTGGAGTCATATTCAGCAGAACCTTCAGGATAATCGAAGAAAACTAAGGGAAAATATTGAAAGAAGAAGTGCCAGTTATCAACATCTTACTTCTATAAAAGATAGAAACAATCGTTATCAATTTTTGGAAGAAAAAAAGACAAGCTTAAAAGAAGAGCTACAAGCCTACCAAAAGCTTCAACATGTATTTAGGGGAAATAGTTTTGTAGAATATTTAGCAGAAGAACAGCTGCATCAAATAAGTAGAGATGCTTCTGAGAGGCTAGGGCAATTGACAAGGCAGCGCTATGCTCTCGAAATGGATTCCCAAGGTGGCTTTATCATAAGGGATGATGCAAATGGAGGGGTAAGGAGACCAGTTTCTTCGTTATCTGGTGGGGAGACGTTCTTAACTTCCTTGGCACTTGCACTAAGCTTATCCACCCAAATTCAATTGAGGGGTGAATATCCACTTCAATTTTTCTTTCTTGATGAAGGGTTTGGAACATTGGACTCAGAATTGTTGGATACGGTTGTGACCGCATTAGAAAAGTTACAATCGAACCATTTGGCAGTAGGTGTAATCAGTCATGTTCAAGAATTACGAGCGAGACTGTCTAAAAGACTTATTGTGACACCAGCAGAGTCGTCTGGGAAGGGTTCGTTGGTTACATTAGATAGTTATTGATGGCTCTTTTGCGTATTTTTGGAAATTTGTTATTTGTTTTTTTGCCAAGTTTTGCGAAAGTAATAAAGTTGGAAAAAATCTGCCAGAGAAATGACTGATGTCTTCTCTGGCAGATTTATATTAAGAAACTAACTATTACCTACAATATCCTGATCATTGACATCAGGGTCAATAGTATTGGTTGCACTTAGGCCATTGTTTGTGATGATGAAATTTCCAGTATTTAGCGCTCCGGAACCTGCTGAGGTTTTGGAAGCAGATTTTGGTGAAATGTAAAAGGAGTCCCCGAAGTTGAGAACACCACCACCGACACTATTGATTGCAACAGGACCAACGATAGCTGGCATTTAGAACATCCCCTACCTTTTTTGATACTTTTACTATATGAGACATGAATGAAATGGTGAAAATTCATATTATTTATTTGCTTTGAGGTTTTGGTCAGTTATATCAGGATCAATGGTATTGGTTACATTAATTCCATTATTTGTATTGACGATATTTCCAACGTTAGATCCACCAGATCCTTCAGAAGACTTTCCTGCTCTTTTTGGACTAATGTATAAAGTGTCCCCAAGATTTAGTACTCCATCTCCGAAAATTGAATCTATTTTAATTGGTCCAATCTTTGCGGGCATTTATAATTCCTCTCTTTCTGGTGTAATGGCATGAGCTCTGAGGCCTTCATGCCCAAGAAGTTGTCGCATATGCTTGATTCTTGATTCGGCACAAATAGTCTGTGAAGATCCCACTTGCAGTACTGATGAGGACGAAACCCCTTTTACAGAGATAGTTTTTACATTGATAAAAGGGTTTAAATCCCTTTTTTCCATTGCGACATTCTCTGTAATGACAGGAGTTGGAAGTTTCATGGAGAAAATAGGGAATTCTGAAAAATGCCCTTCTTTTCCGTAAAACCGTGGAAATTCCCTTTTAACTGCTAAAGCTCTAGATTTAGCGTTTATATGATAGGAGTCTCCAATATGGAAATAGGAGCTGAATGTAAGACTATGAATATTGATTTCTTCCACCTTTGAAATTCTCATGTTGTCCCACCTTCTGTTGTCAGTGGTACGAATGGCCCTATGATTAATGCTTCTGGTGGAGTATCAAAATAGGAGGATAAACATATATTTTGTGTATCACCGACTAGTAAAATGGAAGAAGACGAAACCCCAAGTATATCAATATGGCCAACTTGCAGATTGTGATTAGCTACTTGAAAAATCATGTTTTTCACCACATTATTTTTTGGAAGACGGCAGGCTCTGGATAAAAGTTGAAAATGCTTTTTCAATATCATTCTGAAGTTTGCGCACCGTAACTTCTTTTATTTTTGTATCATTGTAACCTTTTTGTACTGCTTCTGCAGTGATTCCATTCAGCGTGTGAGAAACCCTTGATGGCAATTGTTTCGCTACATCCTGTATCATGAAATCATAATAATGTTCATCTATGTCTTTACCTTGTTTTTCAGCAATATTTTTAATTTTGGAAGCACCCTGTTGATCTAAATACGAACGTATTTCTTCTTGAATTCCATTGGCTAAATATTGATTAGATGGATTAGGTACAGGAACCTCTAAATTATTTTTCGTTACAACGAAATCTTCAATATCTCCTGTTCCTCCAGGTGTTAGGCCAATGTTTAGCGTCCCTTCAAGGGTTTCCACTTTTAATTGATCAAACTTGTATTCAATTCTTTCAATATTCATACTTGGTTTTTCCTTAAGTTGGATGATCTCCTGCTGCATGATTTTTAGAAGTTCTTCTAATGTAGAAATTTGCTTGGATTGATTTTCCACAATAGACTGAAGTTGATTAATTTGTTGTTGAGAATTATAGAAATATGAATGGTTATTATACATTCGATCACCCCTTTTCATATTTGAAGAAATGCATAGAACTCCATCTCTTATACCATATGCAAATAATGAAAATGGGTGAATGCCCAGTTTAACCTGTTGGTCCTTTTAGAGGTACAAATGGTCCGGCTGCTTCGGCTGGGTTAGGCTGTGTACCTTCTGTTTGGCCAGCAAGAATTTCAGCAGTGCTTTCTGGTCCTACCTCTTCAAAACCCCCAGTATTTTGGAGGGTGGATAATGATTTTATCACCCCAGCACTCCCAATTTGGAAAACAGAAGAATTGGAGATTCCTCCGATTTTTACTTGATGAATGACAATACTCTGGTTGATAAAGAAATTTGTAGTCATTGGAGTTCTCCTTCCCATATCACATATTGAGGGCTACTGGCTGATCATTTATATCTTGATCGTACGTGTTTGTCTGACTGTTTGTATTGCTAACACTTACATAATCCCCTGTATTAAAGCTTCCAGACCCTGCAAATGTTTTGGCGGAGCTTACCGGTGACATTTGAAATACATCTCCAATATGAAAAATTCCCGAGTTACCAATACTGTTCACATTTACTGCTCCGACAATTGCTGGCATAAGAGATAAACTCCTTTTTAAAAAGATAGGGATGTATCAAGGGCTGAACGAGGCGCTTTCGCTTTTCTGATGGTCTAGCTGCAGCGCCTAGCCCCTCGAGGTCATAAGCCAATGTGTCAAGAAGGTAAAACCCAACCTTCTTACCGCCTCGTCTTATGCTTGTCGGGGCTGTTCAAGGCGCTTCCGCTTTTCTGATGGTCTAGCTGCAGCGCCTAGCCCCTCGAGGTCATAAGCCGATGCGTCAAGAAGGTAAAACCCAACCTTCTCGCCACCTCGTCTTATGCTTGTCGGGGCTGAACGAGGCGCTTCGCTTTTCTATATAGTATGACATTCGCCTGGTAAGGTGAGTGTACAATTAAGGAAAGGGTAGTTTTGGAGATAGGAATATTTAGGTAAAAGCGCTATAATAAATTTTATGATGATTTATAAGGAGGATGAATAATGCAAGCTGCACCAATTCAAGAGAGAGAAAGGATTGTAGCTTTAGATATTGTAAGAGGCTTCGCTATTTTGGGGATTTTTCTAGTTAATATGCCATCTTTTTTTGCTCCGATATTGTATATTAACCAGAACAGTTATTGGACAGATACGAAAGATATTTTCGTGGTAAATGCAATTGATATTATGGCACAAGCCAGCTTTTATACATTGTTTTCGTTTCTGTTTGGTTATGGATTTATCATTTTTACTAAAAGGGTGGCAGAGAAGAACTTATCTGTGCCAAAATATTTTTCAAAACGGTTAATCGTTTTATTAATCATTGGGATTTTACATGCATTTTTTATTTGGCATGGCGACATTTTAATTACATATGCTATTTGCGGATTTGTTTTGCTTTTAGTTAGAAATTTATCTCCAAAGGTAATGATGTGGATAGGTTTGTCGTTAGTTTTTGTTCCCACCATTCTCCTGTCCTCGCTGCTAATGTTAACGATGTTAGCATTGGGGGGGATAGATCCATATGTCCAACTAGAAGGTTTAGTCGAACAATCTCTAAATATTTACGCTAACGGGTCATTTTGGGAGATTACGAGTCAAAGAATTTTTGATTGGTCCTATGTGAATGTTTCAGGTTTTATTTTTATTGCACTCGCTGTACTACCAATGTTTTTCTTTGGGGCTGCGGCCGCAAAGTCAGGATGGCTAACGAATGTAGAAGACAAGTTAGGAATTTTTAGGAAGCTATGGCTAATTACCTTTATGTTAGCTGTTATGTTTAAATTGCTCCCATATTATACGGAGAAAAACTATTTGACTGAGTACCTTCAAGATGGAATTGGGGGACCAGCAAGCGCCATTTTTTATTTTCTAACGGTAGTTCTTGCTACGAGAACGGATATTGGGAAGAAAATTTTGTCGCCATTGCAATACGTTGGAAAGTTGAGTCTGTCTAATTATCTCTTGCAATCTGTAGTCTTTTCGACTGTGTTTTATAGTTATGGGCTTGGTTTATATGGATCATTCACTCCGTTCTATGGTCTATTGCTAGTCATTGGGTTCTATATTTTCCAAGTGGTCGTTAGTAAGTTTTGGGTAAATAAATTTTATTATGGTCCAATGGAATGGTTGTGGAGAGCAGGTACTTATGGAATAAGACCAAAATTTAAAAAAGATGTGAGCTAAGTGCTTCACATCTTCTCATTGAGCAAAGGAATAGGTATTTGGTTGTTGAATTATTTGTAGTTGATGTTTCGTCTGCTTGTTAAGGAGTAAGTCGAGCTCCTGACTACATCTAACGGTTTGAGCTGCCGTAAATCCGTATTCTTTTGCACAATGAATCATTTGCTTCCGCTTTAATTCGATCTTTAACGCTAACATTCACTTCTTCTCCATTACCTTGAAATTAAGACACATACGTGTTTTGTTCATTATTACACGTTTATATGCATAAAAAAAGCACTTCGATAAAACATGTCATAATATAACAAATTACTACTCGAATCAACAGACGCTACGGGAAAACATTGTTTATAAGGAGGAAGTTTGATGCGATTTGTTACGGTTGAAAAGGAAGGGAATATATTTTATGGATTAGTGGATGAGACCCTTACAGAAATTTTGGATCTTGCAAAGGCGAGTCATGCCATGGGAATGGCTACTCCTTTACCGTCAACGCTTTTACAATGCTTGGAGCTCGGAGAAACGTTTGTAGAAAATGTATTAGAAATAAAGGAATGGATTAATAAACAGGATGAGACTTCTTCATATGTATATAAAATATCAGACATAACACTTCTTGCACCTATTCCAAGACCACTGAAAAATATACTATGTGTGGGAAAGAATTATAAGGATCATGTCCTTGAGATGGGGAACGAGGCAGATATTCCTGAACATATTATGATTTTTACGAAAGCACCTACAACTGTAATTGGCCATGACACTTCTATACCATTGCATGCAGGAGTAACAAGTCAATTAGACTATGAAGGAGAGCTAGCTATCGTAATTGGTAAAAAAGGGACGGGAATTTCAGAGGAAGAAGCAATGGATTATGTGTTCGGATATAGCATCCTTAATGATATCACCGCAAGAGATTTACAAACGAAACATAAACAATTCTTCCTTGGAAAAAGCTTGGACGGTTCTTGTCCAATGGGCCCAGTACTTGTACATAAATCGGCCTTTACCAATCCGCAAAATGTTTTGCTATCAACTAGAATTAATGGCGAGCTCCGTCAGCAAGCGTCTACGGAATTAATGATTTTTTCACTACCAGAAATTATTTCGACTTTGTCAAAAGGTATGACATTAGAACCAGGCGATATTATTGCTACGGGGACCCCTGCAGGAGTTGGCAAAGGATTTAATCCACCCAAATTTTTAAAAAGAGGAGATGTAATAGAAATAAGTATCGATGGTATTGGTTCTCTAAGGAATATCGTAGAATAACTAAACAAAAAAAGTTCGGAGCTTTTCGTTCCGAACTTCTTTTGTTTTTCTTCATTAGCTGAATCTTCTGCTTGGTGAACTGGTCAAAGCGTATTCACTTATCTATCTAAAGAGATAATACTTTCTTAACTTTTGTAATAGCCCAGTCCAGATCTTCTTTAGATATGACTAATGGAGGTGCAAAGCGGATTACCGTTTCATGCGTTTCTTTACACAATAAACCTTCTTCTTTCAGCTTTTCACAATATGGGCGTGCTTCCTCTGTCAGCTCTACCCCAATAAATAAACCGCGTCCACGAACATCTTTAATTAATGGATTGTTGATTGTACGCAATTCTTTCATCATGTATTCACCTAACTCATAAGAACGTTCTACAAGTTTTTCATTCTCAATAACATCCAATGCCGCAATGGAAACAGCACATGCTAGTGGATTCCCTCCAAATGTGGATCCATGGGAGCCTGGGTTGAACACACCCAAAATGTCCTTGTTGGCGGCAACACATGAGATAGGAAATACTCCTCCGCCAAGTGCTTTTCCTAAGATATACATATCTGGCACAATACTTTCCCAATCGCATGCAAAAAGTTTTCCGGAACGTCCTAGACCAGCTTGAATTTCGTCAGCTACATACAGGACATTGTTTGCTTTACATATGTTGTAGGCTTCCGCTAAAAAACCTTCTTCCGGAATGTTTATCCCTGCTTCTCCTTGAATTGGTTCAAATATGAAAGCCGCAGTATCAGGGGTAATAGCTCCTTTTAACGCCTCGATGCTGCCATATGGAATGACTTTAATTCCAGGAAGCATGGGACCGAAACCTTGTTGATATTCTTCACTGGATGACATCGATACTGCAGTCATAGTTCGCCCGTGAAAATTGTCTTCACAAACGATGATTTCTGCTTGGTTAACTGGCACACCTTTTACTTCGTATGCCCAACGACGTACAGCTTTGACAGCTGTTTCAACTGCCTCTGCACCAGTATTCATTGGCAAAATCATATCCTTTTTCGTAAGCTTAGCCATTTTTTCATACCATGGTCCAAGTTGGTCATTATGGAAAGCTCGAGATGTTAAGGTAATTCTGTCTGCTTGGTCTTTGAGTGCCTGAATGATTTTAGGATGACGGTGTCCTTGATTGACGGCTGAATAAGCACTTAACATATCCATATATTTATTGCCTTCTGGATCTTCCACCCAAACACCTTCAGCTTTGGAAATAACAATAGGAAGTGGGTGGTAATTGTTTGCGCCGTATTTTTCAGTGATGCTAATAATATCATGTGTTTTCGTAGTCATTTATGAAATACCTCCATTTAATCAATGTAATGGCTTTCAAACGTATTATATCATTGATAAAATACAAAATCTTATAGAAAGTAATTTGTTTAGTTTTTTTGTCTTACTATGGTATGATACAAGTAGTTTTGAGTTTGATAGAGGAGGAGAATTAAATGACACATGCACATATTTCAACATGGGCTATTGCGTTAATTTTATTTGTTGTGGTTCTTATACTAACCAAAGCAGGTAAGGCAAAAGGTGCCAAAATTACTTCCATGGTACTTCGTTTATTCTACATATTGATAGTGGTGACTGGTTTACAATTAGGTTGGGGTTGGATTACAAATGGCCAATATGTTTTGAAAATGGTTCTTGGTATCGTTGTAATTGGTTTGATGGAAATGATTGCAGTCCGAACTAGAAAAGGAAAACCTACTGTTGTCTTTTGGGTTCTTTTTATTGTGGCACTTGCGTATATCTTACATTTAGGATTCAGCTTGCCGATGTGATACTTATTGAAAGCTTAGGTCTTTTACCTAAGCTCAGTGTGTAGACAATGGTACATTTTTATTTAAATCCATGCAATTCCCTTGTTGATCGTAGTGGAAGACGCGCAGACTCCTCGAAAATGCTGACACATTTTCTTCGTGCGATGAATGGCTGCCGAAGCCTTCCTTGTCCTGCGGGAGGAAGGGACATGGGAAACCCCACAGGGCGCAGCCCGAGGAGGTTCCCGGACCGCCCGCGGAAAGCGAAGCGTCTGCAACGAAGATCAACAGTTAAATACAAATCTAAAAATAATTTGGGTTTGTCAACAGTCTGAGCTTAGGTCTTTTACCTAAGCTTTTAATTTTTGACTGTTTTTCGCAAACGCTTTTGCTTTAAAAACCTTACTAATAACACGTAATATTTGTTACTTGGTGCTCAGTTCAAGTATTTAGTTAAAATGAAAATTCCTGAAGCCGACCTTATTATCAGTTAATAGAAACAATTCATTTGAAAAAAGTGCTTATTTATTCAGCTTTCTTATGTTCTAGGTTTGTAAACAAATAACGCTTCCCTGTTTGTAATGTGTATTCAAATCTGTCAGTTATCAATTTCCCTCGTGAGAAATGATGCTGGACTGAACAGATGAATGCCTCGTTGTCAAAAACGAGGAAATTAACACCGCTAGGTTCTTTTACTAAATCCATAAATTGCATCGTGTTATGACAATAGATGCAATCATATAAAGAAATGTTGGACTTGTTTAAAAGGGAAGTGAAGTTGGTAAATGCATCTACAGATAATTCTTCTAGCCATTCCATATAGGCTTGAGGCAATCTTTTTCTAACTCGAACTGCATCCCCATTATTCAACTCATAAAGGTGTTTTGTATGTAGAAGCACTTGTCCAGTTTCCATGAATACACCAGGAACCCATTCGTTGGAAAGTAAAATTTCAATTCCATCCTCTGTAATTTCCACAAGCAAAAAGGCTTCATCGTCTTCCGCTTCAAAAAAAATCCATTGATCATTAATATTTTCAACCGTTCCACAAGTGTATGATCTTTTTTGTTCGAATATAATGCGTTTTCTTTCTTGAAGATTCACAGTGCTATCCTCCAATGATACAAGTTTTGTTTAGGTAATCCGTTGTGTTTGCCATTCTTCCCTACTTCTAAATCCTTTAAACGGCAACAGATTTTTTCATAACGTACTCGCTTTTCTTTTACTATACCCAGTTTGCTCATTGAATATTGGTAATTAATATACTGCATTAGTTTGAGGGAGTTAAAAAGACAAACATTCAAAACATAAGGTGGGGGGCATTTCAAGTTCATCTTATAAGCATTCCTCGCATAGGATAAAAAAGCCATGCAACATATAGAGGAGTGGATAAGACAAAATGTGCGGGATTACTGGATGGATAGACTGGAAACGGAATTTAAAGGCAGAGAAAGAGATAGTAAAGAAAATGGCAGAGACTTTATCGTTAAGGGGGCCAGATGATACAAATGTCTGGATGCATAATCGGGCTGGGTTTGGGCATAAACGCCTTGCTGTCGTGGATATTGAAGGTGGCAAACAACCTATGTCAAGATCAAAGGAAGAAAAAAAATATACTATTTGTTATAACGGGGAGCTATATAACACAGAGGACATTAGAAAAGTATTACTAAACAGAGGTTATCAATTCAAAGGACATTCAGATACAGAGGTCCTCTTGACAGCATATATCGAATGGAAAGAAGAATGTGTACATCATCTAAATGGAATCTTTGCTTTTGCTATCTGGGATGAAGAGAGGGAACAACTTTTTATTGCTAGAGACAGACTTGGGGTAAAACCGTTATTTTACCATGAAAAAGACGGAAAGCTATTATTTGGCTCTGAATTAAAAGCAATATTAGCGCACCCTGAAGTATCTAGTGCAGTCGGGTACGATGGATTAGCAGAAATCTTTGGTTTAGGCCCATCGCGTTCACCTGGTCATGGTTTATTCCACGATATAAATGAATTAAGACCAGCACATCTTCTTATTTATTCTAAAAATGAAGGATTAAAAATTAAGCGATACTGGAATGTGGAAAGTAAACCTCATTTAGATAGCTTGGATGAAACGATAGAAAAGGTGCGTTACTTATTTACGGACGCTGTTACAAGACAGCTTGTATCGGATGTACCAGTGTGTACTTTTTTATCAGGAGGGCTGGATTCAAGTGCCATTACAGCTATTGCTGCCAATGCTTTTAAAAATGAAGGGAAGCCCCCATTAAATACGTATTCCATTGACTATGAAGAAAATGATAAATATTTTAAAGAGAATGAATTTCAGCCAAATTCTGATGAAAAGTGGATTAATATAATGACAGACACCTTTGGAACTGTCCATAATCAAAAAATAATTTCTCAAACCAATTTGGCAGCGTATCTTAAAGAGGCTGTCATGGTACGTGATCAACCAGGGATGGCAGATATCGATTCTTCATTACTATGGTTCTGTAGGGAAATTAAGCAAAACTATGTTGTCAGTTTATCTGGTGAATGTGCAGATGAAATATTTGGAGGTTATCCATGGTTTCATCGTGCCGAAGATTTAGCATCAAGCAACTTTCCTTGGATGCGTTCGACTCAGGCGAGAATGGATCTACTTAGGCCAGAATGGAGGAAAAAGCTGAAATTAGAGGAATATATAACCGCAAAGTATGAAGAGACTAGAGCTGAAACTCCAAGACTTGAAGGGGAAAGTCTGTTAGAAGCTAGAAGAAGAGAATTATTCTACTTGAATATGATCTGGTTTATGACAACATTACTGGATCGCAAAGACAGAATGAGTATGGGAGCTAGTTTGGAAGTGAGGGTTCCATTTGCTGACCATCGTCTCGTAGAGTATGCATGGAATATCCCTTGGGAAATGAAAATGCTCGAAAACAGAGAAAAAGGACTTTTAAGAAAAGCTCTTGAAGGTATATTACCTAAAGAAGTACTTTATCGAAAGAAAAGTCCTTATCCGAAAACACACCATCCTGTGTACACAAAACTAGTAAAGAATTGGATGTCAGAAATATTAGAAGATAACACCTCTCCTATTCTTGAATTTATGGATAAAAAGCAGTTGCAGGAGATAATGGCTTCTGAAGGAAAAACCTTTCAAGTACCATGGTTTGGTCAATTAATGACTGGTCCACAATTATTGGCACATCTTGCACAGATACATGTATGGTTTACTCAGTATGGAGTTACAGTAAAGGAGTAATTTTTTTCGATTAGGGAAAGAAAATATATGTGGTGACTTTTGAAAATATCATTAGTAGATTTTAAATCCAAGTGATAATCAAACTTTCCTCATATCTAAATCCAATAACCATATTACGAGCCTTTGATTTGTACGCTATAAAGCTATCACGATGTATTCTATAATGCTATAAGAACTCCTATCTAGGGGTTTTTATTTTTCTATAGAAAAGACATGCAATATTTTTATTTTGAGAGTTTAAAATGGATTTTATTTCGCAAGGAAGGGAGCATTTCTGAATGAGTAAGAAAATAATAGTTATTGGTTCTGGACCTGGTGGGTTAGGTGCAGCCATGCTGCTTACTTCAAAAGGATATGATGTCACAGTTTTAGAAAAGCTAGATTATGTCGGTGGAAGAAGTTCCTCCATCAAAATGAAAGATTTCATCTTTGACTTAGGACCCACTTTTTTTAATATGCCTCAAATTGCTGAAGAGCTTTTTAATAGATGCAACCGCAATCTATATGATTATTTAGAACTAAAAGAGGTAAAGGACATGTATAATCTTATCTTTCCAGATAAATTATTCTCTGTTTCGAGAGATCCTGAAAAGATGAAGGAAACAATTGAAAGGTATTTTCCTGGAGAAGGAGAGGGGTATGGTCGTTTTATGAAGGATACAGAAAAACGAATGTCAGCCCTGAAACCGATTATCGAAAAAAAAATGGATCGCTTCTATCATTATTTTCAATGGGAAATTCTGAAGGCTTTGCCACATCTGGGTTTTGGAAGGAATCTTTATAAGCAACTTGACAAATACTTTAAATCTGATCAGCTAAAATGGGCATTTACTTTTCAGTCAAAATATTTAGGGATGTCTCCTTGGGAGTGTCCAGGAATATTCTCTATTCTTCCATGGATGGATCATGCTTATGGAATCCATCATCCAATCGGAGGAGTAAACAAACTAACAAAGGTAATGTCACAAATTGTACGGGAAAATGGAGGGGAAATTCTCCTGAATACAGGTGTGAAAAAACTATGGATTGAAGAAAGAAAAGTAAAAGGAGTAGTTCTTGAAAGTGGGCTAGAGATGAATGCTGATGAAGTTGTGGTAAATGGAGATTTTGCTCATGTTATGACTAATCTCGTTGATGAGGGTACTTTAAAAAAATACTCTAAAAAGAAACTAGAAAAGAAGAAATACTCATGTTCCACGTTCATGATGTATTTAGGACTAGATAAATTATATAAACTCCAGCATCATACCATTATTTTTGCAGAAGATTACAAAAAGAATATGGAAGAAATAACAAAAATAAAAACAATCCCAAAAGATCCGTCTATTTATGTGCAAAATGCCTGTGTTACAGATGATACATTAGCTCCAGAGGGTAAGTCAACTCTCTATATTCTTGCGCCAGTACCAAATAATTTTAGTAAGATCGACTGGGAAAAAAACAAAGAAAAGTTCAGAGACCTTGTTTTAGACATTTTGGAAAAGAAAGGCGGATGTGATGACATTCGAAGTCACATAGAAGTAGAAAAAATAATTACTCCGAGGGATTGGGAAAAAGAAAAATTTATTTATAAAGGAGCAACGTTTAATCTAGGTCATCAGCTTTCCCAAATGATGGTTTTACGCCCTAATAACGACTTTGAAGAATTGAAGAACTGTTGGCTTGTTGGTGGAGGGACACATCCAGGGAGTGGACTGCCAACTATTTTAGAATCTGCCAAAATAACAACAGATTTAATAGAGGAAAAACAAAAGATTTATTAGTTTGCCGATATCCTAATGGAAACAAAGATAGACTTTCAATGTATAAGGTTTCTGCCAGGTTGGATTATTCCTAGATTTGTTTTTTTCTCATCAACAAAGGAGTGGATTTTTTATGAATGTAGCATATGCGTATCATCATTGTGAATCAATTATTAAAGAAAATTCCCAAACCTTTTACAAGGCCTTTACGTTATTGCCACCTGATAAAAGGAAGGCGGTATGGGCTGTGTATGCTTTTTGTAGACAGGTTGACGATATCGTAGATGAAGGGCGCAGTCCTAAACAGGAGTTACTAAAATTCAAGCAGCAATATGCTTCATTTATTAATGGGAATCTCCCATCATCCCAACCGATGTGGATTGCCTTGCAGGATGTTTTCCAAACCTATGAAATGGACACGAAAGCATTTCATGATATGATTATCGGTCAGGAAATGGATTTGAATAAAAAGAATTATTTCACTGAAAAGGAAGTGCTTAATTATTCCTATTATGTCGCAGGTACAGTTGGATTAATGATTTTACCAATACTGGCACCCAAAAACAAAGAAAAGCTAAAAAAAGATGCTATTGCTCTTGGGCAAGCAATGCAACTTACCAACATCTTGCGGGACATTGGAGAAGATTTGGACCGTGGTAGGATTTACATACCGATTCATAAACTTGAAAAGGCAGGTTATTCTGTTGAGGAGCTCAAAAAACATATTATCAATATAAAGTTTATATCTGTATGGGAGGAATTGGCATTGAAAGCAGAGTTTTTATATAAACAGGCTATGAGTTCCATTCATATGTATCCCTTGCATTCCAGGGTTCCCGTTAAGAGTGCTGCTTATCTATACCGCGCTATTTTATATGTCATTAGGCAGAAGGGGTACAATGTTTTTAAGAAAAAGCAGTATGTGACAAACAACGAAAAATCACAGATTATTTCACAGCTTATGTGAATCCCAAAGAATGCTCTTTTTTAAAGGCAGATTTCACTTTTCTGAATTATTTGGTTGACGTAATAACGATTACTCTCATGGGAAAGTAATATATAGAAAATGAACAGTCTAAAAGCCGATTTTTACTGGATATAAAGAAAAATTTTAGATATTAATATTTATAGTAAGAGAACAGCTCATTACACATAAAAAGCGATTCCATGCATAAAACAAGGATCGCTTTTTTCATTCTATTAATCTCAGAGAAATGAAATTATACCTGCTTAACTTTTGTAGATGTTTTACCTAGGTTATCCAATCGATGGACAAGACCTGTACCGAACTCTGGTGTAGAGCTATTATCAGAGAATAACGTTTCTTTGAATTCATATGCGGATGATCCATGTTCTGAGAAGTCGAGACCTGTAATTTCTTCTTCTTTCGTAACACGGATACTTGTAAATCTTGTCACGATATAGAGGAAAAGAGAGGCGGTTCCTACGGTCCAAGCCATAACTGCCAGAATACCAACTGCTTGTATTACAAGTTGTGTAACTCCCCCTCCATAAAATAGGCCAGTTGAAGTAGAAAATAATCCAACAGCAAGTGTACCCCAAATGCCACATACACCATGAACTGCGATTGCTCCGACAGGATCATCTACTTTTGCTTTTCGGTCAATAAAGGTAACAGCTTCTACTAGAATGACACCAGCTACCATCCCGACAAAAATCGCACCAATAGGAGATACTTCGCCGGTACCTGCAGTTATCCCGACTAGCCCAGCAAGTGCGCCATTAAGGGTTAATGATGCATCGACACGTTTATAGCGTAAGCGTGTGTAAAGCGCAGATACAAGTACTCCTGCCGAAGCAGATAACATCGTAGTCGTTATTACATGAGGAATGAGAGTTGGATCTGCTGCTAATGTACTTCCTCCGTTGAAACCAAACCAACCTAACCATAAAATAAATACTCCAAGCGCACCTAAGGGAATATTATGTCCAGGAATCACATTTACCTTACCATTTTCGTACTTCCCGATCCGTGCACCAAGAAACTTGACGGCCACAATTGCACCTAAAGCACCAGTTAAGTGAACGACAGTGGATCCAGCAAAATCAGAAAAACCAAGCTCGCCTAACCAGCCTCCTCCCCAAACCCAGTGACCAACAACTGGATAGATGAAAGTTGTCATTGCGACAGTAAGTAAAATATAGCTGCTCAGTTTCATTCGTTCTGCTACAGCACCAGATATAATGGTTGCGCAAGTAGCAGCAAACATTGCCTGGAAGATGAAAAAGCCAATTTGATCTTCATGACCAGTTAGGAAGAATCCATCAAGACCTAAAAAGCCACCACCTGAACTTCCAAACATAAGGGCATATCCAATTGCTAAGTAGAGAACCGCCGCAATAGAAATCGTTAAGAAATTTTTCATAAGAATGTTTAGGGCATTTTTAGAACGTGTAAACCCTGATTCTAACATCGCAAATCCAGCATGCATAAAAAATACTAATAATGCTGCTACCATCACCCACACCATATCAAGTGAAATACTTAACGCTTCTACTGATGGTGCTTGCGCATGAGCTGTACTGCTGACTAGAAGACCTCCTGTAACAAGTAAACCAATTTTTTTCTTCATCTAGTAACACCCTCTCCAATGTAGTTAAATAATTGCCAGTTTTCCACTTTCGCCTGTTCGAATACGAATAGCATCTTCAATGGTATAAATGAATATCTTGCCATCTCCCACTGTATTACTGGAGCAGGTCTCTTGGATTATTTGAACAATTTCATCCACATATTCTGATTCAACTACCATTTCTACTTTTACTTTTGGTAATAACTTAATCTCGAATGTGTTGCCTCTGAACAACCCTTGTTGACCTTTTTGCTGACCGCATCCAGCTACTTCTGAAACTGTTAAACCATTAATGCCGACCTCTTCTAATTTTTCGCGAAGGGTACGGAAGGTTTCAGGTCTAATAATCGCTTCTACTTTCTTCATTTTTTTCACTCCTTTTTGAATTTAAATGTGACTTTTTTGTGTTATATTTTCTAACATATATAGTTATGTTTTTTATCATATTAGATAAATCGGCAGCTTGCAAGAGGAATTATCAAAAAATTCTGTCGAAAACGTTTACAAGTATGTTAGGTTTTCTTACAATTGTTAAAATGGAGGTGATTTTGTGGAAAGGAAAGGGGAATGAGGGGATTATTACAAAAAAAGTGGTGCCTTTAGTTTTGGCACCACTTTCACTAGTTTAGATTTTATTATTTAAGAAGCTTTCTGCTGTACAAAAGATTTGTTTACCCAAATTCTTGATCTCCATCGAAGTAGCATAATAATTCCACGCAGCCATTCATCTAATATCATGGCTATCCACACACCGATTAGACCGAGTCCAAAATGAATACCTAAAATATATGAAACTGTCACAGCGACTCCCCACATTGATAAAATACCAATATAAACAGGGAACTTTACATCACCGGCCGCACGCAAGGCATTAATAACAACCAAATTGAAAGAGCGTCCTGGTTCTAAAATGATAGTGAGGAGAATCAACGTTCCTCCAAGTGCAATAATTTCAGAGTTTGAAGTGAATATTGCTAGTAATGAGTCTGAAAAGAATGCAAAAGGTATGGCGGTTAAAATCGATATCGCTATGGCAAGTTTCAAGCTTTTTAGACATCTCTTATAGGCTTCTTCCACTTTGCCTGCTCCAATTTGATGTCCAATTATTATTTGAGTTCCTTGACTAATGGCGACGCTAAACAGATAAATAAACATCATTAAGCTTTGGGCATATACCTTTGTTGTTAACGCATTCGTTCCTAACATAACAATAAAATACGTGATGACTAGTTGAGAAGTATTGTAAGAAAGATGCTCACCAGCAGATGGTATTCCAATTTTCAATAGATTTTTCACATGTATAATAGGGAGCTTAAAGATTCTTTTAAATGGCAAAGGCTCTTCAATTCTTTTAAAAAGAAGAAGGGTGATCACGATTAACCCGATTGCCCGACTGAAAACAGTTGATATTGCAACACCTTCTACCCCAAGGACAGGAATGCCGAATGGTCCAAAAATAAAAAGGTAGTTTCCAATGACATTTAGAATATTCATCCCTATAGTCACGTACATGGCATCCTTGGTGAATCCGTAACTTCTTATCGTTGCACCAGCAGTTATGATAAGGGCTTGTAAAAAGGAAAATACGCCAACCACTTTCAGATAAGTATCCGCTTCTGAAAGTAATTCTGGAGGAAGGTCCATTAGTAACAGTAATTGAGAGCTGAAAAGAAACACTATAAGGCTAATAACAACACTGAAGATTAAATTGGCAAATAGTGATACAACCGTCACTTCGGCAGCTATGCTTCTGTTCTTAGCTCCCAGGTATTGTGCGATTAGTATAGAAGTTCCTGTTGCGATAAACCCGAACATGACTATTAACATGAAGAGAATTTGATTTGCCACTCCTACAGCTGCTACGGAGTCGTCTGAATACTGGCTAAGCATTAAGACATCCGCATTCCCCATTAACATATGTAATAACACTTCAATGAATATTGGCCAGGTTAAAGCAAATAACGTTAATTTTGTTGTATTTTTTTCTTTCATGAGGTTACTCCTTTTGATGATTCCGACATAAAACCATACCTAGTTTAACTGCATTTGGTTATAATATAAAGAGATGAAATCGATTCTTATTGGAATATCCCGACTTGAGGTGTAAAGAGTGTCTATGATTGCTATGTCCATTCCGCCATTTCCAGTATTTATTCGAGGTGGAGAATCTACGTTTTTTCAAGGGGAGCATCATTTCTCCAGAATCTTTTCTGTTTTTGATCTTTTATATGTAAAAAAAGGAACTCTATATATGCAAGAAGGTGATAAGCAATTTGAAGTGGGCGAGGGTCAGTATGTAATCTTGGTGCCAGGAAAAAGACATGAAGGTTATGCTGATTGTACAGATCAAACTGATTATTTTTGGTTGCATTTTGTAATAGATGATAATGAGTACGAAATGGTAGAAGATAAAGAACTAGATTGGTCTTATGTGTATAAAAAAGAGCCAACCTTTACAGAAGTTGGCCATTACCTGTTTCATCTTCCGCAGTATGGAGAAGTAAAAAGAAGGGAAATTGTCGAAGGCCAGCTTGCTGCTTTATTGAATATTGGTGATGCGCATGTTCCAGATCATTATTTGCAACAGCAATTACAGTTCTCAGAGTTTATCATCCAACTGCAAAAAGAGGCATTTTCCATACCTAGTGCAACCGAGAAGGTTTGTGAAAGTGCGATGAAGTTTATTCAGGAAAATTACAAACAGCAATTATCTATGACTGTTTTAAAAGAATCACTAAACTTTCACCCTGATTATTTAACAAGGTGCATGCAAAAAACAATCGGTATTAGTCCTATGCAATATTTATCTCATTATCGGTTACATCATGCGAAAAGGCTCCTTGCTGAAACAGAATATAAAGTTTCTGCTATTTCTAGGGAAGTAGGCATGGAAGATGTTACTTATTTCTCCAAGCTGTTTAAAAAAGTAGAAGGGATCACCCCATTAGAATTTAGAAGGCTTGTGCATAGAAAGTGATTACCCTTTAAATGCATTACAAGAAACTCGTAATCTTTAAGAAATATTCAAGTATAATGTCTCACAACCTACTTTTACGAATTGTAACAACCTATTAGTTTAGGGACAAATTAAAAAATCCCGTCAGCGATGATTTTGAACTGTACCCCAAATAATGGACAGTTTATAAAAAAGACCTATGCGGCTAGTAAATGACCTCGGTATTGAACCGGGGTCATTTTCTTTAATCCCCATTGGTAACGATTATTATTATATT
>NZ_CAKJTJ010000050.1 GCF_917563925.1 Sutcliffiella rhizosphaerae
GGCTCGCGGGTCACCCGCGGAAAGCGAAGTCTTGCACGGAAATCAATAGCGGTATTTATTGTCGGCCATTATATTGTTCGTCTTTTTGTTTGTGTTCTTTAGTTTTGTCCCAGCCTCTTTCATTTTGCCTTTTTTCTATTTCAATATACCTTGAAAAAATAGTCGATAATTACCGAACTTCTTTTACGCCTATCATCACAACACGAAAAAAATTATTGATCAAACGTTTGTTTGAAAATAACTATTCTAAAAAACTTTAGGAACACACCAACCTCAACTTTTCACATGGTAACGCCCTTTTGGAATAATTAAAGGAGTCTCTGATATTGGATCTGGGATGACTAAGCAATTTAAATCAAAAACCGATTTTACTAGATCACTAGTCAGTACTTCTGTTGGGCTTCCTTCTGCTACGAGCTTTCCGCTCTTTACTGCAAAAATATAGTCTGCATAGCGAGCTGATAGATTGATATCGTGTAAGACCATTACAATCGTTGTACCGTATTTACGATTTAAGTTTGTTAGTAAGTCTAGTATTTCAATTTGGTAGGTGATATCTAAAAACGTGGTTGGCTCGTCTAGAAATAGTATATCTGTTTGTTGGGCAAGTGCCATGGCAATCCAGACTCGCTGTCTTTGACCACCTGATAGTTCGTCAATATCGTGATTAGCAAATTCTGTGATGTTCATAAACTCCATTGCTTCTTCCACGGCTTCATAATCCTTTTTCGACCAGCCGCTGAATAGCGATTGATGTGGGAATCTTCCTCTCCCAACTAAGTCTGCAACGGTAATCCCGTCTGGAACGACTGGCGATTGCGGGAGGAGTCCGACCATGCGTGCCAATTGCTTTGGTGGGTATTTATGTATGGCTTTCCCATTGAGCGTGATATCTCCTGCAGTTGGCTTAATGAGCTTGGCCATTGTTTTTAGCAGGGTTGATTTTCCACAGCCGTTGGCACCGATAATGACACTTATTTTATTTTTAGGGACTTCAAGGTCAATTCCATGAATAATGGTTTTATTTTCATAGCCAGAAACAAGTCCGCCAACTCGAAAGTCATGTGTATGGCTCATTACAATTCTCCTTTTCGGCTCATTCGGATGAGTAAATAAATTAAGTACGGTGCTCCGAGTATTCCAGTAATTACACCGACTGGATATCGATATTCAAAAGCAAACTGGCCGATTAAATCTGCAAATAATACAAGGTTAGCACCTACTAGTCCTGCCGGGAGAATGTTTGACGCACTAACTCCGACTAATCGATTGGCAATAGGTCCCGCTAAAAATGACACAAAGGCAATCGGGCCTGTGGTAGCTGTAGCAATGGCAATCATTATGACAGAAGTTATGATTAAAGTAATACGCATTCTATCTGTAGCTACACCAAGTGATAGTGCCATTTGTTCTCCTAATTCCAGCATGCTTAACTGCTTTCCAAGGATGAGCATGAGTGGAGTAAACGCAACAACGACGATTAGTAACGGCAGTATCTCCCCCATTTTTGCGCCATTCAAACTGCCACTTAACCATCTAAGTACTCCCGGGATGTCTTGTTGAGAACTTTTTAACATCAAAAATAATATGACAGCATCCAGCATTGCCTGCATTCCAATACCAATAATAATGATGCGACCAATTGAAAAGGAGCAGCGGCCACGTGATAAAAGATACATGATGATGACAGTAATGACTCCACCTATTACTGCTGCTATCGAAATAACCGTATTACTAGCATGTAAGACTGTAATACAGAATACAGCAGCAACACTTGAGCCTGAGGTGATTCCTAAAATATTTGGATTGGCAAGTGGGTTACGTAGCATCGTTTGAAAAATATACCCCGCCACACCAAAGGCAAAGCCCGCTAAAACCCCAGCTATCATTCGGGGTAATCGAATCGTATTTATTGCAAAATTAGCTCCTGCTATTTCTTCTCCCATTAAAGAACGAACAACGACACTTACTGGGTAGATCGTATTCCCTAACAAGAGCATCGCACACATAAGAATGAGGGATAAAAGAAGTAATAGCGAAGTAATAAACATCCAGCGCCTTCTTCTTTTACGCATCCCTGCCATAATAAAATTCATTTCACCAATCTGAGTTCTCATAATGACCTCACCTTCGACTTCTTAGCAAGTAAGATAAGGATTGGTGCACCAATAAACGCTGTAAGAATACCCACTTCAAGCTCTCCAGGACTTCCAAGCAGCCTGCCTGCCACATCCGCTAATGTTAAAATAATTGCCCCTGCTAAGGCAGACATGGGGATTAAAAAACGTAAATCAGTCCCAACGACCATACGCATCGCATGGGTTGCCAAAAGGCCAATAAAGCCGATAGGACCTGCTAAAGCAGTTGTGACTCCACATAAAATAACACCTGCGGAAATCGCAAGCACTCGTAGCAACCCCGGCCTTACCCCTAGTCCTGATGCGACATCATCTCCTAATGCTAATGCATTTAGTGCTGGTGCTGACACAAATGCAATCGTCACTCCTACAAGTAAGAAAGGAGCAAAAATGGTGATAGAATCCCATGAACCTGAGCCCACACTCCCCACTTGCCAAAATCTAAATTGGTCCATCGCATAAGAACTTGGAATCATAATGGCAGTTACAAGTGAAGAAAGAGCTGCACTAGTTGCAGCTCCTGCTAATACTAATTTAATTGGTGTCGCTCCTCCGCGTCCCATGGAACCTATTCCAAATACAAAAGCAGCTACAAGGGCAGCTCCAACTAAAGCTAACACAATGTATTGTCCTGCTGATGTTATTTGAAAAAAAGTAATTCCACTAACAACAAACAACGCTGCACCTGTATTCACTCCTAGAATACTTGGATCCGCCAATGGGTTGCGAGTCACTGCCTGCATAAGAACTCCTGCAATACCTAATGCAACACCACAGCATAAACTAAAAACCGTACGAGATATTCGCTTTTGGACGACACTTGTTCCGTAAGAATCAGGGTTTTGATAAAGTAACCCATTCACTAATTCCGGGAAGCTCACCATCCTTGCCCCTAATACAAGCGAAGCAATGATTGTCACGATTAATAGTATTATTCCTGTCATAAGTACGAGTGAAAAATACTTCGGTACATGTAAAACTAATTGCTTATCAGTTGAAGAGGAATTATTCTTCCATGTTATCAATTGCTTCACCTAGTAGCTCTAAATATTCATCAATAGTGTATGCGATGGAAAGTGGATTTGGCGTTCCTGCTGCTACTAGTGGTGTGTCACTTGTAATAAACGCGACAGAACCTCTTTCCACTGCAGGAATTTTTCCAATGAGTGGATCTGCTTTAATCGTTTCATACAGAGCAGCATCTCCATAACCAACAATCAAGTCTGCATCAAATAACACTTTTACATTTTCAGCACTTAAATTCAATGAGTAGCTCGTTGGATCTGTTATTAGTTCTGTAACACCTTCTGGATAGGTCATTCCTAGCTCTTTTAAAAATGCGACACGAGAATCAATCGGCGTATATATATGTAATTGAGATAAATCGTTTGCAGAGAAATTCACCCATACTACTTTTTTTCCTTCGATTTGTGGATATGCACTTAGTTTGTCAGCAATTAAAGCTTCTGTATCCTTAATTAATTGTTCTCCTTCTTCTTTCATCCCCATGCCAGCAGCATTGAATGTAATCTGCTCACGCCATGTCGTTGTCCATGCTGATGTTGGGTAAGCAATAACTGGTGCTATTTGCGATAAAGTCTCATAATCCTCTGGTGTAATTCCAGAATATGCGGCAAGAAGGACATCTGGATTGGAGTCTGAAATTGCCTCAAAGTCTAAACCATCTGTATCCTGGAAAACATTTGGATTTTCTACTCCAAGCTCCGCTAATTTTTCCTTTGTCCATGGCAATAGCCCGCTATCATCTTGCACCCCAAAGTTTGCAGCTGAAAATCCTACTGGCACGATGCCGAGTGCTAACGCAACATCATGATTTGCCCATTGAATCGTAGCAATACGCTCTGGCTTGCTTTCAATAACCGCTTCACCTAAAGCGTGTGTAATCGTTATTGGATATTCTGAATCCGTTGCCGGAGCAGTTTCTGTCTCTTTTTCTTCCGCCTCGCCATTTGACACCTGACTATTGCAGCCTACTAATGCGAAAGCTGTCATCATCACAAGCGTTAAAAATAGTAAAAATGATTTTTTCGTTTGCATATGTACCCCTACCAATCTATTAAGTTTTTAGTTGATAATGATTATCATTCTTAATTAATCTAATCCATTTTTTTCTTTATGTCAACGCATTTTTAGTAAAAGATTACTAGTTTATCTAATTGTTTTTTTGAAAAACTCTTGATTCTTTTCTTTGAATTTATCATTATGCGAAGACACCATTGCATATTGATCTGCCTTTGGATCGATATACATTTTCGCATTATTAACAGCAAGCGCCGCATCTTGGAACGTACCCAATAACAGATTTACTTTATCGTCATACGAAATAACATCCCCAGCACCAAAAACCCCTGGAATCGATGTCTTACATTGACCTTGGCTAACTAAATAATAATCATCCTTACGCACTGGCTGAATATCATCAGCGAACGATAAAGACACTTCCCGATTATAGCCGTGGCAAATTAACACATCATCCACATCGATCGGATACTCTTCCCCATTTTGAGAAATAATCACTTGTTCAATCGCTGTTTTATGAGAATTGGAAAGTAAGGATTGGATTTCCGCCTGCAGTATTATTTCCACACCATGCTCTTTCAGCTTTTCAACCTGAGACTCATGAGCAGTTAATTGTTCCTTGCGATATACAACAACGACTTCCTTCGCCACAGACAAAAGCTCCACAGCCCAATCAACCGCCCCATTTCCGCCACCAGAAACTAGGACCTTTTTGCCACGAAAGCGCTGCAGCCCAAGAATCGTATAATGCAAATTCGCCATTTCATACTTTTTGGCACCTGCTAATTCAAGCTTAATAGGATTCAAAATTCCCCCACCAACTGCAACAATGATGGTTTTGGAATAATGAACCTCCCCTGAATCCGTTGAAATAACAAATATCTCACCTTGCTTCGTTATCTCTTCCACCTTCGTATTCAAACAAACCGTCGGCAAAAAAGTCATCGCTTGATCAACCAAATTCTGCACAAACTGCTGTGCCTGAGTTGGCGGAAGTCCACCAACATCCCACAAAATCTTTTCCGGATATATATTCACCTTGCCACCCAAAACAGGCTGTACCTCAATAATCTTCGTCTTCATACTCCTCAAACCACTATAAAAAGCACTATACAAACCAGCAGGACCCCCACCGATAATCGTTACATCATATAAATTCATGTCATATCCCCCCACGAATACAGAATGAGAACATTTCTCAATAATACCTATTATAGTGATAATGATAATTATTTTCAATAGGAAGATGGGGAAATAGTCTGTGTTTTCTTTAACGGTTTCAGCAATATCGTGAGAACGCAAAAAAAGACTACCTCTTTGTCATAGAGAGTAGTCTAGATTTAGCAATGTTACTTTAATCTGTTATCTATAAAAATATTTATTTTTGATTACCTATTAATCCAATGCTTGTGTTGAAATATTTCTAATAATTGGAGTAAATACTCTTTCCCATTTAATAAATTTGGTGACAATTTGATCCAATCCATCATCCCAAGTATCGAGTCTAGAGAGCAGTCTTCCATATCGATTTGAATTCTACTAGATTTCTTTTGCTCCATCCTCCTCCAGGTTATTTGTTCCCCAAAGCCTTTTTCTATTTCTTCATAGGATAAATAAATATAATCAAAAATCTTTTTATTTAACTCATTACTAGCTTTATCAATTACTAATTGTATGGAACAGCTATCTTTTCTAACAATAATAGAGTAGTAAATTCCACCTTCCTTGGCTCACTTCTCCAAATCTCTCTCACATTCATTAATTCTAGCTTTTTAATTTCCATCAAATAGTATCCCCTTCCCTCTATATTCTAACATTTTCCAATATAAGATAGAAAATGGAGCTTTCAATAGCTTTAAAAATAAGAACATAAAAAAAAAGAGACTGTTAGACAGCCTCCCATCTACTAGATTTATCGAATAGATCAAATTCTATAAAACTACTTCACTTATTGCCCTTCTAGGACTTTTATTTGTTTCTTTTAACGGGTAACCAAGTCTAAAAATGAATAATCCATTCCATGAAGGGTCTGTAATCTTCTTTAACTCGGCGCTAAAATGGTCAGGTGCCTGAAGAGCTTTCTCACGATCTGCCATTTCATTTAATTGATTGAGGGGATGCATACCTATTCCAAGTGATGTTCCGTATAAATGAATTCTTTGCCAGGCTCTTCCTGCCCTTGCACGTTGTTCGTTATCACTAGAATTTTTCACAGAAATGAAACCATAGGCCATGGCTGTAGCTGTATGGGTGCTTTGAGTTGCAGATAACCAGAATTGATCATTTTTTTCATGTGATAGTGGAGGTAATATTTTTCCAAATGCTCTTATTAGATTAGAGCCACCTTGTGCATCTAATGTTATTCCATCGCGTTCCTCTTGAATGTCTTTCCAATTCTCCTTAAACCATTTATTACTATCTGCACTCATTTCTTTATCAGAGATAATGGCTTCTGTTGCCTGTACAATTAGATTACCGATTTTATTTTTTTCATCACGGGTGGTAAACCATGAAAGCTTTACCTTTAGCTCATCTAAAATGATATTTTCCATTTCATTAAGCACTTTGTTTTCGATTGGTTGGTCCAAATCATATGCTCCGCGATGTGTATGTCGGTAAGGGATGGCATTATAGAGTGGAGATTCGTATTTTTCACCAGATTCGAGATTGATTCGTGCAATACAGTAGGGATCCAAGCTATTCGGTTTATAGAAAAGGCTTGATTCATAGCCATGTGCTTCCGCAGATAACATGATGTTCTCAATGGCACATCCTAATCCTATGAACATCTCTCTTCTAAATGGGTCAATAGTTCCTAGATTTCTGCTCTCATCTGCATACAATTCTATATAATTATCTGTTACTTTAAATAGCCAAGGCTGTGTATTATGAGGATTAGAAGCTAAAATGGCATTATTAACAAGGGCAAGTGTGCCTGTTTTGACATTTTCTTTACTGGTATCCCACGGCTCAAAGGCAGGTCCTTTACCTGTACTAAAAACACCTTGATCTACCGCCCTCCAAGTTATGCCAGCCCAAGTCACTATAAAAAAAGTGGCCCCAGATTTCTTTAAAAATGTTCTTCTTGACATTTTATCTTTTTCTTTCTCCATTTAGCTACCCCCCCTTCATTTATATACGGTTGAATAACCATCATAATTAATTCAATCCCCTTCTCAATCTTGTCTTCCGAGATTTCCTCGCCATTAGTCTCAAGAAAAGCAAGCCAATAATTACTTATTATCCAACTAATTGTTAGTAAGGCTTCTACTTTAGATTGATCATCAGGAATACTAAGGACACCAGACTCTATAAAATATTGAAAGAACTTCTTTTGCTCTATCATCCGTTGCGCTTGAATTTGCTGGTGCCTCTCTCTTAGTTTTGGGTCAATTTTCATCAATACAATAAGCTCTCGGTAAAAAAAGCGATATTTCCACTCTAATTGAAAGCTAATCCTTATGACTGATTTTAGGTCTTCAAGGGTAGGTCTCCATGTTGAACTAGGAGCTTGCCAAACAACATCCCATTCCTGAATCATTTTTTCTAAAATGGCTCGAATTATCTCTTCTTTATTTTTGTAATAGTAATAAAGGTTTCCAGTACTTATGCCAAGCTCTTTGGCTATATGGTTTGTAGAGACCGAGCTTGCACCTTCCTCATTAAACATCATTAAGGCTGTATCTATAATTCTCTCTTTCGTTTTACTCAACTGAATGACCTCCAGTATAAAATAGAGTAAATACTCTAAAAACAATTTTAGAGTATTTACTCTATTTTGTCAATAGCAGTATATAAAGGCAAAAAAAATTATAGAAAAAACCCCATTATTAGATAGTTGTTTTAAATATTCTATCATCAGAAATGCTATGGCATTGAAGATAAAACAATGGCAATATCAGATGCTATTGAAAGGCAAATTTGTATTAGATTTTAAAAGCTTTATAGAAATATTTATCGCCACATAACCAACAAGAAGAAAAGAGACTTCTCAAAAGTTAGTCAACTAATAAGAAGCCTATTTTCTCACTATTTTAGCAAATTATTTATAAACGCTTATATGTCAGGAGGTGAAGCTGCTTATTACATCATGCCGACTTTCATTATGAATGGATTTATTAGAATAACCAGCTTATTTTCTCTCTCATTAAGGCGAAATGAACACAGTTATACAGATCTATATAATTACCTATATCTCTGCATAAAACTGGTACTTTTTTAGCTTGTGGTTGTGGAGAGTTTAATTGCCCTTTTAGTTGAAGAAGAACTGTTTCACGCTTCTTCTTTAATTTAGGATCTTCTTCCCAATGCTCAAGGTCATTACCTCTATCTATAATTTGAAGTGCCTTATTTTTAATTTCCTCTTGGAGTCTTCCTAATTTCCACTGTATTAGCGCAAACAACAACCAAAAAATGTAATTCCTTCCACAATCATTCTACTTACTTTTTATTTGAATAATTACTGCCTAATAAATCCTTGTCTCTAAAGCTAACATCTTCCGCTATACCACTAAATAGAATCGCTACTCCCCAAGCTCCCATGCTTAATCTCTATTCGGTTTTTTGTTCCTCTGATGGTATGTCGTAGCAATAATCAGAACAGGACTTCCATAACTCATTAGAAATTCATGGTGATATTTCCCACAATATCCACATATATAACCTTCTTAATAATTATTCATTATATAGTCCCTCACAAGACAAATAGCTTTTCCACAATGTTAATCCTAAACTAGCAGTGCAAACTTCCCTTCAGCCAAGGACGAGGGCGATAGGGACCAATTGGGATTTGGATTAGGCTGGTCTTTCCTTCTTGATCCATTTTATAGAGGTTATCACTCAAATTCACGTCAAATCCAAGAAGCGGGTGCCCTCCCATCCCGAGAGCTGCTGCAGCCAAAAGCAATCGTTGCACGAGCATGCCTGCTTCCATCTGTTGGATTCTATAGCCCCTAAATCCTAGTTCTGTTTTATAGAATTCCTTGTCACCAGCCACATGCAGGCAAAGTGGTACCTGGAGCAAATTCACATTATCTAGAGACATTCCAGACTGCAAATGGAGTCGATGGTCTCCTGGACATACTTCTCTTAACGTGTGCTTTGTGCTGTCATAATAGTAAGCCCCATTTGAAATACCTTCGACATTATATAAACAGCAGTAAATTGTTACACGAGGGCCATTACTCATATATGCTTCATCCAAATCATTTCTGCATGAAAAAGAAACCGTTGCTTCTAGGAGAAGGGTAGCCAGTTGTTGTTGACTCACCCTCCCCAAAACGAAATCCATGTCGGGAGAAAATCGGTTTCCGCAGGCCTCGGCCAGATCATACGGCAGGGACTTTATATGAGGCAATGCCACTGCGGAATCCACACGTTCCGCAATTCCCCTCCCCTCGATCACCCGAAATGACCAAGTGGAATCCAGCTTAGAAACTTCGTTCATCGCAGTTATCGTCGGGTATTCTTTGACATTAAGTGACCTCTCGCAATGTCTTGTTTGAATCGCCGGCAGCTCTTGTCTCAATTCCTCGGAGATAACACTTTTGTATAGGTCCCTTCCGTTAGTAGACCAGATGGTGGCTTCCACCGATAGTGGGATTACACTATATACGCTCTCCTCCAGTTCGGATAGTCCAAGCAGATGGTTGATTGCAGTATCAAGAAATTGAAAGTACACACCTGAGGCGAAGCCAAACCGTTTCGCTACCTCCATTAACTGTCCAATCAGCACACCAGCATCCAAACCTTGGAGTCGATACGCAAAGTTATTGTATTTAAAGAAATTTTTCCAGAACATTGTCGACACAAAGACAGTACCAAAACACGAGGAGATGTCACACCGATTACCTAGAGCCCTGCCTAAATAGGAATCGAAATTCCCTTCCCGTAGCAATACCAAGCTATGGTGTGCTACATCATAATGGTAGACTCCATCAGGGAGTCCCTCCACCTTTAAATACACGTACAATTCGTTAGGGTACAACGCCCCACCAGAAGGAGCAAACCGCCGATACGACTGCAAAGGGTAGGACTCTTGTTCTGTGGAATCAATTGGAAAGACTGATTGGCTCAATTGTGTAAAACCAAATACATACCAGAGAAAATGACCGACTCTATTAAGGTCCAGTCTTGCGGGAGGTTCTCCTCCAGTAAGCGTCAGCGGTACTTCCGCGGACAATGGAACAACCGGTAATCCACGATAGAGTTTATATGCAAGAGGTGCATTCTCCCAATCCACTTCCTTGTTCGGCTGATTTGCCTTATCAATATTAAAATGCAGGTTGTGCAGAAATTCTTCCAAACTCATCTTCAACCTCCTAATCACAGCTTAAGGAAACGGGTGCGGATGTGGATTGAGTTGTTCTGGTGTCAATGGTTTATTCGTATACCTAAGCTCCATTGGAACTCGGAGTACCCTCTCAAGCCCTGTCAGGCGGGTAAGGTGATGACCGAATGTCATAGGCAGCATCCCTGGAATCAGTACTTTTACGCAATACAATCCGTTTCGTATCGTCTCCGGTGCCGTCTGGTCTACTATTATTACATCAAGGTTTAACTGACGGAATACCTGAAGGATGTCTTGCAAATCATCGGTAAGATCCGAATGATTCGACTTCCACTTAAACTCCTCCTTAAAAGTCCGCATTGGGCCATTGTTGTCAAACAAAAAGCTTAAGCGCTCTTCTGCTTGCGGCAAACCGTACAGCATTCCGTGGTCATCCATCTGCCTCACCAGGGAAGAATCATACAGCATTCTTTCATACTCCTCCTGGTTCGCCTCAAATTTTTCATCAAGGTTCAGCATCATGCCAGCAAGCTCGTGAACCGCGCTTTTCACCGCCCGTACTGGATCCAGATGAGCTCCGGCCGCACAGATGAGATTCAATCCCTTTTCCTTTCTGTTTTTAGCCATTGCCCAAATACTTGGAATACCGTGTTCCATCGTGGAGTTATACAAATACAAATCATAACCAGCGACCGCTCGCATCCGCTCGACCATTAATTCCAACTCCTGATCGTCAGCTGTAAAAGGATCCAGTCGCGGAAGGTTCAGCTTCGCGTACCAAGTCATTAGGAATGAATCACGCTCGACCACTTCCATAATTCCGTAGAAAATGGCCTCCTCTAAACTTCCTCCTAGCGCACATCCATTGGAAGTCTCATAGATATAACCTTGTGACCCGCATCCAACACTGTAATAGGCAAGGCGCTCTGGAACCAGAATTGGACACTCTTCTAATAACGAATAACCCCATACCCAATTAATAGGACAGTCTGGATCAAACGATTTAAATGGAAAACCAGGCTGCGCATATTGTTCCTTTGCATGTACGCCTACCTTCAATGGATTAAGTGCCTGGTTTTCCAGGTTACGAAAACTATCATGGATTACTGTCCGTTTTCCACGTGGCTCCAAACCGCAGTTCCGCTCCAAACCCTCTAAAATGGCTGTCAACACGCTTTCTGCGTATGAATGAGTCCGGCCTGCTGTTCCCTCGTCCCCCTCTAACATAGGCAGATTGACACTAGCATCAGCAAAAGGAGGCACTAGGTCATACATTTTACTATTCAATAGGCCAGTACGATTATCCAGATAGTCTTTGAGGATAACTTTTTTCATCTCATCCAACGGACGGCAGCGGAAAATGCTGGAACTGATTTTCGGACTTGGCTGCAGTGAAATTCGGGCTAATATCTGTGAGTCGTCGGGTAATCGACCACAGACTGGACACAACGGGTTGGGAAGAAAAGAATGCAACGAGCTCTTCAGTGTTTTCAAGTCAATTAGATATACCTTACCTTCCGAATAAGCCTGATCACCTTGTAATAAATTCTGTACCTCAACCCCAATCAGGTAAGCCATTTGCAAAAGTCCTGTACTTGAAGCCCACGGGTCACTTCCCATTCTTCCAGCCACAACCAGCCTCTGTTGCACGTCCCACATCTCCGTGCGGTCATGTCCGCACATGAGACGTCTAATGTCCGCACATTGAGAGCAGCCTGCTTCACCTGGTCGTACGAGCGGACCAACTACACCTTCTCCAAATGAAACGAATCCTCTGAGCCAGGGAGTACCAGTTTTTCGAAACACTTCTTCCGCCTTTTGATGAACAGAGGGTTCCCAACCATCATCCAAACAAAGTGCCAAATCCGTATTTTTTGGAACCCCTTCCTCAAAATTGGACCTACGAATAACTAGATAGTGTGCTGACAGTTCTTCGCTTACACGGTCCGCCAGCACCCCTTCTCCGACAATCAACACGAAGGAACTCATTGTGAATCCTCCTCTCGCAGCAAAACACCAAACACTCCGTCTAGTTGCTCTTTTAAAACAGGTTCAAGCCCTAATTCGAATACTAAGACACGTTTTCCATTCCGTTTCAATATTTCCATGGCTCCTTGTAGGATGTCCGCTTGTATCCTCTCTTCACACGCAGGAATGCTAAGACTAACCGGCATCTTCTCTTCCAAAAGTACGGACGTTACCTCACAGGCTAGTTCATTAGAGGAATCCGATTTGTTTTGCATTTTGATAATTGCCTGCTGTAATGCCTTCCGTAACGCCATTGTTATATTTAAATCTGCACTGCCATACCATCCATCTTTCGTACCCACCCATACAACAGGAAAACCGGATACTTCCTTTCCAGTTCCGATAATTGGTGCTTCCTGCATCGTAGTCAGTGCTTCTAAATAGAACCGGCATCTCTCATCTTCTATATAACTCAACTGTACTCGAGAAACAGAATACTTCTGATTCAGATGTTGCTTGCTAAGCTCCTTTGCCAAACACTTTTGCAACCCACGGCAAACACCTTCCACAATCGATTCACCAGCTCCAACCCCGACGATCTCCTCCGGTACTACTAAACTTCCATCAACATTTTTATTTAGTGGCAGAGTATTAACAACCAAACGGACCATTCGTGACACATACATTTCAATACCAGTTAGTCCTGCTTCTCTTCGTGCCTCCTCATGAGTCAAACCCGAACAGACAATATCTTGCATCAACTCAGCTGGTCCCTCTGACAACGGGTCGACTACCTGAACGCGGCACTGAGCTAACGGAAGCTGCTTTAAATCTCCCTCCTCCCAAATATGGAAGATTCCCGACTCCTCGGACGTCAACTGGTTGAAATAAAGAAGTAATTTACCTGGCTCAACTTTCTCTAAGCCAATTTGGAGCCGGTTTTCGACATCTTCAATCCATTCAGCGGATATATCTCTTGTTACTAGTGGATGAGGCAAAAACGAATGCCAATTTCCCTCCAATGTATCCAAATCCAGAAGAAAAATCCTATTACTCTGTTCCAATCCCATGACTCCTGTAACCTCTTTAAACAATTCAAATACGATTACATTGGCTAACAACGATCCCGGAGTGGCAGAGAAGGCAGGGACTTGCTCATTTTTGAATAAGACAGAATAGTGTAAACTGCGCCATGCGGTTTCCCAACATACCTCGGAATCTGGATGTACTAATGGACCTGCTAAACCTACCTGCTGCAGGCATATAGCGGGGAGAAACATTTTCTTCTCTTCCCTGCAAACTCTATGAAGATGTCTAAGTTCCTCTAGTTCTCCCTCCTGACTCACATACAAAATCGAATCAAAGGGTTTCACTATTTCTCGCCAACTCTCCTTCTTTTGCGGAACCTCCTTTAAGTTAACCTCTGGGTCTTTTTTACGTGCATGTTCCACGAGTTCTTTTAACCTCTGTCTATTGGTCGGAACCTCGTCTGTGATTAGCACTTGGATCTTAGTCAAGCCGGATTCAATCAAAGAAGAAACCAATGAATTTATAATAGGACCGGAGCCAACTGCCAGCACTTTGGCTTTACGAAAAACTTGAAAACGGGCCGCCCCAGAACCAACTAAATTGTCCACGAATTCAATTTGAGATGCATGCTTTTTAAGATGATAATCCGACAATTGATGCGGAAGGTCCTGGCTTAAATCACGAACATACCCATTCGCATATAGCACTTCTGCAATGTCATATACCCGATCCCGGTATGGACCAGGCAATCCGTTAGTCAAATGCTCTAACGTATGCTCCCCATTGAACATCGGTAACAACTTTTCAACCCATTGATCGATTCCACTGCCTTCGATACTGAATGAACTTAAGTTGTTTCGAAAATACACACCTCTGTTTGGTTCAGGGAGATAAAACGTGTCCCTTTTCACTTTCAGACGCATAGAAGGGTTCAAATTTGCCATCTCTCTCCTCCTTACCCCTTATTACCATAAATGTTCATTATCACTTCCACTTCCATCGTATGTACTGCAATTTGTCCGTTATGTCTTATCTTAGAGTGAAAGACCCCTGCAACAATGCAGGGGACCTTTTCAAATAGAAAACTAAACTATTAACCGGATTATCTGCCTCAACCGCCGCAACGACCACCGCCGCCGCAGCTGGAGCAACGTGAGCAATGTGAGCAATGTGAGCACCTAAAGCAATTAGAGCATCTAAAACAGTTAAAACAGCTAAAGCATCTAAAACAGCTAAAACAGCTAAAACAACTAAAGCATCGTCCAAAACCAACACCAAAACCAACACCAGAGAATTGTCTATCCTGATCGGTATAGGCATAGTACTGATTTTGATCCCAAGGGACTACCTGAGTCGCTTGGAAATCGCCAACATTCAGCATTTGTAGTTCACTTTGGAAATTATTCATTTTCTTTTCCTCCTCAAATAAATTAACTATAGGGCCAGCAACTTGAAACGGGAACAGCCGAGTTAAATCGAAAAGAACTGTATACCAGATTAAAATACTAAATATTCCGAATTCTCATCAACAACTTATGTACAATAGATGGGTATTGTTACTGATCCAAAAGCCTAATTTTACGAAACTGGAAAATTTGTAAAAAAACTAAACCTGAATCATTTGCTCAAGACTGGATAAAAATATGCGCCAAAATGGCAAAAATAAGCAGTTGTAAGAGCACGTAGCAAAGAAATGAAACACTTTATATTTGTATGGGGACCATATCTACTTAAGAAAATTAATAACAAATTTATCAAAAAAGAATAGTTGAGCTATCAGAAAAGTAAAGCCGAATTTTTGTAAAGTATCCTTGCTTGCGGTTGAATGATTTTTAATCATGTGGTTGAACTTGGACTCATTAAAATTAACCTCTCTGAAAAAACTCAATTGCCAAAATATCAAGTAAGGTTGGAGAGATTGAAAGCAAAAAAGAGGAGATAAAATTTTTAGAGAAAGTGGCGCTAGCACGATTTTTACGCACCGCTGATTCAGATGGCATAGAAATGGATTCTTTAATTTTAACCACACTTGCCTTTACTAGTTTGCGAATTGGAGAATTACTTGCCCTCAAGTGGAATGATTTTGATGAAGAAAAAGGGTTATTGCGCGTTACAAAGACTTTATACAATCCAAGTATCAATATAAAAGAGTATCACAATTACTACCACCAATAACATCGGGATCAATCCGATTCATACTAATTGATGAAAGACTCATAAAAGTTTAAAATCCGCATGCAATCAAGTACTGAAACACTTTTGAATTTGGCGGGCAACAAATGATTTATGAATTACAAACGATCTACAACTAATAAAACTAGAAGAAAAACTAAAGTTTGAAATGTAGTTGGATGTTCAAAAGTGTGGCAGAGCACACATGGAGAGTATCATTAATTGCTATGTTAAAAGAGCCATTCTTAAAAGAAAAGGTAAACACAACGAAATTATTAAAAATGATTATTATCCATGATTTAGTAGAATCAGAGGCTGAGGTGTACCGTCATTTGACACATTGAATGATCACTCGGTAAAAGAACAAAAAGCTATAAACAAAATAAATTCTATTACTCTCCTTTTGAAAGCAATGTAGCTTATAGTTAAAAGCACATAATTATTTCTATTTGCTAGAAAAAAGCTATCTAATGCTTGCTTAATAAAGAACACTATTTTTGTTTCTACTCGCGTCCGATTGTGGCAGATTGCTATTAAATTCAAGCAACGAAAGTTTTTAGACGAATAATATGACGCGATGTTGTCAAGTTATATATTTAATAATGTACTTGAGGTGATTATCATGCAAATTAATAGGCTTTTTGAAATTGTATATATTCTGTTAAATAAAAAAAAGACCACAGCCAAAGAACTAGCCGAGCGATTTGAAGTATCTGTAAGAACTATTTATCGGGATATTGATGTATTATCTTCGGCAGGTATTCCCGTTTATGCAAGTCAAGGAAAAGGTGGCGGGATATCGTTGCTAGATGATTATGTCCTAAATAAATCCGTGCTCTCGGAAGAAGAGCAAAATGAAATTTTGTTTGCTTTGCAGAGCGTGACTGTTACACAAAACCCTGAAACTCACAGGGTGTTTTCAAAATTAAGGCGTTTGTTTAATAAAAGCAAGACAAATTGGATTGAAGTGGATTTATCTCCCTGGGGAAGCGATAAGAATAAAACAAGTGATTTTACAATCCTTAAAAACGCCATCCTTAGCCATCAGATTATTGAATTTACTTATTTTAATTCATCTGGTGAGAAAAGCGCCCGAAAGGTCGAACCGCTAAAGCTTATCTTCAAGGTTAAAGCTTGGTATCTCCAAGGGTTCTGTTTAATTAAAAATGAATATAGAATCTTTAAAGTCTCACGTATTTCCAATGTCGAGGTATCACAGGAATTTTTCACAGAAAGAACACCAGAAGAACTGTCAGCAGATCAAATGGAACAGAACTCTCAAAAGTGGATTGACGTGCAATTGCAGATTGCTCCAGAAGGGGCTTATCGAGTGTTTGATGAATTTGACGAAAAAGAAATAATCAGAAATCAAGACGGCTCTTTTACGGTTGTAACCTCTTTACCGGAAAGCAAATGGCTGTTTCACTATATTCTCTCTTTTGGAACTGATATTGAAGTATTAGCACCACAAAATATTCGTGAAATGATTCAAGGTAAATTGAATGAAATTATTTGCAAATACAAAATTTAATAATGATAACATGACTCCCTGTCGTCAGGTTTTAGTCAGTATACTTTAAATGTGGTAATCCACAACCTTAAAAATCAAAAAATGGAGGAAACTATGACTACTTTTAAGGATAAATCATTTTACGAGAATGAACTAGATGGAAAGCGTGTTCTTGTTACAGGCGGAACTAATGGAGGAATTGGCGAATCGATTGTGAAACGCCTCACTCGTGCAGGCGCAACGGTTATCACTACTGCACGAAAAACTCCAGATGAGATGAGTACATCAGATTTATTTATTCAGGCAGACATTAGCACACCCGATGGAACTACTAAAATTGTAACCGAGATACTAGAACGTTTTGGCGGTGTTGATATTCTGGTCAACAATGTTGGAGGTTCTTCTGCGCCAACTGGAGGCGTACTAGCACAAAGAGATTTGGATTGGCAGTTAACATTTGAAACAAATTTATTTGCGGCTGTTCGGCTTGATCGAGGATTACTGCCCCCAATGCTCGAACAGGGAAATGGGGTTATCGTCCATATTACATCTATTCAGAGTCGGTTCCCCGGTGAAAATACAATGGCATATTCGGCAGCTAAGGCAGCTCTCACAAACTACAGCAAGGGGCTTGCAACGGAGCTTGCGCCCAAAGGAATCCGCGTAAATACTGTCGCACCCGGATCCATTGAAACAAAAGCAGCTGAAAGACTTATCAAGAGAATGGCAGAAAATTTAGGTACAGATTATGATGGGGCACGGCAAAATTTGATGGATTCACTTGGAGGTATCCCAATAGGACGTACTGGGCGTCCAGAAGAAGTGGCTGAACTTGTTGCTTTTCTAGTATCTGACCGTTCTTCTTACATCATAGGGACCGAGCATACAATTGACGGCGGTATTATTCGAACAACTTAATACACCAAATAAAAAAGAGAAGGTTAATAACAATGAAATTCCAATTACCAGAAGCTATTGAAACTTTCTTTCGAGTATCAAACTCTTATGATAGCAGCCTACTTGCTAAATGCTTTGCAGAAGATGCCATACTCTATGATGAAGGATTGGCTTATCACGGTCCTACTGCTATAGAGGCGGATATTGTCAAGGCTAATAACAATTTACAGGTTAAAACTGATGTTACAAATGCCGTAGGAAAGAATGGGGAAATGGTTGTACTTGCTACAATTTCCGGAAACTTTGACGGAAGTCCGGTTGCGCTTGATTATTATTTCACCATAAAAGATCAAAAGATTACCACGCTGAAAATCGTCTTAGCTGGTAAATAAAAAAAATCTTTAAAACTGGTTAATTTTAATTTCTATAACCTTTACCATGACGTTTTCAGGAAGGTGAATAAGTTGGTAGCACAATTAAAAGACATTTATACTAAAGATTTTTTATTAGAGTTTAGCAAAAAAGTTCAGTCGGTATACCGTGCTTTTCATACAGCAGACTTTATCGCTTCTGTAATGGATGAAACATGGGACAAACTGGGACTCAAGGCTCGTACTCGACGGATTTCCGAAAAACTTGGAGTTTTTTTGCCAAACAGATATGAAGACGCTCTAGACATATTATTTGAGATTGCCGATGATTGTGTAGGGTTTCCCTATCTTTTCTTCCCTGATTTTGTAACTGTATATGGGCAGGCAGAAGAACATTGGGACCTTTCCATGAGAGCGCTTGAAAACTTCACACAAAAATCATCTTCTGAGTTTGCCATAAGGCCGTTTTTACTGCGTGATCCGGAGCTAGTAATGAATCGTATGACAGAATTGGCAAAGCATCCTAATGAACATCTGCGGCGGTTTGCTAGTGAAGGTTGTCGCCCCCGGCTTCCGTGGGGGGAGGTGCTGCCCATGTTTAAGAAAAATCCCACACCTGTTTTATTTGTTTTAGAACTACTCAAGGAAGATTCTTCTCTATATGTGCGTAAAAGTGTCGCCAATAATCTCAATGACATTTCAAAGGATAATCCTGACGTCGTACTTGAAATCGCAGGCCGATGGGCTGGTGAAAATCCCCACACAGATTGGATTATAAGACATGGTTGCAGAACATTAATCAGAAACGCAAATCCCGAAGCGATGGAATTATTCGGTTATACAAAGGAACCGATACTTACCACCAATGCTTCAATATCGACACAACCTACCGTATTGACAATAGGTGAAAGATGTGAGTTCCAATATGAAGTTGATATCCGTCACGGTGAATCAGTATATATTCGTATAGAATATGGAATCGACTTTGTAAAAGCAAAAGGTCAGACAAGCCGTAAGTCTTTTCTTTTGTCAAATAAAAAAGTATCCGGCGGCACACATCTTTCAGGGACAAGAATACACAATTGGTCAAATTTGACGACTCGCCGACACTATCCGGGCGAGCATCGAATTGTGCTATTAGTGAATGGGAAGGAAGTCGCTCACACAGTGCTAAGGCTTCAACAGTCGCCAGACAGATATTATCAGAAAAAAATGGAGGATAACAAATGATAACAAACACTTTGCTTATTAAATTGAAAGAACGAAATTATGATAATATCGAAAAAACAAAATCTGTGCTTTTAAGCATGGAGGGTAAAATTGAAGCCCTACGAGGAATACAAGTTCAGGTGGATATACGACGCGAAGAAACTTCGTATGATATCCTCTTAATCACTCATTTTTCCTCAATGGAAGATATGGAGACTTATCTAATTCACCCTGTTCATGTAGAAGTATCGAAATATATTGCGAGTGTATTAGAATCAGGTGCATCTGTATGCTTTGAAGAGTAAGTATCCGCCCGGAAAACGGGCGGTTTTAATTTACCTTATAAGGGCAAATTACAAACGAATCCTTAAAGATAGTTCAATTAAAATAAAAACGTGATATTATCTGGCAACGGAGACAAATTGCTCCCTTCATAATATTCCTACAGGTCTTATCGTTAAGACCTCCTATTTCCACAATGCACGAACATATGTTTTATTTAGAGTTAAAAAGGAACATTGTTCGTGAAAATTAGGTAAAAATACTTTTTGGCTTGGTGCTTTTCATGAGAGATTACCGAATTCAATTTGGTGATATGATTCAAAATCCAGACACAAGATTAGTTGGCGAATTGAAAAAAGGAATAATTATTATGCTGAAGGACATCACGAAATTGTCGTCTCTTCTCCCCTTGAAGCCATCCATAATAACCACTTCTACTGACATTACATAATTCGCAAAGTGTGGATAGTTGTCCCTTTAGCTGGTGTGTCCTAATCGTTAATTCAAAAGTTGATACTTCTCCAATGCCTTTAACGTTTTTTCTTCAGCGCCTGCCTCTCGAGAACTTCTAGCTTTTTTAAGAAATCATTTTCTGCCTCCAAATACTTAATTCTAGCTTCTGCCTTTCTTAGTTTCTCTTCCGCTGAAAGGTTTTT
>NZ_CAKJTJ010000051.1 GCF_917563925.1 Sutcliffiella rhizosphaerae
TGTACGCTCAACGCAAAGAAACGGTAGAACGTGCCTTTGCGGATGCAAAAGAAAAGCATGGTATGCGTTGGACCACTCTCAGGGGACTGAAAAAAGTGGCTATGCAAGCGATGCTAACTTTCGCTGCCATGAATCTTAAAAAACTGGCTAGTTGGGCCTGGTAACCTTCTGCCCTTACTAGCAAAATGCCTTAAATCAACGAAACCCCCATTTCAGCTGATGCTGAAATGGGGGTTTGTCTACGGTCTGAACCGAGATCCATTAGGATCTCGGTTTTAGATACTATTCAAATTTTAGTGCGTCACCATCGAACGGCTCATCAGCAATTTTGATGGAATCAGTAGGACAGCCTTCAAATGCGTCCATCATATCGTCTTCTAATACATCAGGAATTTCTACAATTCCTTGGTTGTCGTCAAGTGTAACGAACGCAATGCCTTCATCGTCATAATCGTAGATGTCTGGAGCTGCAGCACCACATGCACCGCAAGCGATACAAGTATCTTTGTCAACAATCGTATACTTTGCCATGAACAAAAACCTCCCAAATTGGTTGCTAGTCAATAGTAAAAACATTTCCAAAAATTAGTTGGAAATGCGTTCCTTATATATATTATTGTAAAACTGTTTGAACAACTTTTCAATAGGAAACTCAATGAGAATGCTTATCACATAAGGCTTTTTCAACATATTGTTAAATTACCCTTCGAAAAGTAGTGATAAACATGACAAAGATTACAAAATTTTGTTAAAATGTCTGTAGGGGAAGAAAGGTGTAGAATATTGGTGAAATCATTCGAATACTTATGTCTTGTTTGTCTACATGCATTTAGAGGTGAAAGAAGTATTTCTGCCATCTATCATTTATTCAAAGGGAAGAAGTCTTCTCAAACCATTCAAGATGCCCATATTTTTTCGCTTCGTGTAGTTTATGGCCTTTTCCCAGAATTAAGTCGAACATATCTCGATGTAACAATAGACAATTTGGTTGAACAAAAAGCCATAAATGGAATAGATTCTGACCATTACATTGTTACGGCTATCGGAAAAGCTACCATCAAAGAAGCATCTACCATTTATCCCTTATCATCTTCTTTAAATGGATATCTTTACAAAGATAAAAGTACAATCTTTTGGAAAAGGTTATCATTGCTCATACAGACTTTATCAAACCTTGCTGGAGCAAAACGATCATTTATCCCTGTACAGTACGAAGAATCTGTGCAAAATTGGGTGAGGTACCACTTGCTAAGTCAAAAAGGGAAAACAAAACGGCAGCTTTTGGACGCTTTGTATATGGAAACTTCCGGTATACTTGAGCAACTTCCTGAAGAGCAAGCAATCGTTTTTGTAAATAGTTTATCAGGTTATATACGGACGGGAAAAACTGTTTCTCAGATTGCCAAGCAATTGCAGACAGACCCTGAATGGATTCAGATTCAGTTTCAATCTGTATTACATACTATGCTAGAAAAGTTCGAAAATAAGCATGCCTCAGAAACCTTTCCGATTCTTTTATCAGTATGTCATGATTTAATGGATATTCCTCAGCTTACTGAAACGGCCCAAAGAAGTATGAAGTTATTAAATAAAGGCTTGAGCATTGACGCTATCGCAAAGGCAAGAAGGCTGAAAATAAGTACAATTGAGGATCATATTGTAGAAATGTCTATGCAGCTGAAAAAATTTCAGATTGAGCCATATATGACAGAGGAACAGCTAAAAACAATAAATACTGCTATAGTGAATCAACAATCTCATCAATTAAGAAAAATTAAAAATTATTTGCAGGATGATACCATTAGCTATTTTCAAATTAGACTCGTTCTTTCAAGAATGGGGGATGGCGATGAATCTTGAGAGCTTGTTAGAAAAAAAGACGGGGTTTACCACATTTAAAACTGGTCAGAAAGAGATCATGGAAGATGTAATTGCTAAAAAAGACGTGATAGCACTGCTACCGACAGGTGGAGGGAAATCCATTTGCTATCAGATTCCAGGTTATGTAATGGAAGGGACCGTTTTAATAGTATCACCACTTTTATCATTGATGGAAGATCAAGTTCAGCAATTCAAGGCAAATGGTGAAAAGAGTGTAGTTGCTATCAATTCATTTTTGTCTTTTTCTGAAAGAGAGCGACTGTTGCAGCTCGATTTATCCACATATAAGTATATTTTCCTTTCGCCTGAGATGTTGCAGGTGGAAAAGTGGGTCAGAAAGTTGCAGAACATAAAAGTTGCTTTGTTTGTTATTGATGAAGCGCATTGTGTTTCTCAATGGGGACACGATTTTAGAACGGATTACCTGAAGCTTGGTGCTGTAAAGGATTCACTTGGCCACCCGCCTTGCCTGGCGTTAACCGCAACCGCAACTACCACTGTGATTAACGATATTCAAGAATATTTGAATATCCAAAGTCCTGCTTTTCACGTTTTTTCACTTGACAGACCCAATATTGCAATGAAAGTTGAGATGTTCCGAAGTAACAGAGAAAAAAACGAAAGGCTGTTAGAGTTGGTAAACAGTTTGCGTAGTCCGGGAATTGTGTTTTTTTCTAGTAGGTCAAAAGTAGAGGAAATAAGTGAATATCTTCAGGAGAATGGTGTAGAGCGTGTCGCTTATTATCACGCTGGTTTATCACAAGAGCAAAGGATTTTAATTCAACAACAGTATATTCATGATCAATTGGATGTTATTTGCTGTACGAGTGCCTTTGGAATGGGAATCAATAAGTCTAACATTAACTATTGTATTCATTACCATCAACCAACTCAATTGGAATCATATGTTCAAGAGATAGGTCGTGCAGGTAGAGGTGGAGATGCAAGCATTGCTATTCTCTTAAAAAGCAAGGAGGATAATACTCTTCCCGGGTTTATACTTGATATGGAACTCCCGGATTTTGAATGGGTATCCACAGTAACTAACGATATTTTAGAAACATATGGAACTATCCAACATATTTCTATTATCCCTGTAAAGGAATGGATGGAAAAGTTCCCTGAACAAGAATCCCATTGGCGCTTTCTAGTCTTCCATCTAGAAAAGTATATTGAAAGCAATGGTTCGCTAGATCAAAATAAAAAGAGCAATTTTCTTCGTATGATAGACGAACAAATTAAAAATAGAACCGCTTATAAAATGGGGAAATTGGCTTATATGAATGACTGGACAGAAGTAGTCACATGTCGAAGAGAAATGATGCTCGCCTATTTTGGGGAGACATTACAAAGAGCTCCTAGTAATTGTTGTGATGTGTGTGGGTTAGATTTAAATGAATTTACCCATTATACGCATGCCGATGAAAAAAAAGGTGAAACAGAAACTTGGGGTAAGCTTTTAAAAAATATTTTTTGGCAGGAAGAATAATGTGAAGAACAATCAAGCAGAACTAGTGAAGCAAATGAGCACTAGAGAACTCCTTTATCACCTATATTTGTCACAATTATTATTTTTTATTATTGCGATAATACTTGCTCTTTGGCTTTTTGACAGTTTTGGGCAGGTAAATGACCTACTTGTATATAATTTTTATGACATCTTTGTTATTGGCACACTGGTTGGAGTTGGGGTAGTTTGCATTGACCTGATTCTGATGAAAATTCTCCCAAAGTCTTTAATGGATGATGGCGGAATTAATGAGAAAATGTTTCAAACGAGATCAGTAACGCATATTATCTTCTTAGCTGGAATTATATCCATTACTGAAGAATTTTTGTTTAGAGGAGTAATTCAAACTCATTTTGGGATATGGATTGCAAGCATATTGTTTGCTGTTCTCCATATTAGATATTTATCAAAATGGGTGTTGTTCTTATCTGTGGTTGTACTAAGCTTTTTGCTAGGCTACCTATATAAATGGACGGGAAGCTTATTCGTTACGATTTGGGCACATTTTTTAATTGATGTGCTGTTGGCATTGAAAATAAGAATGGACTATCTAAAAAGTAGAGATGTCTCTATAAGTAAAGATTCATTAGAAGAGAAAAGTTAATGAAAGCGGGGGTGAAAGAACTTGGAAAATCATAGAGGAAATGATCAAGCAACTAGTTTAAGAGAAGAAGTGCAAAAAGAAGCAGAGCAGTTACCTTCAAGAAGTGAATTGTATGCACATAAACGAAACAACAAACCGAAGTGGAGGGTGAAATTTCCCTTTGTAAAGTTGGTTGGTATTCTATTTTTACTAATACCTGTATCTATTTTGGTCATTTATTTTAACAATGATGATTCTGACATTATTGGGAAACTATTTACACCGTCATTAAAAAATGTGGAATCTATTTCTATGCCGACAGCTGTGTCAGCTAATACTATAAATCAGAAAAATGAATCCACAGCTAATACAGGTCAAACAAATAGTGATACGCCCAAAAAAGAAATAGTGAATACTGATGTAAATAACCAGTCGGAAAGTAAAAAGTCGCCAGTATCTGATAATCAACCAGATACTGCTACCACTCCAGTAACAAATGCTGAAGAAGAAGTGGAATCAAATGAGATAGAAGAACAGCCTGAAGAGGAAACTTATATTGAGCACATTGTTCAGGAAAATGAAACACTATTTAGAATTTCTATGAAATATTTCAATAGTAGAGATGGTGAACTGATTATAAGTAATTATAATAATCTAATAAACGATCAAGTAATCGTTGGTCAAAAATTGATCATACCGGTAAATAATTAACATATCTGTAAGAAAAAAATACTCATATTCAAAAATGAGATCTCTATTCATTCAATGACTGATGTCTCGTAGACTTTAGTAAAAGAGTTTACGTTAGTTACCTATAAAGAATGAGGGGACAAAAGATTTAACTTATAAAAAATCCGAACTATTATTCAAAATTCTTTTTAGAGTTTTGAATTAGTTCGGATTTTATTATCAAATTTTTTCTCTTTACAGTTTTACATTTTACATATATTCAAGTCTTATAAATTCTACTTTAATTAATACGAACTTCTTAAGATATTTGCGATAGCAACAAAGTTTGCGAAAACAGCCTTTCATTATCATATAGACGCTTTTCCCCACATATTTTTCTATAAGGACAAGTTCTGAAATGGGGGATGGAGTTGGAGATAATGATTAAAATGCTTGGTCAACATACAGATGAAGCAACAAAGCAGACACTACAGCTTTTAGTAAATAAAAAAAGGAAGTTCGATAATTTTAAGAAAAGGGAATTAAGATGGCGTATCGCTTGCTGCCTTACTTTAGGACTATTCATTGGATATATTTATTATTTTCTTTTTCATCAATCTTACTCTACTGCTGCCAGTATTTCCTATTTTTTTGACCGGTCTGTGCATTTATGGATTGTCATGTTCATCGGCTTTCAGCTTGGAATGATTAAATATCTTCTATATAAGAAAGATAAGACGGAAAAGGAATACCACGACCTTCGTAAAGAGATGGTGAAGCGTAGTGATGACTATTGGTCACAGCCAGAAGATTGGAAGCAGAGACATTTAGTATATGATATGATGAAAAAAGAATTCGATATTAATCTTTTTCACGAAACGAAATAAGTTCATCGACGGAGTGCTATTCATTAAAGTCGATAGTAAGTATAAACAGCTTGGTTGGAAAGGCAGTGTCAGGATATGTTTCTTTTCCTTGTTGCATTGGCACTCCTCTTTAGTGGTGCCCTTCTTATTTATATGTACAAATTGGCGAATCAAAATAATATTTTAGAACAATCGTTAGCATTTCCAGATTTTCCAGCAAGCTTTGGGAAGGTAACGATATTTTTTATATCAGATATCCACAAACGAACGATTTCTACTGATTTTATCAATCGCGTTAACAAAAAGGTGGACTTTGTGATTATTGGTGGAGATCTCACGGAGAAAAATGTACCAATGGAAAGAGTAAGGGAAAATATTAAACAATTAAAGAAGTTAGGCCTTGTTTTTTTTGTCTGGGGCAACAATGATTATGAAGTGAATTTTCATGAATTGGACTCATTGTTATTGCAACATGGGGTAAAGATATTAGACAATAGCAGTTATTTATTTGAAAGTGAAACAGGAGATAAACTTGAAGTAATTGGAGTGGATGACCTCCTGCAAAATCGTGATAGACTGGACATTGCATTTGAGAACACTAGTAAAATCAGTTTTAAGATCCTTGTTAGTCATTATCCGCAAATTGTGGAACGTTTAAATGATACACATTCTGTTTCTCTAGTGTTAACTGGCCACACACATGGAGGACAAATAAGAATATTTGGTTTTGGTCCGTATGAAAAAGGTGGCATAACACACCTATCCAACACTACACTGCTTGTAAGTAATGGATATGGAACCTCAATAGTACCACTACGTCTTGGGGCTGCTCCGGAAACACATCTTATAACAATTACAACTAATAATGCATAACATGGCTATATCGGTTCGCATTTTTTAAAGGATTAATTATTTTATTTGTTTAACCATTCACATTCGATGTATCTATCAAGAACCAACTAGCTCCTCCTTTCATAAAATAGAAGAAGTTCAAGGGTGCAAAGGTTAGGAGGAGTCTTTCATGCGGCTGGAACGATTAAACTACAATAAGATAAAGATATTCCTCACATATGATGACCTAGAAGAACGTGGGTTAACTAAAGAGGATTTGTGGAAAGATTCGCAAAAGGTTCATCAGCTGTTTCGGGATATGATTGATGAGGCTAGTGCGGAATTAGGTTTTGAGGTGAATGGCTCTTTGAATGTGGAAGTATACGCACTCCAAGCACAAGGTATGGTAGTTATTGTGACCACTTCAGAAGACGAAGATTTGGAAGACGATTTTACCGATGATTATATCGAAATGCAGGTGACTGTGGATGAAAGCCAAGAATTATTCTTTGTATTTCAATCATTTGATCACCTAATTGATTTAGCGAAAAGACTGAAAAACCTACAAATAGATGGTGGAACCATATTTGCATATGAACAAAGATTTTATCTCCTTCTTGAAGAAGAAATAGGAAGCAATATGTGCAAAGATACATTAATTGCCCTTTTATCTGAATATGGTACTCCTTCAACAATGACCACACATAGGATAGAAGAGTACGGAAAAATGATTATTAAGCAACAAGCGATGGAACAATTAAACCTTTACTTTGACTAAATTACAGCTTATCCTACAAATATATTTTGTAGGATAGGCTGATAGTATTTTCAGACAATTCTTACGCTTTGTAATCGGTTACATTTTTTTGATAAAAGTTTATTTTCCATCTTTGCATAAAGGTATGGAAGGTGTATACTATGTCATGAAGATGGACTACAATATTTTATCAATGTGAGACAATCTAGGAGGTTTACTGATGGTAGCCGAGAAAAGCAATGATCAGAAGAGTTCTAACGAAGATAAGTTGGATGTATTAAAATCGACACAAGTTGTTATACATAAAGCGCTTGAGAGGCTAGGCTATCCCGAAGAAGTATACGAGTTGCTTAAAGAACCGATGCGTTTGCTGACAGTAAAGATACCTGTTCGGATGGATGATGGATCTGTAAAGATCTTCACAGGTTATCGCGCACAGCATAATGATGCAGTTGGCCCTACAAAAGGTGGTATTCGCTTCCACCCGAATGTATCTGAAAAAGAAGTTAAAGCATTGTCTATCTGGATGAGCTTGAAGTGTGGGATTGTTGATCTCCCTTATGGTGGAGGAAAGGGAGGAATCGTGTGTGACCCACGAGAAATGTCTTTTCGTGAATTGGAAAGACTAAGCCGTGGATATGTACGTGCAATTAGCCAAATTGTAGGTCCGACAAAGGATATACCTGCCCCAGACGTCTTTACCAACTCACAAATAATGGCATGGATGATGGATGAGTATAGTAGAATAGATGAATTTAACTCACCAGGATTTATTACAGGAAAACCTCTTGTACTTGGTGGTTCCCATGGTAGGGAATCTGCTACTGCAAAAGGAGTTACCATTTGTATTCGTGAAGCTGCGAAGAAGAAAGGCATCCAAATTGAAGGGGCAAAAGTAGTAGTCCAAGGGTTTGGAAATGCAGGAAGCTATCTAGCAAAATTTATGCATGATGCAGGTGCGAAAGTCGTTGGAATATCTGATGCATATGGTGGCCTCTATGATCCTAACGGTTTGGATATCGACTATTTACTTGACCGCAGAGACAGTTTTGGAACAGTAACCAAACTTTTTAATAACACGATTACGAATAAAGAACTATTGGAATTAGAATGTGATATTCTTGTACCTGCAGCAATTGAAAACCAGATTACGGAAGAGAATGCACATAATATCCGCGCTAAAATTGTGGTAGAGGCTGCTAATGGTCCTACTACGATTGAAGGGACACAAATATTGACTGACCGTGGCATTTTATTAGTTCCTGACGTACTAGCAAGCGCAGGTGGTGTAACAGTATCCTACTTTGAATGGGTACAAAATAACCAGGGATATTACTGGACAGAAGAAGAAGTAGAAGAAAGACTTGAAAAAGTTATGGTGAAATCGTTTAACAATGTTTATGATACTTCCCAAAGCCGCCGGGTGGATATGAGACTGTCCGCTTACATGGTAGGTGCTCGTAAGATGGCCGAGGCTTCTCGTTTCAGAGGATGGATTTAATCATTTGCACTGTGTCTCACAATCCCCTATCATATAATGATAGGGGATATTTGCTATTGGACTTTTTACTTACATGTTACATGCAGAAAAAGAGTTCGCCAGTAACAACGAGAGTCAATTAAAGTTCGTAAAAGCAATTAAGTTTGCGAAAACAACCATAAAGTAAGACGGAGTTGAAGCAAAAGTGATAGAAAGAGATGCCATAATCGTTGGTGGAGGTCCTTGTGGTCTAGCGGCTGCAATTGCTTTACAAGAAAAAGGATTCTCACCGCTTGTAATTGAAAAAGGAAACATTGTAAATGCAATTTATCATTATCCGACACATCAAACATTCTTCAGCTCCAGTGAAAAATTGGAAATTGGAGATGTTCCATTTATTACGGAAAACAGAAAACCCGTGCGCATTCAAGCACTGACCTATTATCGTGAAGTTGTAAAACGAAAAAATATAGAAGTGAATGCCTTTGAAAAAGTGGAGAAAGTAAAGAAACAGTTGGATGGTTCCTTTCATATTTATACCACCAAACAAACGTATTCAACTAATTATGTTATTATTGCAACTGGTTATTATGATAATCATAATAAGCTCGATGTTCCAGGAGCTGATCTACTAAAAGTATCTCATTATTTTAAAGAAGGGCATCCATATTTCCATAAAAAAGTTGCTGTGCTTGGAGGAAAAAACTCTAGTGTAGACGCCGCATTGGAATTAGTAAAAGCTGATGCAGATGTAATCGTTATTTATCGGGGAAATTCCTATTCTCCTAGTGTAAAGCCTTGGATTCTTCCGGAGTTTGATGCATTAGTCCGTAATGGAACGATTCAAATGGAATTTAATGCTTCTGTCAAAAAGATAACAGAAAAGGAATTAACTTATATCAATGGAGATGGGAATGAAGTAGTCATTGAAAATGATTATGTGTTTGCCATGATTGGCTACCATCCTGACCATTCATTCTTAACAAAAATGGGTGTTGGAATTGATGATAGTACTGGACGTCCAACTTTTAACGAAAATACAATGGAAACAAATGTAGAAGGAATCTTTGTCGCAGGAGTAATTGCAGCTGGAAATAATGCGAATGAGATTTTTATAGAGAACGGGCGATATCATGGTGGTTTAATTGCTGCGTGTATTGAGAATAGAAAAAAATAATAACGCTAGGAACGAAAAAACGGTCCGTTTGAAATGTCACTTTTCAAACGGACTGTTTTTTGAGGTAGAAGTTGTAATATTTAATTAGGAGAAAGCAGATCAGCAAAAATTTTTCATAATCATTACTTCAAGAAAAGTTCCTGTAGTCTAGCAAGATCATTGGTGCTCTCCAATGCAATCATTAACTTTATCCTTGCTTTTTGCCCGTTTAGCCCATTAGAAAAAATGACGCCTAGTTCTTTCAACTTACGGCCACCACCTTCATACCCATAAATATCTTGGACAATACCATTAAAACAGCGGGACACCATCACTACTGGAATTCCTGCTTCTATTAACGTTTTTATCCCTTCAACCGCACTTGGAGGAACATTCCCTTGTCCAAGAGCTTCTAGAATGATTCCGTCTACTTGTGTTTCTTTTAACAAATAAAAAATGCTTGATTCCATTCCAGCATATGCTTTTAAAAGCATCACTTTTTTATGTATCGTTTCCACCTGATATTTATCATTCGCAACTGGTGAATGATGGAACACTGCTCCGCGCTTTGTTACAATTCCAATTGGGCCATATTGTGGACTTTGGAATGTAGCAATATTGGAGGTGTGAGTCTTGGTGACATTTTTAGCAGTGTGAATTTCGTCATTTAAAACGACTAACACTCCTTTATCACTTGCTTCTGCAGTTGCTGCCACTTTTATGGATGAAAGTAAATTATATGGTCCATCAGAACCTATTTCATTGCTTGAACGCATTGCACCAGTAAGTACTATCGGTACTTTAGTTTGAACGGTTAAATCCAGAAAAAATGCAGTTTCTTCTAATGTATCTGTGCCATGTGTAATGACAAACCCATCAACCACTTTTTCATTAGATATTCGCTCAATGAAATTGGTGAGCTTTAGCATATGTTGGCTTGTGATATGAGGAGATGGTAGATTGAATAATTCATGGCTCTCAATATGTATTTGCTCATCAACAACTAAAGGGGTGCTAATCAATGGGTTCTGTTGTCCTGGCGAAACAGCACCAGTCTGTTCATCTTCAGACATTGAGATAGTTCCACCTGTATGAATAATAAAAATTTTCTTTTTCAAAGTAATTCCCCTCCATAACTTGCAAACAATTCCCATAAGTTTTGACATATTATTTCAATAAATACGATAACATGTTACGATAAAAAAAAACAGATTGAAACGAGGCTTATTTATGCTGGCAGTTGTATCCGCCGGGATTGCTCCAGGCTTGGCATTATTATCTTACTTTTACTTAAAAGATAAATTTGAAAAAGAACCGATTTCTTTTGTATTTAAAATCTTCATGTTTGGCGCATTATTGGTTTTTCCTCTTATGTTCATTCAATATGTCATTCAGTTAGAATTTAATGTATCTTCCCATTTTGTGAATGCCTTTCTAGTGTCAGGTTTACTTGAAGAGTTCTTTAAATGGTTCGTTTTAATATATTTGGTTTACCATAATATCCATTTTGATGAACATTATGATGGTATTGTATACGGAGTGGCGGTTTCACTTGGTTTTGCAACTGCTGAAAACATCTTGTTTTTGATTGCAAATGGAGTAGAATTGGCATTTGGAAGAGCGATTCTTCCCGTGTCTAGCCATGCCCTATTCGGTGTGATCATGGGGTACTATTTAGGTAAAGGGAAATTTTCTTTTCATTCAAAACAGAGAAAGAAATGGATTATGTTATCCATTTTCATTCCATTTTTTTTACATGGGATGTATAACGTAATTATACTCTCACAAAAATATTGGGGCCTTTATATGGTTCCATTCATGATTTTTTTGTGGTGGCTAGGATTAAGAAAGGTGAAATTAGCCAATACATTGCAAATTTAACTCCTTAAAGTTTAATTATTAAACTTTGAGGGGTTTTTTTGTTAATTCTGTCGTGAGTAAGTGCAGATTTTTATATAAAAATTCAATCTGGCCAAAGTTTAACTGGCATATGGCAGTATTCTTTCATTTTTTAGCTAAAAACGAAATCTAAGTATATTCTATTTCTGTCAATGAATCTGTATAAAATACCAATATCTACAGAAAATACAATTTAACAATTGCTTAAAGTAGACAAAGGAGGAAATGTAAGGTGAAACGGATACTGTTAATTTCATGTATGTTTCTAGTAAGCGCATGTATGTTATTTTCGATAAATCAGCCTTCGGTTAGTGCCTTTTCTGAACAAATCATACAGAAAGGAGCAACTGGGAATGATGTTGTAGAATTACAAGCTCGGCTCCAATATAATGGCTATTACCATGCGAGAATTGATGGGGTGTATGGTTGGACAACGTATTGGGCAGTGAAAAATTTTCAACAGGAATTCGGGCTAGACGATGTCGATGGGTTAGTGGGACCGAAAACAAAAGCAATGTTAGAAAAAAGCACGAAGTTTTATAAAGAATGGGTCCATCAACAAATTAATTCTGGAAAAAGATTTACTCACTATGGTGGAATGGAATTGAAATATCAGGTAGAACCGTCCCAGGCAACAATTAATAAGGCAAAGCAAGGTGCTACTAATCAGTGGCAACAGCAAAAAACACAATTCCAAAAACAAGAAGCAGAACCTCAAAAGGAACCTGCAAAACCAGCACCACAAGAGCAACCAGCGCCACAAGAGCAGCCGGCACCACAAGAACAGCCAGCACCACAAGAGCAGCCAGCACCACAAGAGCAACCAGAGGAAGCAGCGGAAGACGCACAGAGTGCAACTAATATGCCAGGTGGATTTTCTGAAAATGATATTCAATTAATGGCGAATGCAGTTTACGGTGAAGCCCGCGGGGAGCCGTATGAAGGTCAAATTGCAGTTGCGGCAGTTATTTTGAACCGAGTTAATTCTCCTACTTTTCCAAATACAGTTTCCGGTGTGATCTTCGAACCTTTGGCTTTTACTGCAGTTGCAGACGGTCAAATTTGGCTTACTCCAAACGAAACAGCAAGACGAGCAGTTTTAGATGCAATTAATGGCATGGACCCATCTGAGGGAGCTACTTACTATTTCAACCCGGATACAGCGACAAGCGGCTGGATTTGGGGTCGTCCACAAATAAAAAGAATCGGCAAACATATTTTCTGTAACTAAAGAAGAGGGTGAAAAATAATGTTGAGACTTATAATTATCGCTGTTTTAGCAATTGCAGTAGCAGGAACAGGGTATTGGGGCTATCAGGAGCATCAAGATAAAAACGCAGTCCTCATTAATGCGGAAAATAATTATCAACGTGCTTTTCATGACCTTGTATATCATGTTGACTTGCTTCATGACAAAATAGGTACTACATTAGCCATGAGCTCAAGGCAACAACTTTCTCCATCCTTTGCAGAGGTGTGGCGGATAACGTCTGAAGCACAAAACGATGTTGGTCAACTACCTTTATCTCTTCTTCCTTTTAATAGAACAGAGGAATTTCTCACAAATACCGGTGAGTATACGTACCAAGTGGCGGTAAGGGATCTAGATAAAAATCCACTATCAGATGAAGAGTATAATACGCTTCAAACTTTGTATCAAAAATCGGATGAGATTCGTCATGAACTAAGAAAAGTGCAAAACATGGTAATGAACAATAACCTCCGTTGGATGGATGTAGAGCTTGCGCTTTCTGCAAAAGATCAACCTCAGGATAATACCATTATTAATGGATTTAAAACGGTTGAGAAAAATGTGGAAGGTTACGATGAATCAGACTTTGGACCAACTTTTACTTCCATGAATCAAGACGAAAACCGTTTTAGTCAACTTACAGGAAAAACGATAACGAAGGATGAAGCGAGGAAGATTGCAGATAGATATTTAGAGCTTGAAGGAAATGAAGAAATAACCATTACAGAAAATGGAGAAGGTTCCGAGTTAGAATTTTACAGTCTAAAAATTGTTGATAAAAATCAACAAGACACCTATATGGATATATCCAAAATAGGTGGTATCCCAATATACCTAGTACAAAATAAAGAATCTAAAAAGAAAAATATAAATTTAAATGAAGCAACCGAAAAAGCTAGGAATTTTTTAAAACAGAACAATTTTGATACGCTTGACTTATACGAAAGTGTGGAATACAACAAAATCGGGATATTCAATTTTGTATCCAATACTGATGGTGTAAGAATATATCCTGACTCCATAAAAATGAAAGTAAGCTTAGAAACAGGTGAAATAGTTGGGTTTTCTGCAAAAGATTACTTAATGTCTAACCACTTACGTGAGATACCAGAGCCTAGTATCACTTTGGAAGAGGCCAAGCAGCAAATAAATGAGAAAGTAATGATAATGGAAGACTATTTAGCAGTCATTCATAATGATATTGGTGAAGAAGTCCTTTGTTATGAGTTTTTAGGAACCATTGACAATGATACGTACCAAATCTTCATCAATGCTAATGATGGCAGAGAAGAAAAAGTGGAGAAACTAAAAAATCCTGAAGTGTTATATGATTTGTAAACATTTAGAGGAAAAGTCAAATTGGGCTTTTCCTTTTTTATTGTCTAGCTCCAGCACCAAGCCTCTTCGAGGTCATAATCCGACCTGTCAAGAAGATGAAAAGCAACCTTTTTGCAATCTCGTCTTATGCTGGTCGGGGCTGAACGAACACTTGCGCTTTTCTTACTTTAAGTGGTTTAATAGAAATAAATAGAAAATAAAGAAAGTTTTTGGGAAAGTGGTTAAGGGGGCAGTTTCTTGTTAAAGCCAGGTGTTGTATTGACTCTTCAATTGCGAAATGATGAAAGAGTGGAAAAATACAGATGTAAAGTTCAGGAAGTAAAAGAAAAAGAGTTTTATGTTGATTATCCTTCTCACTATATGAATGGGAAAACCACCTATATTTTGAATGGTACACAATTGTTTATTTCCTTTGTAACAGAGGAAGGAATCGCCTATACATTTGATAGTGAAGTATTAGGGAGAAGCAAACAAAAAATACCGATGATACAATTATCATTTCCCGGTTATGAGCGAGTGGTGAAAATTCAAAGAAGGCAATATGTCAGAGTGGAAAGCACATTAGATGTTTCAGTTCATCCATTCTCAACTAGTATTGTCCCATTTATTGCGGTTACTCACGATGTAAGTGCAGGTGGTGCTGCCTTGGTCCTGCCAAATGGCGTCGCGCTTCCGGAAAAAGAATATATACTCACTACCTTTGTCCTGCATTTTAGTAATGGAGATATTCACTATCTAAAGTTGAAAAGCAAGGTGATCCGTTTAGTGAGCTTTGGGGAGAAAAGAGTCCGAGCCTCCTTGCAATTTGACTCTATTAATGAAAATGAGCGACAAATAATTAGCAGATATTGCTTTGAACAACAGTTATTATTGAGAAAAACACAGGTATGAGCATAATACCTTCCATATACACCCATAATAGATGATAGGTGAAATGGAGGGTTTATCTTGAAAACACTTGAAAGAATAATAATCAAACTCATAATCATACAATTATTGTGTCTTGTTTGTGCACAAGGAATACTGTTATATACTGATGCAGGTTCACTTTTAAGTAAAGTTATACAGTATGAAGGTGTAGGTGGGATGAAGATAATTGAACATATAGAAACATTCGACCAAAAATAATCAGTGTGGTAGAATATGAGGGGGCATTTTGTGAAAAAACAGGAACGCTCCCCAGTCTGACGATTTTTTAAATCAGTCTTACTAATTTAATAATGATAATAATCTTCACACAGTGCAGGGAAACCTGCTTTTTCTATGTGTAAAAGATATGTAAATTCAGGAGGAACTATGAAACAATATTCAATTGCAATTGATGGACCGGCAGCTGCTGGAAAAAGTACAGTCGCCAAAATTGTGGCAAGCAAGCTTGGTTATTTATATATAGATACAGGGGCAATGTACAGGGCGATAACATTTGAAGCTATCCGTAACAATGTTAATTTAGAAGATGAAGCCTCCTTACAGATACTTTTAGCGAAAACGGATATTGACCTGCGTCAATATGACGATAATAATCAACATGTTTTTGTAAATAATGAAAACGTAACAGAAGAGATCAGAACTCATCAAGTAACAAATAATGTTTCTATTGTGGCAAAGCATAAAGTAGTACGTGAAGAAATGCTGGTAAGACAACGCGCACTTGGTGAAAGAGGTGGCGTTGTAATGGACGGTCGAGATATAGGAACCCATGTACTTCCAGATGCTGAAATAAAAGTATTTTTATTGGCATCAGTAGAAAAAAGGGCACAAAGGCGGCATGCAGAAAATTTATCTAAAGGATTTGAATCAGATTTAGATAAATTAAAGCAGGAAATAGCACTTCGAGATAAAATTGACTCAGAAAGAGAAAGTGCACCACTTAGAAAAGCCAATGATGCAAAAGAAATAGATACAACCTCCCTTACGATTGAAGAGGTAGTGGATAAGATCATGACACTTGTAACGGAAAGGGACTAAAGACTATGACTTTTTACTCGTTTGCTAAATTTGTTGTTTCTGTCGTACTCAAGCCTCTATATAGGATTCAAATAGAGGGAACAGAAAATATCCCAAAAGAAGGAGCGGTACTCCTTTGCGCTAATCATATAGATAACCTGGATCCACCAATAGTAGGGATAACTTCTCCGCGAACAGTTCACTTTATGGCTAAAGAGGAAGTTTTCCGAGTACCGGTATTAAAAACAATATTACCAAAGGTGCATGCTTTTCCAGTAAAAAGGGGAATGAGTGATAGAGAGGCATTAAGGAATGCTTTAAAAGTTTTAAAGCAAGGTAATGTTCTAGGACTTTTTCCTGAAGGAACAAGAAGTAAAACTGGTGAACTTGGAAAAGGATTGGCAGGTGCTGGATTTTTTGCACTTCGTTCAGAATCCTTTGTCGTCCCATGTGCTATTATTGGTCCATATAAGTTGTTTAAGCCAATTAGGGTGATCTATGGTAAACCGATAGACTTTACTCAGTACCGTGTTAACAAGGTTTCAGCAGAAGAAGCGACATTAATTATTATGGATTCCATTCGTGAAATTATTGAAAAAAACAAATAGTTTAAGAGTTTTGACTTGACAAAATGTACTATTTATTAGACCTTAGTAGAAGGAAGTTAAATAGTGCAAAAAAATTATTTTGTAGTATTTATAAGTAAAATAAACAATAATTTCATTGGCAGTTCTAATTGTTCTGTCTATTCAATCAAGTAAGTTAACAACGGTTAATTTATAATTATTACACGAAACAAAATCAACTTTTTGTAATGTACGTATGTTTGGGCTATTGGCCTTTACTTACATAAATAATGGATTAGCTGGTTTGTATGGAGGAGGTAATAATGATGGTGGAAGACATGAATCAAGTAGAAATTAATAATTTAGAAGTTGGCGACAAAGTAACGGGTACTGTTACGAAAGTCGAAGAAAAACAAGTATTGGTGTCCATTGAAGGTAGTAAGCTTGATGGCATTATACCAATCAGTGAATTATCCAGTCTACATGTAGAAAAAGCAACAGACGTTGTATCAGAAGGGCAAGAACTTCAATTGAAAGTAACAAAAGTAGAAGAGGAATTGCTTGTACTCTCCAAAAAAGCGGTGGATGCTGACTTGGCATGGGAAGAACTTCAAGAGAAGTTCGAATCCAAAAAAGTTTTTGAAGCTGAAATCAAGGATGTTGTAAAGGGTGGACTTGTAGTAGATTTAGGTGTACGTGGTTTTGTCCCTGCATCTTTGGTTGAAAACTACTTTGTGGACGATTTTTCCGATTACAAGGGGAAAACACTTACATTTAAAGTAGTAGAGCTTGAAAAAGAAAAGAATCGCGTAATCCTTTCTCACCGCGCAGTTGTGGAAGAAGATTTACAGAATAAAAAACAACAGTTGCTAGATACTATAGAAACAGGACAAGTGCTAGAAGGAACCGTTCAGCGTATTACTGATTTTGGCGCTTTCGTTGATATTGGTGGTGTAGATGGTTTAGTTCACATTTCCCAACTATCGTACGAACACGTAGGGAAGCCGTCTGATGTCGTAACGGAAGGCCAACAAGTAAATGTAAAGGTCCTTTCAGTGGATCGCGACAATGAGAGAATTTCCTTATCTATTAAAGAAACATTACCTGGACCATGGGCTAAAGTATCAGAAAAACTATCTACTGGAAGTGTAACAGAAGGGACCGTAAAACGTTTAGTTTCCTTTGGTGCATTTGTAGAAGTTTTACCCGGGGTAGAAGGATTAGTGCATATTTCACAAATTTCTAACAAGCATATCGGAACTCCTCATGAGGTTCTTACAGAAGGGGATACAGTTAAAGTAAAAGTCCTAGATGTAAATGAATCAGAGCAAAGAATTTCCTTGAGTATCCGTGAGTTAGAAGAACCAGAAGAGGAAGAAGACTACAGTCATTATAATCAGCAAGAGGATTCTAGTGGATTTCAGCTTGGTGAGATGATTGGCGATAAATTAAACAAATTAAAAAAATAAACGAAATGTCTAGGTGATTTACGGTGAGCAGAGCCAAAAGGAAAATGGACCATATTCAACATGCATTAAAAACGGGTCAGCTTCAACAGACCAGTTTTGAGGATGTTAAGTTTGTTCATCAAAGCCTGCCAGACCGTGCTGTAACAGACATTGAATTAAATACAAAGGTAGGCGAACTTACAATGAGTTCGCCTATTTTTATCAATGCAATGACTGGCGGCGGCGGGCAAGATACATATGAAATAAACAAAGGACTCGCTGAAGTGGCAAAAGTATGCAAGATAGGCATTGCCGTTGGTTCCCAAATGTCTGCACTAAAGGATAAAAGTGAGTCAGATACATACAAGATTGTCCGTAAAATAAATCATGACGGCATTATTTTTGCAAACTTAGGCAGTGAGGCATCAGTTGAACAAGCAAAGCGAGCGGTGGATATGCTAGAGGCAAACGCGATGCAAATTCATTTGAATGTTATACAAGAGCTAGTTATGCCTGAAGGTGATCGGGATTTTAGAGGAGCTCTCAAGCGAATAGAAAAAATAGTTAATTCTATCCCTGTCCCTATAATTGTGAAGGAAACAGGATTTGGAATTAGCAAAGAAACTGCCAAAAAACTAGCAGATGTTGGTGTCGATATCATCGATGTTAGTGGTTTTGGTGGAACAAATTTTTCGAAAATAGAGAATGCACGTCGATTCGATAAATTAAGATTTTTTAATGATTGGGGCATAACTACAGTAGCTTCCATTGTAGAAGTAAAGCAATCTGTTTATGGTTGCAACATTATCGGCTCTGGAGGAATCCAAGATCCCGTAGATATTGCAAAGGCTATTTCTTTAGGTGCTTCTGCAGTTGGTGTCGCTGGCCACTTCCTTAAATGTTATATGGATAATGGTCAGGAAGGTCTATTAAATTTAATTTCGAAAACGAGTGATGAATTAAAATGGATAATGACTGCTGTCGGTGCCTCTACCATTGAAGAATTGCAACAGGTACCGTTAGTGATAGCAGGCGAAACATACCATTGGTTAACTCAAAGGGGTATAGACTGCTCCATTTATAGTAATCGAACACTATAATCTAATAAGAAGAACAGCCCTTAAATCGTTAGAGGGCACTGAAAAACTCCAATATTTATTAAAGGCAGTTGAAAGTTAAATGAACTTTCAGCTGCCTTTTTATTTTATAATATTGTTATCAAATGTATGTAGGTGGTATCCAAGTGATTTCA
>NZ_CAKJTJ010000052.1 GCF_917563925.1 Sutcliffiella rhizosphaerae
TTTGTCTGGTGGCGATAGCGAAGAGGTCACACCCGTTCCCATACCGAACACGGAAGTTAAGCTCTTCAGCGCCGATGGTAGTTGGGGGCTGTCCCCCTGTGAGAGTAGGACGTTGCCAGGCATATAATTCTTATTACTATAAAGTAAAAGAATTTATTATTATTGCGGGGTGGAGCAACGAGCTTAAGCTTCTTGAAACACTTCGAGTTGTACCGATCGATTGACATCATTGAACAATCAATTAGAGGTCGGGACAGTCAGCAATGAGTGTGCATAAGTAACAAGAATTAATTATTACTATCGCGGGGTGGAGCAGTCTGGTAGCTCGTCGGGCTCATAACCCGAAGGTCGCAGGTTCAAATCCTGTCCCCGCAACCAATTAAATTTTATAAAGGTCCCGTGGTGTAGCGGTTAACATGCCTGCCTGTCACGCAGGAGATCGCGGGTTCGATCCCCGTCGGGACCGCCATTATTAAAATACGAAACTAGTTTTCGTTATTTTTTTTGCATTTTTTTACTATAAATCCTCTGATATCTCTACTTCACCATCTAATATTATTCCCTTTTTAGCATAACTAATTAATTTAGCAGCTTCGGTTTCTACACGCTGTCTTCCATAAGGGTTTAGGAACCAATTATCTCGTTTAGTCGTGTTGTCATTCGCTACAACAAGACTAAATTCTAACCAAGATGGCATGTATGTTTTTAAAGAAAGATACATTCTTCTCATATGGTAGGGAGCTGTGACTACAATGCCCCTTTTAATTTTGTGAAGTGATAGCGCCCTGTCGAGTATTAAAAGAGATGCAAGTACATTTTCTTTCGTATGTAGAGAGTGGGTTTCTATTAGTATGTCGTTTTCAGGAATGCCTTGCTGGAGGGCTTTTGCTTTTAATAGTTCTGCCTCAGTTGATGTACTATTACCCCAAGTTACTCCACCAGAAAAAAGGATTTTGTTGGCTCTCCCTTGTTTGTAAAGGTCGATAGCTTTTGGAAGACGATAATCCACTGCTTTACTGCTACCTGGAACAAAGATAAAATCTCCATTTTTATTGTCATCTTCGAGTCCTTTATACAAGAGGTCAGTTAGTTGTTGGTCATTAAGCGTGTTGAAGTTAATTGAGGATATTTTTCTATACATAGTAACTTCCCTCCGATGGTGATTTTTTTGCTTAATCAGAAAGATTGCCTAAGGATTTGTGTTCTACGTGTTCTTCTAATTGTACGTATTTCGCTAAATTTGGCGCCATTCACTTTTCTTAATTAGCTTATGCCAAGTTGTATAAGTGTGTCCACACTTTAGAAGTTTTCTACATATATTCCGGTAAATAAATAGAACAGGGTATATCCGTGTTGGATTTACCCTGTCCCGTGCTTTAGTTATAATTTGCTTTATGAGCAGCAAGGATTTCCTCTGATGGAGCTGCTGTCCAATCTTCAAGGGAAATACCTTCATTTGCATCCAAGTAGGACTTAACCATTTTGTAACTCTCGCTGTATCCGTATTGGCTAGGTAAGCCGTTTCTTCCCCCAGTGAGGATTTCTTGTGCACGCTTTTCATTATCAGTTTCTAGATCGCTTTCAATGCGGTTCCATAAGTCTTTATTGAAGGCTTGATCAACTGGAGCAGCATCAATGTTTGGATAGATAGTCTTTTGGAACGCCATTCCTTTCCCTTCCATCACGAGACGGTCTAAAATAGTGAAAGTTTCTCCATTGTAATGATTGTCTATCCAATAGCTATGGTGATACTTATTTGATACATAAGCTTTAAGAAGATTATCAGTTGTATTTCTATTATATAAAACAATGATTTTACCTACACCCGCAGTGACAATATTAGCTGAAGCATTATTATCAGTTGGGAATACACAAACTGTTGTAGTAGTTCCTTCCATAGGTAATTCATTTGACGATTTCGTCAGTGCTTCTTTAATGGCACTGTTTATTTTTAATATGTCCATTCTCTTTAAATTGTCTTGGACGGCAATTCGGTTTTTAGATGGCGCCAGTATATAATCTGCCTGTTGTTCAAATTCCCCACCCTTATAGCATTTATCCCCAACCGCATCGAGGATACTGGAGTTATATAGAGAAGTTGCTTCGTCTCCTTTAAGTCCCTCTGCGTAGAAATCGTTAAACAATTCATATGCATGGATGATTTCAAATTCTTGCCCATTGTTTTCAAAGGTGTACTCAAGTTCGACATTCAAATCCTCTGCACCTGCTCCTGTACCTCCGTTATTACAACCAACTAATGCTACGGACATGATGAGAAAAAAGAAAAAACTAGTAAAACGCATTAATTTCCCTCCTTAATAGTATTTGCCCCCTATAAATTATATATCGGCAACCAAGTTTAAATATTCTATAAATTATGACAAATTCCTTCTTTTTAGCTGAAAAACTTAAACAGGAATATTTATCCATGAAAAAAGCCACCTAAATAGGTGGGGATAGATGGTATTATTGGAGTTAGAGAGCACCTAGCCCCTCAAGGTCATAAGCCAATCTGTCCAGAAGGTAAAGCCCAACCTTCTAGCCAGCTTGTCTTAAGCTTGTCGGGGCTGAACAAGGCGCTTCCGCTTTTCAATTGTCTAGCTCCAACGCCTAGCCCCTCGAGGTCATAAGCCAATCTGTCCAGAAGGTAAAGTTCAACCTTCTAGCCAGCTTGTCTTAAGCTTGTCGGGGCTGAACAAGGCGCTTCCGCTTTTCTGTTAATCTACTAATTTTACAAGCATATGTGCAAGTTTGTGTCTTTCTTCTTTTGTTCCGACCTTCCACAATTCTTGGAGTAGTTTTTCTTCACTGTTTCTCGGGTCCTCGTGCTTAGCGAGGTAATCGCCTACTTTTTCAGCAGCGATTGCAAGCTGTTCTTCGCCTAGTCCTACTTTTTTTCCTGTGGCTACTTTTTCGCTTAAATATTGTTTAAACGTATTAAAATCAGCCAAGATTTGTTCTTTCTTACTTGAGTCCATGTTTTCGACTTTCTCTTCTATTCGTTCTTCTGTTGCCTGACGATCTGTGTATGCCATTTTGAATTCCTCCTTTGAAGATGGATGGGCTGTACTTAGTTTTTATCCTTTTTTTAGGAGGGTTAAACATGTACATTTTCTTTCTTACAGTCCATTCGCTATAATAGTGGTTAGCAGACAGAAGTAGAGGAGGGAATCATTTGTCTATTTCGGATGAATTTGCTTTTATTAAAGAAATTCAGCCTGACCGCTTATTTCATGAAGAGAAAATAGTAGGGATTGGTGATGACGCAGCGATTATCGGGATGGAAGAAGGGTTTGAGAAAATTGTATGTGTCGATACAATGGTGGAAGATGTCCATTTTACGAGGAAGACGATGAGTCCTTTTGATATCGGATATAAGTCACTGGCTGCCAATATTAGTGATGTTGCCGCAATGGGCGGAATTCCACTATACTATCTTGTCTCCATTACGATTCCAAAGCATTGGGAACAAAAGGATTTGAAAGAGATTTATAAAGGTATGAAGGCGCTTGGCGATAAACATAAAATGGACCTTATCGGAGGGGACACGACTTCCGGGAAGGTATTGGTAGTAAGTGTTTTTGTGATTGGAAAAGTGGAACAAGGAAAAAGATTGTTGCGTTCTAATGCACAGCAAGGGGATGTCGTGTTTGTATCTGGAACGTTGGGTAATGCTGCTGGAGGGTTAGATATCCTTTTACATAATAATGAACCATCCTTATTTTTGGTGGAGCATCATCAACGACCAACTCCACAAGTAGAGCTTGGAAGAATACTGAGTAAGTTTGAACGAGTTGCACTTAATGATGTAAGTGATGGCTTATCCAGCGAGCTATTGGAAATTGCAGAATCAAGTAAGGTAGATATTTTTGTTAAAAAGGAAATAATACCAGTAAGTAAGGAATTAACAAGATATAATGATGAAAAAGCATTTCATTGGGGTATGACTGGTGGAGAAGACTTTGAATTGGTTGGAACGATTTCAGCAGATGGCTGGCCAGAGCTTGCGGAGGAATGTAGGAAAGCCGGCATCCAGATAACAAGAATTGGGAACGTTCGACATGGAAGTGGACAGTTGTATCTTGAAAGTGAGACTGGAGTTCAGCAAATACAAAAAGAAGGCTATAATCATTTTAATAGAAGGTAGGAGTAAGTGATATGTTGCAAGTGGAAGTCATAACTCATTCAGCAGAAGAAACGATGGCAAAATCAGAATCGCTTGGAAGAATCCTACAGGGCGGAGAAATTATCTTGTTGGAAGGTGATCTTGGTGCTGGCAAGACGACATTTACAAAAGGGCTTGCAAAAGGTTTAGAAATTACCCGAAATGTTAACAGTCCTACCTTTACCATTATTAAGGAATACGAAGGACGTTTGCCGCTGTATCACATGGATGTCTATCGCTTGGCGGAAAGCGAAGAGGATTTGGGCTTTGATGATTATTTTGAAGGCGAAGGTGTTTCGGTTGTTGAGTGGGCGAATTTGATTCAAGACTTTCTTCCTGAAGAGCGCCTAGAGATCTATATTTATCATCAAGGTGACGATCAAAGGAAAATCGAGCTCACACCAATCGGTGAACGATATGAAAGCATATGTAAGGAGTTAATGGAATGACAAAAGTTTTAGCAATTGATACGTCTACATACGTATTGGGGATAGCAATTGTGGATGAACAGCATGTAATCGGGGAATTGGTAACAAACCTGAAAAAAAATCATTCGGTACGCGCAATGCCTGCTATTGAGCAGTTGATGAAGGATTGTGACGTAAAACCGTCGGAATTGGACAGAATCGTGGTTGGTAAGGGGCCAGGTTCCTATACAGGTGTCCGAATTGGAGTGACCCTTGCAAAAACATTAGCATGGAGCTTGAACAAGCCATTGGTTGGAGTATCAAGCTTGGAGCTGCTTGCTGCAAATGGACGTTATTTTCAAGGAAGTATATGTTCCTTAATGGATGCAAGACGTGGACAAGTCTATACTGGTTTGTACCGTTTCAATGGGGATAATCTTCATACAGAGATAGAGGATGTCAATATTTTGTTAACGGATTGGCTAACTGTCTTAAAAGAAAAGCAAGCGCCTGTCCTATTCATTGGCAATGATGTGCACCTTCACAAAGAAACTATCATACAGTACCTTGGAGAGCTGGCGCATTTTGCATCGGTAAGTGAAAATAATCCAAGTCCTAGCGAACTAGCGTTTCTAGGGTGGGAAAAAGAATCGGATGATATACACTCCTTTGTTCCCAACTATACAAGATTAGCAGAAGCAGAGGCAAAATGGCTGGAAAGTAATGAAAAATAGGTGAGTACGATGAATTCATTAGTTGGAATTTCAAAAATGTCTGTGCACGATATTGAAGGGGTGTACAGAGTAGAATTACAATCTTTTGCTACCCCTTGGACCAAAGAGGCCTTTTACTATGAGCTTACGAACAATCCATATGCACACTATCTTGTCATGAAGGAAAATGAAAAGACAATTGGCTATTGTGGAATTTGGATTGTCATGGGGGAAGCACAAATAACCAATATTGCGGTTGATCCTGCTTGCAGGGGAAGAAAGCTTGGGGATTTGTTACTTGGAAAAGCCATGGAGTATTGTAAAATGGTTGGTGCTACAAGTGTTTCGCTGGAAGTACGGATTTCCAATATAGTCGCACAGTCCTTGTATCGAAAACATGGATTTCAAAACGGTGGAATCAGAAAAAAATATTATGTGGATAACAATGAAGACGCATTAGTAATGTGGGTGAATATATGAAAATTAAAGACGAACTAATATTAGGTATTGAAACAAGCTGTGACGAAACAGCCGTTGCTATTATTAAGAATGGGAAGGAAATAGTGGCTAATGTCGTTTCCTCCCAAATTGAAAGCCATCAGCGCTTCGGTGGAGTTGTACCAGAAATTGCTTCCAGACATCATGTGGAACAAATGACCATGGTGCTTGAAGAAGCGCTTGAACAAGGTGGACTAGCAGTCGAAGATATGGATGCAATAGCCGTGACAGAGGGACCGGGGCTTGTCGGAGCACTTCTAATAGGCGTAAACGCAGCTAAAGCCGTTGCTTTTGCACATGAAAAGCCTTTAGTCGGTGTCCATCATATTGCAGGCCATATTTATGCGAATCAACTTGTAGAAGAGCTTGAATTCCCATTACTCGCACTTGTTGTTTCTGGAGGTCACACAGAGCTTGTGTACATGAAAGAGCATGGTTCCTTTGAAGTAATCGGAGAAACGAGAGACGATGCAGTAGGAGAAGCGTATGACAAAGTGGCTCGTACCCTTCAGCTTCCATACCCAGGTGGTCCCTATATTGACCGGATGGCTCAAACGGGGACACCTTCTATCAGGCTCCCAAGGGCATGGCTAGAGGAAGATTCCTATGATTTTAGCTTTTCGGGCTTGAAATCAGCAGTTATCAATACCCTCCACAACGCAAAGCAAAAAGGAGAGGAAATCAATCCAGATGACCTTGCAGCAAGCTTCCAAGAAAGTGTGATTGAAGTGCTAGTCGGAAAAACGCTGCGCGCAATGAAAGAATATGGCGTGAATCAAGTACTGCTGGCAGGTGGAGTAGCGGCCAATAAAGGTCTACGGGGGGCACTCCAGCAAGCTGTGGAAAAGGAAGGCAAGAAGCTCACAATCCCTCCACTTTCCTTATGTACCGACAATGCTGCGATGATTGCAGCAGCAGGAAGTGTTCTCTACCGCTTAGGAAAACGTTCTGGAATGGATCTAAATGCAAATCCAGGATTAGATATCGAAAAGCCTTTTAACTGATAAAAATCGGTTGAAAGGCTTTCTTTTTTGCTAGAAAGCCCAATTTCTAAGTGTCAAATATCCAAAGTTCACTCGACGGATTTCATCTAATTTTATCCACATCCCTGTGGGTATTATGTGGGTAAATTAGTTAGTTTCCCGAAAATAAAGCAACTACTTGTGCATAATTTTTGTGGATAACTATTTGTTTTTTTGTGGATAGTGTGAATAAATATCTGAATAACTAGTAAAACAAGGGTGGATATGTGTATAAGATTGTGGGTAACTGTTTATAGTCGACAGCTACATAGTTTTTTCGACACGATTAAGAAGTGTTGGGTATAGAAGGATGAACAGAGTCGTATTTTCAGCATATCGATTAATCTCGAAAGCCCATTGTTAAGTTAAAAACCATCCTAAGGATTAATATGCCATTCACAATGAAATGAAGATATTGCCCCAATGGCACTATAGCAAATAATTTTTTTTGCCTAAAATCCTATAACAGGTAAATACTCCCCTTTAGTAATCCAATTAAAAATTAGAATGACACTACCACCTCAGAACCCTTCATTAATCTAGTGAAAGTTTCCTTGTTTTTGGCCACGAATCTAATAAACAGCACCTACTAAACGTTTCCAAACAGCCACTAATTTGTAAAAAAAATCAAAAGTCTATTGACTTCCAGGTTCATCACTTATATAGTTAGTTACATAAGTAGTGAACCAACAAACATAACTCGAAAATAAAGTAGGTGAAGAAGTGGAAATTAATCTGAAAAGTGAGATACCCATTTTCCAGCAGGTAGCAGAGCTAATTGAGAGTGGCATCTTAGAGGGAAGCATGCAGGAAGGAGAGCGGGTTCCATCAACCAATGAATTTGCCAAATTCTATCAAATTAATCCGGCAACAGCGGCAAAAGGAATTAATCAGCTAGTTGATCAGGAAATTTTGTTTAAGAAAAGAGGGGTAGGCATGTTTGTCTCAGAAGGAGCGAAAGAAATTATTCTTACCAAAAGGAAAAATGCTTTTTTGAAAAATTATATTGAGCCATTAAAAAAAGAAGCACAAAAGCTTGGCATTAGTAATGAGGAATTAGCGTCATATATTGCAAGGGGGGAAGAAAAATGAAAATTGAAGCAAAAAGTGTTACGAAAAGCTTTGGAACTAAACATGCGGTAAATAATTTAAGCTTTGATTTGGAAACAAATAAGATCTATGGTTTACTCGGGCGTAACGGGGCAGGAAAGACAACGCTTATGCAGCTCCTGGCAGGTCACACTTTACCATCAAATGGTGAAATATTAGTAAATGGAGAGCAACCTTTCAACAATAGAAATCTCACCAAAGACATTTGCCTCGTTAATGAAAGTAATAACTTCATCAAGCGCTTACGAATCAAAGACATCCTAAAAGTTGCCTCTCTCTTCTATCCTAACTGGTCGTGGGAGTGTGCAAACGATCTTCTTCATACGTTCAACTTAAATCCTAAACTCAAAACAAATGCTCTTTCTAAAGGGATGGAATCTTCCCTTGGAATTATTATCGGTCTCGCCAGCAGAGCCAAAATCACTATTTTTGATGAGCCATATATTGGCTTAGATGCAGCAGCCCGTTTTAAATTTTATGATGTACTTTTAGAAGAATACGAGAAACATCCAAGAACCATCATTTTGTCCACCCATTTGATTGATGAGGTCAGCAATTTATTTGAAGAAGTCATTTTAATGAGAAGTGGAGAATTGCTATTCCATGAAACAGCTGAAAAACTAGTGGAAGCGAGTATGATCGTTTCTGGAGATCGAGAAGCAGTGGATCGTTTTACAAAAGGGAAAAACGTATTACACGAGTCTATGTTGGCAGGTAGAAAGGTAGCAACTATGTTTGGTGAGGGGCTTTCAGTTGAAGAAGCAGCAGACTATGGACTACATGCAGAACGAAGCTCCATCCAGCAATTAATGGTGTATATGACTGAGGAAACCAGAGGAGGGATAAAGTATGCTTAATGAGATAAAAGCTACTTTATATTATCTAGGATTAGATATGAAATTTTCGTTTAAGGTGTTTTGGTCCATTTTAATTCTCACTACGTCTGCAGCCTTTCTATTGGCTCTAACTTTAGATATAAAAATGATTTTCGTGACAAGTGCGGCTATTTACATCTTTTGTGGAATTACAGGATCACTAACGACAAAGGAAACATTCCCCTACTGCATAAAGCTTGGAGCGACAAGAACGAATTATACATTGAGTGTGCTTATCTATTGTGCAGCGGTAGCGTTCATATTTTCACTCATCAATGTTGGGGTAATAAGTATTTTTAAAGGGTTGATGCACCTTAACCCATCCAATCAGTTTTTTATCTACCATATAGTGGAGGCAACCTCTTTGGCCAATGCTTGGTATAATCAACTGCTTGTAGATGCGATTGTTTGTTTTGTGCTACTTTCCCTAGGGTTTTTGCTTGGAACCATTTTTTATCGACTAGGTCTTATAGGAGGGTTCACAACGATTGCAGTTCTCTTTATCGCAGTACTTATCCCATATACGAGAGATGCCATTCTGGACCTCATCCTTAATATGCATGGATGGCAGGTAGGCGTAAATTTCTTGCTCATAATTGGTCTTGCATTAGTTGCATATTTGCCAAATTGGGGCTTGCTCCGAAAGGCTTCCACGATTTCAAATGCGACAAGGTAAAAAGAAGAGGAAGCCGTTAACTGCGCCTTCCTCTTTTCCGTTTTTGGAAAAATAAATAGTAGATGCCTAATCCTAATCCAGCTAGGTTAATTGCCAGCATGACAAAGTAGTATGCGGCAATCGGGCCATTGATAATATAGCTTACATATCTGATGGTATTGAAGGTAATGACAAGCAAAAGAATGAAAGCGAGAATTCTATTCATCCTATCCTCCTATTCCGACACCAATCCTTCCCACTCTTCCATTAACGAGAGTAGTTTTTCTTGGTTTTCTTCGTTCTCTGTATTTAGTGCTAGTACCTTTTCGTGATCTTGATAGATCTCTGGAAGACAGAGCTGGTTTTCGTTATCCTCTATTTTCTTTTCCAGGTCTTCCATTTCTTTTTCTATTTCTTCGATACGGCGCTTTCTTTGGCGTTCCAAGCGCTTTGCTTCTTTCTCTTGTTCGTAGCTGAGTTTTTCAGATGATTCAACTGCCTGTGTTAATTTAGAGGAAGTGGTTTTCGATTCTAGGGCGAGACGTTCTAGCTCCAGTGCTTCCTCTTTCTTTTCTACATAATAATCATAGTCACCAAGGTATTCCGTTGATCCGGTTTTGCTTAACTCATAGACTTTAGTTGCTAATCGATTAATAAAATAACGGTCATGGGAAACGAATAATATCGTGCCAGGATAATCAATTAACGCATTTTCCAAAATCTCTTTACTATCAAGGTCTAAGTGGTTAGTGGGCTCGTCCAAAATCAACACGTTGGAACGTTCCATCATTAATTTAGCTAGTGCTAATCTGGCTTTCTCGCCACCACTTAAAGTAGAGACTGGTTTTTGCACATCATCCCCTGAGAAGAGGAAATTCCCAAGGATGTTTCTTATTTCCTTTTCCATTTTTTGTGGATATTCATCCCAAAGCTCTGCCAACACGGTTTTGTTAGAAGTGAGTTCTGCTTGCTGCTGATCATAGTAGCTGATGGAAACGTTGGCACCAAATGAAAACGTCCCTTCAAGAGAGTTTAGCTTTCCAACGAGTGTTTTTAATAATGTGGATTTGCCGATTCCATTTGGACCAACAAGTGCCACACTATCACCACGGTTCATAGAGAATTCGACATGTCTAAAAACAGGTGAAGCATCATAGGAAACAGCCAAATCTTTCGCTTTTAACACGTCATTCCCGCTTTGACGGTCAATATCAAACATGATGGAAGCGGACTTTTCGTTTCCCTTTGGCCTGTCCATCACTTCGATTTTCTCTAGTTGCTTCCGGCGACTTTGAGCTCTTTTCGTGGTAGACGCCCTTGCAAGGTTTCGCGCCACAAAATCCTGTAGCTTGGCAATCTCATCCTGTTGCTTTTCAAACACCTTCATATCCCGCTCATATTGCTCTGCCTTCTGCTCCAAGTATTTACTATAGTTTCCGATAAACTTACTAGACTGCTTTCGTGAAATTTCATAAACCATATTCACGACTTTATCTAAAAAGTAACGATCATGAGAAACGATGAGTAGCGCACCTGGATATCCTTGAAGATAATTCTCCAACCAAGATAATGTATCAATATCCAAATGGTTAGTCGGCTCATCCAATATGAGGAGGTCGGGTTTAGTGAGCAATAGCTTCGCAAGGGCGAGGCGAGTACGCTGGCCACCGCTTAACGTCTCAATAGGAGTTTCATAATCATAGTCAGAGAATCGCAGACCATGTAAAACAGAACGGATGTCTGCCTCATATTGGAAGCCACCTTGTTGTTTAAAGGTTTCTTGGAATTCATCGTATTCTTTCAGCACCCTAGCATAGAGAACCTCATCTTCGAAATATGCCGGATCCCCCATCTTTGCCTCAAGTACCCGCATCTTTTCCTCTAACTCTCTAAGTCCACTATACACGGAAAGCATCTCATCCCAAATAGACCGATCTGTCTGAAGTCCAGTATCTTGGGCAAGGTACCCAATGGAAACCCCTTTAGGTTTAATGAGCTCTCCTGAATCAAAGGAAAGCTGATTGGATATGATTTTAAGTAAGGTCGATTTTCCGGCCCCATTCCGTCCAACTAAGGCAATTCTATCTTTCGATTGTACTTCTAGTTTTATATTCGATAAAATAAGGTCAGCACCAAAATATTTTGATAACTGATTCACTTGTAAAATAATCATCATCTTCACCTCAAGTAATTCTAAAATAAGTGTATCTTTCTTCGTGGATAACATCAAGATTTAGGGGTTGAGGAGTGGAAGGCAGCGATTATAAAAAAATAGAAATGTAATCGTTTTCCCTTACATGATAGAATAGAAAAGCAAACGGCTTGGACAAATGGGGGAGTAATATGAATAACGAACAATTAAAGATTCCGCAAGCTACAGCAAAACGGCTGCCTCTTTATTATCGATTTATACAAAATCTGCATGCTTCAGGCAAACAGCGAGTCTCATCTGCGGAGCTTAGCGAAGCAGTAAAAGTAGATTCTGCAACGATCAGAAGGGATTTCAGCTACTTTGGAGCACTCGGGAAAAAAGGATACGGATATAATGTTCAATATTTGTTAACTTTTTTTAGGAAAACGCTCGACCAAGACGAATTAACATATGTTACATTAATAGGTGTAGGTAATTTAGGAACCGCCTTCCTACATTATAATTTCATGAAAAACAATAATACCAAAATAGTGACGGCCTTTGATGTGGACGAGTCCAAAATTGGCTCTGAAATAGGCGGCGTCCCTGTTTATCATTTAGACGATATGGAAAAACATTTACCGGAAAATGTAACAGTAGCCATCTTGACGGTTCCGGCTCCTGTTGCACAACCAATAGCGGATCGTCTTGTAGAAAAAGGCGTAAAGGGCATACTGAACTTTACGCCAGCACGTATCAATGTCCCGGACACGATTCGGATCCACCATATCGATTTAGCGGTGGAGCTCCAATCATTGGTATATTTCCTCAAGCACTATCCAAGCGAGTAAAAAAGATGTAGAATAAGGTTATTTCGAGGAGGTGTCAAAAATGGGTCCAATAGGAATGGGAAGCCTCTTATTGATTGTATTTGTCGCACTATTAATTTTTGGTCCAAGCAAGTTACCTCAACTTGGAAGAGCTGCTGGTAACACATTGCGTGAATTCAAAAACGCAACGAAAGGTTTGGCAGACGAAGAGGAAGAAAAAAAAGCACCAAAAGAAGAAACAAAGTAAGATTGGGATGAACATATATGCTTGATAGAGAAATGTCGGTTTACGACCATATAGGCGAGCTGAGAAAAAGGGTCATCATCATTGCAACGTTCTTTTTCTTTTCTGCAATCGGTGGCTTCTTACTAGCAGAACCGATTATTGTCTATTTACAGCAGACAAGCGAAGCAAAAGAATTAACGATGAACGCCTTCCGAATGACCGATTCGATCAAGGTTTTCATGCAATTTTCATTTCTAATTGCCTTTATCATAACGTTTCCCGTCACCCTTTATCAGCTTTGGGCATTTATCAGCCCAGGACTGTACGAACGGGAAAGACGAGTTACACTCAGTTATATCCCAGTTACCTTAGTTCTCTTTTTAAGTGGACTAGCATTTTCATACTTTATCCTATTTCCGTTCGTTGTCAGATTCTTAAACAACCTATCTGAACGCTTGGAAATTAATCAGGTAATCGGTATAAACGAATACTTTCAATTCTTGTTCCAACTCACACTACCATTCGGCTTTCTATTTCAAATGCCAGTGGTCATCATGTTCCTAACAAGACTTGGAGTCGTTACACCGGCCTTCTTAGTAAAAATAAGAAAATACTCTTATTTTGTCTTACTAGTAATTGCAGCACTAATTACACCACCAGAGCTCTTATCACATCTGATGGTAACTGTCCCATTACTTATTTTGTATGAAATCAGTATCATCATTTCTAGATTTGCATACAGAAAAGTAAAAAAGGCTGAAGCACTGCTAGAAAACGATCAAAATCATTCATAAAACGAAAAGAAAGCTAGACAGAATGCTGTCTGGCTTTGTTTGTTTTTATGGGTGTCGTGGATTTGCTTTTCAGGTGAATGAAGACAAAACTCATGTGAGAAGAGGAGCTGAAATGTCGTCATCAGGTTTATGAAGTCTTAAATCCAGCAAAAACAGCATCCCCAAAGGCCATCTCCATCCAAAACAAAAACCCCAAGAACATCATCAACATTCTTGAGGTTTATTAAAGAAGTTTATATTCTTTCTTTATCTTCTACTTCCTGGTTAGCAACTACTTCTGTCAATCCTGCTTCTTTTGCAGAACGGATTATGATGTAGACGAACGGCCCCATAATTAATCCGAATACTCCGAAGAAGACAAAACCGAAATACATGGATAATACGGTTGGCAAGGCGGCAAGGCCTATTGCATCTCCAAGTACCTTAGGCTCAAGGATCCTCCGAATAATTAGGAGGACAGATGCTAGAACGATAAGAGCTATTCCAGTATTAGTACTACCTAAAAGCATGACGATGAGTGCCCATGGAACGAGAATGAGGGCAGGTCCAACATACAATGGGATAATGTCTACTAGCCAGATGATACTCGACATGAGTAGAGCAAGATCTGGAGAGATAAATAATAGACTTATGTATGTTGCGATAAACACACCTACACTAAGAATGAATTGCGCCTTCCAGTAACCCCAGAAAACTTTCCCCATTTTTTGTGAAATAAATTGAAGCTTTCTAGACATTTCAGGATTAAATTGTTGGAAGAACAATTCTTTTAGCCTTGGAAGATCGAGACTGAAAAGGAAAAGTGTTATTAAGTACACTAGGGTAACAAATAAAATGTTTGGAATCGATTGCAGCCACACACCGAAAGCAGTCACAAATTTAGTAGTGAACTGAAGGACTGTATCAATTAATCCATCAGACTGTCTTTCCAACTCAACAATAATCATATCTCCTTGGGGAATTTCCGCAATGATATCATTAAAGTAGTGAATGAGGCTGTCCAAACCCTTCTGGATTTCTCTGGAATACTGAGGAACATTGGAGCCAAGCTCGAGTAGAGAGTTGATAATCCTTGTAACAACAATATTGATGATAAATCCACTTACAAGAATGAAAATGATATATACAATCGTTACTGGCCAGAGTCGGTTTGCCGTTTTTAATCGTTTCTGTAACAACCGTACGAGCGGCTCAAACATCATGGCAGTCAATAGCGCCAGGAAAATGGGCATAAATGCCGAGAGATAAATATAAACAAAAATTGAGACTCCAATAATGGATAAAATAATAAAAATCCTTTTCAAAAGGGCTTTATTCAACAACAACATTCCGTCCTTCCATGTGAATTTCCGTGAAGCCATTTAAATAATAGTCGTTAGGTCTTATTTTATATCATTTTCATTACATGTAACAGTAAATCTGTCACATAAAAAAAATAAATACAAAGAAAGCGCCTCGGACTACAAAGCGCTAATAAATTATGATTTTTTTTGCATATCTTTTATTTTTGTATGAAGAATGAAAGCGCGGATCGCCACGCCGAAATCAAATGTCGCAATGAGCATCAAAATAACGGTGTGCCACTGCCATATGGTTTCTCCTAAAGAAACAATCGCCAGGTACAAAAACAATGAACCCATGATGGAGTAAAAGAAAACCATTCTTAAAGGTGTTATTCTCATGTGCAGTTCCTCCAAATAAAATCAACCTTAAAAGAACGAAATAAATTGTGGGAGATTTTGTTGCATTTCTTCCATTTGTTTAATCATCCTCTCAATATCTTCCCTGAACACATATTGAACAATGACAACAAATGAATTCATTCCAACATGCGCAATAATCGGAACAATAATTCGATTAGTTTTTACATATAGGAATGCAAAAATGCCCCCCATCACGAAATAAACAAGCAGGTGCTTGAAATCCTGATGCACAACAGCAAATAAGAGCGAGCTGACTATCAGTCCAGCTGCAAAATTAAACCGCTTATAAATAGCTCCGAAAATAATCTTACGGAAAATAATCTCTTCTAAAATAGGCCCGGCCACAGCTACCGCAAATATCATCAATGGAAAGGCTGACACAAACCCCATGATTTGTTGAGTATTTTCAGAACCAGGTTGAATCCCGAAGACCTGCTGCTGAATAAGTCCAGCCACTGCCTGCCCAATCAATGCAATCGGAAATCCTAGCATTGACCAAAGAACCGTAATTGCTAATGGAGATGGCTCGCCACGAAAGTCACCTTTTGTCCATTCCTTCCGAAGGATCCAACAAACTATGATCAGTGCTACTGTAAAACTGATAACAGACCAATATCCAATTAAATAGGCTTGCCGATCTTCCATTCCCTCACCGATACCAAGCCAAACAAGAAGCGGGAATCCACCAATAATAGAAAATTGCATGACAACATATGTGAGAATGACATACCAATAATTTTTCGTCATAACGTACTCCTCTTATGCTATATTCACTTTTCGTATTGTACCATACAATTTATATGTCCTTATAATGATAAGGTTTCCCATTAAATTGATTTCTTGCAAAAAGATGTTTTTGATGAAGGGATTGTGCAGTAGTTTATATATAGTTAAATTTGTCGATTTACGTCTTTTCGCTGAATATATCTGGAAAATCGCCAGTAACCCCACTAAAATTAAAGTATCTTAATGAAAAAAATTCAGGCATCCTCTCTCAACTTGCTCCAACAAGAGACACCAAAAATCCACGTTTAAATCTCCCTAGTAAAGCTGATAATGAAAAGGGTTGCAGGTCGAAAAATATTTAGGTAAAGATACTTGCAAAATGAAAAGAGATTCATTATTATAATAATTGTGTTAGCACTCAAGCTACAAGAGTGCTAATAAAAAACCAAAACATTACATATGAAACCAAGGAGGTTGTTTTCATGTTAAAGCCATTAGGTGATCGCATTGTAATTGAGCTTGTTCAGTCAGAAGAAAAAACGGCAAGTGGTATCGTATTACCTGACTCTGCAAAAGAAAAACCTCAAGAAGGCAAAGTAGTAGCAGTAGGTTCAGGTCGCGTACTTGAAAGCGGAGAGCGTGTAGCGCTTGAAGTATCTGCAGGCGACAGCGTAATCTTCTCTAAATATGCTGGTACAGAAGTGAAATACGAAGGCAAAGAACTTCTTATCTTAAAAGAAACAGACGTACTTGCTGTAGTAGGTAAATAATCCAATCTTCGAAGCGGTAAGGCTTGAGGCAAAGCCCCCGCATTCCCTTATAAAAATTTTCAAAATGGTTGATTGCAGCGAAAATCAACCGAGCAGTAACCAAAATCTAACTAATTTTCCTGAGGAGGTCTATCTATCATGGCAAAAGAGATTAAGTTCAGTGAAGAAGCTCGCCGTTCTATGTTACGCGGTGTAGACAAATTAGCTGATGCAGTGAAAGTAACACTAGGACCAAAAGGACGTAACGTGGTTCTTGAGAAAAAATTCGGTTCTCCACTTATTACAAATGACGGTGTGACAATCGCAAAAGAAATCGAGCTAGAAGATGCATTCGAAAACATGGGTGCGAAGCTTGTTGCTGAAGTTGCAAGCAAAACAAACGACGTTGCTGGTGACGGTACAACAACTGCAACAGTTCTTGCTCAAGCGATGATTCGCGAAGGCTTAAAGAACGTTACAGCTGGTGCAAATCCAATGGGCGTTCGTAAAGGGATTGAAAAAGCAGTTGCTGTAGCAATTGAAGAACTAAAAACTATCTCTAAACCAATCGAAGGCAAAGCTTCTATCGCACAAGTTGCATCTATTTCTGCAGCGGACGAAGAAGTAGGTCAATTGATTGCAGAAGCAATGGAGCGCGTTGGAAACGACGGCGTTATCACATTGGAAGAATCCAAAGGCTTCACTACAGAGCTTGAAGTAGTAGAAGGTATGCAATTCGACCGTGGATACGCATCTCCATACATGGTAACAGACTCCGACAAAATGGAAGCGGTTCTTGAGAACCCATACGTATTAATTACAGATAAGAAAATCACAAATATCCAAGAAATCCTTCCAGTACTTGAGCAAGTAGTACAACAAGGCAAGCCTTTGTTACTAATTGCAGAAGACGTAGAAGGAGAAGCATTAGCTACTCTAGTAGTGAACAAATTACGTGGAACATTCAATGCAGTTGCGGTTAAGGCTCCTGGATTCGGTGACCGTCGTAAAGCAATGCTTCAAGACATCTCCGTACTAACTGGCGGCGAAGTGATCACAGAAGAACTAGGCCTAGACCTTAAATCTGCGAACATTAGCCAACTAGGACGCGCAGACAAAATCGTAGTAACAAAAGAAACAACAACTGTAGTAAACGGACACGGCAACACAGACGATATCCACTCTCGTGTGAACCAAATCCGTGCTCAATTAGAAGAAACAACTTCTGAATTCGACCGTGAAAAATTACAAGAGCGCCTTGCAAAGCTTGCTGGTGGCGTTGCAGTAATCAAAGTCGGAGCAGCTACAGAAACAGAACTAAAAGAGCGCAAACTTCGCATTGAAGATGCTCTAAACTCCACTCGCGCAGCGGTTGAAGAAGGAATCGTAGCCGGTGGTGGTACAGCATTCGTAAACATCTACAACAAAGTATCCGAAATCCAAGCAGAAGGTGACGAAGCAACAGGCGTAAACATCGTATTACGTGCAATGGAAGAGCCTGTACGCCAAATCGCACACAACGCTGGCCTAGAAGGATCCGTAATCGTAGATCGTCTAAAGAAAGAAGAAGTAGGAATAGGATTCAACGCAGCAACAGGCGAATGGGTAAACATGCTTGACGCTGGTATCGTTGACCCAACGAAAGTATCCCGCTCCGCACTTCAAAACGCAGCATCCGTATCCGCAATGTTCCTGACTACTGAAGCAGTAGTAGCAGACATCCCAGAAGAAGGCGGCGCTGGCGGAGGCATGCCTGACATGGGCGGCATGGGTGGAATGGGCGGAATGATGTAATAAAACGCCTGAAAACTTTATGCTTGAACTATTACCCGAATATCGGACACTTAAAAAAAGTGCCCCTTATTCGGGTTTTTCTATGTCTATAACTAGATAACCCGTTTATAATTAAATTAATTATTAGAACGGAGTAATCATTCATGAGTAGAAATCATTTTACAGAACACCAGA
>NZ_CAKJTJ010000053.1 GCF_917563925.1 Sutcliffiella rhizosphaerae
TCACACCCGTTCCCATACCGAACACGGAAGTTAAGCTCTTCAGCGCCGATGGTAGTTGGGGGCTGTCCCCCTGTGAGAGTAGGACGTTGCCAGGCAAATGAGAAAAACCAGTGCTTATGAAATAGCGCTGGTTTTTTGTGTGTAGAAAAGTGTTCGTCTAGAGAGGGATAATTGTAATTTATTAGAGATATTATTAAAGTCCGTTTGAATTATTTTCATAATGCCTCACTGATACCCCGTGTATTCCTTCATTGTTTCCCAATTTCCCTATACTGCTGTTAGCGAAGTACACGAGGCGGCCCCTTTTAAAAGATGCCCGGCAAACTTATTCAGCACTCATTTGGAATGCCTTCAATAAATACGTGTGAATATAATAAGGTATCTTTGATGCGGCTATGTCCAGAAACTCCAGGATTAGAGTAAGGTCGCTACTTTGATAAGTATGGAGAAGCTCACACCACCATTCTGTTTCATAGCGACAGATCATACTGAGATTGTAGAGTAGAAGGTAATGTACCATTAATTCTGGAAAATAGGTGAGTCCCTCTTTTTTCCGAGGAATAAAAATCATATTGGAATAATGATCGTACAATAAGGGAGAAAAACTCAGGGAATCATTATTTTTTAATCCATTAAAAATGATACCTTTTTTGTTAGTTTCCTCATGGAGACAAGCAGTGTTGTTTAGAAAATATTGAATGAATCTAGATTCGGTCATTTTGTAATCATCTAAGATTGAATGCGGTATGATGGCTTGTTCGTTTTGACTGTTTCCTACTGGATAAAATGGATTAATATTTTTCGTAATGTGAATAGTCTTTTTTAATTCTGGTATGGCGAATAAAAGGTGTTTCATTGTGAACTTAGTTCCTTCCGTTTGTTTCACATGGAACATTTTGTCGCTAAAGTGAGAAAAGAGGCCGTTTTTCTGTATTTTTACTTCATCATGAATAAATTCGTAATTTTGTTTTTTTCTTTTTCGAGCAGAAACACCATGCGCCAATACAGATGTTGATTCTGGATATAATGGATCAACCGTTAAGAGACAAGCTTTTATTAATTGAATCGTTCCATAAAACAAGAGGACCGGTTTAATGGCGGTCGGAGTGTTACTTGCTTGTTGAAGATACGTTAGTCCATGTTCTATGTAATAAATAAAGCTATAAGCATTGTTGTAGCTTTGTTGTTCAACAGCTTCAATCTTATGTTGCTGATAACTTACTCTTAGTAATTTTTGGGCGGTTTCAGCTGAACGAAATGGGTAAAAAAGCTGTTGAAAGGGCACTGTCATCGTACGCACATCCTTATGTTATAAATATAGTTAGAATTATTTGAAAAAATAAACTTATAATTGCATTCTTGACAGTATTTTGTCCAGTTGATACTCTACTATAAATATTAATGAGAATATGAAGGGGGAAAATTTTGTCATGTGGGAAAATAAATTTGCAAAAGAAGGCCTAACATTTGATGATGTACTTTTAGTTCCAGCCAAATCAGAAGTTTTACCGAGAGATGTTTATTTAAAAGTTAAGTTAACGGAAACATTGCAATTAAATATTCCGATTATTAGTGCAGGTATGGATACTGTAACAGAAGCGGAAATGGCTATTGCAATGGCTCGTCAAGGTGGTTTAGGTATTATTCATAAGAATATGTCTATTGAGCAACAGGCTGAGCAAGTAGATAAGGTAAAGCGATCTGAAAGAGGAGTTATTACCGATCCTTTTTTCCTCACCCCAGAGCATCAAGTATTCGATGCGGAACATTTAATGGGCAAGTACAGAATATCCGGGGTACCAATTGTAAATAATCAAGAAGAACAAAAGTTAGTTGGTATTTTAACAAACCGTGATTTGCGATTTATCCAAGATTTCTCGATTCCCATCTCTGATGTCATGACAAAAGAAAACCTTGTAACAGCTGCTGTAGGTACAACTCTTGCAGATGCAGAAAGTATTTTGCAAAAATACAAAATTGAAAAACTCCCCCTAGTTGACGAAGATGGGATCTTAAAGGGTCTCATTACCATAAAAGATATTGAAAAAGTTATAGAGTTTCCTCATTCTGCAAAAGATAAACAAGGTCGTCTCCTTGTTGGTGCGGCAGTTGGAGTAACTGGAGATACTATGCTACGTGTAGAAAAACTAGTACAAAAGAGCGTGGATGCTATTGTAGTAGATACAGCGCATGGTCATTCCCAAGGAGTACTGGATACTGTTAAGAAAATTAGAGCCAAATATCCGCAATTAAATATTATTGCTGGAAATGTTGCCACCGCAGAAGCAACACGTGATTTAGCTGAAGCTGGGGCAGATGTTGTAAAAGTTGGAATCGGGCCAGGCTCCATTTGTACTACTCGTGTTGTTGCTGGTGTAGGGGTTCCACAAATTACTGCTGTATATGATTGTGCGACAGAAGCGAAAAAGTTAGGAATTAGTATTATTGCCGATGGCGGTATTAAATATTCCGGCGATATCGTAAAGGCATTGGCAGCAGGGGGCCATGCAGTTATGCTAGGAAGTATACTTGGTGGCACATCTGAAAGTCCAGGTGAAACGGAAATTTTCCAAGGTAGACGCTTTAAGGTATACCGCGGTATGGGGTCTGTTGGTGCGATGGAAAAAGGAAGTAAGGACCGTTATTTCCAAGAGGAAAACAAGAAATTTGTTCCAGAAGGAATTGAAGGCCGCATTGCATACAAAGGTCCAGTAGCAGATACTATTTACCAAATGGTAGGTGGATTACGATCTGGTATGGGGTATTGCGGGACAAAAGACTTAGAAAATTTGAGAGAAAATGCTCAATTTGTAAAAATGACAGGTGCCGGGCTTCGTGAGAGTCATCCTCATGATGTTCAAATAACAAAAGAATCTCCCAACTATTCCATTTCATAACAGCATTATAGGTGTAGAGGCATAGTTATGACATATTTATGACAGAGAATGAAGTGTTCGTTCTCTGTCTATTTTTTTTGAAGATTGTATGTTAAAATAACCACTATGTGAAAAATAATCTGGAGGTTAATGAATTGTGACAAAGGACAACATTCAACGATTTATTGCTAGTTTACTAACCATTGCACTGTTAACGACTGTTTTTTCGATACAAAATGTTAAAGCAGAGGAGAACAATCCTCATTTAAATATAAATGCAGAAGCTGCCTTACTTCTTGAAAAAAACACAGGTAAAATTATTTATCAACAAAATATTGATGCAGTACTTGGAATTGCAAGTATGACAAAAATGATGTCTGAGTATTTGATCTTGGAAGCTATCAGTGAAGGGAAACTTTCTCTAGATGATCAGTATAATGTAAATGAATATGTTTGGACTATTTCTCATGACCGCAGTCTTTCCAACGTTATGCTTCGCCGAGATGGAACATACAATGTTCAAGAGCTTTACGAAGCAATGGCTATTTATTCCGCTAATGGTGCAACCATTGCACTGGCAGAAATGGTGGCTGGAACGGAAACTGAGTTTGTTAAAATGATGAATGAAAAAGCCGAAGAGTTAGGGTTAAAAGATTATAAATTTGTAAACTCCACTGGCCTAAACAATGCTGATTTATATGGAATGCATCCTGACGGAACAGGAGCAGATGAAGAAAATGTCATGTCTGCCCGCGCTACCGCAATGTTAGCTTATCATCTTTTGAAGGATTTCCCAGAAATCCTTGATACAGCAAGCATTCCTAAAAAGATATTTAGAGAAGGTACAGATGATGAAATCCACATGTCAAACTGGAACTGGATGCTTCCGGGCCTGATTTCGGAGTATGAAGGTGTGGATGGACTTAAAACAGGTTTTACTGATTTTGCCGGCTATAATTTTACAGGTACAATTGAAAAAGACGGAATGCGTTTTATTTCCGTGGTAATGAATGCAAAAAATGCGGATGGACAACCTCAGGATACAGCACGTTTTGCAGAAACTAGAAAGCTATTTGATTATGGTTTTGCTAATTATTCTCTACAAGAAATTTACCCATCAAACTATCAGATTGATAATGAATCAAATTTGAAGGTTGTAAAAGGGAAAGAAAAAAGTGTGGAAGTCGAAACAAGTGAGCCATTACAGGTACTTGTAAAACGTGGAGAAGAAGAAAACTTTGAACCTCTATACGTTTTTGATGAGGAAATTGTATCAGAGGAAAACGAAATCACAGCACCATTTGAAGAGGAAACTACTGTCGGACATATGACAGTAAATTATACAGGTGAAGAAGAAAACCTGGGCTTCTTATTTGAAGGACAGGGAGAACAAGCAGAATTGGTCACAAAAGAGGGTGTGGAGAAAGCGAATTGGTTCGTATTATCCATGCGTGCGGTTGGTGGATTCTTTGGTGATTTATGGTCAACAGCTGTTGGCGCAATAAAAGGCTTATTCTAACAACTATTATTGTAATGCTTGAAGGTTCCTTTAAAGAGGGACTTTCGGGCATTTTGTTTATAATCAGTAGGGGAATAGCTGGCAATTTTTAAAAAGGAAGCTTTCGAATTATTATTAGGATTTTTCGAAAATTTAAGGTAAAATAAAGAACGTGTTAGTAAATAATATTTAAAATTCATTTATACATATAGGGGGACTATTCGATGGCACATCAAACAGGTACGGATCGTGTAAAACGTGGTATGGCAGAAATGCAAAAAGGCGGCGTCATTATGGACGTTGTAAATGCTGAGCAGGCAAAGATTGCAGAAGAAGCTGGTGCTGTAGCAGTAATGGCTCTAGAGCGTGTTCCTGCTGATATTCGTGCAGCTGGTGGAGTTGCTCGTATGGCAGACCCAACAATCGTAGAAAACGTAATGAAAGCAGTAACGATTCCGGTAATGGCTAAAGGTCGTATCGGTCATATCGTAGAAGCTCGCATTTTGGAAGCAATGGGCGTGGATTATATCGATGAGAGTGAAGTATTGACTCCAGCTGATGAAGAGTACCATTTGGACAAGCGCCAGTACACGGTTCCATTCGTATGTGGATGCCGCGACCTTGGCGAAGCTGCTCGTCGTATTGGAGAAGGAGCTTCTATGCTTCGTACGAAAGGTGAGCCTGGGACTGGGAACATTGTAGAAGCTGTTCGCCACATCCGCAAAGTAAATGCGCAAGTACGTAAAGTAGTGGGCATGAGCGAAGACGAATTAATGACGGAAGCAAAGCTGTTAGGTGCACCGTTTGAGTTACTTTTAGAAATTAAACGTTTAGGTCGTTTACCAGTAGTAAACTTTGCTGCAGGTGGAGTAGCTACTCCTGCTGATGCAGCATTGATGATGCAACTTGGTGCAGACGGGGTATTCGTTGGTTCTGGTATCTTCAAGTCGGACAACCCAGCTAAGTTTGCTCGTGCTATTGTGGAAGCAACTACTCATTATCAGGACTATGAGTTAATTGCAAGCCTTTCTAAAGGACTTGGAGCGGCTATGAAAGGAATTGAAATTTCTACACTATTACCTGAAAATCGCATGCAAGAGCGTGGTTGGTAAGTAAAGGAGTTTTCATACATGGTGAAGGTTGGAGTCTTGGGACTTCAAGGTGCAGTTCGGGAACATGTAAGATCCATTGAAGCATCTGGAGCAGAAGCAATTGTTGTAAAAAAAACGGAGCAACTATCTGAAATTGACGGGCTTATTATTCCTGGTGGCGAAAGTACCACGATGCGTCGTCTTATTGATAAGTATTCCTTTATGGAACCGCTCCGTGCATTTGGTGCTAGTGGAAAGCCGGTGTTCGGTACGTGTGCAGGTCTTATCCTAATCGCGAACGATATCGTTGGCTATGATGAACCACACTTGGCATTTATGGATGCGAAAGTGGAAAGAAACTCCTTTGGCCGTCAAGTAGATAGCTTTGAGGCTGAACTGGATATTGCTGGCGTTGCCCAAGACTTTGTTGGTGTCTTTATTCGTGCTCCACATATTGTGGAAGTAGGGGAAGATGTTGAAGTTTTGTGTAAGCATAATGGTCGCATTGTTGCGGCACGCCAAGATCAATTTTTGGGTTGCTCTTTCCATCCAGAGTTAACGGATGATCACCGAATTACACAGTACTTTGTTAATATGGTGAAAGAGTCCAAGTAATTTAGTGAATAAAACTATTGCAACTAAGAGAGACTTGTAGTAGATTAATGTCTAATAACAATTTGTATATAGTGCAAATGCGAAGATAGGAAATAGTAATTAGTGGTTTGGTACTTTAGAGAGTCGGTGGTTGGTGAAAACCGATGTATCACACTTATGAATCCATCCTTGAGCTTTTGGCCGAATTGCTGAGCAAGCATAGTAAGTCAAATCGGTAAGATTATTACCGTTATCGAATGAAGTGGGAGAAGACATATGTCTTTTTCAACAAGGGTGGCAACACGGGTATCTAAACTCTCGTCCCTATTTAGGGGACGGGAGTTTTTTGTATTCTTTTGGCACTAGTTTAAAAATTTAAGGAGGAATTTGTTATGTTGGATTTAAAATTACTTCGAGCTAATTTTGAAGAGATTAAAGGAAAGCTACAGCACCGCGGAGAGGATCTTACAGACCTGGACCGTTTTGAGGAATTAGATGCCAAAAGACGAGAGCTACTCGTTCAAACAGAGCAATTAAAGAGTAAACGAAATGAGGTTTCTCAACAAATTGCTGCGATGAAGCGTGAAAAACAAGACGCAGATCATTTAATAAAAGAAATGCGTGATGTGGGAGATAACGTAAAAGAGTTGGATGAGGAATTACGTGGAGTAGAAGAGACACTGGAACTATTACTCTTATCTATTCCAAACATCCCTCATGAAAGTGTTCCTGTTGGGGAGACAGAAGATGACAATGTAGAAATTCGAAAATGGGGAGAGCTTCCTAATTTCGAGTTTGAACCCAAAGCTCATTGGGATATTGCGGATGACTTGGGCATTTTAGATTTTGAGCGCGCAGGTAAGGTGACAGGAAGCCGATTTGTTTTCTATCGAGGATTAGGTGCAAGATTAGAGCGAGCACTCTTTAATTTCATGTTGGATCTGCATACAGATGAGCATGGTTATACAGAAGTACTGCCGCCATACTTAGTCAACAGAGCGAGCATGACTGGTACAGGGCAATTGCCAAAGTTTGAAGAGGATGCGTTCTTAATCGAAAAAGAAGATTACTTCCTAGTACCAACTTCTGAAGTGCCAATCACGAATATGCACCGGGAAGAAATCTTAACGGCTGATCAATTACCAATCAATTATGCTGCATTTAGTGCTTGCTTCCGTTCTGAAGCAGGATCTGCTGGCCGTGACACACGTGGATTAATTCGTCAGCATCAATTTAATAAAGTAGAGTTAGTCAAATTTGTAAAACCTGAAGAATCTTATGAGGAATTAGAAAAGTTGACTGGTAATGCTGAAAAAGTACTACAGTTACTAGGTCTACCTTATAGAGTATTGAAAATGTGTACAGCGGATCTTGGTTTTACTGCCGCTAAGAAATATGATATTGAAGTTTGGATTCCAAGTGCCAATACGTATCGTGAAATTTCTTCTTGTAGTAACTTTGAGAGCTTCCAAGCACGTCGCGCAAACATTCGCTTCCGTCGTGATCCGAAAGGAAAACCAGAGCATGTTCATACATTAAATGGTTCTGGTCTTGCGATCGGTCGTACCGTTGCAGCCATCATAGAAAACTTCCAGCAAGAGGACGGCACAGTTATTATTCCAGAAGTGTTACGTCCATACATGGGTGGAAAAGAGAATTTGACTAAATAGTGAACAATCGAAGGATAGGGGCAAAAATCTCTATCCTTTCTTTATATATTGTTGACATTTATTTTTGAAATATGATATATTACATCTTGTCGATACGGAGGAATACCCAAGTCCGGCTGAAGGGATCGGTCTTGAAAACCGACAGGGGTGTCAAAGCCCGCGGGGGTTCGAATCCCTCTTCCTCCGCCATTGATTTTTAATTAAGGTTTTTACCTATAGCGCATAAACTGGAGTATGTTCGTTACATTATGGAGAAGTAACGAATTTTTTATTGTTATTGATGAAGCGACGTCATCATAATACAATGGAAAAGCCGCCCAATGAGGGCGGCTTATTTTTTTAGCAATTGTGATTGCTTCATATGATGAGAGATTTTCTCAATGATCGGCTCCACAGAGTTTGTGTCTTTTAGCACATCATACTCATTGATATTTAAACGTAATACCGGGCAAGCGTGGAAGTTGTTTATCCATCTTTCGTAACGCTCATGCATTTCTTCCCAATAGGAAATCGGTGTTTGTTGTTCCATCGGTCTTCCACGTTCCTGAATTCTTGAGAGTATATCATCAAGGCTGCCTTCTAGGTAGATAAGGAGGTCAGGGTGTGGGAAATATGGTGTCATCACCATTGCTTCGAATAAGCTTGTGTAAGTTTCGTAATCCACTTCCGTCATCGTACCTTTTTCGTAATGCATATTGGCAAAGATGCCAGTGTCCTCATAGATAGATCGGTCTTGAATAAATCCTCCACCGTATTCAAATATCTTCTTTTGATCTTTAAAGCGTTCCGCTAAAAAGTAAATCTGTAAGTGAAAGCTCCATCTTTCAAAGTCAGCATAAAATTTATCAAGATAAGGGTTAGTATCCACTTTTTCGAAAGAGGTGCGAAAACCAAGAGCGTTTGCCAACGCATTGGTCATGGTTGATTTACCGACTCCCACGGTTCCTGCAATCGTAATGACCGCATTCGTAGGGATTCCGTATTTTTGCCGTAGATTCATTATACGTTTACTCCTTTTTGCAAAGTACTTTTGAGTGCTTGGAAAATATGCTGAAGGTCTTCTTTTCGTTGAACAAAATCAACATCGTCTCCGTTAAAACGCAATATTGGTAGGGAAGGATATTGTTGTTCTAAGCGGTCCATCTCCGCATCATAGTCGATACTTAATTGTTGTAAGTATAATGGATCAATTTTCTTTTCGATATCGCGGCCGCGCATTTCAATCCTTGTTAACAACGTATCAAGGCTAGCATTTAAGTAGATAATGACATTTGGCTTTGGCATGTCCGCTGTTAGGATATCGTAGATTTGCAAATATTTATCATATTGCTTGTCCTTTAACGTTCGTTTGGCGAATATTAGATTTTTTAAGATATGATAGTCAGCAACTACAGCTTTTTGCTTTCTTAAATGAAGTTGATCAATATCCTCTAATTGTTTATATCTATTACATAAGAAAAACATTTCTGTTTGAAAACTCCACTCATCAATGTTTTCATAGAATTTACCTAGGAAAGGATTTTCATCGACAATCTCTTTCAATAATTGATATTGGAATTCCTCTGCAATTTTTTTAGCAAGTGAGGTTTTTCCGACACCAATCGGTCCTTCCACTGTTATAAATGGTGTTGCATGCACCAGGATGCCCCCTTTACAAACATATACAAGAATCAATATTTTGACAGACAATTAATATTTTATCATAGATATGGTGTATATGGCGGAAGAATTTTCGATAAGCTGGAGAGGGAGAAATAAAAAAACACCGCCCTGTTGGATAGGTGGTGTCATTACATTAGATTATTAATAAAAGCGAGCTGTTGGATTTTTGACTACATTGAAATTATCGGTAATAAGCAACCAGTTTTGTGGGAATGAAAGTCCAAGTTTCCAATAGCTAATACCTCGAAGGTTTAACTCTTTTATTAAATCAAATTTTGCCTGAATGGAACGTGCATCCTCGAACCATACTTCATGTTCTTTCCCATCTTTTCGATAGTTGAAGTGGGGCGCTTGTGCAGTTGTATCATATTCGATTGCTTCATTATTATCTGCTGCTAGTTGAATGGCCGCTTGAGGACTTACCGCTTTTGCAAAGTCACCGCCCTGTTGAAATGGTAATGTCCAGTCATAGCCGTACAGATTTTGGCCCATCATAATTTTTTCACTTGGCATCTCTGTAATGGCATATTCCAATACGTCTCTAACTGGCCCAATAGGACTCACTGCCATTGGGGGTCCGCCACTATATCCCCATTCATACGTCATGATGACAACGAAATCGACAATTTCTCCATGTGCTTTGTAGTCGTGCGCCTCATACCATTTACCTTTTTGATCTGCACTTGTTTTCGGTGCAAGGGCAGTGGACATCAACCAGCCTTCTTTTCGGAATCGTTCTTTGGCTTTGCGAAGAAATCTGTTATAGGCGTCCTTGTCAGCTGGACGTAAAAACTCAAAATCAAAATGAATATCCTTGAAGTTGTATTTCTTTGCCGTAGTGACGATGGTATCAAGAAGTTTATTTTGAACATTCATGTCATTCAAGATAATTCTTCCGAGTTCGTCACTGAAGGCATCATTTTCTAAGTTGGTAAGCACCATCATCAACGTAACATTTTCACCTGCTGCTATATCCAGAAGATTTGTCAGCGGAGGTTCTTTTAATGAACCATCTCTTAATACTTGAAAGCTGAATGGAGCAAGGTATGTCAAATAAGGAGCTGCATTTCTGGAACTTTGTTGAAGTTCTTCTGTCACAGTGTCTCCGCGTGGTTCGACATAGGCATTGATTTCAGCCTCTCTTTTTGGCCGGGCAGGGATGTACAATCTTAGTCCAACTCGTAAAGGGGTATTTGGATTAAGCTGATTTATCTCAATCAATCTCGCAGTTGTGATGTTAAACCTTCTCGCAATAGAAGTAATCGTATCCCCTGGCTGTACAAAATAAAAACGTCCTACTATGGGAATGACTAGTGCTTGGCCTACCACTAATCTATCGGGATTAGGCAGTTCATTTGCCTCGATAATATCCGTTGGAGTAGTTGAGTATGCCTGGGCAATCCCACTTAATGTCTGTCCTTGTCGTACAACATGTATTTGCATAAATCCTTCCCTCCTCCTTTTTCCCTTTATTCAAAGCTCTTTTCTAAAAGGACACGAAAATGTATGTAGTCCATCATTATTTATCTGCGGTAGGAAAAGAGCATGTTAGTAATAGCAATAAAAATACTGCCTTTATCACTGTATGAAGGAGGAAAACAATTCATGCTATGAACTCATGTTGATGTTAGCAATTTCCAAGTTTCTTTTACTTCTGCCTTTAGGACATTTTCCATCATCCTTAATGCATAATGATTATCTTGGTCATCTGCAGAGGCAACACCGTCCTTAGGAATAACCAGTTCAAATTCTCGCATATAGGCATCATTAGCAGTAAAGAGTACACATATATTTCCCGCAATACCAGTCAAAATCAGCTTTTTTATCTTTAATTGAGATAATAAGGTATGCAAGGCGGTTCCATAAAAAGCGGAGTGTTTTGGTTTAATTAGAAAATAATCCTTGTCTCTCGGTTGTAATTCATCAATAATTTTTCCGCTTAGTGCATTTCGGCATTTTTCGATAATTTTTCCGTAGTCTGCCTGCCAAAGCTTGTAATGATCGTTGATATAAATTACCGGTAGCCCCTTGTCATACATATAATGTTTGAGCGCAACAATTTGTGGGGAGATGGCTAATGTCTTCTCCGCTAACGTTTCTCCGTGCTTAAATTGAAAATCATTGATAATATCTATAATAAGTAATGCGGTATGTTCCATGTCTCTATCACCTCATAAGGGTTATTGTATGGAAAAAGGGTCGAGAATATAAACAGCATGCCGAAGAAGGGAACGTTGGTTGATGCAAGATGAATATTTTATGCAGTTGGCAATAGAAGAAGCAAAAAAAGCGGAAGATTTAAATGAGGTACCCATTGGAGCAGTGCTTACAGTAGACGGGGAAGTCGTTGCTAGCGGGTATAATTTAAGAGAAACGACACAACGCTCCATTACGCATGCAGAGATTTTAGTGTTAGATCAGGCATGCGAGGTATTAAAAACGTGGAGACTAGAAGATGCGACACTTTATGTGACACTAGAACCTTGTCCGATGTGCGCGGGCGCAATCATTCAGTCCAGGGTAAAAAGAGTCGTATTCGGAGCCAAAGACCCGAAAGCGGGATGTGCAGGGTCCTTAATGAACCTGCTGCAAGATAACCGTTTCAATCATCAAACGGAAATTACAAGCGGAGTATTGGAGGAAGAGTGCGGGGAAATGTTATCCTCTTTTTTCCGTAAACTTCGTAAGAAGAAAAGAGCGCAGAAACAGCAGATATCAAAGCACTCCTAAATATTTACATATCACTGATGGTTGCAATTTTCTCCTCTAAACCTTATACTTAATTATGCGTCGAGGAATTGACGCACCAATTTTATTGGTTTTAATTTTGTCGTGCTAAGCGGGGAGGTAGCGGTGCCCTATACTCGCAATCCGCTCTAGCGAGGCTGAATCCCTTCTCGAGGTTAGTAGACTGTAGGGTCTGCCTTAAGTAAGTGGTGTTGACACCTGGGTCCTGCGCAATGGGAACCCGTGAACCATGTCAGGTCCGGAAGGAAGCAGCATTAAGCGGACTCTCTCATGTGCCGCAGGGTTGCCTGGGTCGAGCTAACTGCTTAAGTAACGCTTATGGTGACTAATCGACGGAAGGTGCACGGCAGTTAAATAAAAGCATTCAAACTCACTTCAGTTTATGAGGTGGGTTTTTTGTTTGTGAATAAGAAAAGTAGAGCGCCTAGCCCCTCGAGTTCATAAGTCGGTGCGTCAAGAAGGTAAAGATCCACCTTCATGCCGCCTTATCTTATGCTTGTCGGGGCTGATCAAGGCGCTTCCGCATTTCGGATTGTCTAGCTCCAAGCGCCAGCAACTATCAAACTTCCCTCGCCTCCTTACGATAAGGCAACATCGAATCGCTAACGCTCTTCGTGTTTTCTTTATCTCATACGGCTCAGTCCAGTTTGTACGTCGCTGAACGGGCACCTTCCGCATTTCGGATTCAAATTGAAATTATCTCTTCGCTTACGTTATAATAGATATGAATAAATAGAAGGAGGGCATATAGGTGGCATATCAAGCTTTATATCGTGTTTTTCGCCCACAGAAATTTTCGGATGTTGTGGGGCAGGAACACATTACAAAAACCCTACAAAACGCCCTACTTCAACAGAAATTTTCCCATGCCTACTTGTTCTCAGGTCCGAGGGGAACTGGTAAAACAAGTGCGGCTAAAATACTTGCAAAAGCAGTAAACTGTGAGCATGCGCCTGTTGCGGAGCCATGTAATGAGTGCGCTGCCTGTAAAGGGATTACGGATGGCTCGATCTCTGATTGTTTAGAAATAGATGCTGCTTCCAATAATGGAGTAGATGAAATCCGAGATATTCGGGACAAAGTGAAATATGCTCCGAGTGCTGTAAAGTATAAAGTATACATAATAGATGAAGTGCACATGCTCTCAATTGGTGCATTTAATGCTTTGCTGAAGACCTTGGAAGAGCCACCGAAGCACGTTATTTTTATATTAGCTACAACAGAGCCGCATAAAATTCCTCTAACAATCATCTCGCGTTGTCAGCGTTTTGATTTTAAACGAATAACAGGGGAATCTATTGTTGGCAGGCTAGCTACGGTTCTAGAAGCACAAGGAATAGAATCTGATCCACAGGCGCTCTCCATCATCGCTAGAGCTGCTGAAGGTGGAATGAGGGATGCTTTAAGCCTTATGGATCAAGCAATCTCTTTTAGTGAAGGAAGCTTGACTGTTCAAGATGCACTCGCCATTACAGGTTCTGTCTCCCAAACTTTTATGACCGACATGGTAAAGGGCTTATATGAAAAGAATGTTGCAATGGCACTGGATTCGCTTCATCAAATATTTCAATCTGGCAAAGACCCAGCTAGATTTTTGGAAGATTTCATTTTCTACTACAGGGATATGCTTCTTTATAAGACAGCCCCAAATCTCGAACAGATCTTGGATCGAGTACAAGTGGATGATGCATTCCAACACTTTGCACAAGAAATGCCAGTAGAAGCTATCTATGAAACCATTGATATCCTTAATAAAAGTCAGCAGGAAATGAAATGGACCAATCACCCAAGAATATTCCTTGAAGTTGCTATTGTGAAGCTTTGTCAGACGGAAGGCTCCACACAAGAAGCTGCCAATCAAGATCAGGTTAATCTTCTTCAGAAAAAAATTACCTTACTTGAGAATAAGGTAAAAGAGCTTGCTAGCAGAAGTAGTGGAGAGGGAGCTAAATCCCCGCAATCTGCTAAAGGTCCTGCCCGCACTTCAGGTGGAGCAAGGAGCGGCTTTAAACCAGCAACAGGTAGAATTCAGGAAGTATTAAAGCAAGCAACAAGGTCAGACCTTGATAGCATCAAGGGAAGCTGGGCACAGCTTCTAGACACATTAAGAAAGCAAAGCAAAGTATCGCATGCAGCATTGTTAACAGATAGTGAGCCAGTTGCTGCATCAAATGGCGCTTTTGTGTTAAAGTTTAAATATGAAATTCATTGTAAAATGGCGTCAGATGAGCCGGTAAAGCAAAACTTGGAACAAATTATCCTCGAGCTAACCGGAAAGTCATTTGAAATGCTGGCTGTTCCTGAACAAGAATGGCTACATATTAGAGAAGGATTTATTCGTGGTCAAAAAAGCGAAGACGAAGGCAACAAGGAAGAGGATGATCCTTTCATCCAAGAAGCGAAAAAACTTGTTGGTCCTGATCTGATAGAAATAAAAGAATAACTTATAACTTTAGGAGGTTTTTATTATGATGCGTGGTGGCGGAATGGGTAACATGCAAAAAATGATGAAACAAATGCAAAAAATGCAAAAGGATATGGCAAAAGCACAAGAAGATCTTGCTGAACAAACAATGGAAGGTACTGCTGGTGGCGGTATGGTAACGGTTGTAGTAAACGGACAAAAAGAAGTAATTGAAGTAAATATAAAAGAAGAAGTAGTGGACCCAGAAGATATCGAAATGTTACAAGACCTAGTATTGGCTGCAACAAATGACGCTCTGAAAAAGATGGAAGAGTTAACGAACGAAACAATGGGCCAATTTACTAAAGGTTTAAACATGCCAGGACTTTTCTAGGAGGACCTTTATGCACTATCCTGAGCCTATATCAAAGCTGATCGACAGCTTTATGAAATTGCCAGGTATCGGCCCGAAAACGGCTGCTCGTCTGGCTTTTTTCGTACTTAATATGAAAGAAGACACTGTACTTGATTTTGCGAAAGCATTAGTGAATGCGAAAAGAAATCTTTCTTATTGTTCCGTATGTGGTCATATAACAGACAAAGACCCATGCTATATTTGTGAAGATAATAGAAGAGATCGCTCCATAATATGTGTGGTGCAGGAAACGAAAGATGTTATCGCCATGGAAAAGATGCGTGACTACAATGGTCTTTACCATGTACTTCATGGTGCTATCTCACCAATGGATGGGATTGGTCCAGAAGATATTAAAATCTCGGAATTAATCAAGCGATTGCAAGACGATGAAACCCAAGAACTCATCCTCGCAACTAACCCCAATATCGAAGGGGAAGCTACAGCTATGTATATTTCAAGACTTTTAAAGCCTTCTGGCATAAAAATGACGCGTATTGCACATGGACTCCCGGTTGGTGGTGATCTGGAATACGCGGATGAAGTCACATTATCAAAAGCGCTAGAGGGGCGAAGAGAAATTTAATAAAGGGGTAATTATAGTTCATGTTTTTTCGCAAAAAGGATCGCTTAAAAAAACAATTTGATGCCAAATTGATGGAAACAACAGAATCCTGTAAAAATCGCTGGACGAAACAAAAAAATCTTGTGAATAAAAGCGTGGATCCATCAGAAGAAGTAATTTGTCAATTAAAAGTTGCAGAAGCCAAATATCTCTTCTTATTAAGAGAGGTTCGTACGAGAACGATAAAAAAAAAGTAGCTGAGGAGTTCATTTCACTCCTTCGCTACTTTTTTATTGTTCTTATTGTGTAAAGCTATTCATATAGATTAGTACAAGCATGGTAGAGGGGGAAATGTAATGGAACCGTTATGGGTGATTGGATTAATAGGAGGTTTGATTCTGCTTGTACTTATGGTGGGTACTCCTTTAAAACCACTTCGATTTGCCGGGCATACACTCATCAAAATAATGATTGGTGCACTATTTTTGTTTTTCCTAAATGCCTTTGGGAATTCTTATGGAATTCATGTTCCTATTAACTTTGTTACTTCTGCTGTCTCTGGAATTTTAGGGGTTCCAGGGGTTGCTGCATTAGTCATTATTCAAATGTACCTTATATAAAATCTTTGTGGATAATAAATTTATCGGATAATTAGTCTACCGTGTAGGCTGATTATCCTTTTTATATGGAAAATATGGTATAGAAGATATAGTAGATGGTAAAATCAAATGAGCATCTCCTCCAACTTCTATTAACGGGGTAAGAATATAACAATTAAAGGTGGTTTTTAATACGATTAAACAAATAGGTTCTATCTGTCAGACGGATTCATTAGGCTACTTAGTTAATGAGACAAGCTATGAGAAGGTTGATAACAAGCACAGAGAATTAATTCAAGTTTTTGTGAATGGATTAATAGAGATATTGGGCGATAATCTAAATAGTGTATACGTAAGAGGCTCAGTCCCGCGTGGGCAAAATATTGATAAAGTTTCAGATCTTGATGCCATTATTGTAATTGATAAGTTAATTACTGATAGGAATCAAAGGTTGCTTGAACAGTTAAAAAGCAACTTGCTTAATAAAAATCCGTACTTGGTTGATATTGAAATGAATTTTATTGAAAAGGAAATGTTACTGAGTGTAAAGGAATCATTCATACTTACATTTATGATTAAGACATATGCACTTTGTGTATATGGAGAGAATTTAAGTGATAAAATTCCTAAATTCAAAGCAGACGAAACAATTGCTAATGAACATATAATAAATTTAGAAAGCCAAATAAAAATTGCGATAGCAGATTTGCAGGATAATAAAGGAATAGATGATATCATGGATTGTTGTCAGTGGATCATGAAGATAATGATTCGGGCGGGAATGGCTTTCGTAATGGATAAGGAACAATCATATACGAGAGACTTATATCCTGCATACACCATTTTCTCTAAACATTTCAAAGAAAAAGAAGCAGAAATGAGAAAAACACTTAAGTTTGCAATTGAGCCAGTAAGTGATGTCTCTAAATTAATCAGCTTTTTAAACACTTTCGGTCGTTGGATGATTATCCAAGCTAATAATTGGCTCGATAAACATAACCCCCATCGATTAAAATACCTATTGAAAGACTCTTCTATAAACGATTATGGTTATTAGCACGAAAAATCGGTCACTCGACATTTTTTACTTGCATAAGCTTTAGAGGATGGGTCTCATTCCAACTGTTTTACTAACCTAAACTAAATATAAAATTAGTGTTGACTTTACTACTAAAACGGTGATATATTATATTTCGTTGTCGTAAAAAACATTCAGCAAATTAATATATGAAAATATATAAAAAAGTGTTGACTTGTTTTGAGATGATATGTTAAGATAATAAAGTCGCTTCGAGAGAACGACTTAAAAATAGTTCTTTGAAAACTAAACAAAACAACAGCGTCCACGTTAACTTTTAATAGTTAACATGAACGAAATTAAGTAACAAGCTAGCAAGATTTTTGAGCAACAGCTCAAACTCTTTATTGGAGAG
>NZ_CAKJTJ010000054.1 GCF_917563925.1 Sutcliffiella rhizosphaerae
AACCGCTAGTGTAATCTAAAAAATAAAAGCATATTTTTATACTAAAAAACCGAACATATTTGATCAATCACTCAAATAAGTTCGGTTTTGTCTTAGGCTAAAACATTTTTGTCCCAGCCCCAATTCATCAGTCTAATTGTAAAAGGTATTTGCCAAATCCGTTAGCAGAAGGACCTGCATATTGGATTTTTCCATTTTCCGGAAGTGCATCTACTGCATTTGGCGAAGAATCAAAAGATACATTCACAGAAGTTCCAACTGTGCTGAATGTCCAGTTACCATCTGCCGAAGGATCAATTTCCCCTTGTTCAACAATATAATCAATTATCACTTGTCGGTTTTCATCTGGATACATTTCTACTCCGGTGTTGTTTCGAACACCAGGGAAGTTGCCACTCGCTCGATAGTTGTTAGTAACTACGATGAATTCTTGATTTACATCAATTGGTTGTCCATCATATGATAAGTTCTTAATTCTGTTGGCATTCTCGTTAATAACATTCCCGTCCCTATCGTATTTAGCCGGCTCTGTTACATCAATTTCATACGTAACTCCGTCGATAACATCATAGTTATACGTTGGAAAATTAGTATTAACAAGAGACTGTTCACCAGTATTGCTTGAATCAATTTGGTTAAATTGTCCAGCAGACATCTCTAACCACTCCTTCACATCTGCTCCAGTTACTTTCACTGTTGCAACAGTGTTAGGGTATAAATATAAATCAGCCACATTTTTAATCGCGATTTCTCCTTGTGGAATATAGGTGTAATAGCTAGCACCATTTCTTCCACCTGCTTTGAATGGAGCTCCAGCAGAAAGGACCGGAGTGTTCTCATCAACTGTTCCTTGCAACTGTTTGTTAATATACCATTTTTGAGCATTGGTGACGATTTGGATAGATGGGTCATCCTGAACTAATGCAAAATAGCTGTGGATGTCGGCAGTTGTAGTACCAACCGCTGTACGTACATATTCCACTGTTCCTTCATGTGCTTCTTTAATCGCATCAATTATGTCTTGATCTGCATCAACTAAACTACCATGTTCTTTTGAAAAAATAGGCATTAATTTGGATGCAGAATCTACAACTTTCCAATCCCCTTTCACTCTGGAAAGAGTTAAATCCATGATTCCAAGGTTATTTCCCCAGCTACCCGGCATTACTACCGGCACTCCATTAATGGTTCCTTTTTCCTGATTAACACCAGGCAAGTCCTTGAAGTCACCAGGAAAATTCAAGTGGTTGTGACCAGTAACAATCGCATCAACGCCATCCAATTTAGTCAGTTGGTATGTAGCGTTCTCCGCCATTTCTACATACTCGGTATCACCAATACCTGAGTGGGCAAGGACGATAATAATATCTGCTCCATCTTTTTTCATTTGCGGAATTACTTTCTCTACAGATTGAACAATGTCCTTAGTTACAAGCTTTCCATCAAGGTGTGCCTTGTCCCATTGCATAATTTGAGGGGTAACAACACCTGTCACTCCGACACGAACAACCTGGTTTGTTCCTTTTTTATCCTTAAATTTCTTTTTCATAATTTCATAAGGCTTAACATAATACTTATCGTTTTTCTGTCCATCATCATAGAATACATTGGCACTTACATACGGGAAAGGAGCTCCTTCTAAAACTGTATCCAAAAAGTCCAGCCCATAGTTAAATTCATGATTCCCTAAAGTTGCAGCATCATAATCTAGCAATCCCATCGCTTGGAATACCGGGTGAACTTCACCTGGTTGAAGGGGATTTACTTTCGCTTTATAATCACCAAGCGGATTTCCTTGAATCAAATCTCCATTATCAAACAACATAGTGTTAGCCGCTTCTTCCCGTGCCTGCTTTATTAAAGTAGCAGTCTTGGCAAGACCGAATTCATCTGTTTCGGCATCTTTGTAATAATCATAGTTATGAAGATGTGTATGAATATCTGTCGTACCCATCACACGTAGTTCTACATCATTCTTTCCTGGATTTGGTCCTTTTCCCATAGGTGCTGCATCAGCAGAACTCATATAGGAAGGCGTTGCAAGTAACAATAATGCCATCGTAGTAGCTAATACTTTTTTCCCGAGTTGTCGTAGGCTTCTCATTGAAAAACATCCCCTTATCTATAATTATTATATCCTTCTCCCTTCATTATAAAGGGATTTACAGGAATAGAAATAATCGGAAAGGACTGATATTAGTCTTAATTCGACTTGTTTTTCTCACATTTCAGGTATTATGGATTATTTTGTAGAATGGCCCCTATAAATGTTTTGTTGTAAGCGAATACATATATTTATATAGGGAAAAGTACTGTTTATTTGTAAATGGATAAAGTAGTTCTGATATCCCTTTCCATAGACAGAATATTCTCAAGTAATTTATCTTTGATAATAGATTTTTAAAAGAAATTGTACACCCTCAAAACTTCCAATTGCATACTTATCCAAATGCTCTCATCAAATAATCACATGACCATATAAACTAACCAAATACTTTACTTTAACTCTCCAAATCATTGATGCCCAAGGAAATGGGTTCGTATTCTATAACATCGACCAGTCAACCATTCAGGATTGGGATACAATTGCCATTACCCTTGAACCACAGAAGGGAAATGAGCTGCCTGAAGGGGAAATACATTTATCGGCGGGACTATGAGAAAAGCTTTAGCGCCATGAATAGCCCTAACACAAATAAGGCTGGTTTGACCTTTTTGACGGCTTAATTTATGACCTCGGCGGGCTTGTCGTAATAAAAGGAAACTACTTGGTCGAAAGTACTAAGTGGTTTTCTTTTTTGTTTTTGTATCAAAAACAGCGATTGAGCACATTTTAAAAAGAGAGAAAATTGTTATTTTCAACCCTTGAGGTTCAGATGTAAGAGGTGTAGTTATGATTACAGTTAATCTACTTTTAATCGCTCTGCTCATTGCTTTAACAGCTTTTTTCGTTGCGACCGAATTTGCCATTGTAAAGGTACGCGTCTCCAGAATAGATCAATTAATTGAAGAAGGACATAAACATGCATTAGCTGCCAAAAAAGTGGTCACTCATTTAGATGAATATCTATCGGCATGCCAGCTTGGGATCACTATCACTGCTTTAGGACTTGGTTGGCTCGGTGAACCAACTGTCGAAAGGTTATTGCACCCTTTATTTCAATATTTTCAATTAAATCCTACCATTACACATTTATTGTCATTTGGAATTGCTTTTGGAATAGTGACCTTCCTTCATGTAGTCGTAGGTGAACTTGCTCCAAAAACTGTCGCCATTCAAAAATCAGAAGCAGTTGCGCTTATTTTTGCCGTTCCAATCATCTGGTTTTACCGAATAATGTTCCCTTTTATTTGGTTTTTAAATGGGGCTGCTAGGCAGCTTATTAAGTTATTTGGACTGCGACCTGCTTCAGAACATGAAGTAGCACACTCTGAAGAAGAACTTCGTATTCTTTTATCAGAAAGCTTCAAAAGCGGAGAAATTAATAAAAACGAATTGAACTATATGAACAACATTTTTGAGTTTGATGAAAGATTGGCAAAAGAAATTATGGTTCCTCGAACAGAGATGATCACACTGTCGACAAACGATACGTTCGAAAATGTCATGCATACCATTCACCAAGAAAGATTAACAAGATACCCAGTAATTGATGGAGATAAAGACCGTATAGTGGGCTTTCTTAATGCCAAGGAGTTTTTACTTGATGCGCTTACTTCCAAAATTACTCCAGATTCATTCCAAATCACTTCTTTTATCAACCCTATTATTCAGATTATCGAAAGCATTCATATCCATGACTTGCTCGTGCGTATGCAAAAAGAACGGACACATATCTCAATCTTAATTGATGAATATGGAGGTACTTCAGGGTTAGTAACCATTGAAGATATTATTGAAGAAATTGTCGGAGAGATCCGCGATGAATTTGATGAAGATGAAATTCCTGAAATAAGAAAAATTGGCGATGATCACTTTCTCTTAGATGCAAAACTTTTGATATGGGAAGTGAACAAGCTTTTACAAATTAATATTTCAACAGAGGATGTTGATACAATTGGCGGCTGGTTTCTCACACAAAATTTAGAAGCCGAAATTGGATCAGAAATCACTACAGACGGATATGCATTTAAAGTTCTAGAAAAAAAGGATGGACACCAACTTAATTACTTGGAAGTGTATAAGCAATAAAAAGCAGTCAAAGGTTCCGCTATTACGGCGGAGTCTGACCGCTTTTTTATTATTTACTCATCACTTTCCTCACCTTGGCGAGTATTTTGGTAAGGTAGTGTCTCCCAAAAGCTTGTATCTACCTGTTGGATGGAACCATTAGCAATTGCTTTTACCGTGGAATCCAGCGTATTCACAGTTTGCTTTATTAAGTATCCATTACTCTTTTGGCCTAGAACGGCTGATGGATTTGTATGATCCGACATCCCCCTCATCTCAAATAAAAGAGTAGCAATATTATATCTTGTCGCTATTCCATTTCTCCCGATATTATCAGCATTACCACCAGAGTATTTTCCAAGATGTCCCCAACCTTTGGACTCAATCTCATGAAAAACAACTGCTCCTAATTGTTTAGATTTTTCAATTACCGCTGAATCTACATTCGGACTTGTTGGATAGAGGATAGACCCAGAAACCAGCTCCCCATCTCGTTCACTTCTCGCCCCTTGATGATGTAAATCAATTAAATAATCAATGGTATACTTTTCGAGCACATTTTCATGAAGCGCACGTGCTTCTGGCTCCATGGCACTTACCGCTTTTGCATGCTCTCGATTTAAATCAATATTATTCGCATTAGCACGAGTTAAATGTCGATCACCATCTGCTATGTAATGATCAGTAGGGAAATTCACGTCTCCCATAGCTCCATCTGCGTTTAACATAGGAATAACTAAAATATTTACATGATCCAGTACAGACCTAGTTTTTCCAGTTCCTAAATGCTTAATGAACTGCATTGCTCCTTCTGTCGTCAATTGTTCATTTCCATGTTGTTGAGTAAGGAACAAAATCGTTGGATTGCTTTCGTCTTTAATAAACTTGGCCATATAAATATCACGGCCCTTCACTGTTTCCCCTATTACCTCAAGCTCCATCACCTGTTGTTTAGCTTCTTGCTTTTGCAAATAATCCACTAATTCATCATAAGTAGTAAGAATGGAAGTCTGAATGGATTCATTGCCATTATAATTCGGACCATTTCCAACAGCACTAGTATGTAAATTTCCGGTAGCTAACGCGCCAATTGTCATCACACCTGTTAAAGATAAAGCCAACATTGTTTTGTTTACTTTTTTCATATTTTCCTCCTTAAAATAGGTGATTAAATTACCTTACATAATAAGATTAGAATTTATTGAAAAGTCTGTAAATAAGGACAAACTCCTTTTTCAAACCATTAATTTCATAGGAAGAAAATACCAATGGTGCAAAACAGCACGAAAAAAGTCTTACTTTAACGATTTGAATAGAAACCTTTTGTGGTTTTTTGATGAAATACGAATGCAGTCGAGATTTTTGCTGAATCTTTGGACGTACTCGCAGGATCTACTGGGGTAAATCGAAAACCTTTCGAGATACACAACTTACCTCACCTCACTCCAACCTTTGCAGAACTCCCCACTCACAAGCAATCCTTTAGAGTACTCTAAAGATTTCTTCAAAAAAAACACGCTCAACCTATGGAGTAATCCCAAAAGATAAAGCGTTTTTCCTTCTATTCTGAAACTAATTTTTCTCCTGTTATAAGAGAGTAAAGCTCGGAAGCACGTTCATCTAAAAGCTTCAAATATTTAGCCTCTCCCTCTAAAATTAATTCCACTCCCTCACCGTTAGGTGTTCCCCAAAGTGCGTAATCTAAGCCATTTATTGAAAAACGGTAGTCTGGAGGTAGCATCATCTGTACTTCTATATTCTCTATCCATGAGAGATCTTCAAAAAAAGCTTCTAACCTTTTAAGATCGGTTGCTGCTTCCACCACTTTAATAGTCTTATAGCTCGCCTCTGTTCTTTTTTCCACACGGACTGGAGTCAGTTTAAGTGCTTTATCTCTTAATTCAGTCCATGTCTGGTAGTTTCCGTGTATCTCCTCTGTTGTTTTCCCATCCAAGGAATATGGTCCTCCATCTAATGGCTCAGAAGCAACTGGAAAGGACCAGCCACCTATTACCTCATTATCATGTACAAATACAGTCGTCTGAGTCTTGCCTTTATTGTAAGTATCATCTAACAGATGTCCTTTGACTATAAAGCTAATTGTCTTTATTTCCTTCTTAAAAAACTGGTCGGGACTAGCATGCTGGACACTTAATAATTGGTCATACGGCAACTCTAAAATATCCTGCCTTTTGATTGTAATCGTTCCCTCGTCTTGGTAGGAAATGACCTTGTACCCCAAATCCTGGAGGTGAGTCTTTGCTAGCTTTCCCTCTTCACTTAACCTACCAAGGCAACCACTTAAGAAAAAAGCAATAAATGCAAGGGTTATATATTTTTTCATTTAATTTTCCCCTTTTTTCAGTTCAAATGTTTCTTCTTTACCATCCCATTTAACGATGACTTGAATATTTTCATTTCCACTGACATTTGCACCATTAACAGAACTACCATCACTCTTAAATATCAGATCCGATTTATTTGGTGCTTTGTCAAAATTGCGAATTTCGCTACCTCCTCCTGCAGATGTTTTATATGAATATTCCACTTTTTTCACTGATTTCAACTCATCTTCATTTCCTATATATTTTAAAATAAACTCATCTGCTGATTCACTGCTGTATGTATTTTTTCCGTTTATATTCTCAAATACTTTTTTCCCACTTTCAATATACTCAGCTTCCCAATTATCACTATTACCAGCAAACATATACCTAAAATTTATCGACGCATCAGCTGAACAAGCTGCTAGTAATGTAATTACTGAAAGTACCAATATAAGCTTTTTCATTTCCCACACCCCTTTTTCAAAACTTTTCCATTACCCCTAATATGTATGACGTTTGAACAAGTCATTTAGTTTCACTTTTAAATTTTTTTAGTTTGTTCTATCAGTATGTTAAGCGTTTTCATGTTTGTTCAATCTAAAAAAAGCCATTGACACCATAAAAAAACCATACTAAACTTAGCATCAATCAAATAAAACTTATTTTCTTATCCAGAGAGGTGGAGGGATTGGCCCTTTGAAACCTCGGCAGCAGGCTTTTTTATGAAGTACTGTGCCAATTCCAGCAAGCAGTAGCTTGATAGATAAGAAGAGATTAAGTTCAGTCGGACTCCAAACCTCTTCTTATATGTTAAGAAGGGGTTTTGTTTTTCTCTTAATCCGAGTTTTCCAATTGAATAAGTTTTTTCTTATCCAGAGAGGTGAAGGGACTGGCCCGATGAAGCCTCGGCAACGGACTTTATTAAAAGCACTGTGCCTATTCCTGCAAGCTATATTGCTTGAAAGATAAGAAAGAGCATCCGTTTTCGACGGTGCCCTTTTCTTGTCTTAAACAAAGAAAAGGGTATTTTTTTATCCTAGAAACGGAGGAACTATACAACATGATTACGTTCAATAATGTCAAGAAAGCCTATAAAAGTGGAGACAAAGAAGTCCATGCCCTGAATGGAATTGACTTAACCATAGAAGAAGGAGAAATCTATGGTGTTATTGGATTTAGCGGGGCAGGCAAAAGCTCACTCATCCGTTGTGTGAACTTACTGGAGCGCCCTACATCTGGAAAGGTTTTTGTTGGCGGCGAGGATTTAACGGAACTTTCTCCTAAAAATTTGCGGGAAGCTAAGCGTAAAATTGGGATGGTTTTTCAACATTTCAATCTCCTAAACTCGAAAACAGTTTATGAAAATGTCGCGATGCCTTTGTTAATTAGTCATGTGAAAAAGGACCGTATAAAAAAGAGAGTAGAAGAGTTATTAGAATTTGTGGGCCTTGTTGATAAAAAAGACAACTATCCAGATCAGCTATCAGGTGGACAAAAGCAACGCGTCGGAATAGCAAGGGCACTTGCTACAAAGCCTTCAGTTCTGCTATGTGATGAGGCTACCTCTGCACTTGACCCTCAAACAACTGGTGCCATTCTTCAGCTTTTGAAAAAAATAAACGAAGAATACAATATAACGATTTTGATGATTACACATGAAATGTCTGTCATCCGTGACATTTGCGATAAGGTGGCAGTGATTGAAAGAGGGGAAATTATTGAGCACGGATCTGTTTTTGACTTATTTTCTAATCCGAAAACTTCCACGGCCAGGAATTTCGTCAGTTCCGTGATGAACGATAGAATTCCGGACTCCATTCGTAAATTAGTTAGTCAAAAGGACGAATACCAAGGCATTTACCGAATTAATTTTGTCGGGGCTTCTGCTGGTCAGCCCTTTCTGTCACAAGTTGCGAAAAAATTCAAAGTGGATGTCAATGTTCTTTTTGGAAACATCACTGAACTTCAAGGTGTTCCCTTCGGAAGTTTGGTTGTTAAGTTGAAAGGCGAACCCTCTGAAATTAAACGGGCACTGTTTTTTATTCAACAAGAAAAAGTAGTAATTAAGGAGGTGAATACTCATGCGAGTTAGACCGGAGCAAATTGTGGATGCATTGCTTGAAACCATTTCGATGGTCAGCTTTTCCTTACTCTTTTCGGTCATCATCGGTTTACCACTTGGAGTACTGTTAGTTGTTACAAGGAAAGGACATATTTTAGAAAATACTTTTCTCTTTAACTTATTAAATCCGGTAATTAACGTATTACGTTCCATTCCGTTCATTATTTTACTTGTTGCTATCATACCCTTTACGAGATTTATCGTAGGTACTTCTATCGGAACGGCGGCTGCAACTGTCCCGCTTATCTTTTACGCAGCACCATATTTTGCAAGATTGGTAGAAAATTCATTACTGGAAGTGGAGCCTGGTGTGCTTGAAGCGGCAGAAGCGATGGGCGCAACCCCTAGGCAAATCATCTTTAAATTTTTATTGCCTGAAGCATTAAGTTCCCTCTTGTTAGCTGTTACGATTGCTACCATTGGATTAATTGGAGCTTCTGCCATGGCAGGAGCTGTTGGCGGAGGAGGACTTGGTGACTTGGCCATTACATACGGATATCAACAGTTTGATGAAATAACGATGTTTATCACTGTTGCGATTCTGGTCGTTATGGTTCAGGCCATTCAGAGTACAGGAAATATATTATCCAAAAGAATAAGAAGACGATAAGGAGAGACAAACATCATGAAAAAAATAATAAGTATTGCATCATTACTAATTTTACTATTCATAGTAGCAGGCTGCTCTAGCAACAACGAGACAGTAAAAATCGGGGTAAGTGGTTCAGATAATCGAATATGGGACTTCGTAGCTGAAAAAGCAAAAAAGGAAGGAATCGAGATTGAAATTGTTACATTCTCTGATTATGTACAACCGAATCTAGCTTTAGCGCAAAAAGAATTAGATGCCAATGCATTTCAAACTATTTCATATTTCAATGCCTTTATAAAAGAGCACAATCTAGACCTAACTCCGATTGCAACGACAGTTATTGCCCCAATGGGCATCTACTCGGAAAAGCATGACAATATTGCTGACATTCCAGATGGAGGAAAAATTGCCGTTCCTAATGAGGCAACCAACATGGGAAGAGCATTCCTGCTTTTACAAGATGCAGGATTACTGACATTACCAGAAGACTTTGATGGAAATGGATCATTAGACAAAATCGTAGAAAATCCGAAGAATCTTGAAATAATTCCTGTAGTCGCTGGACAGACACCTCGAGTATTGCCAGATGTAGATGCATCCATTATCAATAATGGAATTGCCGTGGATGCTGGCTTTAACCCTGTTGAGGATTCCATATTCCATGAGAGTGATACCGCAACACCTTATATTAATATTATTGCGGCCCGTACGGAAGATAAAAACCGAGAGGATCTAAAGAAAATCGCTGCGCTTTACCAGGAGGATGATGTAAAAGAATTCATTGAAAAAGAATTCAAAGGCAGCAGCATTCCTACCTTTGTACCGTTAAGTGACATCGGCGTAGATGAAGAATAAAAAGGAGTGAGTGGAATGACCGTAACAATCAATGAAAAATCAGTCATTATTAAAGAGGATATCAAGCAAAAGCAAGCCCTTTATTTATCCACAAGTCATCAAATTCATGACAAACCTGAAATTGGGAATGAGGAATACTTCGCTTCCTCTCTTCTCACTTCGATTTTAGAGGAAGAAGGATTTGCAGTGAAAACAAATGTTGCTGGCCATGAAACAGGTTTTGTAGCAACAAAAAAATCTAACAAACCTGGACCATCCATTGGATTTTTAGCAGAGTATGATGCGCTGCCTGGTATCGGCCATGCGTGTGGTCATAATATTATTGGCACCACAAGTGTTGCAGCAGCTATTGCGTTGAGTAAAGTCCTTGAAGAAACAGGTGGAGAGGTTACGGTATTCGGAACTCCAGCAGAAGAAGGTGGGCCGAACGGTAGTGCAAAAGGGAGCTTCGTTAAACACGGCCTTGTACAACATTTGGATGCTGCTTTAATGATTCACCCGGGAAATGCTACTAGGTTAACAGGGCCAACCCTTGCAGTCGACCCTCTAGACTTTGAATACATCGGTAAACCAGCACATGCAGCTGCTTCTCCACAGGAAGGAATCAATGCACTTGATGCAGTCATCCAACTTTTCAACGGCATCAATGCTCTCCGTCAGCACGTAACAGATGACATCAGGATTCACGGAATCATCACACATGGCGGAGATGCACCAAATATCGTTCCAGAATATGCGAAAGCTCGCTTCTATATTCGAGCAGCTACTCGTGAAGAATTGAATAAAGTAACCGAAAAAGTAAAAGCCATTGCTGAAGGCGCAGCACTTTCCACCGGTGCGAAGTTAAATGTTATTGCCTTCCAAAACGAAGTGGATAATATTGTTCTGAATGAAACCTTGGATGAAGTATTTAAAGAAATTGCAGAATCCCTCGGTGAGACGGTTGTACTTGAAGGAAAATCTGGAATTGGATCCACGGATGTCGGCAATGTAAGTCATGTCGTCCCAACCATTCATCCATATATTAAAATAGGTCCAGAGACATTAGTTGGACACACGGAAGAATTCAAGATCGCTGCTCGTTCTACCCAAGGAGACCACGCTTTATTAGTTGGTGCAGAAGCACTAGCATTGACTGCGTTGAGATTGCTTACCGATCAAGAATTGTTGAAAAGAGTGAAGAATGAATTCGAGGAAAAACAAAGTAGTAAATAAAGTTAAAAGCTCAGGAAGCCGTAACTTTTACGGCTTCCTGAGCTTTTTCTTTTTAATGAATAATGCTTGCTGGTTCAAAAAATCTCAACGCAGTTTCTCCCTTTCTGTTTTGCTTGATAAAGGGCTTCATCCGCTTGAGTAAGGTAGCCATTTACCTCTTCTATCTGCTCAAGCGAACATGTGACACCGCCAATACTAACAGTGACAGTGGAAGCTACTGTAGAAGCAGGGTGAGGAAGAGCTAGATCTTCTATTTTCTTTCTAATTCTTTCTGCAGTAGTAATTTCATCTACTTGTATATCGAAATAAGCTAAAATGAACTCTTCTCCACCAAACCTCGCAATCATACCATTTGGAGAATCATTTTTTATAAATGTGTGAAGTTCCTGTGCTACTTCCTTTAACACACGGTCTCCTTCTAAATGTCCAAGAGTATCGTTATATTGTTTAAATTCATCAATATCCAAAACGAAAAGTGATAACTTTCTAGGTATATTCCTAATAGATAGCCCATTTTCAATAAATCGCCAAAAAGCTCTACGATTAGGGACTTTTGTTAATTCATCCACATTAGAAAGTTCAAAAAGAAGGCTATTAGCATCTTCTAATTCTTGATTAATTTTTTCATTTTCTTTATTAGTCTTCAATAATAGGCGCTCATGATAAAAATTAGAAACATAGCTTGTGTAAAGCATTCTAGATGCTAACCAACAGAAAAAAAGAAACACCATTAAATTAATATAATGCCCCATCAACACTTCCTTTGAAGCTTGAAAAAAAGGTAATCCAATAAGAATCACTACAATGGGTAGTACATATAAACCTAGAATGGCTTTATTATCTGCATGATATAGAATCGATACACACATGAAATTAACAGCAAAAGCCATAATATGTCCATAACCGAACTGGTCATACAGTGTTATTACTGCACCCCAAACAAGAAAGAACACAACCAAACTAAACAGGATTGGATTATTAACGGCCGTTTTCGTAGCAGTATTTTTTTCCAATCTATTAATATGTAGTAGCATCACTATACTCATAAATGTCAAAAGCAGATACATAATCAAGTAGAAATTAAGTGTTGCTTCTACACTGATATTCATTAAGATTAACATGATTTCAAAGAGAATAACAACCTTCGCAAACAATTTGCACCTTTTCAAATTCTCTTGGAAAAGCTGTTGCTGCAGCAAAATTGCATCCTGCTTATCTAGTTTCGGGGCAACAAATGGATAAATAAATTTCATGCAAGTATCCTCATTTTTTGATTGTGTTTATTATCAATAATCTCTTATCTATATTATAGTTTTGATATGATTTTTTGCCTATAGATTTTTTATTACTGACCTTAATTTAGAATGAAGCTTCATTACTAGGTTAATGGTTGGCTAGTTGATATGTTTGGGGAGATTTTAGTTGTTGTTCTTGCGGTTTACTTTATCAAGTTATCTTTTTGTACTCTCAGTTGATTTTCGTCTTTAAATTTTGGGCCTTCATATCGCTTATGAAGACCCTTCCCCTGATTCTGGGTCTACATTCCTTAGACCATCTTTACCATAAGTTCTTCGTCATAATAGCGACCTTCTATGTTTAATGCCTTTTTATCTACTCCATATGTGCTAAAACCAAGAGACAGATAAAGCATTTTCGCTGCTTCATTGCTGGCGTTGACTGTTAAATGAATTTGTTCAATTCCTTCTAGTTCCTGAGCTTTTTCGATGGCCGCATTCATTAGTGCTTTCCCTAAACCACGTTTCCGAAATTCCTCTGAAACATACATAGCAAAAATATGTGCCCTATGTTTTATTTTATTTTTTGTTTCTGGGAACAGAGTAACGGTTCCTGCTAGATTGTTATGCAAAAATGCACCGTATGTATATGATTGCTCACCGTTTAAACGTTCTTCATAGAAAGATACGGAATTACACTTCTCCTCTTCATAGCTTGAACTGAATGCTTCAGGGCTACTTTTCAAAGCTGTCAGTCTTAATTCTTGATACTCTGTGGCGTTACCTGGTGTTAATAGTATAATTTCCATATTTATTGAATACCTCCGGCGACTATTTTATTGAATTATTCTTATCTAATTTATCCAATAGTTAATCCATTTTATTATCTATTTCTCGCAATTGAATATTTCTTTTTGATGCATTTTGGGACAATCTTAGAATAAACATTGTAAGTGATATCACAAATATAATAATTAACCCTATTACTAATAATGGAAACCTCATTACATTCATCTATTTCATTCACTTTTCCATTGTTCAAAAATTTCCTTCGCATTTACTACTGTCCACTCTTCAATCGCCAGATCCGGATACTTTTTTAAATACTCATCTACCATATGAAACCCAATCTTGTAATTCGACCACCTAGGAATTCCCTGTGTTCGACTTCCTATAAAGAGTATATATGTATTGTTATAATCGAAGGAATTATGATGCTCTCGTACGTATTCCAACACTATTTCCTTTTCCTTATCACTTAACGGGGCAAGCCAGGGAACTAGTGTTTCCGGAAACATTAAGGTTGCAAAGGTATCAGACTTTCCCTCCATTATGACATCATTTAGTAAATCAGACTTTCTAAATCTCCAATCTGATTTATCTATATACACAGCATGGTGATATTCATGGGCAACCATATACATAAATAAGTCTTCTTGAAATGTCCTAGGATCAATTTGCAAAACAATCGCACCATTTGGCATGGTTATACCGACAATTCCGGACATTTCATACGAATTAAAGTCTGGATTATAAGGTTGAATATAAATGGGATAGTGTTCTCCTGGCAGAAGAAATGTGGCATTTTCCAATACTTTTTGGATTGAAATAAGCAGTTCTGGGATTTTTTCATCTAATAATTTAATCGTTTCTTTTAGCTTTGAAATATTCCGGGGCGTGGCAAAATAAAATTCATCTTGCTCGTAATACGAATGACCGTATATTTCTTCTGAAAAAGAAAGAAATACATGCTCTAAAAAACTTTCATTTCTATCCGCATCCTCCTTTTCTACATCAAGCACATAATCCAAATACCGATCGTAAACTGGGATGATTTCAAAGCTTTGCCCATTGATAGTGAGTGTTTCAACAGAATGGTTTTCCAGCAATATTTCTTCGCTTTCTTTGACTACTTTCGTGCAACCAATAGTGAAGAGTAACAGGAATATGAAAATGATACGCACGTGACTCATCTCCATTTTCTAAATAATAAAAACAGCACCAATCCTCCACAACCAAATATGAATGTACCTAACATGATTTTAATTGGGGAAGCCGATATGTTGACTAGTACCTCATCCCCATAATCTAGATAATCTGCGCTCAATATTCCCCACCAACTATCCACAGTTGCAATGTACACGGCACTATACAACCAACTAATATATGAAAACCAACATAATAAATAAACAGCCACCTTTATGTTTGCCACTCTCTCCATGACATATCTCCTGTCTAATTGGATGCTTCAGTTCAATGTGAGTTTTTTATTTTTCTACTTAACCTTATATATTCTTTTGCTTCATTTGTGCATATCTCCATTCCTTTCTCCCAGAAAGAAGCTTTAGTGATGTCTCCTCCAAGATGTTTTCTTACTAAATCTTCTATTGACATCTTGCCTGAGTCACGCAATAGACGTATGTATTTCTCTTCAAAAAGTAGTCCAGTTTCTTTATATTTGGCATGAAGGCTGCTTGCCAATAAATAGCCAAAGGTATATGGATAGTTATAAAACGGTGTTTTTGTTAAATAAAAATGCGGAGTCCAAATCCACGATCGAACAGACGGATTGTCTAATGTTCCATAATAGGATTCGTTCAGAGACTCTGACATTATTTCATTTATCCTTTCTGTACTAACCATTCCTTTAGCCCTTTCTGCATACACTCTTTCTTCGAAAATATATCGGGAATGAATGTTCATGAAATTCATGACACTACGCTTTAGCTTCTCGTTTAACAAAAATAGTTTGTCTTTTTCACTAACAGCTTTTTCTAACGCAGCTTCTAAGATTACCATCTCATAAAAAGTAGAGGATGTTTCCGCGATACAAAGGGGATACTGCCTGTTTAATCCATTTTCTCCTTTCATAGCGTGATTGTGAAAAGCATGTCCAAGTTCGTGAGCAAGTGTCAGCACATTCGTAATGGAACCATCATATGTAAGGAACACTCTTGATTCCTTTGTATATGGAAAGCTTGCACAAAACTCAATTGGATGCTTCCCAAGTCGATTTTCCGCTTCTATCCAGCCATTCTCAAAAGCATTTCTAGTAAACTGCTCTAATTCTGGACCAAATTTTCTTGCATTCTCTATTAAAAATTCTGCAGCTTCCTCAAAAGTGTATGTCTGTTCTTTGTCTGTATCAGGAGCCCAAAAATTATAAGCTTTCATCTTTTCGTGTCCTTGCAGAATCGCTTTTTGATTTAAATATTCTACAAAAGATATTGGTTCCGTTGTTCTAACCGCTTGCCACATAGCATCTAAAGAGTCTTTCGTTAATCTATTTCGTTTTAAACTGTCATATAATATTGTTTCATTATAGAGTGTAATGCGAAATCCAGTAATATGATTAAGTATTTGAGCAAAAAAGTCCTCATGTACCTCACACTGTTTTTCTAATGCATCATGAGCTTGTTTTCGTACTTGTTCATTAGAATGAGAACGAAAATTAATAATTTGTCTAACTGAAAATTCTTTTATACGCCCATTTATGTCCATATGTATTTTCATTTTCCCTATGAAAGACTGATACATTTGACCCCAAGCATGAAAACCATCTACAGATAGAGCATTAATCATACCCATGATTTCATCAGAATTTGTTACACTATTTAAATCATTCTGCCATTCACTTACGATAAACGGAAAGGTGTTAAGCTCAGCAGCGTTTACTTTCTCAAGCTTTCTTTTTATTTGTAGCAATAGCGATTCATAGCGAGCTGAAAGTTCAGAAGTTTTTCCCCTATGCACTAACGCTTCAGGATTTCGATTTCCTTGTGCTGAGAGACAAGTTACATAAGAAGTTGCCTGAGATAAACGGATTTTGATATTTGCAAGTAGAGTTAATAATCTTTCTATATCATGTTTTTCACATGTGCCTATGTTAGAAAGTCGCTTTTCAAGTATGGTAAGATCTTCACTAATTGCTTCAATAAATTCACTAGGCTGCTTCGTTTCTAGACCACTTTGAAAAATAGTTTCTAAATTCCACACCTGTGAGTAAGTAGTCTGATTCATCTTATTTTTTCACCTCATTCACCTTGATTCCAAGTTGAATTAACATTCAATTTCCCCATCAAAAAATCAATGATCTTCCGACTATCTTCCATTCTTCATTAATTAATTGCATATATATTGTAATATGTGACAGTCCGATTTGCTTGCCGTTGGGTTCATCATACTCCATACATAATACAGGAACAATTCTATGATCATTTTGGATTACATGGTGCATGATAGGTCTAGCGTCGCGGCCATTTTCAACAAATAAAGAAAACTGAGGCTCCTGACATCCTTCAACAAATTCCTCAAACTCATTCCATTTCAACTCTCTTCTCACTTGCGAAAAGATTGAATCTTCTGTAATTTCATCCCACTCTTGGGCTGTTACAATGACGTTGTCTAATTTCTCACCAGTATCAATCGCTTCCACCATTTCCTGGACGATTATATATGGTGCATCGTATAGATTTTGGAAGTAAAAATATTTAGCGGATAAAAAAGAAACGATAATTAATAATGTAGCTGTACTGAGGATCACCCATTTTTTATGCAAGCAATTGCCTCCTCACAAGTTACTGTCTCTACTATTTATACTCATAAAACTAGATACCGGTTTCACTTTCCTTTAAGTTCTATGTAGAATGTCAAATTTTCACTTCGCTCTTACACTTTGCAGATTTTCCAGGAATCTGAACAAAATAGCGTCATTACAAAAGAATTAAAATTGGGATTGTAGTTAACACATATATGACACCAAATAGTAAGTTGCGAATATACGTTTTTCCTTCTTTAATAAAAATAAAATCTATTAAACTTAATACGATAGAAATAGAGAAAATGATAAGAATAGAGTTTAGTAAAAAATCAAATTGATAGACCTGTTGAATATATTGTAACGTCATCATCACGCCAAACACACCAAAGAATATAAAAACCCTTCCTATTCCAGGCATTTTAATTTTCTTAACTTTTATCCCCAATGACTTCTCCACTATTAAGCAAAGTAATATACTTACCAATATC
>NZ_CAKJTJ010000055.1 GCF_917563925.1 Sutcliffiella rhizosphaerae
ATCTTAAATTGTGGTTGATCCACAGGAGGAAAAAGAATTGTCCCAAATGATCCTATTATCATTATCTAGAAATATCTTGAGACGTCCAAGCATTATGCAAGTCGCTCAATTTAAAAAAAGGAAGATTTTAGCTCTGCAGAAGGGCTTAAACATATAATACGAGGAGGAGTAAGTGATGAATGTATTTATTGGTGGAGCGTGGGTTTACGCTAATGGTTCTCTACATTTGGGTCATATAGCGAGCTTGCTTCCAGGAGATATTTTAGCAAGGTATTTTCGTTTGAAGGGTCAACAAGTTTTATATGTATCTGGGAGCGATTGTAACGGAACACCGATAGCGGTGAAAGCTAGACGTGAAGGTGTGCCAGCGAGTACAATTGCCAATCAATATCATCAGGAGTTTATTCATTGTTATCAGAAACTGGGATTCACTTATGATAGTTATTCTAGGACAGATTCCACTCAACATCATCACGTGGTACAAGAGGTATTTATGCAGCTTATGAAGAAAGGTTATATATTTAGAAAAGATGTCGAACAGACTTTTTGCCAAAGCTGCGACCAGTTTCTTCCCGATCGTTTTGTAGTCGGAAATTGTCCTGTATGTGATACTTTCGCTCGGGGGGATCAATGTGATCATTGTTCCACTATTTTAGACCCGTTGGAGCTTAATCACCGTAAATGTAGTATCTGTGGAACGGAACCAGCAATTAGAGACACAGAGCATTTTTATTTTAAGTTGTCTCAACTACAGAATTTTCTTGAAGGCTTTACACTAAATGCAGAAACGAATTCTCTTTGGCGAGAAAATGCCCTTTCATTGACAAGCAGATACTTGCAGGAAGGATTAAAAGATCGTGCTGTATCGCGAGACTTACCAATTGGAGTTAGTGTCCCAATAGAGGGTTATGAAAATAAGAAAATATATGTATGGGTTGAAGCGGTGATTGGCTACCTATCCGCTTCCAAAATAATTAATCAATCTGAAAGCTTTTGGGAAAAAGACACGATATCCTATTATGTTCATGGAAAAGACAATATTCCTTTTCATACCATATTTTGGCCAGCTATTCTTAAAGGGATCGAGCATAATGGATTGCCAACCCATATAATCTCCAACGAGTATCTCACATTAGAAAAGAAAAAACTGTCAACAAGCAAAAACTGGGCCGTATGGCTACCTGATTTTCTAGAAAAATACGACCCTGATTCGCTTCGCTATTTCCTGACGATAAATGCCGCAGAAAAGCGTGATGCAGATTTTTCCTGGAGAGAGTTTATTTATAGTCATAATAGTGAACTACTTGGAGCTTATGGAAACTTTGTAAACCGTACTTTCCAGTTTGTAGTGAAGTTTTTTGAAGGTAAACTTAATGGCGGAGAAGTAAATCAAGAAATAGTATTAGAAATGGAGAAGTTGTATTTACAAACGGGTGAACGTATTGAAAAAGCAAACCTTAAATTTGCTCTAGAAGAAATCTTCTCTTATGTTAGAAAATCAAATAAATATTTTGATGAAAAACAGCCATGGAAACAAGTAAAGGAAAACAGGGAAAACTGTGAACAGATATTAAAGGACTGCTCTTTTATTATCATCAACTTGGCAAACCTTCTCTCCCCCTTCCTTCCTTTCAGTAGTGAGAAAATATTAAAAATGGCACAAATTGAATCAACTGAGTGGAAGCCAATACAATTGAACTCTCTAAAACTATTAAATGTTGCTCCCATCTTTCAACGAATTGATGAAGCAAAAATTCAAACGGAGGTAGAGCTATTACATAAACAAGGAACTGAATCTACTTAATTCTATTTAGATTATAAAAAAATAACTAGATTCAGGTAAAACACCCTGTCCGATTCTATTAACTGACATATGATAGAGCAAAGGGGGTGACAGCATGTTGCGCTATTATCGATATGTCACAAGATTAGGAGAAAATTTTATTGAAGAGTCCGAAGAAGTTCTACGGAAAAAAACGAACAAAGCAAAAAAAATCTACAAACTCATCAGACGCAGATTGGATGAACTAGAAGAGTAACCTCCCTTAAAAGAGCCAAGGCAAAGCTTTGGTTCTTTTTACATATATTTTGGAAGTTAGCGTAATGTTTAGCTCCTGGTGTCAACGACGATGAAAGTGCCTCCTCCGAAAAGGCATCATTGTACACATACACTCTATTTTCAAACAGGTTGATATCTTATTGAATGCTATTACAATCTGTAAGGTTTCTGTGCTGTATAGAAAAAACAAAAACCCCACTTCATTGATAGAAGTGAGGTTTAATTCTTTTATTCTTTCTCAAATTCCTTGTTACTTCTAACAGTATCGATTGGTCGAACAATGTTTTCAATTTGTTCTCTCTTAGGTTCTAAGAAAGGCGGTAAAGATAGCTTTTCACCTAAAGTCTCATAAGGTTCATCTCCCATAAAGCCAGGGCCATCAGTAGCAAACTCAAATAAGATTTGCGGTGCCACTCGTGCATATAACGACTCGAAGAAGTAACGATCCACATGTCCAGAAGTATGGAATCCAAAACCTTTAAGTCTCTCATCCCACTCATCGATTACAGCGCGGTTGTCTACACGAAAGGCAGCATGGTGCACAGTTCCAAAACCTTGTTGCGCTTGAGGTAGGACACCATTATGTTCAACGATCACTTGTGCTCCATTACCTCCCTCCCCCACTTCAAATAAGTGAATGTCTCCATTATGGGCAACAGCACTGAATAAAAGTACCTTTTCAAGTACTTCCTGGAAGAAGTCAAAGTTTGCTACTCGAATATGAAGTGGGCCTAAACCAGTAATTGCATACTCTAATGGAACTGGACCTTTTTGCCAAGGTGTTCCAGATTGAACGCCTTTGTTATTTTCATCCGATACAAGTTGATATTGCTGATCATCAAAATCCACAAAAGATAACACATTTACTCCAAATTGTTCTTGTATGCCATCGTGTTTCACATTTAGACGATCAAATCTCTTTACCCAGTATTCAAGAGCTTCGTTTGTCGGTACACGGAATCCAGTTCGGAAAATCTCATTGGTACCATGTCTTCCTGCTTGTATACCTGGGAAATCAAAAAATGTCATATCTGTTCCTGGACTACCTTTGTCATCTGCAAAAAATAAATGATATGTTCGAATATCATCTTGATTCACGGTCTTCTTTACTAGTCTCATTCCTAAAACATAAGTAAAAAATTCATAATTTTTTTCTGCACTACTAGTAATTGCTGTTACGTGATGGATACCTTTTAGTCCGTTCATATATATGGAATGCCCCTTTCAGTTAATTATCTCGAATTCGAGATAATTATATCGCTGTTTATTTATGTTGTCAAATAGAAGTGAATTTAATTAAACGTGTGAGAATATATTTAATGGACTTAGAACTACCGATTTTAGGAAGATTTAATGATTGGAGGATTCTTTTCGAAGTTTCTATAGATAGTATATGTAGATATTCTCTCGCAGTTTTATTGGAGATTGATTCATCATGCAGTTAACATAAGTCTGTAAGTGATGGTATAGACAAGTTTTCTGATGGAAAATACGATTATTTAAGCGAAACGACTTACTTATTCACTGAAACCAAAAATTATCCAAATATTGATTGCCTCTCTTAACGCAGCAACAGTCTCTCAGGATGGTTTAACTTTCAAAGCACAAAGAGATACCCAAGCCAAGCCACTATACGAATATCTTATTCAAAAAGCCAAGGCATCCACAATCTACCTTGGCTTACCTTCTATTATAAATAGTAATCCCACTCTTCCTTCATTTGTACATACAGTGCCAAAAGCATGCCTTCAAGTTCATAAAAATTTTTGTTGGATGTGTCTAATCCGATTTTCGGGAAAAGAAGGTTTGACACCTTAAGAGTAAGGTCAGAACGGTCTCTTTGCTGGAGGCTTCCAAAACGGCTGGCATAAGTTTGGATAAGCTTCCAGTCCTTTGCCGTTAGCTGACGAATTGCCCATTCTTCCACTATTGGGACTGTACTATAAATACCTTTTTCCTCAAGTAAACTATCAAGCTTCGTGCGCTTCTTCTTTTTCTTATTTCCCCTTTCATGAACAACGATGGTACCTGCAACTATGTCCCCTACCCGTTTATGTTTAGAGTGGAAGAATATCATGATCATACCGACAAGGTAGCTTGCTGGCAGCATATCAATAATTCGTAATAGATTTCTAATCAAGCTGGACAGTAAGGTGATACTGTGCCCGTTGTCTTGAATAACACGCAAACCTAGAAATTTCTTCCCAAGCGTACGTCCACCGGCAAAGTATTCCAACAAGAAGTAGTAGCCCCAATTTATTAAAAAGATAATAATGATAGTGCCTGCAACAAGATAGGATGAGAAATCTGTCACATAAAAAAGATCAAAGACGCTAGCGCTTAGAGAATAAATGAGTACAAAGAAAATCACCAGGTTTATTGCCATTAATATTAGCGTGTCAATTAGAAAAGCGGCTGCACGGCTTCCCAATGCTGCTGTTTGAAATTGTAAAGATACATATTCAGGTGTTTTTATATCCACTTGTTCTACCTGCAAGTTGATTCCTCTTTTCATGGATAAATTTTACTGTAAGTGTTTCTATTTTTCTACAATATTACTATAATGAAGAAGATTAGTGAATTTCAAACAAGAGGTGTTAAATTCCAATGAATGTGAAGCAGTTTATAAAGCAGCATCGAGAACAATGGAAAGAACTAGAAAGCATCCTTAAGGATCTACATAAAAAAAGGAACATTACTAATGAGAAATTAGATACGTTTCATCAGCTTTATCAAAAGGCTGCACAAAATCTTTCTTATAGTCAAACACACTTTCCGAGTGAGGAGGTTACCCCTTATTTAAATGAATTGGTTGCCAAGTCCCATAATCTCTTGTATAAAGATCAGATATCAAGTTGGAAGCAAGCCGGCCACTTTTTTGGCTATAGGTTCGTTGGACTCTTGGCTGAACAATGGAAGTTCGTTGTAATTGCGATGCTTTTATTTACTATAGGTGGATTAGGTAGCTTTTTTGCTGTTATAGAGGATCCACTTTACATTTATAGTATTCTATCAGTTGATATGGCCCAAAATTTTGATCCAGAAAAAATTGGAATGAATGATGGGTTAGTAGATGCACCATTAATGTCAGCTAGTATTACGACTAATAATATCCAAGTAGCGATACTTGCATTTGCTGGAGGTATTACTTTTGGTATTTTGACAGTCTATATATTAATATACAACGGAATTATTGTAGGTGCGATTGCAGCTCTTTTCTGGCATCATAATAAGACTTATGAGTTTTGGGCATATATTGTTCCTCATGGAATGATTGAGCTCACAGCTATTTTTATCGCTGGTGGCGCAGGTCTTTTGATGGGATATAAACTTTTTGTTCCAGGTGAATACTCTAGAGGCTACCAGCTTAAAGTAAATGCAAAGCGTTCAGTATTATTACTACTTGGAACAATCCCATTATTTATCATTGCAGGAGCAATAGAAGGCTTTATCACTCCTGCGAAAATTTCTCTTGAAGCAAAGTATTTGGTTGCACTTTTAACAGTTGTTGGTCTTGTTCTATATGTGGCCATTGGTAAGCTTCGGCTTCAAAAAGCTACATTATAATAAGCCTTTATTTAATGTCTCGATATAATGGGAAACAGCTGAAGCTGCCAGCCTCTCTTCTTTGGCCTCCATCATTAGGAGGTCATTCTTTTCCCATCTTTGTTTTTCCTTCTTTTTGAATAATAATTGCTGTTGGGCAACTTGTTTAATCATTGCCTTCTCCAAATCTGCTGGTTCCTGCTTTGCTCTTAATTGTAAGGTTTGATCTTCTACCCCTATCATTAAGAACAAATGTCTGGAACGAACCCTTTTTAGATAAATTAAAGCACTTTCCTCATAAAGAAATGTTTTAATATCACTAAATAGAAGGATGAGACTGCGTTTCTTTTGAACAAGCTGCAAATAAGTAAAAACTTCAGCATAATTTGATTCCACGGCATCCACTTCTATCTTGTAGATAGCCTGTAAAATTGTCTGTAAATGAGCCATACCTTTTCCAGGTGGAATGTATACCTTCACTTTTTTCGAAAAGGCAACTACTGACACATAGTCTCCTTTGTGTAAAGCAGCTGTAGCAACAGTTATTGCAGCTTCAAGGGATTTCTCCAAACGATTCCCCTTTTTAAGTTCCGCCCCCATCATTCTCCCGCAATCTATCAGGATGGTGACGTATTTTCCGTGCTCTGGTTCGAATTCATTTGTCATAACTTCTTGCAATTTAGCGGTTTGACGCCAGTTAATTTTCCTAGGATCATCCCCGACTACATAAGAACGAATCTTCGCAAACTCACCTGCTCCGCTATTCAGTCTTTTGATTTGTACACCATCGTGTAAAAGAAATTTTTGTGCATTTTCAAGATATTGCTTAGATTCTGTCAAATCCGGAATTACTTTTATTTTCATTTTTTGTTGAAAAGTAATCTCCTTTTTCCATAATCCAAACAAACTTGAATACCGAACATATATTTTTTCTACTGTATACTCCCCACGTACCGGTGCGGTAGTTTTGTATGTGAATTTTTTATTGTTGCCTTTTGGAACGATTCCTCTCAGCGGGAAAGGTCTATGAAAGCTTTGAGGAATCGCATCTATTATTTCACAGTACATATCGAAAGAAGTGGGATTTTGTACAGTAATCTGAAAAGGATAATCTAACCCTCTTTCCATATCGGTAGGTATATTTCTCGTAACTTTAATATCTTTTTTATTAGGTGATAACATTAGATCAAGTAAACTAAAAAGCAGAACAAAGCCATTAACGATAAAAAGTACCGTCCATGAAATTTGATTAAAACTGGCAATGATAAATAAGCCTGAGAGAATGGAAAATGTAATGACCATTCTTTTAGAGGGAATAATTCCTTTATCTTGGAACAGGAACTGCTCCAACAAGTTCTTCCACGATTTGCTCAACAGTTGCTCCCTCCAATTCCGTATGCGGAGATAATTGAATCCGATGACGAAGGGCCGGTTTTGTTACTATCTTTACATCATCAGGTGTCACGTAATTTCGTCCACTTATGTAAGCCCATGCTTGCGCTGCTTTTGCTATGGAAATGCCTGCACGAGTGCTCGCTCCGAATCTGATGGAGTCTGTTTCTCTAGTTTTTCTTACAATTTGCATGATATAATCCAGAACACTTTCACTTAATGTGATTTCCTGGATTTTCTTTCTAATGGAGAGGAATGTTTCTAGATCTAACACAGGCTCTACAGTTGCATGATTATACTTATTTTCAATTACTTGCTTTAATACGGCAGTTTCTTCTTCCATAGTAGGAAACGCAATTTGTAATTTGAATAAAAAACGGTCCTGCTGTGCTTCTGGAAGTGGATAGGTCCCTTCAAACTCGATTGGGTTCTGAGTGGCGACAACAAAAAAAACTTCATCTAGTTGAAATGTTTCCCCTTGAATGGTTACTTGTTTTTCTTCCATTGCCTCAAGTAATGCAGCCTGTGTTTTAGCAGGGGTCCTATTAATCTCGTCTGCTAAAAGGATGTTTGTAAAAATGGGGCCTTTAAGTGTCTCGAAAACCCCTTCTTTCATGTTATAAATAGAGCTTCCGGTAATATCACTTGGTAAAAGATCTGGTGTAAACTGAATACGATGAAACATTCCCCCGATTAAAGTGGATAAAGTTTTAACCATTTGAGTTTTTCCTGTACCTGGGACACCTTCCAATAAGACATGTCCTCCAGAAAGTACGGCTGCTAGCAATAATTTAATATTATTATTTTGTCCTAGTATTCTTTGTTCATATTTTTCAAGAAGAGTTGCCAATTCAGGCTTCATCCTTCCTCCACCTCTTTTCGTAATGTATCTAGCTCTTTGGACCAATATAAGAATTCCTGTTTGGTGATTCTTTCATTTTTTAAAATTTCATCTAGTTTATAAATGAAATTGACAATTTGACTGCTATCTTTGTTTTTCCATCTACTTGTAAGAATCGTTATGGAATCTATCCAGCTTCTATTATAGGGTATGCCCCATTTCTCTTGGAGCAAATATTTAAGATAATCTGCCTGTGTATGTAAAGATTCATTATAGGTCTTTCCTCTTAATTGCCAAGCTGCCAACGCGCGGATACTTTCATCACTATATCTGACAAACTCTTCCCTTGCCTCCCTGATTGGTCCAAAACGCTTTCCTTGCATCCAGAGAGTTAACAGAGTAACAAGAGCACCTTGGAAAAGTAGAATTAAGAACCAATTTTGGTAAACATCTAAAGCAGAAGATGGAGAGCCTCCATGATAAAACTCGTCTATTAAAATTCTAGAATAGTTAAATCCATTCTCCTGGAGTAAATTAAGTAATAAAGGCAAATGATCATTTTTTAATATATGCTCATTCATCATCCATGTTGGTGTTACCGAAAGAATTAATGAACCAGCTCCGTAATTTCGCTTTATTGCTACATCTCCAAAATTATCAGATAGTAAAATGGTGTCACTATCCTTGCTATCAATTCTAATGTTTGACATTATTTCTGACTCATAATGTTTTCCATTATAATTTATTTCTGTACTTTCAATTGTAAGATTTCCTATATGGTTAATTTGTATATCAAAAAAACCTCTTGGATTGTTTTTTAACAAAAGAATCGTATTTCCTTCCTCCATGAACTCAATGTATGCATTCATCACATCACTGTCTGGAATGAAATATGGTTCTATCATAATTAACAGGCTGCTTCCTTCTGTCTGTGGAAGAAAAGCTGGGTTCTGGTTCCACTTTGAAACAGGAAAGTTTTCCTCTTTCAAATAAGTATAAAATGCTTTTGTACCCGTTGGAGAAGGCGATGAAGAATCATATGGTACATATTCCTGCATCTGTTTCGATTGAATTAGGTAAGTCCCTGTCAGAAAAACTAGCAACAATACCCCTAAAACAATCCAACTCCTTTTTTGAGTGAAAGTCTGCTGCAAGTTACGTCCTCCTTCCCGCTAGACGTTGTTTTGATTGGTTATGGTAGATTGTGACCATTGCATCATCCATTCACGATATGAGAGATATTCATCTTTTGTCACCCGTTGCTTACCGTAAGTTGCGCGGTCAAATAGAATCGCAAAATGATAAAAAGGCTCTGCAAGTTCTTTTTTTGTATACTTTAATTCATCGAAATATTCCCAGTTTGTCTTCCAAATCTTTGCCTCCAACCATTCTTTTTCATGAAAAGAAAGGAGCATTGCTAAAAATAGATGGCGTGTTGCAAGCGTGTATTCTTCTTGCTTTTCAAAATTTGCTACTGCTTCCATATGACGGTTATACGTCCAATACCATTCATCTTCAGATTGAAATGGTTGGTTGGACCTTATCATCTTGTTTTTAGCATTTCTTGTGAAAGCAATGATTAACATAATTGCCATCAAAATAATTATTAAAGCAATGATAGCAACCACTATATTACCTGCTGTTCCACTAGAATTTTCTAGGTTAGGAAAAAGTTTTTCTAAATTCTTTCCAAGCCAATCTATTATGTTGTCCCAAAGCTTTTGAATAGAGTTGCGATTATCCTCATAATAAATCTGATATTCTCTACTATTTAATGTGTTTTCCAGTTTTTCCTTTACATCTTCTTCCTTAAGCAATATGTATCACCTTCGCTTAATTAGTGTTATATTCATCTATCATTTCCTTCAAATCGTCTGCATCATGACGCACCTTTAAATCTAAGTACATAACAGAATATCCAACTGCCATAATAAGTGTGGTAAATAAACTAGTAAAGCTCACAATTAAGCCAAGCAACACACTGTTACCTAGGAATAATGAGAATGACCCCTCAATTGCAAAAGAAATAGCTGAAGTAATCATAAAAAAAATAAGGTATAAACCAATCATTTTAAATGTTTGCCCACTTGTTAGACTCCAACTTCTTCCTAAACCGGGTGACGATTTGTCAATCACTGACGAGCCAAAATAGAAGCTCAAGCGTGTAAGGAAATACCCACCTAGCAATAACAAGCCAAAAAATATTAGTATAGAAAAAATAATCCCTATAAATAAGTCAGACATGAAAAAGATAGCTGTTGAAAAAGTCCCAATAAAGATGACTGCTACCAATATTGCAAATGCAATTATAGTAAAGAGAATCGTAGAGCCGACCATAGGGAAAAAGCGGCCTAACGCCATCTTAATTAGCGTTCCCACTGTTTTTTCTTCTTTGAATTTGAGCTGATTCACTCCAATCAATATAGCTGCTTGAGCGATTGGATAAGTGATTAATAATATTAGGAATGTAAACCCCATATTTAGATCAGATGCTAGGCTTGTGTTTTCTTCGGTTAAAAAGCTATTTGCTATTTGGTCAATCCAACTTCCTTCACCACTTAAGTCACGAAAGAAACTTCTACCAGAAGCTAATTGCATAATAGCCTCTAGAAGATAAACGGGCCCGACTAGACATAAAAGAATGATAAAAAAATCCTTAAATTTGTATTTACTGATACGAAATGTATGATCGAGGATTTCCCCGAAGCTTTTTGGTTCATTTAACCTGTTGTTCATTTGTTTCCTCCCAATCTACATATTGTTCCAAATGTTGTCATATCGACTATTTTATCATTAATTTACCAGATTCCGAGAAAAAATTTTATAAAAGATTTTTTACTCAAACTATGTTTCTTTTACGAATATAAATTGATACTCGGAATAATCGTTACTGGCGTGCTCCTTTTCTGTGATTAGATAAATTAACAGGACAAGTTTTTACGTAACATATAGATTTTGACGGATTAATAGCAACAATCTTTAAAAAAGATGTTAGTAGAAATTCTTTAATATGTTGTTTAGTGCTTTCTTTACTTCGCCTATCGACAAATAATTATCAAGATATTTTGGAGCGACACCTTTAAAGCGGTCTATCCATCGTTTCATGCGAGAATGGAGACACCATTGCCCCGTATTCCCTTTTGAGAGGATAGAAAATAGGTCTAGTCGACTTCAACGATACCTTCAAATTGCTCGAAATCCTACTTTGGTACGAGTTTATCTCATTTCATTAATTAAGTGACCTGAAACTATCGAGGTAGGATCAACATAACGTCTAACCCATTAACCCATTGATAAACTTTTTCTTTCTGAGTTTGAGGTAACTTTTTTATATGCTTTAGTAGGTTACTGAACGCTCTGCTCACTTATAGGACTTACTCTACAGAATGTTTGTTCTTCATTTACTTTAACAATATTCGTAACATGGAGCAAAAATCAACCTATTCTTTAACAAGCCTAAAAAATAAAAGAATCCCCTTGCAGAGGATTCAATAAATAGATTAAGTATCAAGTTATGAAGATCAGGTTTGTAAACACCTAGGGTTTCTTCCAAAACAAACATGTAGATTAGCTGAAGGAACTATTCATATAGTGCCTTTCATTTCACCTAGCTAGAATAATAAGGTACATTATTTATGATTTACCTTTTATCGTAAGTCAAGTATTTAATCACCTATTGCAGCATTTATATCATACTTTTCAAGATCCAGCTGTGTCTCCATCCCTAGTGATAATTTTGCAAGCTCAGAACCCAGATATGGTCCGCTTGTTAATCCGGATGCTCCTAAGCCATTTGCAAGAAATATCCTTTCAAAATTAGGAAGTTTGCCGATTACCGGTAAGAACCCAGGTGTAAATGGGCGGAACCCTACTCTTGTTTCTAAGAAAGTAGCGTCGTTTAGTCCAGGTGCAACCTGTATTGCTTTTCCTAAGATTTCGTTCATCCCTCCTGCTGTCACCCTTGAATCAAATCCCACCTCGTCTTCATGTGTTGCTCCAATTACTATTCTCCCATTTTCAATGGAAAGCATATATTGGTTATTTGGAGGTATTACTACTGGCCATTGGCTAGTATCTGTATTTTCTAATTGCAAATGCATGATCTGGGCTTTCTGAGGTGTGACGTGGAATGTTACATCGGCTGAATTGAATAGTTCTTTTGCCCAGGCACCCGTTGTTACAATTATTGAGTCTGCTTCTATTGTTCTGTTATTTACACGTATTCCTGTTGCTCTTCTATTGCTTGAAATAAGTTCAGCACTTCCGTCCATAAAGACCACTCCGCGCCTTTTCGCAGCGGAAACTAGAGAACTTCTAAGTTTTCTCCCGTTAACTTTTGCACCGCCACTTACTAGAACAGAACCAAATTCATCAGATAACACTGGTACTAACTTCTTTGTTTCTTCGGGATTCAAAATTTTCACTTCTCCAATTTCTGGAGCATCCTCTCTTCTTTGAATGGCTCGTTCAGCCATTTTTATGAGTTTTTGTTTATCTTCATGTAAACTGATGGCACCTACTTTGCTGTATCCTGTATCTTCTTCACCGTCTTCTAATAATTGATGGATTAAAGATGGATAATATCTCGCTCCATTTTTAACGAGTGTATACCAGGCTTTGTTTCTACGCTGTGATATCCATGGGCAGATTATTCCTGCCGCAGCATCTGTTGCTTGACCTTTATCTGATCGGTCAACAACTGTCACATCAGCACCGAGCTTTGCCAAATGGTATGCAGTGGAAGAGCCAAGAATTCCCGCTCCGATGATTATGGCTTTTTGCATAATTTTCACCTAACTTTATGTATTTACAAATATGAAATCAGTTTACAGTATAACGTATGAATGCTCAATGTTATGGTTTAGATTTTTATTTTCAAAATTCAAATACCCCGTCAAAGTTAGATGTTAATCTAACTTTGACGGGGCATAATTTTAACTTTTTGTTAATTTAGTTAAACTTGATTTTCATAGCTTCAGCCATAATTCTTGGAATATCAGTATTATCTAGTAAACCACTAAACTTGTTAGATTGAGGGCCAAAAGCATAAATTGGAAGGTCCGTACCGGTGTGCGCTGTGCTTGTCCAACCAACAAGGGCGCGGTCACTTACCACATTATTAATGGCTATAGAAGTGTTACTAGCATTTATGATTTTTTCTACTTCACTATCTGATAATTCTAGAGAAGTATACTTTTTCACTACTTCTCTAATATTGCTTTTTTCACTGTTAATTTCTGAAGCCATTTTGTCTCCAGTCGCCGTTACATTATGCAAAATATCTATTTTTAAATCATATTGACCATTGGAACCAACAGACATACCGCCAGTTTCATGATCTCCAGCAACAACTACAAGTGTTTTCCCATCTTTTTTTGCAAATTCTAACGCTGCTTCCACTGCTTGGTCAAAAGCTGCAGTATCTGTCATTGCCCACGCCGAATCATGTGCGTGTCCTGCCCAGTCAATTTGGGATCCTTCTACCATTAAGAAAAATCCTTGTTTGTTTTTATTCAGTGTATTAATTGCTACATTTGTCATTTCTTCTAGACTTGGTTCTTCTGTTTCATCACGTTGCATCTCAGGTGACATAGAACCTTTTGCAAATAACCCTAATAGTTTTGTTCCTTTAGCCTTAGATAATTCCGTTTTATCAGTGACATATTGATAGCCCTTTTTCTCAGCTTCTTTAATTAAGTTGCCCTCAGGTTGTCTTCCGCCATCATCTACACTCGTAAAGTAATCACGGCCTCCACCTAGTATGACATCCACTAAATTATTTTCTAAGTATTGAGGAGCTATTGAAGCTTCATCAGAACGACTAGCTACATTTGCTGCAAAAACTGCTGGTGTAGCATGTGTGATAGTGGAGGTTGCTACTAGACCAGTAGCCTTTTTGGATCTTTTAGCTGCCTTTAATATGGAATAAACTTCTTTTCCGTCTGGAGTTACTCCGATCATTCCATTATTCGTTTTGTGCCCTGTTGCCATTGCAGTTCCAGCTGCTGCAGAATCAGTAACTGCCGTATTAGCTGAATGAGTCTTAATAAGTCCCTTAACATGTGGATCAAAAGAGGAATCTTCTCCTATATACCAGCGATAGTTTGTTGCATAGCCAGCATTATAGCCATCAGGAATCATAAAAATAACATTTTTTACTTTCCCCTGATTTTGAGTTTCTTGATTGTTTGCTTTTACAAAATCACCACCAAAAGTTACTTGCAATCCTGAAAATAAAAGACCTGCAGCGAGAGCTACACTTGCAATTTTTTTTAACATCCCATTTCCTCCTTCACTATTTTTACTACACTATAATGGTAGCAACCGACTGTTAAGGTGGAATAAACGAGAAGTAAAGGTTAAATGACGAAATTTAGGTCATCTTTCCTTAATTTTATAAGAAGTTCTGTCGATATTAATCTGTCAAGAGATTTTATACCGAATTACTTTTACTTGTTCATGACTTTGTAAATATTAGCTAAAGTGTATCTTAAAAGTCTTTAATGCCCATTCTTCTTCTATTTATGAATTATCCATATTATGTATTTTTTTCTTTTAACAAAGACTCAATTTGGGAAATCTCTTCCTTTATCCTCTTAGTAGCATCATCTTCTCATTGCAGAAATGTTTTGAATTAAAAGAGGAGCCGCTAAGAAATTTACTAGCGGCCCCTACTGAAAGGATTATTATTATTAAAATAGTCTTAACTCCAGCGTGTAAGCGGACTTTCTTTTTAAACTAAGAAAATAAAAGCGAACTTCTTCTTTATTTCGATCTATTGTTTTCAATACCAAAGTTAATATTCTTTCCGTAAAAGATCTCATCCATTTCATTCGTTAAATTAGTGGTAATTTCGTACCTTTCATCATCTGATAATGAATCTTTTGTTAAACCGAAAAGATAATTGTTTAAATCGAACTCTTTTAGTCTGCATTTCGTATGAAAAATATTCTCTTGATATATGTTCACATCGATCATGTCGTACTGTATTTTTACTTCTTCTGGAATATAGTTTTGAATAGAATTAATGTCATGATCTATAAATAGTTTGTTGCCATCAATGTCTCGAGTAAAGCCACGCACTCGATAATCCATTGTCATGATGTCCGTTTCAAAAGAATGTATCAAATAATTTAACGCTTTTAGTGGCGAAATTTCACCACAGGTGGAAACATCAATATCTGCCCTAAAGGTGCTGATCCCTTCTACAGGGTGATATTCTGGGTATGTATGTACAGTAATGTGACTTTTATCTAGCTGACAAACTACAGAATCAGGTAGAGGTCCTGGAGATTCTTCATACGATTCCATAGGTACTTCTACTACAGGTCCTTCTGAAACAAGAACTGTTACGCTTGCACCTTGTGGAACATAATCTTGTTTGGCAACATTCAACACATGTGCTCCAATTAAAGCGGCGACGTTTTTTAGAATATTTGTTAACCTTTCTGCGTTATATTGTTCATCTATATAATCTATGTAAGCTTCCCTTTCTCGTTTTGTTTTCGTATAGCATATATCATACATATTAAAACTCAAGGATTTAGTTAAATTATTGAATTCATGTAATGTAATTTTCTTTTCTTCAGTCAATCTTCCTACCCCTTTCATATGATTTTGTTTAGTCCGTACCCTTTTTTAATTAATGAAAAACTATATAGAAGAAAAGAAGTGAAGAATCTCTTCTTTCTTCTCTTGATAAGTTACCCTTCCTAATTCAATTAATTCCTGAATGCAAGTAATATCATCAAAAGGTATTTCTTCTCCTAATTCCTTATTGAGTCGTACATAATTGTCTCCTAAAAGATGTCTACATTGATAAGTGACAGATTCAGAAGAAAGCTGTAACGCTAAATCAAGTAATTTTGGAGTTACCTTCATGGAAGGAAAACGAAAAGGTAACCATTGTTTAACACCCCAATTTTTATTTTCCTGAATCGTAAAATCAATTTTCTGTAGGCCAGTTCCAATTGATAAAATGTTTATTTCAGGTAGCTTTAAATTAAAATATTCTAGTCCTTCTGTTATACAAACTAGGGAAGGATTATTCGCCCATAATCCCCCATCTATGGAAAGATAATCGTTTCCTATATTGTTTGGAGGAAAGTAGACTGGTGCAGAACATGATGAGAGAACGGCATCCCAGAGCTTGATGGATAAATCTTTTGCTTTTTTGTTGCCAAAATTGGATCTATATACAAAGGGTCTCCCTTGCGTTATATCTACTGCGGGAATTAATAGTGGCTCTGTGATATCAGCTAAATTCTTTTTGCCAAAAGTTTTCATGATAAATTTTCTCAATTGTTTATCACTATAAATACTTTTAAAGAGACCTACCTTAGCTTGACGGGTGAATATTTTCTTTCCGTATTTTATATATCCTGCAAGGACTTGATCCATAGGTAATCTTATTGCAATAGCAGAAGCAATAACCGATCCAGTACTAGTCCCTGCCACTAAATCGACCATTTCAGAAATAGGTACTTTTAGATCTTTTTCGATTTCTAAAAGGATAGAAATGGCGAATACCCCTCTGATTCCACCTCCATCCACACATAACATTTTCATAATCATACTCCTGGCTTTTATTTTTCATATATGTAGGTTTTCCAAAGTGAAAGAAAAAACTCCCCATTCATCCATTTCAAGTGTTTTGATAAATTGTGATTTAAAAATTCTTTTTATTGAATATTGCGACAAATGACTTTATAATATGGAAGAATCATGTAATTTTTTGTGAATACATACCTAATTAAGACCTGCGGTAATATGTCAACTGAAAAATAAAAGAATATGAAGTTATCAAAGGTCAATTTGCTTAAAAAAGACATCACGAAACTAATCCAGCAACTAGATGTCATTTACTGGAAT
>NZ_CAKJTJ010000056.1 GCF_917563925.1 Sutcliffiella rhizosphaerae
GTCCTAATTCTATAGTTTTTGTAATATTCCCTAAAAATAGACCGGAAAAAACGCAGATAAAAAATATTTGTATTATATGTTATCCAATCCCATTTTTCTAATTACGCATATTATAAAGAATAGAAAAATGCTGAAAGGGTGAGTAAAATAGTTGATTATTACAAGAAATATAAAAACAAGTTACGTAGTGAGCACAGAAATGATCGTTACTGTGAGCAATATAGATGCAGAAATGATTGTTGTTGTGAGTACGATAGATGCAGATGTATCTATGAATGTATTTATCCAATAGGCGCTACTGGGCCTACCGGAGTGACTGGAGCTACTGGTGTAACTGGGGTTACTGGAGTCACTGGAGCCACTGGAGTAACAGGGGTTACTGGAGTCACTGGAGTCACTGGAGTAACCGGGGCTACTGGAGTGACTGGAGTAACTGGATCTACTGGGGTAACTGGGGTTACTGGGGTTACTGGAGTCACTGGAGTCACTGGAGCCACTGGAGTAACAGGGGTTACTGGAGTCACTGGAGTCACTGGAGTAACTGGAGTAACCGGGGCTACTGGAGTGACTGGAGTCACTGGAGTAACTGGAGCTACTGGGGTAACTGGGGTCACAGGAGTGACCGGAGCCACTGGAGTAACTGGATCTACTGGAGTGACCGGAGTGACCGGAGCTACTGGTGTTACTGGATCTACTGGAGCTACCGGAGCCACTGGAACTACTGGATTAACAGGGCTTACAGGAGTGACTGGAGTCACTGGGGTTACCGGGGCAACTGGAGCCACTGGACCTACTGGAGTCACTGGGGTTACTGGGGCAACTGGAGCCACTGGAGTGACTGGAGTCACTGGAACTACCGGGGCAACTGGACCTACTGGGGTCACTGGGGTCACAGGAGTGACTGGAGCCACTGGAGTAACCGGAGTCACAGGAGTGACCGGGGCTACTGGTGTTACTGGAGTGACCGGAGTTACTGGAGTGACTGGATCTACTGGTGTAACTGGGGTTACAGGAGTGACTGGAGCCACTGGAGTAACAGGGGTTACTGGAGTAACCGGAGTCACAGGAGTGACCGGAGCCACTGGAGTAACTGGATCTACTGGAGTGACCGGAGTGACCGGAGCTACTGGTGTTACTGGATCTACTGGAGCTACCGGAGCTACTGGAGTTACCGGGGTAACTGGGGTCACAGGAGTGACCGGAGCCACTGGAACTACTGGAGTAACAGGGCTTACAGGAGAGACCGGAGCCACTGGAGTGACTGGAGCAACCGGGGCTACTGGTGTTACTGGATCTACTGGATCTACTGGATCTACTGGATCTACCGGAGCTACTGGAGTGACTGGGGTAACTGGGGTAACAGGAGTGACCGGAGCCACTGGACCTACCGGAATTACAGGAGTAACCGGGGCAACTGGAGTTACTGGAGCCACTGGAATTACTGGAATTACTGGGGTAACTGGGATTACTGGGGTAACCGGGATTACTGGGGTAACCGGGGCAACCGGAGCCACTGGAGTTACTGGAGTCACTGGGGTTACCGGGGCAACTGGAGCAACTGGAGTTACTGGAGTAACCGGGGCAACTGGAGCCACTGGACCTACCGGAATTACAGGAGTAACCGGGGCAACTGGAGCCACTGGAGTTACTGGAGTCTCTGGAACTACCGGGGCAACTGGACCTACTGGAGTCACTGGGGTTACTGGAGTGACCGGGGCAACTGGACCTACTGGAGTCACTGGGGTTACTGGAGTGACCGGAACTACTGGAACTGCTGTATCAGCTAACTCTATGTATGCATCTAATACATCGGGTTCTACTATTGCAGTTATAATAGGGGGAACCAATATTCCTCTTCCGAATCACCAAATATTAGATGGTTTTACTGTTACCGGTACTAATACAACTTTCACAGTTCCTGTATCAGGAACTTATTATCTAACATATCAAATAAACACAACTGCTTCATTACTTGTTAGTTCGAGATTAATGTTAAATGGTACAGATGCATTAGGTGGATCTATAGTATCCCCTGCCATAGCTGCTTCAAGCTTTAATAATGATGTGATTATAGTGTTAACTGCAGGTAATACTATTTCACTTCAATTATTTGGTCTAGTAAGTGCGGTTACATTAGTAGGAGGAGGGGGAGCAACAGGAGCAGCGTTAACAATCATTCGATTAAGTTAGAATATTATTTGATAAGAAGAAAGTTAAGAGAGTCTAATGCTTTATTAATTATTTAGGTTGTGAATTTACATTTAAGTACACATTATTTCCTAAATACATGCCAAAATATAACTCTTCCTAACTTCATAGGTATGATAAGATAAGGCTAAGAAAAACAAAATTAATAGTTAAAAATATAAAAAGATGTCTAACTTTCTACTAGACATCTTTTTATATTTTTTATATTAATGAACTCTTTTAAATGACTAGCTTAAGAGAACACTTTAAAAAAACAAATGAAATTGGAACGGCCTAGGTCAAGTTCAGAGGTGGTTTCCCCATATAGATGATGGGTAATTGCGATGAAAACAAAAAGAAAGAGAGACAAACTAATATTTTTAGTTCTTTTCCATATTTCATAACTTGAAGTTCATCTGGACTATCAGTGTCATTTGATACAATTGCATTTACAAAAGTAGGTTCGTTTTTGAAATTGTTAATCATTGCAAAAAGACTGTTTTGAAAACTTCCTTCATACCTGGTTTTATTTTAAATCGAATACTTAATATAACTTGATTTGAATTTGTAGACATATCATACGCTTCTTTTTTATTTGAGAAGTAATTAATTCTTCTTGACTTCTTTCATGATGCACAAATTCATTATGTTACAAAAGGTTCAAGGTGTGAAGTAGGTACTTATAAGTTATATAGTAACTAGAAAGTAATAATTAAATAAATCATAAAGAAATCTTTTTTGTTTTCTATAGTTTTTTATAAGATAGTAGGTATTTTTGTCAAATTTGTTACTTTTCATGTCAAAGTTTTAGTAGTAGTTTCCCTCCAAGGTTTTATAATTTCAACAAAAGTATCTACTAATAACGCACTTAGCACCAAAAACGAATTTAAAAATGTTACTTTGATTTTGGGAATGAGTTTTGGTTCTATAAATTTATAGAAATAGGTTGTTTTTTAAAAAATATTTATCGGTACCTTAAACGGTCGTTTGTGGTATCTTTATGTAAAAAGGAAAATGGAGATTTATGTTAACTTTAATAAAAGATTGGGATATTATTCAATAAAGGTATGGGTGTCTTAATGGAAATAAAAACATTATGGGGTTTAAGGATTCAGGAATATTATAGAAAAATGTTCAGGTACTATTCAATAATTGGTGCAAATGTTGTTTATTTTTTTCTGATCATTAGTAGTATCTTTATTTATTATTTTAATTTATTTCTACAGTGGATACCTCCTCAAATATCTGTTGAAGTAATCTTATCACTATTTGTAACCTACATTTTAAAACAGACAAAAGTCCGTACTTTTGTAAAAAGGGCAGATATAATCTTTTTGTTGCCATTAGAATGGGGATTAAAGCCCTATTTTATTAAATCACTTATATATAGTTTTGTTATTGATGTTATTAAATTGGTAAGTTTCATAATTGTTTTTTTATCCCTATTTTTGCACACAACTAATATAAACCATCTCTTTCTTGTTCTTATAGTGGGGATTGCTGCTTATAATATTTTAATGAAGTGGACTGAACAATGGTTAAAGAACCATGTACAATTTGTGTTACATAGGCTAAATAGGTTTTTTTCAATATATTTAATGTGTTACTTTTTATTTAATAATGACTGGATTTTTGAGCTTGTTTTAATGAGTATAAATTTCGTCTATTTAATTTATTTTATAGGAAAAAAAAGAAATCTGAATTGGCAGTGGCTAATAGTTGAAGAAGAAAGTGCCTTATTAAGCAATTTTAAATTTATTAATATTTTCATGGATATCCCTAATCTTAAACGTTCTTTTCGGAAAAGACGTTTGCTTACTATGATTCTGAAAAGGTGTATCCCATATAGTCAAAGTAGTACATTCGTATATTTATACTCACACTTGTTTGTAAGATATAATGATTACTTTTATCTTTTTTTAAGACTAACTGTAATTGGCATATTTGTTAATTATGCTATGCCAGCAAGTGGTTGGATCTTTAATCTCCTCATTTTATTTATGACTGGATTTCAAGTAATTCCTTTACAACATGAAATGAAACAAAGTGTAATACTTTATCCTATTTCAAAATCTCAGATAAAAGATTCTTTCTTAAAGTTTGTCTTGGTCATACTATATGTACAATTTTTTATTCTATATTTCGCAATGTTCATGCATACTTCTACTGCTAACTTATTCAATCTTGTAATTGGAAGTTTATTTGTTTATTTGTTTGTATATTTCTTTGTATCAAAGAGAGTCAATGTTTCAGGAAGTGCCTAAAGAATAGCGTGGTATTCACACGGAGGCTTCAGCTTAACAAAACCAAATAAAAAGTTAGTCGGTTTCTTAGCGTGCTGGAATCCGACTTTTTTAGGTTGAAAATTACTTACAAAATTTCCTAAATATTGGCTGTACCCTATATATAACAAAAAATCAAATATAGGCTATTATACAAAACAGGCGCTATTCAGGAACAAAGATCCGCGCTCACTTTTTTGACTAGATCTTTAAATGATAAAACATCCCCAAAAAACCATTCAAAGTGACTTTGGTGTCACACTTATTGTGCTTAAAAAATTTAGTTGAACATAAGAGGTGAAGTGAATAATAGGTATTAGCTTATAGAGGGAGGAATTGGATGAAAAACGTATTAATAATGCACACTAAAAGATTTACTTTTCAGAAAATTGTAACATTTAATTGTGGTCATTTATAGGTTTTTTTTTGTAAAATAAATAAAAAGGAGGTTTGTTATGAAACGGATATTAACTTTTTCATTGGTAATTATATTATTTGGTTGTTCCAATTATACTACCGTTACAGATTCACATACATCTGCTGAAATAAAAACAATTAAAGCTGAAGAAAATATGATTATTTACAAACATAATAGTGATAACATGGATCGGGGGAATCACAATTATTATGGGGGTTTAGTAATAGATATAGACTTTTACAATTTAAAAGAAGTTCAAAGAGGAGATGTCATTTATTATGAACAACCAGAATCTTATAATAAATTTATGAATCAGGATAACTCTCCAACAAATGAATTCAGTATTTCAAGAATAATTGGGTTACCAAATGAACAAATTGAAATTAAGTCTAGTCAAATTTTTATTGATGGTAAAAAATTGGATACATTTTATGGAAAAGAGCATTGGAAAGGGGTTAATTTAGACGGGTATAAAAAAGCTCTAAAGGAAGGGAATGACGCAGAGCATATAGTACAATTCATTGATTCAATGGTAAATAGAAACGTAGAAAAATTATCAGTTCCCAAAGGCTATGTTTATATTTTAGGAGATACATGGGGAAGAAGTATTGATAGTATCTCGATTGGCGCAATACCCATAGAGAATATTAAAGGCAAAGTATTAGGATATAGTCACTAAAAAAAACGGCCATTTGGACGGTTTTTTTATTTTATATTCAAACGAATGAATATCTCATTCGAAAAGGCTATTTTTAACTGCTTTTTTAATCTGAGGTATGAATGTGGGCAATAAGTCATTTCTCTTCAGCAAGAATTGACCTCTTTTTTATGAAAAGTGCCATTTTGATGTTGTGGATAACAATAATTGAAGGTGCGGAAACTAACTGTAAAAAATTATAGGAGCGAGCATCATGAAAGAATTACTAGTTTTCTTTTCTGCACTTTCATTAATACTTGCAACTGGAAACTTGCTCAATGCTGAGGCTTCAGATCCAGAAAAAAAGGAACCATTTGCAGAAGACTGGTATGTAACACCCGAGGACATTATTAGAGATATTGGAGTATCCAGGTAATGATGCTGCTACTTTTGTCTGGCAGTCACAAAGGATTGTTGGTATTGTTTATAACAATAATCATATGATATTTCCATTAGAATTCAAGTCCTTGACGAAAGAAATACACCTGGCAACTATGCAGATGGTTTAGTTAAAGTAAGGGTATTTCCACTTTGTGATAGTCCAAATTGGATGTAAACATGGTTTTAAGAAAGAAGTAATAGAGTATAAACATATTTCGGGATTAGTAACTGGAAAAGGTATACTTTAATTGGTAGTTATTAATTAGAATTGGTCATGTTCTATAGTTAGTTTTGCTTAATAAGATATTTCAATGATCTTTAACTATCGGGCGCTATCCTAGTACAAAAATCTGCGCTAATTTTTATATTAGCCAATCTAAATATTTTATTGATGGAATATTAGATTATGAAATAATTGGTATTAAGCGTTAGGTTAGTTGAAGAAAAATTATATTGAAAAAAAAGACAATTAAAACGGAGTTAGAGAGGATTATAAATGGAAAGTAATATTCAATTATATGAAACAGAATCCCAATATTTTAGCCCCAATAAACACTTTATTTCACGTATTAAAGAAATGGAGAAAAAATCTGTTCATGGGGCTAAAGTTGCTAAAAAGTGGTTAAAAACTTTAAATCAATCTCTTAATAATGAAACTTACCCTGTAATTCATCCGATTGGTCATGAAACATTTTCATTATATGTAGAATATCCAAGTGGTGTATTTGAGTATGCTTTAGACATTGACGGGGCTACTTCACTTATAAAAGAAGAGGGTATTAAGCCAGTACAGTTTTCTCCGTCAAATATAATTGATGCTGTTAATCAAAGTAACATAAATAAAAATCCAAATCGGATAAAACCCAATCATAAAAATCCTGTAATGGTAATTCAGAGCCAATATTTAACTAATAACAAACCTTATTGTATTAATGGAAACCATCGCATATTTGAAGCATATCGAAATAATGATGAACAAATAGAAGTTTATGTTTTTAAAGATTTGGAGTTTGTGCCTTTCTTTTATAACGTTCTAAGTAAAGAAACATATTATTTAGAAATTGATTACCATAATGTAGTTAATGATAATAGATAACTATTTCATAGTAAAAATATAGGTATTTGGAAATTAATTTTAATGATACATTTCTTCAACAATCAGTGCAATCATGGAACAACAAAGGATTAGCGCTATTTCTAAGTTTGTTAGAAAGAAGAATTACATATTGTAGATATTTTTAGATTATGAAATAATTGGAATTAAGGAAAAAGTCAGGAGACTGAGACTATTCATTATTCAGCAATAAGCAAGATAGATGAAAAGTAATCCAATGTGTTGACTTAATAATAAAGTCACGATACTTTTAAAAAAGATGCGATGTTTGGAATAAAGATATGATGTTTATAAAAATGTTGCGATGCTATTGCCTTAAATCACGATTAAATACACTTATACAAACCTAAACAAACGGGGCAGAATAAGAGCAATTAACAGTGGAGTAATTTAGAATTTGATAAACAGAACCTTATAAAAAGACTTTAATGTGTTTAATTGGCTAATAGTCGAAAGATAATTGATAAAGGAGGAAATGTTGAGATGATTACACAAGCATCCCAGGTTACTATTTTAGTTAAGGATCTTGAAGAAGCAAAACAATTTTATACCAAAAAATTAGGATTCATCGTTCGAGATGAAATAGAGTTTTCGCCGGGGTGGAAGTACCTAACTGTTTCACCGAATTCTGCAAATGAAACGAGACTAGAATTAGTCAAAGCAGACACACCAGGGCAAAAAGAAATTATTGGTAATCAAGCAGCAAACCAGGTGTTAATCATGTTTTTAAGTGACGATATTGAAAAAGACTATCTTGATATGAAAGGCCGTGGCGTGACCTTTCATGGGGAACCGCAAAATGTTCCAGGCGGAAAAGGCGTAGGTTTCGAAGATTTGTATGGTAACGCATATGACTTATTTCAACCGATTTCAAAAGAGTGATAAGAGGTAAATGGTAAAATATACTGGTTGCGAATTATTATTAACAAACGGGGCAGGTTAGTAAGATAAGAAAAATGGCAATTAGCTTTGAAAAATGATTGGAGTTTAAATAACATATGCGTTGAGCACTAGTAGTTCAACGCACTGATTTGTTTTCTTAATTCAAGTATTTTAAATCAATTGCTGCTTGATAGGATTTAATAGGTTGACCTTCTTTTATTTTATTAATGAAATCAGGATTAGCCAATAGTGGTCGTCCAAAGGCAGCGAGATCAATTGTACCTTCCTTAATCGCCTCTGAAGCAATCTTTGTGTTTAAATTTCCAACCCCTATAATAATACCTTCCCAATATTTTCTAACTAGTTGGTGAAAAGTCATGTCATCAGTCATTTTTTTTGTAAAATTATTCGTTGAAGGGTGTATAATTTGAATTCCTATTTCTTTAAATACTTGAATAAAAGCCTTTATGTTCTCTTCAGGATTGGCCCATTTATAATCTGGGATATCATCTTTAATTTCTGAAAATCTAATTATAGTTCTTTCTTTGCCAACCTCGTTAATGACAGCATTTAATACTTCTTTCATAAATAATAAGCGATTTAAAATATCTCCTCCATATTCATCAGTTCTTTTATTGGTAACTTCAGAAATAAATTGATCAATTAAGTAACCATGAGCTCCATGAATTTCAACTCCATCAAATCCAGCTTTAATTGCGTTTCTAGCAGCTAAAGCATATTCTTGTATAACCTCTTTTACATCTTTCTTAGACATTTCCTCTGGAGTCTCATAAGGTTTTCTTAATCGATGGACAAGACCATCAGCCTTTATTATGGAAGGTGACTGTGGTGGGAATCCTCCAGTCAGCTCTCGATGTGTCAGCCTTCCTACATGCCATAGTTGTGCTACAATCTTTCCTCCTTCCTCATGAACCGCTTCAGTTACTTTCTGCCAGGCATCTACTTGGCTATTAGTATACAGCCCTGGCACACCAAAAGTTCCTTTACCTCTAAGTGAAGGATTAATTCCTTCAGTAATAATCAGCCCAATACCATCTTTGGCTCTTTTACGATAGTAGGTAACAATATCTTTACCAACAGTACCTGTATTGTTATCTGCAAAACTCCGTGTCATTGGAGCCATCACAACTTTTGATTTCAAGTGCCAGTTACCAATATTAATTGGATTTAATAACTCGTTTTTTTCCATTTTTTCTTAACTCCTTTACTAAAGTATTAACTTCATAAATAATCTTATATAATAAAAACAAGTAATTAAATAATGAATTCCATTTAAAATGCAGTTGTTAGCTTTAAATTAATGTATTTTTGACCATTTTAATTAGAATTTAAAGGTGTGGATTATGATGGATGAATTGGATAAAGAAATTCTTTTAGTTTTGCAGGAAAAAGGTCGCATTTCCATGACGGAACTGGGAAAAGAGGTAGCACTCTCTCAACCAGCCGTTACCGAGAGAGTACGAAGAATGGAGGAAAAGGGAATTATTGATCACTATCAGGCTATTGTAAGAGCAGAAAAAATAAACAAACCTATAACAGCTTTTCTGTTATTCCATACCAAAAGCTGTGAAAATTTTGTGACCTTCTGTAATGCTTCAAATGAGGTGGTGGAATTACATAGAATAAGTGGCCAGTATAATTTTTTATTAAAAGTAGTTACTGAGACACTTCAATCGCTTGAGGTTGCCATTAATGAAATGGGTACCTTCGGAGATTCAACTACATTAATAGTACTGTCATCACCAATAGAACATACTAAATTGATTCCACTAATCAACAATTAAATCAATGAATTTTAAGTATATGATATTGGAGAAGATTATAATTCTTATTTTGTTAAAGGGTAATGTAGGTTAATGGTGAACCAATGTACTTAGATTATCGGAAGGATTAATTCAAGATGGATTAATGCTTTATTATGTAGGTACTTTCTTGTATATAAGGGAAGCATTCTTGTAATAAATGAACCTTTAAAGGAAGTTTGTGAAAAAAGTGTACTTAAACTATAGGGCACTTTAGTAAAATAAGGAGTTTAAAAATAATAATCAAACTTTTTTATAAAAAAATCGAACCTAGTGATTAAAAGAAAATCCATTTTGATCACTCTTTTATCAAAATGGATTTTTTCATTTGTTGTTAAATAAAGATTTAATGCATGTTTTAATCAAACTTTTTTTCAAGGCTACACAATGTACAAGTATTGGTAAGGATAAAAAAATTAAAAAATAAATAAGTATGAATAATAGAAAGTAGGTATTTATGATTCCACTAGTATATGACCAGATTAATCGCTGGGGCAAAGATGATGAGTTCTTTTTAGCCCTTTTAAAAAAGACAAATGTAAAAAAAATTGCAGATTTGGGCTGTGGAACAGGAAGATTGACATCTCATTTTGCGAAAGCAAACTATCAAATTACAGCTATTGATCCAAATAAAGAAGCTATTGAATATGCGAAAAATAAAGAGTATCCAGGCGATGTAAGTTGGATAGTCGGAGATTGCTCATATTTACAAACAAATACATATGATGCAGTTATTATGACAGCGAATGTTGCTCAAGTATTTCTTACGGATAAAAGTTGGCAGCTTGTCATTTCAGATGTTTATCGATCATTAAAACCAGGAGGATCTTTTATATTTGATTCACGTAACCCATTAGCAAAAGAGTGGGAAAAATGGGAAATAGATAAGACACCTGATGTTGCAACGAATCAGGAAAGTGGTGAGCCACTTGAAATTTGGACGGAATATGAGGGATTTATAGAAGATGTTTATACATTTTATGAAACTGTAAAAAATGCATGTACAAATGAAGTAATAGTTCAAGAAAAAATGGAGTTGAAATTCCGAACACAAGAAGAAATTCATAAATCATTACAACAAGTAGGATTCTCCGAAGTACAAGTTTATGGAGATTGGGAGTTTAAATATGCAACTGTAGAAACCAAGTCTTTTATTTTTCATGGTATAAAATAAAAGTAAAAGGTTTTTTGGCATTGTATTTTCTTATGAATTGAAAAGGTAAAGTAAATAAAATATTACTAAAAATCTTCAACAAACTGGCACGATTCAGGAACATGGATCAGCGATCATTTTATTTAATTGGCCAGATTGCGAAAAATTATTTTTAAAGAACGAGGAGGAGAGTGGGGAATTTAGTGGGATAAGCTCCACTACCCTACAGTCGCCTTATAAGAAGAGTCCTAGAATAAAAATTGGTAAATATATCAACCATTCGATTTGGAAAGTATATTAAATTATTATTGCGATATTTATCTGAATTTTTTAAAACAAAGGAGGTAAAGTCCAAGTGAATCTATAAATAAACGGGACAATTAATGGAGGAAGAATTGCATGAAAAATTGAACTTATGATATTGATCATAACGTTTGTGAAAGAATGTACTTAAACTAACGGGGCAGCTGAATTAGCTATTTTTTACTTTGATTTCAAAGAGGGAAAAATGAAAGGGTGCAGAATTTAAAACAAATAAAAATATATTTCACGAGAGGTGATAAAGAATGAAAGAACGGCATATGAATCTTTTCAAACAGTTAGAGACTTACCGAAAAGATATTTTAGATAGTTTAGATGGTATAAGTGCAGAAATAGCTGAGATAGTACCCTATAATTTTAATAATAATATTAGATGGAATATGGGACATATTTACTTGGATCAATACTTATGGATTGAGGCTTTGACGAAGGAGAAAACAGAGGTTCCAGATATTTTCCGCAATTGGTTTGGTTATGGCAGAACACCGGTTCATTTTTCAGCTGAAACACCATCTTATTTGGAACTAAAGAGATTGCTGAAAGAACAACCTATCAAATTGATGGAGAATTATGGACATCGATTAGAAGAAGTATATCCCCCTACTGAAATGGGGATTCGAACAATAGAACAAGTGTTAATTCGAACTATCTTTCATGAAGGAATGCATTTGCAAGCAATCAATGATATTAAAAAATGTTTACTCTAGCTTGTCATAACTGAAAATGCACTGTTGTGAAAATGAAAGGGACAATTAGCTAGAGTATCTAAACACTAGACCATATCACTCTATTGGTAATACGAGAGGTAGAGTATCTCTATTCTTAACTACTGGCGATTAATGGTGCTTTCCTCAAAGTTATGGAACGCTCTTTTCTATGGGGAAAAGGGTACTTTGTGAATATATATACTTATCTTGGGAGCAAGGTATTTTATCGGTGAGTGTATACAAACCATGTAATGCTTGCTGTTAATAATGTTGACGAAATCAAAGCTGTAAGAACACTATATGTTTGCCAAATAAGTATCGTTGACCAATCGAAAGCACAGCACATTATCCCCAGGGCAATCGTAGCTTTCAGGAAAATAACTGTTACGATTATTCTCTTTTTTGTCATTGGCTGCTGCTCATTCGTTTTCCTTCTGCGTAATCCTAAGAGAAATAGCAGAACGGCAAATAGGCAAAGAATAATTGTGATAGACGACAAAATGATATCTAAAAGCTGGGTGCCGCTCATTTTATATGACTGAGTTAGATTGCCGTCTAATATAGCTTTAACTTTTTGTACCAGGTTAATATTGGTATTTGCGCCGTTGCTCAGCAAGCTGACGGCTGTTCGTTCATTTAGCAGTATGGCTACTTCGGTTCTGAAATTTGGATTGCCCCCAGTGTGTTTTATAATCGTTTGGTCGGCGTTTACCGACCAGCCTGCCGCATAATACATATCGTTGACAGCCGAAACAGACATATCACCTCTATGTGATTTTTCGATAACCGTGCGAAATATTTCAGGTATGTCCTGCACGATACCCATCTGTATGCCCATCCAACGCGCCATATCTTTTGTATTAGAAATGATGTAGCCTGCGGGTTTATTCCCAGCATAATCCGGTGCTTTAAATGGAGTTGTCATAAAAAAGGAAGAACGGTAGCCCTGTGCCAACTGTCCAGTGGCTTGAGCATCTTCTTTATAAACATACGTCTGGTGAAGACCTAACGGCTGAAATACCTGTTCCCTCATAAAGTCTTCATAGCTTTGTCCCGACACAATCTCAATAACCAAACCCAATACGTCATAATTAACGGTTCCATAGTTATACTGTTCACCGGGAGGGAACGCCAATTCAGCATCTACGAGCATTTCCACAGTCTTTTGCAACATATCCGGTGTATTGCCTTGTGGAATATTTTGAAGATGCCTAATATTTGTTAGACCACTGGTATGGTGAAGAAAGTTATTTAGTGTAAGGCTTTGCATATCAACAGGTTTCCCTTGATACTTTAGCGTAAACCAAGGTAAATATTTTTGGACAGGGTCCGTCATTGAGAGCAGCCCTTGCTCTTCCAACAGCATAATACCCATACCGGTAAAAGCTTTACTGACCGAGGCTAACTCATAGAGTGTATTTTCACTTGCAGACAACCCCTTTTCACGGTCTGCATACCCTGAAGAAAAGAAGAACACTTCATCATCAGCAAGTATTGAGATTGACATTCCCGGCACACCTGATATACGACAGGCATCATCTAGCAACGCTTGTATTGCCGCAGATTTCGAATCTGACAACGCATAACTTTGTGTTGCGAATCCTGAGAATAATATAAATATTGTTAATGCAAAAACAATAATCTTTTTCATAAACTCTCCTTTTTGAAAAATTTAAGAGAATAATATAAATAACCTACTTTTATTTACTACTAAACTAAATTTTAATTTATCTTTCTATTCACCTATATAATATCAAGTAATTGTAAAGAGTTACACTTAAACGAACAGAGTCGTTAGTTCAATAAGAAGTAAACAACTTTATTATTCATTTTTTAAGTATTATATAAAC
>NZ_CAKJTJ010000057.1 GCF_917563925.1 Sutcliffiella rhizosphaerae
GAAAAAGAATAAAAAAGAAAAGGAAAAAGGCAATTTTCCGCTTAAAAAGCAGACGGAAAATTGCCTTTGGGCATTCATTTTAGATTACTGAAATAAAAAACGTAACTTTTTCAGTGGCCTAAAATCGTTAGTGGGCTGTTTTTTTCTTTTATGCTTGTCGGGGCTTACCAAGGCGCTTGCGCTTTTCTGATTACTTATTATTTTTTCTGGCTTCTGCCGGATTATCTAGAGATGTAGCTCCAGGGTATTTAAGAGATTGATCTCGATCTGATTCCGTTCTCTTTTTAGCTTTTAACTTACCTTCTTGTCTATCTTTCCCCATAGTGTCACCTCATTTCTATTCTGTGACGATTATTATTTACTTTAGAGATAAAAACATACTGAATATATGATTAGTTCTATCTCATTTTAGGCATAATGAGTGGGTGAGAGGAGGGGTATTATGGAAACAGAAGCAATGTATTTTTACTTTTTAAGCTGGGTTTGTTGGATAATTGTCACATTCATGATGCAAAAGTCAGCGTTAAGGACATTTTCTTCTATTGTTTTACTTTTAATAATAATAGGATCAACCAGTAACTTTTCTATTTTTTCTTTTGAAGTAAGTGGATCTTTTATTGTATTAATAATTGCCGCAATTATACTATTGGTAAAAACCTTGAAAGAAAACTACTTTCTTCACTACTTTTCTATTACGACCATTTCTTTGGCATATGTCTGTTTTATCATTTATGAAATATTTGATCCTGTATGGATCCTTATTAACAGGACATGGATTCTTGCTTTCATCATGGTTTACTTAACATTATTGTTGTTTAAGAAGAGAGATGAGCGTTTTGTGTTTATGCTATGCGGATTAATTCAAGGGGAGTTGTTGAACAGTTTCGTGCTAAATAGTGTCTTTTCTTATTCAGTGATGGGGGAGATTTCATTTCTTGCTGTTCTTTTTTTAGCCTCAGCTGGTTTGGGAGTATGGCTATTATTTGCAACCATAACCGTTCACTTGGATTCTGTAATACAAAAGCGAGTAAAGGAGAGACAGGGATGAACGAATATACATATCCGATATTGTTTGGGGTGGTTATTGGACTTGCTACAAGGATTTATATGCTAGTAACAGATTACCGGCAATACCCCACATACCTTCATGGGAAAATTATTCACCTTTCACTTGCTTTTATTGCCTCTGGATTAGGAACCATTGCTGTGCCTGCTATCATGGAACAGGAATTTGCTGCAATAACCTTTTTGGCATTGGCTGCATCCCAATTTCGTGATGTCAGGAATATGGAAAGAAACACGTTAACAGAGCTTGATGCCTTTGAACTTGTACCTCGTGGAAATACTTATATAGAAGGAATTGCTATTGCGTTTGAAGGCAGAAATTATCTTGTCATGATTACAGCGTTCCTTTCCACGCTTGCGTATCTGGCTGCGAATTTTTGGATTGGATTAGTTGTAGGTATATCGGCTGCATTAATCTCCCATAAGTTAATGACAGGCGGTCAGCTGAAAGATATTGTTGATATCGAATTTGTAAAACCGCATTTTGAGCAAGCAGGTTTGTATGTAGATAACATTTATATTATGAATATAGGTTTACCTGAACGTCAAAAAGAAGTATTAAAATATGGAATGGGATTTATCTTAAAGCCAAAAAACTTTAATGCCAGAACCACTATCGCAAATCTTGGGCAACGACAAGCAATTCTTCACGATATGTCCACAGCGCTTGGTGTGTATCGTGACTCCGGAACACCAGCACTTATCCCATTGGCTAAAAGGGATCTTGATGATGGGCGGGTAGGAGTTTTTCTTCTACCTCAAGAACAAGATCTTGAAGTAGGTATGACAATATTAGAGCGGGTACCTACTTTAGAAAATGCGATTCGAATGCCAACGAAAAATCTTAAGAAAAAGGTGAAAGAGCATGAGTAGTATGGAGCTAGAAAAATACATTCTTGCCATAATCACCACAAATCCAGCAAAAGTAGCAGGAGGTTCACCTATTTTTCTTTGTCATTCGAAAGAAGAAATGGAGTTTGTATCAGCTAACTTAGAAGCGATCCTGGATGGGATAGCGCACGGGCTCGGTGAAGAGTTGTTTATCATCGTCAAACATTAAGGCCCATTTTCTAACCATAGATTTTTAGTATTAATATAAAAAGAAGGTTCTTGGATTGTTTACATGTTAATTGTTATGGAGTAATATTTCTTCATCTAGCAGCCAAAAAGCAAATGAATTTCGCTGCCCACTTTGAAAATGTACAATTTACAAGGCTGATTTTGTAAAGTTTTCATATTCGTTAAAGTGGATGGCATGTTTCTATGTAACATAGTCTTTATCGCTAATTGCAACTATCTATATTGGAGAAAAGACTATTAAAAAAACTTCCTTCTTTTATTGAATAATGTTAAACTATTCAAGTTAGACCTTCCTACAACAGGAGGGTTCTTTTATTGACTGATATAAATTCATTTATTTATTTTCGGTTTTTGTATAAACTAAACGTTATTACATGCTGATTAACATAACGGTAGCTATTTTAGTTAGTTTTTACATACTTCAGAGAAAAAATTGGGAGGGTGGTCATTATGCCAAAACCAACCGTTGCGATAGTTGGAAGACCAAATGTGGGTAAATCCACCATTTTTAACAGGATAGTAGGAGAGAGGATCTCTATTGTAGAAGATATTCCAGGAGTTACAAGGGACAGAATATATAGCTCTGGAGAATGGTTAAATCAACATTTTAATTTAATTGATACTGGTGGAATAGAAATAAGTGATGCACCATTTATGACTCAAATTCGTGAGCAAGCTGAAATTGCCATAGATGAAGCAGATGTAATCATTTTTATGACAAACGGTAGAGAAGGGCTCACTACTGCAGATGAGCAAGTAGCTAAAATTCTATATAGATCACATAAACCTGTTGTAGTAGCGGTAAATAAAGTGGACAATCCTGATATGAGGGAGAATCTGTATGACTTTTACGCGCTTGGCTTTGGTGAACCTGTACCTATATCTGGATCACACGGACTAGGTCTTGGTGATCTTTTAGATTTGGTTATTGCCAATTTTCCGAAGCGAGAAGAGCAAGAATACGATGAGGATATCATAAAATTCTCTTTGATTGGCCGTCCGAATGTAGGGAAATCTTCACTTGTAAATGCACTGCTTGGTGAAGACAGAGTTATTGTCAGTGATATTGCAGGTACGACAAGAGATGCCATTGATACTCCTTATACGTATGATGGCAAAGATTACGTTATTATTGATACAGCAGGAATGCGTAAAAAAGGAAAAGTATACGAGACTACTGAAAAGTATAGTGTTCTACGAGCTTTGCGTGCCATTGAGCGTTCTGATGTTGTCCTTGTTGTTATTAATGGAGAAGAGGGAATTATCGAGCAGGACAAAAAAATTGCCGGATATGCCCATGAGGCTGGTAGGGCCATTGTTATTGTCGTAAATAAATGGGATGCTGTTGATAAAGATGACAAAACGATGAAAGAATTCGAACAAAAGATTAGGGATCATTTTCTTTTCCTTGATTATGCGCCAATTGTTTTTCTTTCTGCAAAAACCAAAAGAAGAATTCATACTCTTATTCCTAAAATTGAATTAGCAAGTGAGAACCATTCCATGAGAGTCGTAACAACTGTGTTAAATGATGTCGTTATGGACGCTGTTGCGATGAATCCAACTCCTACAGACAAAGGACAACGCTTAAAAATCTATTATGCGACACAGGTTGCTATTAAGCCTCCAACGTTCGTGATCTTTGTGAATGATCCGGAATTATTGCATTTTTCTTATAAACGATTTTTGGAAAATCGCATAAGAGATGCTTTTGGATTTGAAGGTACACCAATCAAGATTATTGCACGTCCACGTAAGTAGAAAAGGGAGGATGGAAGCAGTGAAAAAGATTGCGGTTTTAGGTGCGGGCAGTTGGGGAACTGCTCTTGCTATGGTGCTAGCCGATAACGGCCATGAAGTACGCTTGTGGGGGCATAAAGAAGCTCAGATAAAAGAGATAAATGAATTCCATACCAATATAAAATATCTTCAAAATATTAAACTCTCTAACATGATTATCGGCTACACTTCGATGAAAGAAGCAGTAAATCAAGTGGATGCAGTAGTTCTAGCAGTTCCAACAAAGGCAATGAGGGAAGTATGTCAACAGGTAAGAGAATATCTATCTACTCCAACACTTTTTGTGCATGTTAGTAAAGGGATAGAGCCAGATACTCATTTGAGGGTTTCTGAATTGATTGAAGAAGAGTTACCGGAATCCATTAGAGAAGCTGTAGTGGTTCTTTCTGGACCCAGTCACGCCGAAGAAGTTAGCCTTCGCCAGCCGACAACTGTGACTGCGGCATCATTAAATGCGGAAGCAGCTGAGAAGGTACAGGATTTATTCATCAATCAACATTTTCGCGTATACACCAACACAGATGTAGTAGGTGTTGAAATTGGCGGTTCCCTTAAAAATATTATAGCTCTTGCAGCAGGCATAACCGATGGACTCGGTTATGGAGATAATGCAAAAGCTGCATTGATTACAAGGGGCTTGGCGGAAATTGCCAGACTTGGCAGTTGTCTCGGTGCTAACCCACTAACCTTTTTAGGTTTAACGGGAATGGGAGATTTGATTGTGACTTGCACCAGTGTGCACAGTCGAAACTGGCGTGCTGGAAATATGCTCGGTAAAGGTATGAAACTGGAAGAAGTCCTAGAGAACATGGGTATGGTAGTAGAAGGAGTAAGAACCACGAAAGCTGCTTACCAATTATCAAAAAAACTCCAAGTCAAGATGCCATTAACTTCTGCTTTGTACCATGTCCTATTTGATGATGTAAATCCAAAAGACGCTGTTGATGAACTTATGAACCGTTCCAAGACGACTGAACTTGACGACTTGTCTAAGTTGCTTGGAGAACGGATTAGATAATAATGTGTATCCTATTTTCCTATTGCATCTCTAAAAGGTAAACAAACACCCAAACTTTTTGAGTGCATACCTTATTAAGAAGAACGATAGGAGGATGCAAGGGTAAGTAAATCCATAATTTTTACAGCATTTTTGTGATAAATAGGCATTTGGTGATGCATGTATGAAAGTTACCGCATAAGATGTGAATGAGGACATCACTGGTTGAGCTGTGGGATTGGATTATTTAGTCTATAAGTAATGCTGAAGCAAAAAAAGCCCCTTTTGCTTCAGCTTTTTTTCATGAGCATTATTTTAGAAAAAACATTGTCAATATCACAAGGCAATAATACTCAAGATCGTGAAAATAAACTTTTCTCTTCCTCGTTTTATGAATTTGGGCTAAATGAGTTTTGTTAGCGTCTTTTTATGCCAAACAGATTGTCACAGAATTAAAAATTATATGTCCATTTTATGTCAAAGAGAAATCATCTCTTATCCCGTATATCAGATGGTGTTTTTTTCATGTAAATCTTATGCTATAATGTTTGACGGAAAAGGAGAGATGAGGATGTCACCTGCATTGATGAAAATGTGGATTTCTTTTGTTGCAATGGGGTTCATGTTTATATCGGTTCTTACTGTTTATTTTACTAGATTTAAACTAAAAAACACGATCATTCGTGGGATTTTAAACACTTTTGCCTTTTTATTACTTGTACTGGCAGGGTTAATTATTTTTTATGTCGTTTTTAGTGGACCAGTTCCTGAATGATAAAAGATATAGACTCTTTTCTAAAGTTATTACTAATGACTGGTAATAAGTGGGCTTCTGTTTTTAATAGGGCGTTGCAAAAAATTTGTACAGATTAGTAACAATTATTTCGAGCTTATTGTTCACATGAAAGAAGCAATAATTTGTGAAAACCGCCAAGATTTAAAAATGAAGGTAGGAAAATACTATGAAATGGAATAGGTTCCTCCTATTAGTGGGAATGCTTGTACTCAGTATCATATTATCAGGTTGTCTTTATCCAGAAGACCGAATGACACAAAATCAAGTCCCATATTTAGATCAATTAGAATCCGTTCAATCTTCTGTAAATCAATACCGTGAAGCGAGTGGTGGTCTCCTTCCGATAAAAGAAAGAGACATGGAAACACCTATTTATCAAAAATATCCAATTGATTTTAACAAGCTTTCACCTCGGTACATACAAGATCCACCTGGGACTGCATATGAAAGTGGTGGCGTGTATTTATATGTCCTTGTCGATGTGGAAAATGATCCTAAAGTAAAGCTGATAGATCTTAGAATGGCAGAAGAAATTCGTAACATTAATATGAGGATTGATTTATATAAACGTTCTAACAACGGATATCCCCCTGTAAAAGAGGTTATTAATAACCAGGCATTTAAAATTGATTGGGACAAGCTTGGCTTTGAATCTGAACCATTTATTCAAAGTCCAATATCCGGGAAAAATTTACCCATTATCCTCAATAAATCAGGAGAAGCGCAAATAGATTATTCAATTGATTTGTATGAGCTTTTACAAAAACATGAGCATCAATATTCATCTGATGATGATATCCGTGATATTATCGTGGAACATTCTGTTTTTGTACCTGCCTTTTCTTTGCCATACACGCTAGATGAAAACAATGAACCAGTTATAAAGAATATAGAATAGAAAATAGTCATGAACCCTTTTTTAGAGAATACATTCTAAAGAAGGGTTTTTTGTTTAGTACGATAAACAAGACTCCTCTAATGAAACCATGATACTAACAGTTATTTAATATTAGAAAAGCCTGTGCGCTACCACCTCTAGTAAGAAGAAAGTGCTTGGAAAAAGACCTTTAGGAGTCTTCTGGCGCTAGACACTATTCTAACTATAATAACTGATACTTTATTTTTTAAAAAAAGAGGGATAAATTTTCTATTAAAATTTAGTCATATTTAATTAGGACAACATCATACACATATAGTGTCATAGATTAATATTCTTACTAGAAAATGTATATCCCAAGATTAATGTCGGGAGGGAATCACTTGGAAAAGGTAGATATTTTCAAAGATATCGCTGAGCGTACGGGAGGCGATATATATTTAGGTGTTGTGGGGGCTGTTCGTACAGGGAAATCAACATTCATTAAAAGGTTTATGGAGCTAGTGGTTCTACCAAATATCGGAAATGAGTCGGATAAAGCACGTGCACAAGACGAACTGCCTCAAAGTGCAGCTGGAAAAACTATAATGACAACAGAGCCTAAATTTGTCCCGAATCAAGCTGTGAAAGTGAAAGTGGACGAAGGGCTTGATGTAAATATTCGTCTTGTTGACTGTGTCGGCTATACAGTACCAGGTGCTAAAGGTTATGAGGATGAAAATGGACCAAGGATGATTAACACACCATGGTTTGAAGAGCCAATACCTTTTCATGAAGCAGCTGAAATCGGTACTAGAAAAGTAATACAAGAGCATTCTACCATTGGTGTTGTAATTGCAACCGATGGATCCATCGGGGAGATCCCCCGTAGAGATTACATTGAAGCAGAAGAACGTGTTGTTGAAGAGTTAAAAGAAGTTGGTAAGCCGTTTATAATGGTAATAAATACTGTACAGCCATTTCATCCGGAAACAGAATCATTAAAAAGAGAATTAAGTGAGAAATATGATATTCCTGTCATTGCAATGAGTGTAGAAAGCATGAGGGAATCAGATGTTTACAACGTACTTCGTGAAGCACTATTTGAATTTCCTGTACTTGAAGTTAATGTAAACTTACCAAGTTGGGTAATGGTACTTAAGGAAGATCACTGGCTCCGTGAAAGTTATCAAGAAGCTGTAAAGGACACTGTAAAAGATATTAAACGTCTTCGTGATGTCGATAGAGTAGTCGGACAGTTCAGCGAGTATGAGTTCATAGATAGAGCAGGTCTAGCTGGAATTGAAATGGGTCAAGGAATAGCGGAGATTGATCTCTATGCCCCTGATGATTTGTATGATCATATTCTTAAAGAAGTAGTCGGGGTGGAGATCAGAGGGAAAGACCATCTCCTTCAACTTATGCAGGATTTTGCTTTTGCAAAAGCGGAGTACGATCAAGTATCCGATGCACTTAGAATGGTTAAGCAAACTGGGTACGGAATAGCATCTCCAGCTCTAACAGATATGAGTTTAGAAGAGCCAGAAATTATACGTCAAGGGTCGAGATTCGGAGTTAGATTGAAAGCAGTAGCACCTTCCATCCATATGATTAAAGTAGACGTAGAGTCTGAGTTTGCCCCAATTATCGGGACAGAAAAACAAAGTGAAGAATTGGTTCGCTATCTTATGCAAGATTTTGAAGATGACCCTCTTTCTATATGGAACTCAGATATTTTTGGTCGCTCGTTAAGCTCCATCGTTAGAGAAGGCATACATGCGAAAATCTCCTTAATGCCAGAGAATGCCAGATACAAGCTGAAAGAAACGTTAGAACGTATTATTAACGAGGGTTCTGGTGGCTTAATCGCGATTATCTTGTAAAAAACAATGTCGAATATGTTTATAAGCTTTCCGTGTGTGGTATTACATGCATGGAGAGCTTATTTTTGTTGTTAAACACTTGATATAAAGGTATTCTTGTGTTAATCTACTTACAGAAAATCTTCTCTTAAATGGCGAAATATTCCTATTCGCACTATTTTTCGTAGAAATTTGTTGAAATCTAGTGTTTAATGGGTTAATATAAGCCTAGTTGCAAGATTAACACGATTCTATCATGTATAGAATCAATAAAAATTGTGCACAAATGTTATTACAAAAGGCTTTTACTAGACAAAAATTCATTTTTGTTCTAGAATAGCGATTAACTCCTTTGGGAGGAGGTGAATGGCATGAACAAGACAGATTTAATCAATGCAGTTGCTGAAGCTAGTGAACTTTCTAAAAAGGATGCTACTAAAGCAGTTGATGCTGTTTTCGATACAATTCTTGACGCATTAAAGAATGGTGACAAAGTACAACTAATCGGTTTTGGTAACTTTGAAGTACGTGAGCGTGCTGCACGTAAAGGTCGCAATCCTCAAACTGGGGAAGAGATCGAAATCGCTGCAAGCAAAGTACCAGCTTTTAAACCTGGTAAAGCTCTAAAAGATGCTGTGAAATAATTGACAGCTACATAGTCAAAATAGTTCAGCATAAAGAGGCGCACTGGATGCGCCTCTTTATTTTTTGCTTTTACAAAAAAACTTATGCTAGAATCACATTACAGCAGTTTTTATTGTTTTGTAGGAGGATACGAATAATGACAGAAGTGAATAAGGCTCAGATTGAGCAAGCAGTAAGAATGATTCTTGAAGCGATTGGCGAAGACCCAGAGAGAGAAGGGCTGTTAGATACACCAAAAAGAGTTGCTAAAATGTATACAGAGGTGTTTTCTGGCTTAAATGAAGACCCAAAGGAGCATTTTAAAACAGTATTTGGGGAGGCGCATGAAGAGCTAGTATTAGTTAAGGATATTTCGTTCTTCTCCATGTGTGAGCATCATTTGGTTCCTTTCTTTGGGAAAGCTCATGTGGCATACATACCTAGAGGTGGAAAAGTAACTGGTTTGAGTAAACTTGCACGTGCCGTGGAGGCGGTTGCAAAGCGTCCACAATTACAAGAAAGAATTACATCGACCATTGCTGACTCTATAGTTGAATCACTTGATCCACATGGTGTGATGGTTGTTGTGGAGGCAGAACATATGTGTATGACAATGCGTGGTGTCAAAAAGCCTGGAGCAGTGACAGTTACATCTGCTGTAAGGGGAGTGTTAGAAAAAGACCATGCTGCAAGAGCGGAAGTATTATCATTCATCAAAGGATAAACTATGAAAGCTCATGATTGGTAGCAGAGATGTTACGAGAGAAGGAGGATGGTTATGAGTCATTCTAACTCGAACGACTTTATTGTCATCAAAGCAAAAGAAGATGGAGTAAGTGTAATTGGCCTAACACGTGGAACTGATACCAGGTTTCACCATTCAGAAAAACTCGATAAAGGGGAAGTGATGATTGCTCAATTTACCGAGCACACCTCCGCCATTAAAATCAGAGGAAAAGCACTCATCCAATCATCCCATGGCGAAATGGACACGGAATAGCAAGACGCGTAAGATCCCAATTGTAACGATTTCTATATGTTACATGTTAAATTCGGGAAAGCTTTGCGAAATCCGCAAGATAAAAGCAGATGAATTATTTTCACTGCTTTTCTTATTTTAAACCAGAAACAAGGTTAAACTTAAGAAAGATAGACCATTTTAGACAATAAACATAAGGAATGTGCTATAATTAACACTGTCTATTTTTAATGGATTTTGTCTTCTTTGCCAACTAGCCAAAAGTGAAGAAAAGGGAACAAGGGTGGTCTTAAGTGAGTCAATTATACATATCAAACATAAAAGAAAAAATACATACTTTAATTACACATCCATACTTGATAGAACATATTGAATATCCAATTATTGATGAGGATAAGTTATTGCTCCTGTATTCAATAATGGAAACTATTGAGATGCCTGAAAATAAAAAAGAACAGTACATATTATCAACTATGCTTGTCCAGATTGCCCTTGATACTCATGATATGGTTACAAATACAAAAGTCGATCAAATGGAACAGGAAGATGCCAAAAATCAGCAATTGACTGTCCTAGCAGGGGATTATTACAGCGGTCTTTACTATCGCTTGCTTGCAGAGGTAGATGATATCACGATGATTAAAACCTTAGCGCATTCCATTAAACAAATAAATGAACATAAAATATCGTATTACCAAAAAGATCTTCAAGGGATGGAAACGTTGATGCAAAGCCTTGCAAAAATAGAATCCTCCCTTATACAATCTGTTTCTGGTTATTTTTCCAATTCAATGTTAAAAGATTTGAGTGAAAATTTCTTACTTTTAAAGCGATTAATTATGGAACGAAAACGTTTTTGCGCAAAGGATTCTTCTTTTCTTTTTGATACAATCAGAAGGATTGCATTTTCAAAAGGGGAAAAGCAAGATACTTCAAGTGAACAAGAGAAGTACATGCTTTTCTTATTGGATAAATATATAGAACATTTGAGGAAAACAATGGATACGTTAATATCTTCCATCCCAAATATGAATAAGTTGTTAGAAACAAGAATTCAAGAACTGTTCTATGATATTCCATTTTCATCTAAAAAGTATGCGGAAGAAGGGTAAACCAATGCAACATCCATCTAAGGAAGAAAGAGTACATGGCGTTTTTGAGAAGATTTATAAGAATTACGATCAAATGAATTCGGTCATCAGCTTTCAGCGTCATATTGCCTGGCGAAAGGATACAATGAAGCGCATGAATGTCCAACAAGGTTCTATTGCTTTGGATGTTTGCTGTGGAACCGCTGATTGGACCATTTCAATGGGGCAAGCCGTTGGAGAAAATGGAAATGTAACAGGACTGGATTTCAGTGAAAATATGTTGTCTATCGGAAAGGAAAAAGTGAAAAACCAAGGCATCAAAAATGTTGATTTAATGCATGGAAATGCAATGGACCTTCCGTTTAAGGACAACACATTTGATTATGTTACTATTGGCTTTGGTTTGCGAAATGTTCCAGACTATTATCAGGTTTTAACAGAGATGTACCGGGTAGTTAAACCTGGTGGGAAAGTAGTGTGCTTAGAAACCTCCCAACCTACTATGTTGGGGTTCCGTCAACTTTACTTTCTGTATTTCCAATATATTATGCCAGCACTTGGAAAAGTCTTTGCGAAAAGTTATAACGAATATGCGTGGCTCCATGAATCTGCAAAAGATTTTCCAGGCATGCAAGAATTAAAGTCTATGTTTGAACAAGTAGGTTTCCGTCCAGTAGATGTAAAGGCATATACAGGTGGAGTTGCTGCCATGCATTTAGGAGTTAAACCTAAAAAATAGTATGTAAAAGGTGACCTACATGAAATTAAAAATGATGTATTCTTTTTTAAATAACGATATACAGATAATTGAGGATGAATTGGTTGCCACCATCCAATCCGAACGTGAATTGCTTCAAGAGGCATCCCTCCATCTTTTGCAGGCAGGGGGGAAACGTATAAGACCCGTATTTGTGTTGCTAGCGGCAAAATTTGGTGATTATAACATCCAAAAAATCAAAAATGTAGCCGTTGCGCTGGAACTTATCCACATGGCATCACTTGTGCATGATGATGTCATTGACGATGCCGAGTTAAGACGGGGCAAGCCTACGATTAAATCCAAATGGAACAATCGAATTGCCATGTATACAGGTGATTACATTTTTGCAAGGTCGCTTGAACTTATGACCTCCGTAGAAAATATACATGCGCACCGGATATTATCTAGGACAATAGTTGAGTTATGTAGAGGAGAGATTGAACAAATACGCGACAAGTATAATTTTGACCAAAATCTTCGGACATATCTGCTTAGAATTAAAAGAAAAACAGCGATTCTGATTGCAGTGAGTTGTCAGCTAGGAGCTATTTCCGCCAATGTTCCGGAACATATTCATAAAAGCCTTTATTGGTTTGGGTATTATGTTGGAATGTCTTTTCAGATTACCGATGATATTCTTGACTTTACTTCAACAGAAAAGGAACTTGGGAAACCAGCAGGAAGTGACCTGCTTCAAGGTAATATCACACTGCCAGTGTTATTTGCAATGGAAAATCCGGTGATTAATAGTAAGATTCGTCAAATTAGCGAGCAATCAACACCTGATGATATCCAATACCTTATTAAAGAAATAAAAGAATCTGATGCGATTACACGGTCTTTTGCCTTAAGTGACCGTTACCTTCAAAAGGCCTTCAAAGAACTAGACAAGCTTCCTAATGGAATCGCCAAAAAAACCTTTAATAATGTTGCAAAATATATTGGGAAACGAAAGTATTGAGATGAAAACATCGAACATTGTAAAATATTAAGATAATTCTCCATCTTCTGTTGCGAAACTGCAAAAAGCGTGATATATTTTGGTAGGTTAAGGTTTACTTAACTTTACATAATCGTAATGGGGTGGAGAAATTATTATGGAAAAAACATTTTTAATGGTAAAGCCTGACGGCGTACAACGTAACTTAATTGGCGAGATTGTATCTCGATTTGAGAGAAAAGGCTTCCAACTTGTTGGAGCTAAATTAATGCAAATTCCTACAGAACTTGCACAAGAACATTACGGCGAACACAAAGAGCGTCCTTTCTTTGGTGAACTAGTAGATTTCATTACATCTGGCCCAGTTTTTGCAATGGTTTGGCAAGGTGAGAACGTAATCGCTACTGCTCGTCAAATGATGGGTGCTACAAACCCTAAAGATGCTATTACTGGAACAATCCGTGGAGACTTTGGTGTGATTGTTGGCAAAAACATCATTCATGGTTCCGACTCTCCAGAGAGCGCTGAACGTGAAATCGGTCTTTTCTTCAAAGGAGAAGGATTAGTAGAATATAAACGCGATGTTGATAACTGGATTTACTAATACGGGAAATTGAAAACGCTTTAGTATAGATACCACGTCTTCTTTACATAGGAGACGTGGTTTTCTATGTGCGCCCGGCATGGGTGCAATCTATAGGGTGCAAGTCCCGAACTGTGAAGACAGAAGTAGCAGTTAGCTTAACGCAAGGGTGTCCATGGCGACGTGGAATCTGAAGGAAGCGGGCGG
>NZ_CAKJTJ010000058.1 GCF_917563925.1 Sutcliffiella rhizosphaerae
TATATAAACAGATGGATGTAATTTGAAACAACTATAAAGAGCCTTGCTACGTAGAATGTAGTAAGGCTCTTAGCTTTTAATAATCAAAATTCAATAATTATATTATCATTATACATTATTTTGGTAAGCAGTCTTATTCTGCACACGCTAGAGATGTGAAAGAAGACACTCAATTCCACGTTGCTTCTGTTCGCAAGACTTACATTGGTTTTGCTGCTGCTTATACTATATACAAAGGTTAATTTTCTATTGATGATCCAATTGGACAGTATGTTGAAAACTCTCAATTACCCGCATATAGTGGGGTAACTATTCATCACTTGTTAACCCATACGCATGGGTAAAGAATAGCAAATGGAAGACTAATAAATGAATTTAAGCCTGGTGAATCATGGGCATATAAAGGGCTAAGCATAGATCTGTTAACAACCATTATCAAACAAACAACAGGAAAATCGGTGGCAGACATTGTAAAAGAACAAGTCATTGACCCCTTAGACTTCCAATCATCAGAGTGGAACAAGATGAGCTCTCCACATTCAAAAATTGCTGATAGTATTCGAAACAAAGATAATCCTTATTGGATTGAGACGGATGTAGTAGATGACTCTGACATGAATATGTATGTTTCTGGAAAAGAGCGCTATATGGGGTTATCTTCACTTAACAGAAGGGAAATGGGGTGGAAAACAGCTAATTCCCAAAGAAGTTTTTCAGATGGAAACATCCATTCAAACTCCTGAACCGACACTACCTATTCACCAATATGGTTTTTTATGGTTTGTTAAAGACTTGAACCATTCCTTTAATCAAATCGGTGATGCGGTTCCAAAAGGATCGTATCAATTACTGGGCTATACAAATGTAACGATTCTCATCATTCCTAAGGAAAATATTGTAGCTGTATGAATGTTTAATCGTTATGGCTCTCCAAAAGGTTATGATTTTCTAAAGGAAATTCGCTCTTTTGGTGACACTGTTTATCACTGTTCTTTAAAAGCGAATACAAAGTGAGTGGTAGCTTTCAACAATTGGGCCAGATTGTTGGTGCGAAATGTTCCTGACTCAAATGAAATGTGGACACACAATTTCGGTAAAGGTCAGGCAGTTTTGGAGTTCTAAAACTGAAGGGTTATGTCGAGGAGTCGAATGAGGAGGTAACGCTCCAAAAGGCTCCCCCTGCGTCGAATAGCACGTTGTTTAGTAAGAAGAAGTGTGTTATAAGCTCGGTTAATAGGCGTGAGAATTTACCGTAACAGTAAGGCTGACGAAAGCCTACCCGATGGGGTGGTGTAAATCATGGTGCTTGGGTTGAACAGATATGGTGAGAATGCGACGAAATAAAATAAGAAAGTATATTGCTGACGAACTTCTGAATGTACGGGTCTAGACTGGCATTATATAGAAATGTATTTACTACTAAATGTAGGGTTAGCTTTGGATGAGTAAGAATCAACAATATAAAAATCCATCTTGTGTTACAGGCACACGCTATGCTAACAGGCTCATAGGAAGCACCTAAGTTTGTTCCATAATAGACATAATTCAACGTTGTAAGCTGATAACGTGGAGAGCTTACTCTCTATGAAGCGTTGAAAAGGAAACTAGTCGTGAGATTAGCGACTATATAACTTTTCTTTATATCAGCGAAAGTAGTGGCACAGTACCATTGAAGCGTGTAATGAACGTGGAGGGATAGCCACTAGACTAATAAAAGATTCATTCAGCCATGCAAGGCAGTTCTTCAACGATTAATAAGGTTCTTGTAAGACTAATAGAGGTTCAGCTCCTAAAGGAGCCACCAACTTGTTAAAACGAAAGAAACTGAGACACAATGAGTATTATGATATGCAACATTATTTTGATTCTTTATATGCTCAAAGTGCTAATGGTCAGAATTTTTATGGATTACTAGACTTAATGCAATCCGATGAAAATATACGGTTAGCTTATCGGAATATTAAACGAAACACTGGCAGTAAAACTGCTGGAGATGATGGATTAACGATTGAAGATATAAACCGATTATCTGTATCTGAGGTTGTATCGACGATACAAAGAATGTTTGAATACTATACACCCCAAGCCGTCCGGAGAGTATTCATTCCTAAGGCAAATGGAAAAACTCGACCTTTAGGAATTCCCACTATCTGGGATAGATTGTTCCAACAGTGTATCTTGCAAGTACTTGAGCCGATTTGTGAAGCGAAATTCTATAAACATAGTTATGGTTTTAGGCCAAACCGCAATACACATCATGCTAAAGCTAGGTTTGAAACACTCATTAACCGAGCATGCCTATATCAATGTGTTGACGTCGATATAAAAGGGTTTTTTGACAATGTAAATCATGCCAAATTAATAAAACAAATGTGGTCTTTAGGTATTCGAGACAAGGCATTGCTTTCCATTATCTCACGTCTTTTAAAGGCTGAAATTATTGGGGAAGGTTTCCCAAAGAAAGGTACACCCCAAGGGGGGATCTTATCACCACTTTTATCTAATATCGTATTAAACGAACTAGACTGGTGGGTTAGTAATCAATGGGAAAGCTTTGAAACACATAAGTTATATAAATCAAATCTCGGCAGATATAATGCGTTGAAACAATCTAATTTAAAACATTGCTACATTGTGAGATATGCAGATGACTTTAAAATTCTTTGTCGCACTCGTTCACAAGCAATTAAAATGTATTATGCAGTGAATGATTTCTTCAAACAAGGCTTCGCCTTGAAATTAGCGAACAAAAATCAAAGGTAGTCAACCTAAAGAAAAACTCATCAGAGTTTTTAGGTTTTCGTTTTAAAGCCCATCTGAAAAAGACAAAGAAAAGGACTCTCTATGTCGCTCGCTCACACATGACAAAGAATGCGCTCAAAAATGCACAGATAAAAGTAAAACAAACAATCAAAGAGATTCAGAAACACCAATCGGTTGAGAATGTTTGGCGCTTTAATACAGTTATAATGGGAATCCAAAATTATTATTCAGCAGCTTCACACATCACTGATGATTTAACTGAGCTGAACTATCGTCTTCATAAAGCGTTATTTAATCGTTTAAAAGAATTGAGAAAAGAAGCTACGTTTCAGGACTTTCCAATATCCTTACAGAAACGGTACAAGGGATATGAGTGTAAGCTCTTCAAAATAAAAGAAATGGTACTTATCCCAATTCATGCCCAACGTTGTAAGATAAATCTGAACTTCTCTCAAACTATTTGTAACTACACTACCGTAGGTAGGGACAAAATTCATCAAAATTTGCGAGCAATCAATAAACAAACGCTTACTCGTGTGATGAAACAGTTCATACCGAGCCGTTCCATCGAATACAACGATAATCGGATTAGTAGATTTATTGCACAATATGGGAAATGTGCTGTTACAGGAGTTGAATTAGGAATGGATGAATGGCATTGTCACCATAAGACACCGTACCATCTCACCAAGGATGATTCATACGGAAACTTAATGATATTGCATAAATCTGTCCATCACCTTATACATTTGAGAGATTTAGAGAAAATAGAAGTGCTTTTAAATTCACTCAAGTTAAATGAAAAGCAACTTACAGAAGTCAATAAATTGCGTAAGCAATGTCTGAACGAAGCTATCTGATTCTCCTTTGCATAATCATAAAATCTTGAATGAATTGGATTAGTTGGAACGCCGTATGCTGGGAAACTCGCCTGTACGGTGTGAAGTGGGGGAAAAGCTGGCGATAACTTCAAAAGCTTACCTATCACTATAATAAAACTTGGTGATAAAGGTTGGTTATAGTGATAGTACCCAATTTTCTGTTAGGTTAATGGAATATACAGGATTATCACCTACAATGCATAGAAAGTTATTATTAAACTAACGAGAAGCGTTGGTTTAGGAAGGATTAAGTGATTTAAGTTAAAAACATTTGTAGTAATTCTAATAAGGCACGCTATCCTGCAACAAGAGTTAGCGCTCTTATTCATATTGGATAAAATGAATAAGAGTTTTAAGGGCATTTTCAGATTATGAAATTATAAAAATTGTTGTCAAAAAGAGGGTGCTTCTATCTCAACCGTCACCAGACAATTTAATATAATCGATCGTTACTCAAACCTTTTAAAAAAACTTGCATTTTACAAGTTTATTGCATATAATATGTTTAAGGGGTGAAAATATTGGAAAATCTTCGAGGGATGTTTCAAGTAATGACACGTCGCTTTGGTTTACTTAATAAAAATTGCTGCAATGTTGGTGATTGCGATATATCCCTCATTCAAAGTCACATTCTTCATGAAATAGACATTCAACATAAGCCTTCTATGCAACAGATTGCGGAAATATTGGGAACAGATATTACTACTTTTAGCCGGCAAGTCCAATCATTAGTAAAAATGAAACTAGTTAAGAAAACACCAGACCCAGATGATAAACGGATTAGTATTCTGTCTCTAACGACTGAGGGGAAATGTATATCTGCAACAATCGATCAACAAATGAATTCATTTTTAAATGAGGTTTTTTCTCAAATGAATGAGTTTGAAAGAGAGACAGTAATCCGTTCCATTCACTTGTTAAATAACGCAATGGCAAAGTCCAGTGTATGCTGTAAACCAATACAGGGGTAGTTTCCCTGTCTCTAATACTTGCAAAATGCAAATAACTTAAAGGAGAATTCGTATGAGTAAAGTTTGGGATGCAATTGTTGGTGGGCAGGCTGGTCTTGCTACAGGATATCATTTGCAAAAGAAAGGGCTAAACTATTTAATCTTGGAAACAGGTGAACAGGCTACCGGTTCCTGGCCAAAATATTATGACAGCCTTAAATTATTTTCCCCTGCAAGATTTTCATCATTACCAGGATTGAAGTTCCCCGGAGATCCTGAGCATTATCCTTCAAAAATGGAAGTAATTGATTACTTAATGAATTATAAAAAGCACTTTAAACTGTCTGTTTTGACCAAGCAAAGGGTCATATTCGTAAAGAACAAGGCTAATGTGTTTGAGTTTTAACAGAATCTGGTGAGATTTTCCATGCTTGGACTATTATCAACTCAACTGGTTCGTTTAATAATCCATCTATACCTTTTATAAAAGGGCAGGAGACTTTTAAAGGAAGTATCATTCATTCATCAGAATATAGACAACCCGACTTTTTTAATAATCAAAGAGTAATCGTTGCAGGGAGCAGGAATTCAGCTGTGCAAATCGCTATCGAACTAGCAGAAGTAAGCAAAACAACTTTAGCAGTAAGGAGGCCAGTTCAATTAATAAGACAAAGATTCTTTGGAAAGGATCTCCACTTTTGGATAAGGGTTATTGGGATAGATACTTTCCCTTTTTGGCGACTTGGTAAGAAACCACCGATTTCGAATGCTGTAGCCAATCTTAACTGTTACGAAGAGCAATTGGAAGCTGGGGAGCCTAATCAAAAAACCATGTTTATTTCTCTTTATGACTATGGGGTAATTTGGTCAGACGGAACTAAAGAACAGGTTGACACAGTCATCTATGCCACTGGTTACCGCAATAACCTAGATTACTTAAGCAACCTAGGTGGTCTCGATTCCGAGGGAAAACCTCTACAAATTGCCGGAATTAGTACATCGGTGCCGGGTCTATATTATGTGGGGCTAGAAGGTCAGCGAACATTTGCTTCTGCAACTTTAAGAGGGGTAGGCCCTGATGCAAAATTTATCGTTCGAAAGCTAAGAAAATATTTGCAATCTACTATATCTTGAATGACTAAAAAAGCATTTACTGTTTTTTCTAAAGTCATTATATACAAAAGAGTACTAATACTGCATTTTAAATATTTATCAGAGGAAAGAGGAGATTAATTATGACTAAGACAAATAACATCTTATCTAGTGGAAGCGATTGCTGTGGTACAAATGTTACCTTAACTCAAAGTAGTGAAAAAAGTAATAAAACTAGTAAATTACCCGTTGCGATTATAGGTGGAGGTCCAGTAGGTTTAGCAGCAGCAGCACATTTAGCAAAAAGAGGAATTCCGTTCATTCTATTAGAAGCTGGTCCCAAAATAGGTGCTAACATATTAACTTGGGGACATGTTCGATTATTCTCACCATGGCAATACAATGTTGATAAAGCTGCAAAAGACTTACTAAATGCGAGTGGGTGGATTCATCCGGAATTAGAAAACTTACCGACTGGTAAGGAGTTGGTAGATAAATATTTGCAACCATTAGCAATGTTACCTGAAATTAAACCATACGTATATCTCAACCATAAAGTTTTATCTATCGTCAGAAAAGATATAGATAAAATGAAAACAGCAGATCGGGAAAGTGCCCCATTTGTAATCTATACTGAAAATAATACAGAGTACAAATCATTTGAAGCTAGCGCAGTAATAGATGCTACGGGTACATGGGGAAATCCCAATCCAGCTGTATCTAGCGGAATTTGGTTACCTGAAGAAAAATCGCTTCATGATAAAATATATTATGGTATTCCAGATATAACAGGTAAGGAAAAACAACGTTTTGCCAATAAAAGGATAGCTGTAGTTGGAGGCGGCCATTCAGCCATAAATGCCTTATTGGATTTAGGAAAATTAAAAGAGTCCTATCCCGAAACGGAGATTTTATGGGTGATGAGAAGGCAGCGAGCTGAGGATGCTTATGGCGGTGAAGAGAAGGATGCACTAGAAGCTCGTGGCCTTCTTGGAAGCAGAATTCATCAACTAGTAGATGACGAGAAAGTAAAAGTATTTACACCATTTCGCATCCAATCAGTAAAAAATTCAAATAATGGAATTGAGCTATTAGGCAGTCAAAGTGGCAAACAGAGTATCATTGATGGAATCGACGAAATGATTGTTAATACAGGAAGCCGTCCAGACTTTTCAATCATAAATGAACTTCGTACCGCTATAGACAATCCTACTGAAAGTGTAGAAGTATTAGCACCATTAATCGACCCTAACATTCATAGCTGCGGTACTGTCCGACCTCATGGAGAAAAAGAGTTAAGACAGCCTGAGAAAGATTTTTATATAGTAGGTGCAAAAAGTTATGGGCGTGCTCCAACCTTCTTGATGGCGACAGGATATGAACAAGTTAGATCAGTGATAGCTTATATCAGTGGTGACTTGGCAGCTGCTGAAAGATTGGAATTAGATTTACCAGAAACAGGTGTCTGCAGCGTCAATCTGAATAGTAAAAGTTCCTCGTGTGATGAACCTGCTTCTTCTTGCTGCAATTAATAGAGTGCAATGAGGAAGTCTGCACTTTCATTAAAACCTAAAATAGAGGTGAAGCAAATGACAATTAATCATGCTGGATCATTAGAAAAAGAATATTTCATTTCATATATGAAATTAGTAATGAATGCTTTTGGATGCTCGATAGAGGAGGCTAAAGATAAAACCTTTGAAAGGCTGTTTCATTTCAGGGAAAATGAAATGGGTCATGAAACCTATACACAATTTCTCTTGGCTTATCAAGAATTAACGAAACTTGTTAATGACTAAGAAAGTCGATGAAATATGTTTAATAACTTAATTAAACTATTTGAGGAGAGGAACTTTAATGATAAGTGAAGCAGTAGTTCGCAGAGCCGAAGAGTCGGATTTAAAAGCAATTATGGAAATCTATAATCAAGGGATAGAAGATCGGATAGCCACATTAGAAACAGAGATTAAAGATCATTCCTATATAAAAAAATGGTTCGACCATCATCAAGGCAGATTTAGTATAATTGTTGAAAGAAACAAGATAATGGGGTGGGCTTCTTTAAACCCATATAATAACCGTTGTGCTTATGAAGGAGTTGCAGATATTTCTGTTTATATTTCTAGGGATTTCAGAGGAAAAGGAGTAGGCGGGAAACTTCTTTCTACTTTGGAAACGAAAGCAAAGGAGAATCACTTTCACAAGTTAGTATTGTTTACATTTCCATTTAATGAATTAGGGCAAGGGCTGTATAAAAAAATGGGGTATCGAGAAGTAGGAGTATTCCAAAACCAAGGTATTTTAAATGGGAAATATGTCGATGTTATGGCTATGGAAAAACTTCTGAAGTGATACAAACAGAGGGATTGTTAGAAATTCGGCTGCTAATTAGCAGCCTTTTGGTGTTTCCCTAACAGTTATTAGAGATTACTTTGAAAAACATTTTATTTTAAGCAAACTACATGAAGGCTTTGCTTTTCATACTGAATGCCGAAAAACGAATAAATTAAAGAAATTACTTGTATAATAAATATAAGTATAATATTATATAAGCAATCAGTTATATTATATTAAATTATTTGGTTAGGAGTGACACTCTTGTTACACTCTATTATGCCGCCATTAATATTCGTCCTTTTTATATTATTTTCATCACTTTTCTTATTATGGGTTTCCGAAGGAACTTCCGTTAGATCGGCTTATTTGAATAAATGTAGTAAACTATTTAAAAAGAAAGGAAATAAAGAATTACGTTAAGTGTATAAGTTAATTATTATATATTTATATACATAATTATTGGAGGTGTTTTTATGAAAGTTTCAGCTATTGATGTAGACAATACAGCAATGATATTAAAATTGTTAGGTGATAAGACCCGTTTATCAATGGTGAAAATATTAGATACCCATGACTGCTGTGTTTGTGAATTTGTCGAGATTTTTAAGGCAAGTCAACCTGCAATTAGTCAGCACGTGAGAAAACTGAGAGATGTTGGTCTTGTTCGGGAAACTAGAAGGGGACAATGGATTATTTACTCTTTAAATAAAGAAAGTGAATATTATCCAATACTTAAAAGTCTTTTTGAACACCTTCCTAGCCAAGATGAAAAGTTACAAGAATTAGAAGAAAAGGGATTACGTATTTCATGTAATTAGGAGGAGTGTGTGTTAGTTTCAATCGTATTAGCATCATTGATTTTTATAATAACTCTTATTTTTGTTATATGGCAACCGAAGGGGTTATCCATCGGATGGTCAGCATGTGGAGGAGCTGTTCTTGCCTTACTTGTTGGAGTAGTAACCTTTCATGATGTAATAGCTGTTACATCTATCGTTTGGAATGCAACTTTAGCCTTTATTGCCATCATCATTATCTCGTTAATTCTCGATGAAATCGGATTTTTTGAATGGTCCGCATTGCATATGGCAATGGCAGCAAAAGGAAACGGTGTACGAATGTTTGTATACGTTTCGATTTTAGGAGCAATTGTTGCTGCCTTCTTTGCAAATGATGGTGCAGCATTAATTTTAACTCCCATTGTACTGGCAATGGTTCGTAATCTGAATTTTAACGAGAAGATGGTCTTTCCATTTATCATGGCCAGTGGATTCATTGCAGATTCTACCTCTCTACCCCTAGTTGTCAGCAACTTAGTAAATATTGTTTCTGCTGACTTCTTTGGAATTGGTTTTATTGAGTTTGCGTCTAGAATGATTGTACCTAACTTATTTTCACTTATCGCAAGTATTCTGGTTCTATATCTATTCTTTAGAAAAAGCATTCCTAAAAACTATGATTTATCTGAATTAAAAAAGCCACAGGAAGCTATTAAAGACCCTAGAATGTTTCAGTTATCATGGATAATCTTAGCCGTTCTTTTAGTTGGTTATTTTGCAAGTGAGTTTATTGGTGTCCCTGTCTCATTTGTAGCAAGCATAGTAGCCATAATTTTCTTGTTAATTGCAAGAAAGAGTCCAGCTGTAAACACGAGAAGCGTTGTAAAGGGGGCACCTTGGGCGATTGTATTTTTCTCTATAGGAATGTATGTAGTGGTTTACGGTTTACGAAATGTAGGACTAACCAGTGCCTTAACAGATGTCATTCAATGGACTGCAGATCATGGTCTATTTGCAGCTACTATCGGTATGGGGTTCATTGCAGCTATTCTTTCATCCGTCATGAACAACATGCCAACGGTAATGATTGATGCTTTAGCAATTGCGGATACGAATACAAGTGGAATAACTCGTGAGGCATTGATTTACGCAAATGTAATTGGATCTGATTTAGGTCCTAAAATTACTCCGATTGGTTCACTAGCTACGTTACTTTGGTTGCACGTACTATTGTTAAAAGGAGTGAAAATTTCGTGGGGAACCTACTTTAAAGTAGGAATTGTTCTAACCATTCCAACCTTGTTTATTACATTAGTTGGCTTATATATGTGGTTACTTATAATTCATTAATTAAAAAGGAGATATCACCTATGACTAAAAAAACAATTTATTTTTTATGTACAGGAAACTCTTGCAGAAGCCAAATGGCAGAAGGCTGGGCAAAATTGCATCTTGGAGAGGAATGGGAAGTGAAAAGTGCTGGATTAGAAGTTCACGGCCTCAATCCAAACGCAGTAAAAGCGATGAAAGAGGTTGGTTTGGATATATCCAATCAAACATCCGATACGATTGACTCGGATATACTCAATCGAGCAGATTTAGTCGTTACACTTTGTGGTCATGCAGCAGATCATTGTCCTGTTACTCCTCCACATATCAAACGTGTACACTGGGGGTTTGATGACCCAGCTAAAGCAGAAGGTACTGAGGAGGAAAAGTGGGCGTTTTTCCAACGAGTTCGCGATGAAATAGGAATTAGAATTAAAGAATTTTCCAAAACAAACAAATAGATATTTGAGATAATGATACAAAGTCCTGGTACTGCAGTAGTTGGTATTACTAATTCTTTTATTGTAACCACAATGGACTTTTGTGTCATTTTTTTGACACAAAATACTGACACCCTATTCGCCAATAAAGGACCATTTTATCAAAAGTGAATTTATTGACTATCTGAAGGGTGGCACTTTTACAATATTATTCAAAATACACGGTATGATTTTACAGAGTCTCAATTCAATGAGAGTATAAGTTATGAAGATATGCCTTCAAATAGAGAAGAAGCTTTCATTGATACCAACTTTACTCAATACAACTATCTAAAAACTAGTGTTTTAAAAGAACTAGGTAAAACTGAAAAGTAACTTTTCTTATTATAAAACTTACTTTTACAACAATCTTGGAGAAAGATTTGTAAGATATCAATCGAGGAGATTTAAATGGAGCCCAACATAATTTTCCTTTCAAATGAAATAGTATCTTTAAGAGAATTCACCGAAGCTGATTGGATTGATGTTCACAAGTACGCATCACAATATATTGTGTGTAAATATCAACCTTGGGGGCCTAATACAGAAGAGGACTCACAAGTTTTTGTTAATCAAATAATCAGAGATGCAAGCAGTGCAGAGAGAACCAGGTTTGCATTTGCGGTATTATATAATGAAAAGATGATAGGATCCGGGGAAATTAACATTAGAGATTTCACTAATAAAGTTGGGGAAGTTGCATATATTGTCAATCCTGATTATTGGGGAAAAGGTATTGCAACGGATATTGCTAAACTACTAATTAATTTTGGATTTAAAAAACTTAATCTTCATCGCATATATGCAACCTGTGACCCTAGAAATGTTGGCTCAGCAAAAGTATTGGAAAAAGTGGGAATGATAAAGGAAGGCAGAATTCGTGAAAATCTGTTAATAAAAGATGGTTGGCGAGATTCTTTATTATATAGTGTTCTAGAACACGAATGGGAGAAATAATATATTTCTTTAAATATCTTGAATTCCGGTCTTCCGCAAAACCAGCTAATAGTTGTCTACAATTTTCATTAAAAAGATGAAAGATTAAATGATATACTAATAATGAGTATGCCAAAGAACCTTCCTATTTCTCAATATTGGAAGGTTTTGTTTTATATTGTTAAATGTAGCTATTAAGCTAATTCTTGGAAGGTTGTATTTAAAAGTGCATAAATCAGGTGTAAAAGCTTATTAGCACATGCAATGATTGCTACTCTATAAGGTTTACCTTCATCGCGTTTTTTATCGTAAAACTCTCTTAATTTCTTGTTTCGGGGTATAACAGTTTCGTTCGTCTTTTGTTTACGGGCATCTCGAATTCCACAGTACACAGCCATATATAGTGCTTGCCTTAACCTTCTAGATCCTCTCTTCGTTATGCGATTGTTGGTTGCTGTAAATCTTCCTGAAGAGTATACACTTGGATCTATTCCTGCAAAGGCAACTAACTTTTTAGGGTGATTAAACCGATCTATCTCTCCAATTTCGGAAATGATTGTTGCCGCAATCTTTTCTCCGATACCAGGGATAGTCTGGATAATCTTCTATTCTTCAATTTCTTTAGCGAGGGCATTTATTTCTTCTTCTAGTTGTGATAGATGCTCTTGATATGGAAGAACGATGGTAATAAACATCTTTAGGTTAAAAATATGGCTTTCATACATATTGTTTTGAAATGGATTTCGTAATGCAGCCTCCATAAG
>NZ_CAKJTJ010000059.1 GCF_917563925.1 Sutcliffiella rhizosphaerae
CCGCTAGTGTAATCTAAAAAATAAAAGCATATTTTTATACTAAAAAACCGAACATATTTGATCAATCACTCAAATAAGTTCGGTTTTGTCTTAGGCTAAAACATTTTTGTCCCAGCCCCTTCTTTTTATGCTTTTATACTAGTTCTGCTACGGATATTGCTTTAAGATGAATCGCCATATGTTCTTTTAAAAACGTAATATAGCGGTCGACTTCCTCTACAGTTGTGTATGGATTGGTTGTATAAAATTTGTGCACATATACTGGTAAGCGGTTCTCATTGTCACTTACATTTATCAATCGTTGTTTCTTCGTGTTACCAAAGAAGATAATGTCGCGATCTAACCCGATTAACTCCGCATATTCTTCATTGTATAGGTTAATTCCCGTAACCTCATTGCTTGTTAATTGTCCGTTAAGCTCCTCTTGCCATCGAGGGTATTCCGGATAGAATCTAAAGGTAGTTACCGGTGAAACGTCATTGGTGAGTTCTACATTTGTGAATTCTGCTTTTAACGCTTTTCTAAAAGCTATATTCACTTTTAGGTAGTTTGCTAGCATCTGCTGATATCCTTCAAAACCAAAAGCTAACAGAGAAGCATAAATTGCGATGGAGCTTCCCATTCGAGAGCATTCAAGCGTATAGCTTGTATGATAGCTGCCGTACCCTCTGTTCCCTACATATGGCGTTTCCGAAGCGTCCAAATCCAGATAAACTAAATCTTTTTTGTCTTTGAATAATAATAAACTCGTAATATATGGAGTTTGGCCAAGCTTATGAAAATCATAGACCATACTATCGGCCAAGTGGGTATGTCTAAATTTACTTTGGTAAATCTCTAGCACATCTTTTACTTCCTCATCAAATGCAAGGGGATTAAGATGGAAATCATATTCATTAAAGAAAGTGTACATTCCGCCCATAGCAGTGTCAGCGTGGATGTAAACTGGTGCCAACTGATAGGTGTGCTCCATTTCCTTTAAAACTTCTTTCATTTCGTAAATATCGTCTATACCAAATGTATCAGTAGTACCCATTGTTGCTAATACATAAATAGGGATTCCACCGTGTGCAATAACTTCTTCCATTTTCATTTTTAAGTCCTGTAAATCCATGGAGTGATCCTTCTTCACTTTTACGCGAACCATGTTATTGATACCTAAGCCTGTCGCTTCCATAGACTTATAAAGGCTAAAGTGAGATAGCTCAGAACAGAAACAATAGAGGTTATTTGGTATACCTTCTTTATTTGATAGCGGGAATTGACGAGCAATCGCTAATCGAAGGGAAGTGAAAACAGCTCCTTGACCACCCCAAGTCGTATAACCGGCACTTTCTACTGGGTCATACCCAACAATTTTGGAAAGCATACTTGTAATGCGAACTTCCGCGTTTGCAGCAGCTGATCCATCTACATCCCAAAGATTATTCCCGTTTAAAAGGACCATCACTAAATTACCTAGAATACTAGCGATATTAGGAAGTGGCGTAGCATTAGCTAAATAGTTACTATTTAAGTATCGATGCCCTTTTACAAGTTCCATTAACTTTTCAATGGTCTCTTCCATAGACACCCCTTGCTCTGGTACAAAAGCACTTTGGATGATACGGTTATAGTAATCTTCCGAATAATTGGGCATGTCTCCTAAAGTTAGTTTATTTGGATCCTTTAGTTCATCCATTTTCGTTAATATCTGATTCATATATCCAAGCAATTCTTCCCGTTGAGGCTGATTTCCGTCAGCACTTGGGAACAATTTTTGGATGTCCTGCATAATCGTTGTCATGTATGTTTCCTCCGAAATTCATGTTGCATAGCCATGCACACTAAAAAGAACCCTTGGCAGGTTCTCCCCCTATTTCATAAATAATATATTTATACGTTTATTTTACAACTTATTGTATTTACTATCAATTTTACCTTTATTTGTTTTAGAAAAATATTCTATAGTTAAAGAAAACGAAGGAGTGAAATCGATGATTATTGGCATTGATGGTGGGGGCACCAAGACAACAGGTGTCGTCGTTGATGAGAGTGGAATAGTGCTAAAACTAGCAACAGTTGGCCCGACCAATCCTAATAGCGCAAATGGAGAAGCAATTAAACTAGAGTTTGAAAATCTTTTTTCACAATTAGATATAAAACAAAAATTGACAGCAGATGACATTGTCTTTGCTGGAATATCTGGAGCGGAGAGTGGGGGTAAAAAAGAGTGGTTTCAAGATCTACTGGCGGATCTCCTTGGACATTCACCTTCCATAACAGTTGACAATGATGCCATTACTGCCTTGTACTCAGAAACGAAGGGAGAACCAGGAATTGTCTGCATAAGTGGGACAGGTTCTATTGCGTATGGAGTAAATGAGAAACAAGAGCGTGCCAGAGTAGGTGGCTGGGGTTATTTAATAAATGATGGCTACAGTGGGTTTACGCTTGGAAATAAATTAATAGAGTATGTGTTTGCAAGATTTGATGAAGGAGTTATAGATTGTGCACTTTCTTTGGCAGTATTAGAACATTTTCAGGTAAAATACATTCCGGATCTAGTTCCAGTGGTGTATGAGCAAGGGAAAACACGAGACAGAATAGCATCAGCTGCCAGAATTGTAGTAGAGGAGTCTAATATCGGAAATCTAGTTTGCACTTTTATGATTGAGCAAGTAGCTGAAGCGATGCTCAAGGATATTAAACTACTATTAAATAGGTTGCTAGAAGGCAGTATACATAGTATCACTGAATTTCCAATTGTTCTTACCGGAGGAATTAACCAACATGCACATGGTCTACTTAACTATTTGCAGAAAAAAGTAGAGCAGGAAAATCTCCCAATTCTATTTAAAATTGCAGTTCGTAAACCTATCCTTGGTACGGTCTATGCAGCATTGAAGCAAAGTGATTTAGAAATTTCGGCAAGCTTTGTGGAAAAATTGGAGGCGAGTTTACTCGACTAAATGATAGCTATGTTTCAATTCTCTTTCAAAATTTTTATAATGAGGTGCGAAAGCATATACTTTTCAGTACCTTCCCAATTTGGGCAGCATAGACTATTGTGACCATATTGGAAAGGAATGAAGAAAGTGTACAATCCATACTACTATTATTGGCAGACACCAAATAGCTATTGGAATCCATCGGGAGATTATCGAGGTCATACTTACTATTCATCTCCAGTCAATTACAGACAATCTTACATGGAACGAATTCCAATGAAGGACTACGGAAAACAACCGTTTGTGATTGATATTGATCAAGCTACCAAACAAAATAACACGTACCGGACTGCCATATGGACAGGGGATCATTTGCAAGTAACGTTGATGAGCATCAATGTAGGGGATGATATTGGACTTGAGGTTCATCAAAATGTCGATCAGTTTCTGAGACTAGAAGCTGGGCAGGGGATCGTACAAATGGGTCCAACAAAAGAAAATCTAAATTACCAACGAGCAGTATCAGATGGTTTTGCCATTATGGTGCCAGCAGGAACATGGCACAACGTAACAAATACAGGAAACACACCACTTAAACTTTACTCTATCTATGCCCCACCTAATCATCCATTTGGGACGGTGCATCCGACAAAAGCAGATGCAATGAAGGAGGAGTAAGGGGGAAAGCAAGAAGGAAGTATGAGAAGTTTTTCCTTCTTGTTTTTTGTTTTGGAGGAACGTGCCAAAAGTATAGCAGCTACTTACTGTTTATATTATGCACCAATCGATCGCAACCACTTAAAGGGGGATGGGTATGCGTGACTGAAAAAAAGAGGAACGCCGATATTAGTCATGAAAAGAGCAGATGCGTGACTGAAAAGAAGAAGAAAGCCGATTTCAGTCATGCAAAGAACAGATGCAGGACAGAAAATGGGAGAATCGCGAATTTCAGTCCAGCAAAGGTCAAATGCAGGATAGAAAATGGAAGAACCACCAATCTCAGTCCCGCAAAAAAAGTACATGCATGGAACACTCAATTATCTGTTAATCGTTTCAAAAAAAAGGATAATTCATCCATTTTTTAACCGCGCCATTCATAAGTCCACAAAAAATTACCTTTCCATGACTGTCTCAACATCCGCCTCTGTAATATCAAGGGCTTCCATTAAGAAATCTGCAATATGAACGGCACGAAGAATGCCAGTGAGTCCTTCACGCTCAATTCCAAGCTTCATTTGTAAAAGACATCCGGGGTTTGCGGTTACAATAGTCGTTGCTTCACTTTCTGCTACTTTTTCCATTTTATGATCAAGAATTTGCATAGACATTTCTGATTCTGTGATGTTATAAATGCCGGCGGAACCGCAGCAGCGATCTGCATCCTTCATTTCAAAAAAATCTACACCCTCTACAGCCTGAAGTAAAAGTCGGGGCTGTAAAAACGTGCCTTGTACATTACGGAGGTGACAGGAATCCTGATAGGTAACACGCTGGGGACGGAGAGTAAGCTTGTGCTTTTTATGGAAACCAAGCTCTACTAAAATTGCTGAAATATCTTTGATTTTAGATTGGAATGCACTAGCTCGTGATGACCAGTCTGAATCATCTTTTAAGAGATGATCGTAATCAACGAGAAAGGCTCCACAGCCTCCTGCATTAGTAATTATATAATCGACGTCTAGATTTTCAAAAGCCTTTATATTTTTTATAGCAAGCTCTTTTGCCTTGCTCTTTTCTCCGCTATGGCCATGAAGGGCGCCGCAGCAGTTTTGCTCAGGTGGTATCACTATTTCACATCCTGCATGCTGCAATAATGTCAACGTGGCATTATTGGTTTCCAGGAACATGGTATCCATCAGGCATCCGGTAAAAAAGGCAACTCTTTTTTGTTTGGAAGCAAGAGTCGGAAGGGCGGTCGGTCTATTCTTCATATCTTTCATAGTTGGAGCTTTTGGAAGTACTTTTTCCATGGTTGCTAGGCTCTCTGGAAAAAGCCTCATCACACCCGTTTTATGAGCAACTGCTTGAAGTCCTGACCTTTGATAGATGCCGAGGAAATTAGTTAGCAAGCGCATTCTGTTTTGGTAAGGAAATACGCCATCAAAGACAACCTTTCGTAGGGCCCTTACAGGTACAGAGTGTTTCTTATGCTGCTGGATAATATCTCGTGCTTCCTCCAAAAGGTGTCCATATTTTACGCCGGATGGACAAACGGGTTCACAAGCTCGGCAGCCAAGGCAAAGATCAAGGGAACGTTCCACATCTTCATCTGGTTCTATAATGCCATCCACGACAGCTTTCATTAAGGCAATCCTACCTCGAGGCGAGTGGGATTCTTTATATCCAGATTCCACGTAAGTAGGGCATGAAGGGAGACAAAAGCCGCAGCGCATGCAGTTTAACAGTTCGTCTTCATCCATTCTCTCTTTAAAAGCTTGTTGCATTTTTGTCATTTAGAAATCACCACCCGTTTTCTTGTTTCCTTTGCGAACACTTTTCCTGGGTTCATAATATTTAATGGATCAATAGCCTGTTTGATTGCCTTCATTACTGCAATGCCCTCGGTACCAAGCTTCCATTCTAGATAAGGTGCTTTCATGAGTCCGACTCCGTGCTCTCCTGTAATAGTGCCACCTAGCTCAATGGCAGTTGCAAAAATATCTTCAAAGGCAGCTTCGACCCGTTCCATTTCTTCGTGATTTCTGGCGTCTGTTGGAACAGTAGGGTGGAGGTTACCGTCACCAGCATGCCCAAATGTACAAATTTTCACCCCATGTTTTAGTCCAATTTCGTTAATCGCGTTGACCATCGTGGCAATTTCAGAACGCGGGACGGTAGCATCCTCTAAAATGGTTGTTGGTTTCAGCCGAGCGAGTGCAGATAGTGCAGAACGTCTAGCGGTTCGGAGAGCTTCGGCCTCTAACTCGGACTGAGCCATATCAACCGATACAGCACCAGACTGCAGGCATATTTCCTGCATTTTTTTCATATCACGAACAACGACTTCAAGTGGCCCATCCTGTTCGATGAGCAGAACCGCTTTAACGTCAGTCGGTAAACCGATTTTGGCAAAATCTTCAACTACCTCAAGGGTGGGCTGATCAAGAAACTCTAGTGTTGCCGGAATAATCATATGGGAGATGATAGTGGACACTGCCTTTGCAGCTGCTTCCATATCCTGATAGGATGCTAGCATCGTTTGTTTCGTTTCGGGCATAGGGACAAGCTTCATTGTAGCCTCAGTAATGACAGCAAGAGTTCCTTCTGAGCCAACTAATAGCCTTGTTAAATCATAGCCAGCCACATCTTTAGCAAGCTTTCCGCCGGTCTTGATAATGTCCCCATTAGGCAGCACTGCCTCTAGACCAAGTACATAATCACGGGTAACCCCATATTTCAGTCCCCTTAGTCCACCAGAATTTTCATTAATATTACCGCCAATGGTTGATATTTTCATAGAGCTTGGGTCTGGTGGATAGAATAACCCTTTTGCTTCCACTGCTTGAATCATGTCGAGCGTCACAACCCCCGGTTGTACCGTAACAGTCAAATTCTCTTCATCTATCTCAAGCATTTGGTTCATCCGTGTAAAAAGAAGGACAATTCCTCCTTCTGTTGGACAGGTCCCCGCACAGAGATTAGTTCCAGATCCTCTAGGGACAATTGGAATCTTAAATTCGTTGCACAACTTAACAATTTGCGAAACTTCCTTAGTATTCCTTGGGACCATTACCGCATCTGGCATCGCCTGGTAGTTTGGAGTCGCATCATAAGAATATACAAGCTTTTCTGCCGCGCTGTCTCTATAGTTTTCCTCTCCAACAATTTCAATGAATCTTTTTTTTGCCTTTTCCGATATCACAAAAACCCCTCCTTTGTAATAGAATGTTTTCTTTCATTCTATAAAACAAAGAAGGGGGATTCTATGTGTATATCACTAAAAAGAGGGTGCTAAATAGGCTAGTTCTTTGTAGTTTCCTCTAAAAAATGAAGAGAGACATTAAGAGCGGTGAGATCGTCTACATTTTTTAACTGCAGGTTAGTGAGCGATTCTATTTTTCTTAGCCTGTAATGCAGAGTATTGATGTGAATATGTAGCATCATTGCTGTATCTTTTAACGAAAGATGGGATTTGAAATAGGTTTTTAATGTTTCCAGTAATTCATTTTCTTCGAGAACACTCTTTAAAATTCGTGAAGAAAAAGCAGTTTTCTCCGTAAGTGGAATTGCCTGTAGCATGATTTCGAGACGTAGATCTGAATCAAAAACGATAGGCTTTTCAGGTGTGCAGGTTTTCAGCGCTCTTTCTGCTTCTTGATAGGAAGATTGAATATTAGTAGAGGAAGTATTCTGTCCAACTCCAAGAAATACAGGTGCTTGAGTATGGTTCTCAAGTTTTTGATGAATAGATGAAATCTTCCGTGTAGTAGATTCTTCATCAGATGGGGCAAGCAAGAGAATCATTCGTTTCTCTCCCCAGCGCACAATGATATCATCGGGATTAAGTGCAAGTTCGGTAGCTATTGCACTTTCATTTTGCCATTCCATTAATGCTACTTGGCGGGGAAGCTGAAGGTTGATTCCCAATAACTCGGCACGCTTTTCAATGGAAGTAAGGGACTCTTTTGCCAATAACCAATCAAACACAAAGGTTTCAAGTGTTCTTGCCTCCCATTCAAACTGATCTTGATAATGATTTTCTTGAATAAGTAGTTCCGTCATTTTTTTGATTAATTCGCCGTAAGGAAGGACTGTTTCTGGAGAACCAGTGATACCGATGACACCGACTACTTTTTGTTGATGGAGAATCGGAAGGTTGATTCCTGCTCTCACGCCTTGTAGTATTTGTTCATCCGCTTTTGTAATCACACGCATCTGGTTTTCCTTCATCGCGAATAGAGCACCTTCATGAAATGTCCCAACTCTTTTGGAATCAGTACTGGCAATAATCGTTCCCTCGGTATCTACCATGATAAGGTCCTCTTTAATAAAGTCCTTTATTTCTCTCATTATCTTTTTGGCTAGGGACGTTTTAAGCACAGAAGTACCCCCAATTACGTTTTAAGTTGTTATATCAATAGTATAACACGGTGTATGGGGAATACTTCTATCATATAGCTATCTTTCCCAAACCTCTGGGTCACTTCCAGCACTTTCAAAATATCGAATAATCGAAGGAGTAAGTTTTAATAAAAGATAATCCGGATCTTCCGGGCTTTTCATCCATTCGGACAGCTTTGCATTCCAGAATTTTTGTTTAAGGTCACTATTGTCCTCAAAGCTTGCTTCTGCTTCCATTTCTACATAAGGTTTATGAAAGTCGACAGCATCCATCCCTAAAAGGATATGTACGCGGGGATTTGCATGAATGTCTTGCATCTTATGTGTATTTTTGTTTGTTGCACAATATAAGGTAAGTTCTTCATGAAAAAATAACATGAAGCGAGAGTAGGGACGATTGTCTCTTATAGTAGCCAGTGTTCCTATTTTATGGTTAGATATCATCGCAGTAATTTTTTGTTTTAAATCAGCATTCATATTTCACAGCACCCTTCACATATAGTTTCTTTTGTTAATGTGCCATTTTCGCCGAAATTTTAACCAGAGAAAAACGATAATCTATTCCTTTTAAGGAAATGATAAGGGTAAAAATGTGAAGTGAGTGAGTATATGTATAAAGTGTTTTTTCTGATGATAGCAATCGGTTTCCCTCTGTCAGTCCTTGGTTCCCTTCTCCATTGGCCAGTTGTACTTTTGTTTATTATTTACTGTTTAACCATTGTGGCACTGGCAAGTTTCATGGGTCGCGCCACAGAAAGCATCGCCATACATACAGGACCAAGGGTTGGAGGACTGTTAAATGCGACATTTGGGAATGCCGTGGAGCTTATTATCGCCTTTTTTGCTTTGAAAGCGGGACTCATCACAGTGGTATTGGCCTCTTTGACAGGGTCGGTAATAGGAAATTTGTTGCTCGTAATGGGACTTTCATTTTTTATTGGAGGAATCAAATATAAACGGCAAACATTTAATGTTTTTGATGCCAGACATAATTCAGGACTCCTAGTATTTGCTGTTTTAGTTGCCTTTGTGATTCCAGAGATTTTCTCACAAGAGATGGAGCCGAAGAACACCTATACTTTAAGTGTCGGGATATCCATTATTTTAATTCTCCTTTACTTAGCTGCCTTGTACTTTAAGCTTGTCACACACCGGGGAGTATACCAAACGTCCGACACAGAAAACGAAGCTGTTGAGCAAGAAGAAGCAGAATGGGGGAAAAAGAAAGCTATTCTCATCCTATTGCTAGCTACACTTGCAGTCGCGTACGTGTCAGAGTCGCTTGTCCATACCTTTGAAGAAGTTGGCGAAGCATTTGGCTGGACAGAGCTATTTATCGGAGTCATTGTCGTAGCAATAGTAGGAAATGCGGCAGAACACGCATCAGCGATCATCATGGCCTATAAAAATAAAATGGACATTGCAGTCGAGATTGCAGTCGGATCCACACTTCAGATTGCCATGTTTGTAGCGCCACTTCTTGTTTTGATTTCCTTCTTTTTTGAAAAACCAATGTCTCTTGTGTTTACTGTTCCAGAATTAATTGCCATGGTAACAGCAGTTTTACTAGCTATTGTCATCTCCAATGATGGGGAGACAAACTGGTTCGAAGGGGCCACAGTTTTAGCTGCATACTTTATTATGGGAATTGGTTTTTTTCTGTTATAGGATATGCATAATGATATTAAAACAAGGAGGCCTCTGTGTGAAAAGCAACACAGAGGCCTCCCTATGGCTGGCGCAGTGAAACATTTTAAGTACGTAATAAACTAAGGAATAAAAAGCTTTTATATGATTGCGTTGGAAAATCACTCCTTCACATTGAGATGCTTAATAGCTTTAAACCCCTCCTTCATCCAAGATATAGTAAAATATATAAACTAAACGTTGTGAATATTCTAATTGATTTTTAAAATTCATATTTTGTTGTTTCGTGCTTACAATGGTAAAGTAGGACAGGTGAAAAGAAGAGGTGCTTGTGGAATGTTTACCAGAGTTTTATTTTACTTAATCGGTTTGTTTATTTTATCCTTTGGGATTAGCTTATCCATAATATCTGACCTTGGTGCGGGGGCATGGGATGCACTGAACGTGGGACTTTCTAATACATTTGGTTTAACGGTAGGTAGCTGGGTATTTATTGTAGGTATTATACTAATCATCATCAACGCCTGGTTACACAAAAGAAAACCTGATTACTTGGCTGTCATCACGATTTTCCTAGTGGGTGTTTTCATTGACTTCTGGTTGATACAAGTGTTACCAGAATGGTCACCAGAAAGCTTGATCATTCGCTTTATAGTTCTCCTTATTGGAATGACGTTGATGGCTATTGGTATTTCTACTTACTTACAATCAAAACTTCCTGTTATTCCAATTGATAACCTCATGCTTGGCATACAAAAACGCTTAAAAATAAAGATGATGACAGCGAAAACGATCGGTGAGGTCGGTGCGTTAATTGCAGCCCTTATCTTCAAAGGACCGATTGGGATTGGAACCTTTATCATCACATTTGGTATTGGACCGCTAATTCAACTATTTTTCCCTGTATTAGAAAGATTATATAAAAAATTACAACACGGGAGCTGATCTGATAGTGGCTCTTGTGTTTTTAATTTTTGGTTGCAATCATAAGTTCGTGCCAAACTATGCAGAGTTGATGCCAAAGGATTCTGTGCTGTTATTTTAGAAAATAATAAATCCGAATCGTGGAATAATTAATCCGGTTATGCTGATATTAAATCCAATCTCTATTACTGATATTTTACACAACTAACTATAAAGGCGGATTATTTGATTATGTAGTTTCATGCAAAACCGAAATTCCATCTACCATAGAGGTTCGTTCTCACTGCTCAGCCTATAAATATACGGGTAGAATGAGATCAGAATAAAGTAAGAGAACACAAGAAGCGGTATTCCAAATTTCATTTCAAATGCAAAGATAATTAAAGGCAAATTTAAAAGCGAAACAAAAAACATGAGGAAACTTATTTTTTGTCGAGCGTTCTTTGTAAGAAATTGAACTTCCCCACAATTTGGACACTTCATTTCCTGTTTAAAGGTCAAAGATGCCTTCCAGGTTTCTTTGTATTTCCATTGTTTGTTGCATTGATGACATGTCGGTGTTTTCATTTCTATACCCCCTTTTCTCCCTTTACGATTTTTCATCAAAAAAGTTTCATAATCAATGGATAATCTTACTATTCTTCGAAAAAGATAACCATACATAGATTTATAAGCTAACTGAAAGAAAGGAGTCTTTTTAGCATGCGCATTCTTCAATTGCTTTTAGTTACCCTCATGTCTTTTGGTATTACATGGAGCGGTGTTCACGCAGAAGAAACCAAGGTTAAGGATAACGAGAAAAAACTAGAAATACCAAATTCCGTTCTCGATATTTCGAAAGATAATACGTATCCAAATCCATCACAGGATGTTCCTTATTTACAACCGAGTGAGCTCTCGCAAGAACTAATTGATTCTTCTAATGTGAAAATTGAAAACCCTAAGCTAATCAAAATTTTCAATGAATCCAATATTTCTCCGTCGCCAGTGGCAATTGGGTATAGAGCTACTATTTATCTCGGTCAATGGCCGTTATCCTATGAATCCTCTGAGACGAGTGTAAATTGGGAATATCAAAAAATCAATACGAACTACACAGACAATCGTGGGGGGAAAATGCCTCAACAGATCCATTATCGTCAAGAAGCACAGAAAAACATCAAAGGTGGACTTACCTCCAAGGTTGAAAATGCCGAGGATGTTAAGGAAATGATGATGCTAAAAGCAATGGACAAGACGAAGCTGCCTTTGTCCTTCCAAACCATCGTTGGAGCGGGAACAAAAAAGGATCAAGTCTATAACGTTCCAGTCAAAAAGCTAGGCTATCTTTATGCTTACACTCCAGCTGTAAGTGAAAAAGGTAAAGTAACCTATGGGGAAGTCTACCTTGTGTTAAAAGGTAAAAATGTGAAAATTGTGGTGAAAAATGTAACATCACAAGGAATTGGAGCCTGGATTCCTGTACAGGATCACGTTAGCTTTTTGTATACGGCATCAGATCGTCCAAGATAAAAGAAGCGGGGCTGGGACAAAAATGTTTTACCCTAAGACAAAACCGAACTTATTTGAGTGATTGATCAAATATGTTCGGTTTTTTAGTATAAAAATATGCTTTTATTTTTTAGATTACACTAGCGGTTGATTGGAGGGCAAGACGTAGACTC
>NZ_CAKJTJ010000060.1 GCF_917563925.1 Sutcliffiella rhizosphaerae
TAATAATCGTTACCAATGGGGATTAAAGAAAATGACCCCGGTTCAATACCGAGGTCATTTACTAGCCGCATAGGTCTTTTTTATAAACTGTCCATTATTTGGGGTACAGTTCACTTAAGGACAAAAAGGCTGTTTAATTAGCTTTGAATTAAGAAAAAAATTCTAAAATTATATTTTCCTTTTCTGCTCATCCTTGAAGGAAATATAATAAAACTTTCTTTCTATTATTTTGCGTGAATACTAGAAACTGTTAACACATTCTAGAATAATCTTTTTAAGGAGTTACTTAAGTAATGTGACCTTTGAATATAATGTTGTCCTTTATCAATATCTTTAATGTATGTTGTAAACAAAATAGCAAGCATCAACGCAGTATCTAACCGATAAATAATGCTATTAGGTCTCGATGAAGAAGTTAGAAAATTATTGTTTCCATTTCCTTTTTGAAATTCTTGTATATCTATATCCCCAGTTTCTAATATTCTCATTAGCTCCATTAATGGATCACCAATAAATGCATTATCCCAGTCGATAACGGCTTTTATTTCCCCTTTGTACCTAATGATGTTTGGAGTTCTAATATCAAGATGAATGAGGCAATGATCTGAGTTTGTCATACTCAAAGTGGTTTCCATTTCCTTTAAGGGAGGAATTTTTATCTCATGGGATAAAAATTTATTTAACGTACTAACTCTATCAACAATTCTACTAGAAACAATATGATAAAAAGATTTGTTTTCCTGTTCCACAATACTTAATCCTTCGAAAGGTATTTTATGTATAGATGAAACGAGATGACCGATATCAGCAGCAGAGATAAAACTATCATCCCCATTAATATATTCTGATACAAGAAAACTTATCTCTTTGCTCAAATGAAGATGTACGACCTTAGGGACTTTTAAACCATGCTTGAAACAATGTTTTGCAATAGTTGCTTCTTTAATAAGTGAAGCTACATCTTCATTCGATTCGTCCAGCCCCCATGGAGTTCTAGCAATTAAAATACCTCGACTCTCCTCTTCCAAAATAAATACTGCATTTACAACACCATTGCTTAGAAACTTAATTCTTTTGACATTCCAATTCTCCTGATTATTTAAAACTTTGTAGATTTTCTTTTGCAAAAATTCAATTCTTTCCTTGGAAAGGTTCATCTACTATTTTTCATCTCCTTTTTCTCCTTCACCCACTTTTATTCTCACCCTATTTTTGAAATATACCAGTTAACAATCCTGATACACCAAAAATATTTTGGAACGTATCTCTTTCTTTCAAATTCACGAATTTCTACTTCTCTATATTCTATGAAGATACTCCTTATTATAATAAATCGAGTCACTAATGAAGAGAACTCTTTTTTTCACTAAAAGAAAGATATAAAAGTATAAAAATAACATTTACAGAAAAAAAAGGAGTGAGCTAATAGCCACACTCCATACTCCAAAAGGTATTACTTTAATGCTAATTTCACCACACACTCCACATGCGCCGTCTGCGGAAACATATCCACTGGCTGAATCCACTCTACCTTATATTTCTTACTCAAAAACTGAATATCCTTCGCCAATGTAGAGGGATTACAGGATACATAAACTAGTTTATTCGGCTCTACCTGCAAGACTGTCTTCATAAATGTTTCATCAAGCCCAGTTCTCGGCGGATCTACTACGATAGTGTCTGGTCTCCAACCTTCTTTTACCCATCTTGGTAGCCATTTTTCGGCTTTGCCGGTGACGTAGGTCATGTTGGTGTAGCCGTGGCGTTTGGCGTTTTTTTGGGCGTCTTCGATGGATTCTGGGATGGTGTCCATGCCGCGGACTTCTCCTGCTTTTTCTGCTAACCATAGTCCGATGGTTCCTACTCCACAATATGCATCGACGACCTTTTCTTTGCCTGTTAAGGCTGCGGCGTCTTTGACTAAGTCATAGAGTTTAACCGTTTGTACCGGGTTGAGCTGGAAGAATGCGCGAGCACTTAACTCAAACGATACATCTCCTAATGTTTCTTGGATGACTTTTTCTCCACTTAAGTGAATCGTATCATCTCCAAAAATGAGTGATGTTTTTTTGCCGTTGATGTTTTGGAGGATGCTTTTCACTTTTGGTAAGCGTTTTTGAATTTCTTCTATGATTAGGTCTTTTCTTGGGAGTTTTTCTTGGGCGGTGATGAGTACCACTTGGATTTCTCCTGTTGAAAAGCCAATTCGCGTCATGATGGTACGAACTACTCCATTGCCGCTTTTTTCGTTGTAAACAGGGATGTTGTAATCATCTAGTATCTTTTTGACGGTGTTGGTAACTTCAGTAGTTGCCTGGTGTTGGACCATGCAGTCATTGATATCAATGAGTTTATGAGAGTTTGCACCGTAAAGTCCTGCGATAATTTTTTCTTTTTGTTTACCCACTTGGAATTGGCTTTTGTTGCGGTAATGCCATGGGTTTTCCATGCCAATGGTTGGCTTTATCGTTAGCTTGTCTACATTCAGCTTTGTATGGCGTTCCAAAGATTGAATGACGATGTCTCGTTTTAGGACTAGCTGTTGTTCGTATTGTAAATGTTGAAGCTGGCAGCCGCCGCATTGCTCGTAAATGGGACATGGCGGCGTGATGCGGTGTGGTGATTTACTTCTGATTTTTTTGATTTTTGCCTCTGCGAATTTCGGTTTGATGTCTGTTACTTCTGCGACAACGACTTCATCGGGTAGTGCTCCTGGTACGAACACGACTTGCTTTTTGAAGTACCCGACACCCTCCCCATTGATGCCTAAACGTTTAATCGTCAATGGAAAGGTTTGTCCTATTTTCATCGTAACGCTTGTTTGTTTCTGTGTTGGTTTCTTTGTTTTCATGTAACTAACTCCTCAGGTTGCGGTTCGATGCTTCTCCATAGATAGAGGGAAGCATAGCTCATATATGGGTCCCATGCCTTTGCCCATTCCTGCATTTGCAAAGCAGTTGGCTTTTGGTCGAGATCTTTTAAAATTTTTATGGCATTTTGAATGCCAATGTCTGCTACTGGGAAAAGATTTTGGCGACCAAGACCAAATAATAATAAGTTTTGAACCGTCCAAGGTCCGATTCCTCTTATTTTCACCAGTTCTTTTAAAATTTCTTCATCGGTTTTTGTATGAAGTTTATATAGTGGTAAATCACCTTGTGCAATTAGCTTCGAAGTATCTATAATATATTCGGCTTTTCGGCGGCTCATTTTCAATTCGGTAATTTGTTCATACTCAAGTTTAGCGACGTCTTCTGGCTTTGGATAAAACCAGACCCCTTCTTTTTCAAAGCCAAATGTATGGACGAAACGTTGCGTTAAAGTATGGGCAAATTTCATGTTGACCTGCTGGTGTATGATGCATTTCATCAGACAGTGGTAGAGGTCAAAATCCAATACAAGTGGAGTGCCTTCATGCTCTTGGAAAATGGCTGCAAGGTCGGTATCAGCAAAATGTGCGCCTATTTCATTCAGTGGTTGCTCCCATTGAAAAATAGCTTTTATATGGTCGATGTCAGCTGGTGTCAGGTCTGCTTGGCTGAAAAGTTGAAAAGCTGGATCGCTTTTTGTACCTGTTGCCTGCACTTTTACAACAATCGGTTCTCCGCCTTGATAAATCGGTACTTGAACAAATCGCTCTTTTTGATCTATCACCATTAAAGGATCAATTGATAAGCGCTGCAAAACTCTGTCAAAATCATAAGGACCTTCTATCTTTAGTTTCACCAATTTCTCCACCGTCCTTTTTGTACTGTCCCAATTATAACGACTTTCTTCGTTGTTGCCAAACAGCAAACATAAAAATAACCCCTTTGAAAGCAACAAAGGAGTCAATCTTCTTGTATAAGGAGAATAGGATTGGGAATAGTATGGTGTGCAGCGATGTCATCAAGGCTTTTGAATTCATAGCCTTGTTTTTGTAAATCGTCAATGACTCTTTCCATCGCATCTGCATTGTCCTTGGACACAGAATGAAGAAGTAGTACTGCACCAGGATGTATTTGTTTCATAATATTATCGTAGGCGTATCTCCAGCCTTTTTGCTGATCGGTTTGCCAATCCACATACGCTAAGGACCAAAAAACATGCTGATAGCCCATCTCACTTGCTAGGGCAAGTGACCTGTCACTAAAGGTTCCTCGTGGAGGACGAAGGTATGTCATCGTCTCAATTCCCGTGATTTTTTGGAATTCTTCTTTTACCATATCGAGTTCTTTTTTGAAGCGAACGTCATTTACTTTTGTCATATCAGGGTGATGCCAGCTATGATTCCCGACGATATGTCCCTCTTTCACCATTCGTTTCACTAGCTTTGGCTGGTCTTTTAAATAATATCCTGTTACAAAAAAGGCTGCAGGTACCTTTTTCCTTTTTAATACATCGAGCACTTGTGAGGTATAGCCATTTTCATATCCATTATCGAACGTTAAATAAATTTCTTTTTTGGAGGTATCTCCTAAGTAGAAAGCATCATGCTTTTTGAGAAGCTTACTATACTTTTCGCCTGCATCTGGTGGCTCATGGTTTGTACTTCTTTTAAAGCCCCAGTGCGAGGTTGTCGTAGAGTAATTATCCGCTTGAGATAGCTGCGGAATTAATAATAGTGCTATTGCTGATAAAAGAATAATATTGAGTAGTTTTTTCAATTTATTTTCCCTCCTTTCCTTTCATGTTTATAGATTTCTTCACGTAAGAATAAAAGATACTGTGTATTGTTTTCCAGTTTATTTGCAGGGGAATTTTAGTGGATGTGGAATAGATAAAATGGAGGTGATATTCGAATGAAAAATAACCCAAGGGTCGCTTTGTACGTTTCGTTAGCTGTTTTAATTGTAATTCCTTCAGTCTTTTTGGTGATTTCCCTAGTGACGGAAAATTGGAAGTTTTTCATGTTCGCTATATGGGGAAGTTTTCTTGGAGGATTTCCTGGGTTTGTTCATAGCATGATTGCTATCAAAAAGGAGAAGATGAGCTCCGTAACGTAAAAGTAAATGGGGACAAAAAATACTTGTCCCAAAGAAACAACCTTTGTTTTGTCCCAGCTCCTCTTTATTTTAATGATTCTGCAAAAGTTATCATACATTCCTTAGAACACTTTACACTCCAGAATTCAAAAGAAGTACCCTTTTGCTCCCACCATAGTAAACCACCAGTGATTTTCCCTCTATGGTCGTAATCAGTTCCCCATTTTTTGAAGTAACCAACTTCGCCATTGATGGTTACTTTTTCTAATTCCTCATAATCGGGTTTATTCCCATTTCCTTTCTTTTGTGAGAGGCTCATTATTCCTTCATTATCTTTTTTTGATAAAAAACTCATCGTAAAACCTTTTGCTGTCGTTTCATCGTCTGGATGATACTTTATTGATACTATCCAATCAGAATCTAACTTTGTTGGTTCAAACACCTTAAATTTCATGATTTTTTTCACATCTTGTAACGTAGGACTACCTTTATAGTATTGAATTTTATCTGCAGTAGATGGTGAGACGAGCGTAAATACTAGTAGACAAGTTAGAAAAATTCTTATTATGATAACCCCCTCCAAATTAGTTTGTACATTCAGGGGGAAATTATCTAGCATAGAAAAAAGGCTCTGATTACCTAGTTGGCAAACAGAACCTTTAGTTTTAGTTAAACACACGATCTTTAAATTGAGACAACTTTTCCAACGATGACTTCTCTACATCTGCATGAAGGCTGTTCCCGTGAGAGTCCATTGTCACAACAGCTGTGAAGCCTTCTACATTTAAGTGCCACATTGCTTCTGGAATACCAAATTCCATCAAGTCTACGCCGTCGACACCTTTAATACAGTCTGCGTAATACTGGGCTGCTCCACCAATTGCATTTAAGTAAACGCCGCCATGCTCTTCTAGTGCTTTTAATGTTTTTGCACCCATTCCGCCTTTACCCATTACTGCACGGATACCGAACTTCTTCATAATATCCCCTTGGTATGGCTCCTCGCGTATACTTGTCGTTGGGCCAGCAGCTTTCACATGCCAGTTTCCTTCCTCATCCTTTAGCATTACAGGACCACAGTGATAAATGATTTGCCCGTCTAGATCAACTGGTGCATCATGGTCTGATAAATGTTTATGGATCGCGTCACGGCCAGTGAACATTCTACCATTGATGCGAACAACGTCTCCTACTTTTAAGGAACGAATTTTTTCTTCTGTAATAGGAGCTTCTAACTCGATCTCGCTTGCATCACTTGTTGCCGCCACTTCTTCCTCATTTGTCTGCTCTTTAGAGAAGTCAATCATGTCCCCTTCTTGATAGAGCCACTCATTGATCTCACCAGTTTCAGGGTTGATATTTACCCCTAGACGGCGGTAAGCCCAGCAGTTATAAGCAACTGAAACGAAGAAGCTTGCAGGAATGCGGTGTCCCACTCCAACTTTACAGCCTAGGAGCGTTGTTTCACCACCAAAGCCCATTGTTCCGATTCCAAGCTTATTCGCATTTTCCATAACGTACTCTTCTAGTTCTTTTAGCTCTGGCATCGTATTTTCATCATCTAAGCTACGGAAAAGCTGCTCTTTCGCTAGCTCATAGCCTGACGTACGGTCGCCACCAATCCCAACTCCGATGACACCCGCACTACAGCCTTGTCCTTGTGCTTGGTAAACGGAATGCATCACGCATTTTCGAATTCCATCAAGATCACGCCCTGCTCGGCCAAGTCCTTCAAGCTCACATGGTAGGCTATATTGAATATTTTTGTTCTCACAGCCGCCACCTTTTAAAATAAGGCGAGCGTCAATGTAATCTTTTTCCCATTGCTCAAATTTAATAACAGGAACGCCATCACCTAAATTGTCGCCACTGTTTGCACCTGTTAAAGAATCTACAGAGTTTGGACGTAGTTTTCCATCCTTCGTTGCTTGTACAATCGCTTCTTTAATAACTTTTTTGATTTCAAGCTGGTTCACACCAACCGGGGTTTTTATTTTAAAGGTAGGTAGTCCTGTGTCCTGACAGATTGGAGACACATTTTCATCCGCCATCGTAATGTTATTCGTAATCGTTGCAAGTGACATGGCTGCACGTGTTCCCGCACTCTCACTTAGCTTCGCTTTCGCAATCGCACGACGTACATCTTTCGGAAGTTTTGTGGAAGTTTCAACGATTAAATCATACATGCTTTCATATAGCTTGTTCATTATTAAAATTCCTCTCCTATCCCCTGTTGAAAAGTTCTACGTTTCTTTTTTTATACACTCATTATTATACTTGTTCCATTTAGAAGGATAAAGGATTTTGTAACCGATTCCATGAAAAGGATGAAAATGTTGTTGGAAAATTCACTTAACATTTGGGTTTTTATGGTATTATTTAATTGGTTGGAATATATCAACAAAGAAAAACAATTAGGGATGGATTAACTGATGAAATTATCCGGTTTTATAAATTTTTTAGGAATTACAGCAATTTTTATATCTGTTATTGCTTTCTGTTTTTTCCTTTTTTCTGATGGCGAAAAAGGGAGTGCGATATTAGCATGCCTATTTGTCTTTTTTAATGGATTTATTGCACTAGGAGTTGGAAGCATTTTAGAAAAAGTACTGCTTGCAGAAAACAGGAAATCATTGTGAATAGAGATGACTGGTGCGGAGGTTATTATGAACTTTCGATGGAATTTTCACCAGTAGAAAATAATGATAGACTATCGAAAGCTTTAAACAACGTAAGTATGTTGTCTTTTGTTGAGTTTACAGCTCCCTCTTCTTTAGATTCTAGCCCTATGTTCGGTACTCTATCCATTATGGAACATGGTAAATTACCTTTTATGATTACGATGATAAAGTGTGAAGGGGAACCGGATTGGTTAGATGTGTCCATTCCTATTTCTAAAATAGAAGAAATTTTCTCTATTCAATATCCACTTAGTTTTGTAAATAACGCTTGTCTCGAAGGTTTACATCAGTGCTTAACAATGCTTGCAGAGACCGTTTATGTTCAGTCTCCTTTTCAATTCGCAATGCTGGGTCATGAAATTACAGGATTAACGGACCATCAAAGTATCAGCATAGAAAATTATGAACATGTCACATTCATTCTCCCGAGAACCTTTCAAACAAAGCTTGGAGTCAATCAACCGCTCCAAAGCCAGTTACAGCATCTTCATATAATCAATGTTTAGGAGGAACATGTAATGAGTGAGAACAAGGTAATGAAAGGCATTAATTGTATCTATTTACCCGTAACAAATATCGAGGAATCTACCAGTTGGTATCAGCGCATTCTACGCCTAGAACGAATGAATGACATCACCTCTGAATCCACGCAAGCTCAATTTAGAATCACCCCTGACCAAAGCATCTTTTTAATAAAAACTGCCGAAAAAGTAAATCTTACTTATACAGAAATTGATGGTAATGAACAATGCATTTTAACTTTAGCAGTCTCAAATATCCGCGAGTTATATGAGGAAATAAAAGCGATGGAAAGTGATATTAGCTCTATAGAAGACAATGGGGCATGCGGGTTGTCTTTTTACGTTAAAGATCCGGATGGTAATAAAATTGAACTTTGGGGTGGATGGGCGTAACAATGGAAAAGCTGGCAGACGCCAGCTTTTGTACTTACTTTAATTGATTGATAATATCTTCAAGATCCTCTTCGTTAAGAAAGTAATAAAACCTAGCATCAATCAGGCCACTTTCAAGCTTATCTTCCATCATGATGGAATGCATGTCCACATCACTTGGGAAGTAGTCAGTAAAGAGTTCTGATTTTTCGAGGAGATTTACCAAAAATGCTTCTAGAATCTGATAATGTTGTACTTCATTATTGCTAGAATTAGGAAGATTTCTCTCTAAAAGTAAGGTTAATGTCTCTTCACCGGTAATCGCCTTACCATCTGCTTCCTCGACCCCACCGAAACCATCAATAAGTTCAATCAATTCATTATGTGTCATTTCTGAGTAGAAATCTGGGTTAATTTGAAAATAGGAATTTATCGTTTTCTGTACATCCACATCCCCACCAAAAGCTGTTACATGCGTTATTTTATCCTTGATCATTACCTGCCCATCATGATATAGAATAGGAACATATAGATCCCTTGGGACAGATAGTATGCTCAATTTTTCATTACCATCATGGGATAGAAGAATAATTATCGGAGATCTGTCCACTTCATTTTTCAACAGTACTACTCCTTTTTTACTCCCCTCTGCTTCTTCCATTACAAGAGACTTATCTCCCTTGTCACTCTGACCTCCATAATTAATTAAACCTGTAGAAGGAAGTAGCACTAGGAAAAGAAGGGTAGCTGCTGCTAAACTGAAAAAGAGAAAAAGAAGGTTGGTTTAACGTTATGACGTTTCTTTTGATTTAATTTCTGATATACCTTTTTTCTATCATTATCATCAAACGTTATTTCTTCAAATTCAGAGAAAAGATTATCATTATGATCGCCAAAAATTTCATTCCCTTCTACTTTTTGTTTGAGTTTTTCTTTTCCACGCCTTAGCCTTGTTTTTACGGTATTAATGGATAATCTCCTCCATTGTTAACTCCTCGTAAAAATATAGAAAAATGATTTTAGGGTTTTTTAATAAGGTTCTATCCCACTTCTCTTTTGCAACTTCTTCCATTGATGATGTAAATCTTTCTGCTTTGATAAAGGTCAAGCAGCCTTGTTTTACGATAGTTCCAACTTTTCAAATAGTCTTTACATTCATTTATGGTTATTCGGTATAACCATGTTTTCAGGCTTGATTCATGTCTGAATTCATTTAGCTTGGTATAGCATTTTACAAAAACATTTTGAACAATATACTTCGCCGTTTCTTTATCCTTAACATATGAGTAGGCAAGTCTGGCATGCTGGTCTCCAAATTCCAGCATGACCTTCTCAAGTAGATGGTTCTTCTCCCCTTCGTTCACGTTATCCCCTTCTCTTTTTGTATCAGTTGTTTGACGACTAGGTGCTTCAAATTGTTTCAAAAAAACAAAAAACCGAGTGAACATCACCCGGTTTTACCAATCTTTCTTAAATTGATTGTATTTTCCTTCTAAATCATCCAGCATTTCAATTAGGCGGTCTATATCGTCCAAGTCGGTTGATTCTGGATCTAATGAATCGACTACTTCTAAAAACATGTTCAATCTATTTTTTAAATAATCCACTTGAGATTCTTTGTTTTCTGTTGCCTTGCCCATTTTTATCTCACCTTTCTGACATACATGTGCGTTTGCCTTAATAGTACCTTACTGACCCGTTTTGGGCAACCATCTGAAAAATTTAAGGTCTGTTTTGAACAGATTCATGATAAAATGAAGGGTATGTTTTGTTGATGAAGGAGCAAAAGATGAAAACAACAATATTACCTCCAATTACCCCTTCCTATGATCCATGGGAAGCTTATTTAGATGTAAAAGAATTCGGTCAAAGCGAACTGACAAATGTTGAGTTTACGACGACAACGCTTTGTAATATGCGTTGTGAGCATTGTGCTGTTGGTTATACCTTACAACCGAAGGACCCTCAGGCCCTGCCACTTGATTTACTAATTCGCAGGCTTGAAGAAATACCACGTCTGCGCTCCATTAGTATCACAGGTGGAGAGCCGATGATGAGTATGAAGTCGGTGAACGAGTATGTCTTGCCGCTTTTAAAGTACGCACATGAACGCGGTGTGCGGACGCAAATCAATTCTAACTTAACATTAGATTTAGCCAGATATGAGAAGATCATTCCTTACTTGGATGTGTTACATATTTCTCATAACTGGGGCACGATTGATGATTTTGTAGAAGGCGGCTTTGCGATGATGGAGCGCAAACCAACTTATAAACAACGAGCAAAATATTTTGAGCGAATGATCGAGAATTCAAAGGCACTAACTGAAGCTGGCGTGATTGTTTCTGCCGAGACAATGTTGAACAAGCGTACCTTGCCTCATATTGAGAACATTCACAAACAAATCGTGGAAGAGATGAATTGTCAGAGGCACGAGGTGCACCCTATGTACCCTAGCGATTTCGCAAGCGGAATGGAAGTGTTGACACTGGATGAAATGAGAGATGCCATCCATCGTCTCCTTGATATGCGTGATGAAAAAACGTGGATGTTATTTGGGACATTGCCGTTCTATCCTTGCAGTGACAATCCTGATGATTTAGCATTGCTAAAACGTGTGTATGCGGCAAAAAATGTGACGGTTCGTAACGATCCTGATGGGCGCTCCAGGTTAAACGTGAATATTTTCAATGGCGATGTCATTGTGACAGACTTTGGAGATACTCCTCCACTAGGAAATATTGTCGATACCGACCTGCCAACCGCATATGAGAAATGGAAAGGTACAGCTATCTCCCAAGAGTTAGACTGTCACTGTCCAGCTGTTGCCTGTCTTGGGCCAAATATACTCGTAAAGAATGCATATTATCCTGGAATGGATTTTACGATTCGTAAAACAAAAATTGAAAAAGAAAATTCCTAGGTAGTCATTTCCTAGGAATTTTTTTATAGGGAAGGAAGCCTCGATTTTAACCGCCGTCCTTTTATGAAATAGTACGTTGAAAAACAAATGAATACACTGAATATTAGACTTGCCCCCATTACAAGTGCTCCATGCAACCCTTGAGAACTACCTGCAAGCACCCAAGCTTGATACGGAATAAATAGAATTAAACCTAAAATTCCGATTCCCCAAAGTAAGACCGTTGCATTATGTTTCACTTCATCATCCGTGTTGTTTGGAGTATATCTCATTTCAATTGAAACCATCTTCCGTATAATTATCATTAAAGCTGCCATACATACTAGCAGTAACATCAGGTGCATCATCATGACGCTGATGACCTCCTTTTCATTCTTACCTAATAAGACGGGTGAGATAGCAAAAAGTTTCATGTATATATTGAAAATAGGCAAGTAATTGATGCTTTATGTTACATAGAAAAAGAGGCTGGGACAAAACTAAAGAACACAAACAAAAAGACGAACAATATAATGGCCGATAATAAATACCGCTATTGATTTCCGTGCAAGACTTCGCTTTCCGCGGGTGACCCGCGAGCCTCCTCGGCTTCGCCTGCGGGGTCTCACATTGGCCACTTCTCCCGCAGGAGTCTACGTCTTG
>NZ_CAKJTJ010000061.1 GCF_917563925.1 Sutcliffiella rhizosphaerae
TGAAATCACTTGGATACCACCTACATACATTTGATAACAATATTATAAAATAAAAAGGCAGCTGAAAGTTCATTTAACTTTCAACTGCCTTTAATAAATATTGGAGTTTTTCAGTGCCCTCGTTCAATACCGAGGTCATTTACTAGCCGCATAGGTCTTTTTTATAAACTGTCCATTATTTGGGGTACAGTTCAATATTCCATAATAGGGTGCTTTTCAATTTCTAAAGCTGCGTTAATAATTTTATTTAGCCATAGCCTTTTCTTTAAACTCACTAATATTAATCCCAGAATTAGCCATCTTCTTAATGGCAGTATCCTCAATTAAATCTTTAAAAATCTGTAGATTTGTATCAAACTCTACATGTTTATCTAGCAAAAAACTCATTTCATACTCTATGTCCAGCCAGGTTGATATGTCAGCTTCATTATGCTGTATTTGAGCTTCGAGTTTGTCTAAGGCATTGGCAACTTTAGCTTCATATGTATTTTTTTCTTCAAATTCAAACCATAATTCATAAAACTCTTTCCCTAAATCATTTCCTAAAATATCGCGTATCTTTTCAATTGATTTAATTTCATTTGTAGCCTTCTGCTCTCTAATTGCCAGATTATTTAGAGTGTCAAAGGCTGGAATGTCGCCAGCATCAGCTTCTACTAAATCATGTATAATAATCATTTTGAGCATCCTAGAAGAGTTCACTTTCTCTTTTAAATAAGGTTCTATTAACATAGCCATAAGAGAAACCCTCCATGTGTGCTCCGCCACACTTTCTTGCCTACCATTTGATAACCAACTATGTCTCAATTCATATTTTAACTTTTCTCCTAATTTTATTATCTCTAGTACTTTTTGTAAGTCAGAAATCATTTCTTAATTCCCCCTGAAAAGAATTTTAGTAATATTTTACCACAAATAGTATCTATTTTTGTGATTGTGATTACTTCACTAACAGAAGGTTCCAGACAATTTATAAAACCATTAGATGTTTTGAGTTTTAAAATACATAATGTTCATAAAAAATAACACCTTATTGTGTTGAGAAAGGTGTTTCCTTTACATATTCCAGAAAAATGTGTTAATTTACTATTAGACTAAAAAACTAATATGGTCTAATGTTCTGAGGGAGGATTGTTTATCTTATGAAAAATTATGTTTCTTTAGGAAAATCTGATGTAAAGGCACACCCAATCGGATTAGGATCCAATGCGGTAGGGGGTCGCAATATTTTTCCAAATGTAAGTGATGAAGAAGGTCGCAATATCGTTCGGGCTGCATTGGAATCGGGGATTACGATGTTGGACACAGCTTTTAGCTATGGCCCTAGATATTCCGAAGAAATCATTGGAGAAGTGGTTCAAGAGTATAAACGGGAGGATGTTGTTATTGCAACTAAAGCGGCTCATAAATATACCGATGAAAAAGAACAAAATTATGTGTTCGATAACTCACCTGCTTTCTTAAAACAATCCGTTGAAGAGAGCCTTCGACGGCTGAAATCAGATTACATCGACCTATTTTATATTCATTTTCCAGATGAAGACACACCAAAGGACGAAGCAGTAGGTGCACTTCATGACCTCAAATTGGAAGGGAAAATACGTGCTATTGGGGTTTCCAATTTTTCATTTAAACAGTTAAAGGAAGCTAATAAAGATGGGTATGTGGATGTTATTCAATCAGAGTATAATCTATTGAAACGTTCTGCGGAAAAGGATTTCCTCCCTTACGCAGTAGAAAATCAGATTACGTTTATTCCCTATTTTCCGCTTGAGCTTGGGCTTTTGACTGGAAAATATCATGAAAAGAGTACATTCAATGACTTCCGTGCCCAAATGCCAAATTTTCAAGGCAGTGCATTTAAGAAAAACTTACAGAAGGTTGAGGAATTGCGAGAAATCGCTACCTCGAAAGAAGAAGAAGTGGCTCACATTGTTCTAGCTTGGTATTTGACACAAAAAACAATTGACGTCATTATTCCTGGGGCAAAAAGAATAGAGCAAGTGAAAGGAAACATACGTGCAGCAGAGATTCAATTAACAGATGATGAAGTGGCGAAAATTAATAGTATTTTTTAACTCTAAAGAAGGTGACACATATGCAATTAAAGGGAAAAGTAGCTATTGTTACGGTGGCAGCCTCTGGAATCGGAAAAGCGATTCGCAGATGAAGGAGCTAATGTCATTATCGCATGATATTAGTGAACAGCGTATCCAAGATACAGTAAAAGAAATTGAACAGTTAAAGGGAAGGGCTTTAGGAGTAAAAACGGATGTGTCCAAGTTAACTGATATTGAGCATCTCATACAAACTACCCTTGATTCATTTCAAACCCTTGATATTTTGGTCAATAATGCAGGAATATTAGACCGGTTGACACCGGTAACCGAAATAACAGATGAGTTCTGGGAAAAAAACATAAGCATAAATTTAACTGCACCCATGAGGCTATCTAGAGAAGCAATAAAAAAAATGGTCGAAAAAGGTCAAGGGAATATTATTAATATGTCATCATTGGGGTGCTGCATGGAGGGAAAGCCGGTACAGCGTACACAGCTAGTAAGCATCGTTGGCTTACAAGAAATATTGCGTATTATCATGATCACCAAGGAATACGTTGTAATGCGATTGCTCCAGGTTCGATTAAAACCAAATTTGGGGATTAACGAAGGTGTTAATCCGTTTGGATTAGAGCGCTTTCAATCTGGGGCTGGGGCCAATATTCGGTTTTGGCGTCTGAAGAAATTGCAGAGGTTGTTTTGTTTCTAGCCTCTGAAGCTTCTAGCTTTGTTAACGGTACGGTCTTAACCGCAGATGGAGGATTTACCAGCTATTAATCAAATTAACTTATTTCTGAAAGGACACGGACAAGGTGGTGTTCTTTCTTTGATAGATACGTAAAAACACAATTAACTAATAAATTTAAACTAGGAGTGTGGAGAATTGGCTTTTGATGCATCAGTGACACCAACAAAGCAAATTACAGACATGAAAAAGGGACCTTTAATAGCCGTCATGATTATTGGAGCATTTGTTGCGGTCTTAAATGAAACCTTAATGAATGTCGCTCTTTCAGAAATCATGGTTCAATTAAATATTACAGCCAGTATAGCGCAATGGTTGACAACTTCTTATATGCTGACTATTGGAATCCTTATTCCGATAACCGCGTATTTAATGCAAAGATTTACAACAAGGCAATTATATTTGACTGCAATGGGACTTTTTACACTAGGTACATTCATTGCAGGAGTTTCACCAAATTTTGAATTATTACTTGCTGGTCGAGTAATCCAGGCGGCTGGAACAGGCATTATCTTGCCTCTAATGAGTGCAGTTGTTCTAGCATTGATTTCACCTGAAAAAAGGGGACGTGTAATGGGAGCTCTTGGAGTTGTTATTTTATTTGCTCCAGCCATTGGTCCTACAGTATCTGGGGTTATCATCGTTTATTTTTCTTGGAGAATGCTATTTTTCTTTGTCTTGCCGATTGCAATATTTGCCCTTTTATTTTCGTGGAAAATGCTCCGCAACGTTATTGATGTCACAAAGCTAAAATTGGACTTTATCTCGGTCCTGTTCTCAACATTAGGTTTTGGTGGGATTGTATATGGATTTAGCAGTGCGGGAAAAGGAGGAGCAGGTTGGGCAAGCCTAGAAGTACTCATTGGAATCCTTGTGGGATGCGTAGGCTTAATCTTTTTTACTATCCGACAAAATCGTTTAGAACACCCCATGCTATCTTTGCGTCCTTTTAGCTTTCCCTTATTTACCATTGGGGCGATTATTCTTACATTAACTATGATGGCCATGTTTTCTTCCATGATCTTATTGCCCATGTTCTTGCAAGATGGATTGAACATCTCTGCTTTACAAACGGGTTTAGCGATGCTTCCAGGTGGTATCATAATGGGAATTATGTCTCCTTTATCAGGGAAGTTGTTTGATAAATATGGGGCAAGGTGGTTATCTCGTATTGGATTGGTTATCGTAGCTGTCACGCTTCTCCTATTTTCATTTTTAGATATAAACGTGACATTAGGTAAAATAATTTTGCTCCATTCGTTTATGATGTTAGGAATCTCCCTTTTTATGATGCCAATTATGACAATGAGTTTGAACCAATTGCCTAAGGAATTTTATTCTCATGGTTCTGCAATTTTAAATACAGTTCAGCAAGTATCTGGGGCGATAGGAACAGCTTTGCTTATTACTATCATGAGCCGAGGACAAGAAGCTTACATGGAAAAATTCGGCGGAAGCTACGAACTCTCCTTAACATCAGGTGTAAACCAAGCGTTTCTATTTGCTTGTGGAACCATTGTCTTCACGTTTCTTATTTCCTTGTTAATTAAGGACACTTCAAAGGTCAAACAACCTTGATAATGAAATAGTTAGAAGTGCTTATTATGTTATGATAATCCTATAATCTATTTGGAGGAACAATTAATGAGTAAGAACACAAAGACAGAAATTTTTAAACATGCAACGATAGCTTTTAGTGAATTTGGATATAAAAATACGTCCCTTGATCAAATTGCCAAAATGTCAGGGGTAGGAAAAAGTACAATATATCATTATGTCGATTCTAAGCGAACTTTATTTAAAGAAATTATTGATACAGAAGTTCAATATAGAGAAAAAATAGTACAGGATTTTTTATCAAAACCAGTTAGCTATAACGATATTACGGATCATCTCATTTACTTTCGAGAAAATCAACTTAATCCAGAGTTGATTAAAAAAATTATTAATGAGTCAAAACAAATAGGTACAACAGAGGCATTCGAGGAACTGGCTCGTTTGGAGCAGTGCAATCACGATTTAATGAAAGATATTTTGTTGCATCTGAAAGTTACAGAACAGACGGAGACTAACATTGAACTTCTAGCCTTTTTAATTGTAGAAACCTTTAATTTGTTAACATGGAAATGGGAAGAGGGGAATGTGCCTCTCGATTATTCTGAAATCAAAAAGCAGATGAATGCGATGTTTTTTAATATGTAATATCATAGGTGTTCCTTTATGTAAACAAGTTATTGACAATCATCGCATTTATCGGAGTTCAATTCTCCGAATGAAAGCTTGATTAATTAAAATCTAAAATTGATTAAGAATGACACAAAAGTCCTTTAATATTAAGGACTTTTGTGTCTCTAACGATTGACAACAATTAACATGTAAAAATGATAGTATTCATAAAGACTTCAAATAATACTTTTTGTTCTTTCTTCAACAATCGGGCTCGTTTCTTTAGGAAATGCGTCTTTTTTCATTTAAAGGGCCAGATTGTGGAACAACTAAATATGGTACGAACATGACACCATAAAAGGTTATGCATGAAAAGCGAACATTTGAAAAAGCAGCCATAATTTATTAGCTGCTTAAGAAGAAGGTAGAAAAACATTGGGTAAATGATAATACAATTTATTCAGTAATCAAGAAATGGTGTTAACAAACAAAAAAAGACAACTCTGGGAAGTTGCCTTATTGGAAGTTAGCAGTAACACTTTATGGATATGGATTGTGGATAAGAAAGGGGAACGATCACCTTTGACAGTATAAGTGCAGCAGAGGTGAGAATAATAAAAAATGGAAAATAATCACACGAAATAGGTGTAATTGCGTTAGCTGCTGAATGGACAGCGATTTAGTCAGTTGCTTTTTATGATTAAATTTCATTTTAATATAAAGTATTAAATAATCATTGACCTAAAATTCCTAATTTTAATGGTATGAGAAGCGAAGTTTGTAACAATTGAACTTATTATTGGACCTAAATTTTTCTATGTATTCTTGATAATTCATTAGTTTATAAGTAACTAGTTAGGGGTACACTATTTACAGCTTAATAGACTTTGAGGTGATAAAGTGTGTAAAATTCTAAAGAATTAGAAATCATTAAGAATAATATTCAATACCTCGAATGTCTAAAATTAAAGCTTATAATACTAGACGACAACCAACTTAAAATTCTTAATGAACAAATACACGACCTTAAAGAAGCAATAAATAGGTTTAGATAAATTTGTTATTTTTTTATTAAACTAGAAGATGGTGTAAAACACTAAGGTTCAGAAAAGGAACTAAGTTTTTCTAATAAGAGTAATTTACATGGAAATTCTAAATTCATTCGTTTTACTCTATAATTATGTATTTTCAGCCTAACCTAAAATTGGAGGGCACTAAACTGGCTCATATGTGCTTTGTTTGGTGCTCTTATTTGTTTGTTTTAAAAGTACCATTACAATGAAGGAGAAAACGTTCTCTAAAGAGAATTAATCAGAAAACTAGTTTTGGGTAACTAGTACTAATAACTCTATTAGTAATCACTGTAGAAACGAAAGGAATAGGGGGAGTAAATGAAAAAGTATGTATTTAATAACTTCAATGAATGTATAAGAGAAATAGCTCTAACAAATGCTTTTGTTCGATGGGAAAAGAAGTCATACGAAGTGAGAGATCCAGACGGTATTTATATTGTAAACTTTTTTGATGAAAATGGTATTTTCTTGTTTTCAAAAAAAGTTGTAGAGCATTTAGAAGACAAATCATGCATTCTTGATAAATACTATAATCACTATATGAAATGGGTAGAAACAAAATAAGAAAAGGCAACTGGAAGGTCGCCCATAAAAACAGGATGAAGCAAATGAATATTACTTAGCGTAGTGAAAAATATCACTTCTGGTACGTAAATATTAATTGATCTAATTCTTTACTTAATTCAATCACTGTAGGATCACTGAATCCTTTAACTAATCCTTTAGCTATTAATATTTTCCTTCTACTTTCTATACACTTAAGTACTACATCCTTAGAAGAGTATTTCATATTAGACGTGCCTCCTCAGAAAAAAGAACTATGTATTATATAATGGATTAAAGTAGCATAAAAGGGAATGGTTTCAACAAATGAATATTAATTTCGACAAATTTAACTAGTAATATTAACATAGTTTTATTTTTTGCTCATTCTTATATAGCGTTGGTGGTAATAGTAATCATTCTTATAGGAATAATCATATTCCGAATTATTTCTTTGTAGTAGGGGTACCGTCAGGAAAATGCGGATTTACAACGCTAAGCCTATTTTCAAGACGGTCCCTCCATTTTTAACAACGTTAAGAAAGTTTTAGTGGTCTTAAAGAATCTAATGAGATCACTTTCTCCGAATTAAAATGGTATTCTCCTAGTAGATTAATATGTTCCCAGCCTAAAGGTGACATATGATGCAATAAATCTTCATTAAAGCTACCTGTCCGTTTTTGATATTCAACTGCTTTTGTGAGATGTAAAGTATTCCAGATACTAATGGCATTGATAATTATGTTTAAAGCACTGGCCCTTTGAAGCTGATGTTGTATGGTTTGTTCCCTAAGCTCTCCTTGTTTTCCGAAGAAAATAGCTCTTGCCAGCCCATTCATGGCTTCTCCTTTATTCAATCCTCTTTGTATTTTTCTTCTTAGAGATTCATCTGAAATGTAATTAAGAATAAAGATCGTTTTTTCTATTCGGCCCATCTCCCGTAAGGCTGTAGCTAAGCTGTTTTGTCTTGAATAGGAACCTAGTTTCCCCATAAAAAGGGATGCTGAAACTGTTCCTTCCCTTATAGAATGAGCTAATCGCAAAACATCCTCATAATTTTCTTTAATGGCCTTTGTATTTATTTGTCCACGTAAAATGGCTTCTAGTTTTGGATATTCACTTGCTTTATCTATTGTAAATAATTTTGAGTCCGATAAATCCCTTATTCTTGGAGCAAATTTAAATCCTAATAAATGAGTCAGCCCGAATATTTGGTCTGTGTAACCAGCCGTATCTGTATAATGCTCTTCTATGTTTAGATCCGTTTCATGGTGCAACAAACCATCCAAAACATGAATCGCATCCCGTGAATTTGTATGAATAATCTTTGTGTAGTAAGAAGAGAATTGATCACTCGTAAATCGATAGATGGTGGCTCATTTTCCAGTTCCGTCATGTGGGTTTGAATCCGCATGTAGTGACGAAACACCCAGTTGCATTCTCATACCATCTGACGAGGATGTAGTACCGTCTCCCCAATAGGAAGATAATTGTAATTTGTGATGAAAATTTACTAATATAGCTTGGGCTTTATTCATGGCATCTTCATACATGCGCCATTGAGATACATTGGCTAATTGTTTATATGTAAGTCCAGGTGTTGCTTCAGCCATCTTGCTCAAGCCAATATTCATTCCCATTCCTAAAAGGGCAGCCATGATAAGGATAGTTTCTTCTTTATCTGGTTTTCGATTATTGGAAGCATGAGTGAATTGTTCATGAAATCCTGTTATATGAGAAACATCCATGAGTAAATCGGTTAATTTTATTCTTGGCAGCATTTGATAAAGGCTTGCACTAAACTTTTTTGCTTCTTCTGGAACATCTTTTTCTAAACGTGCAAGTGACAGCTTTCCTTTTTCGAGAGAAACCCCGTCTAACTTGTTGAAATTCGCAGTAACGATTCATCCATTATTTAAAATTTGGGTTGTCACAGCGGATCTTGAATTCGTACAAATGATGAACGAATTGTGACATTTTTGGAAATTACAAGGGAAATTTGCATAATAGTAATAAATTTATATATTGATAAATTTGGAGGTTATCTATGAAAAGAAAAGCCATCATTTTTCTTATATTGGCAATCATCACTACTATCCCATTTTCTTTGAATCATAACGATCTAACTAGAACAACCAATCTTGATAAATTGATTAAAGACGTAAAAACAAAAACTGAAAAATTACTAAGTAAATGTAATATTCCTGGGGCAGCAATTTCTGTGCTAGAAGATGGTCAAGTTACATGGATAGGTACGTTCGGTTATGCGGATCTTGACGTTAAAAGGAAAGTTGATCAAAACACTGTGTTTCAAGTTGCTTCGATTTCTAAATCAGTGACAGCACTTGGAGTGATGAAATTGGTGGAGGATGGTCTCATCAATTTAGATGATCCTATTGAGAATTATATAACAAGATGGCAGCTACCTGAAAGTGAATATGACCAAAAAGCGATAACAGTGCGAGGGTTATTAAGTCATACATCAGGGCTATCTGTCGGTGGAGGTTATCCTGGCTACGAGTCCAATACACAGCTGCCTACTTTAGAGCAATCACTTAGTGGGATTGGTGGTGGTTCAAAACCTGTTGAATTAGAAAATGAACCAGGAGCGCGGTATAGCTATTCAGGTGGTGGTTATAACTTACTGCAACTCATGATCGAAGAAGTAACAGGAGAAGACTTTCATTCATATCTAAATGAAGTTGTTCTTGCACCGTTAGGAATGGAAAATAGTAGTTTTCAATGGGATGATCATCTCCAAGATAAGACAGCGAAAGCTTACGATGTAAAACTACAGTTGTTACCAAACTACATATTTACCGAGAAAGCAGCGGCCGGACTTTATACAACGATAGAAGACATGAATAAGTTTATCATTGCTGAAATCAATAGCTTTCACAGATCGGGGATTTTAGAAGCTGACACGGTTCAAGAGATGTTTAGCCCTATTTTAGAAGTTAGAGGTTTTGAAAGCTTTATTAATGATGAGGCGGCATTAGGTCATTTTATTAATCACGCAAATAACAGTATAATCGTTACACATGATGGAAGTAACAACGGTTGGAAGGCACATTTTTCGATGGAACCACAAACAGGAAATGGGCTTATTATTTTAACGAATGGAAATAACGGTACTTATTTGTTAAATGAATTAGTTAGTGCTTGGTACTATACAAACTTTGGGATCGAACGCCAGTTTGATCAATTAAGGCATACTGTAATGGCGATGGTGTATGCTCTCTCAATATTGATTTTATGTTGGTCATTAAGTGTCATAGTTAATTTAGTTTCTGCTTTTATTAAGAAGGAGATAATAATTACTACGTATTCAAATAAGAAAGTTCTTTTATCAAAAGTGCTCGTGTCCATTGTTTTAGTGAGTGGAGCGTTTCTTTTGAGCAAGATTTCGGTACTGATTTTATGGTTCATTGATCCGTTTATTGTAATCCTACTCGTCACATCTGTCTTTATTAGAACAATATTAGCAGTTTTACAACTATTCACAAGGGAGAGGGAAATACGTAAACATGTAAGGTGTTTTGATGACAAATAGAAATAATAAATTCAGCGAAGGTGTAGCTTTAAAATAAAGTTTAATCAAAAACGTTCAACAAACCCCATATTCTACGGCACAAAAAAGAATCCATTTTGAAAAAAGATTGATTAAAATGGATTCTTATCCAGTAGATTTAAGTTTAGTTTTTATAAAAAAGTTTGATCATTTATGTAATCCTTCCTCCATTAAAGCGCCCGATCGTAATATAATTTTAACCAGTTTTTACTGGTTGAAATTTTTTTATTTGTTTTTATTATTGCGGTAGTCGGAGTAGAACGTAGCGCCCGTGGGACATAGATCCCGTAGTTTAAGTAGTTTTTTCACAAACTTAGATTAAAAGTACAAAACACATTTTTTACTAAAGGAATGCTTACTCTTTGGTAAATTGAGTAATAAACTTTCTTCTAATATCTAAAACTTTAATCCCTCGAACCTTTATTAATTATCATATTCAGTATCATTTCTTTCATCTGTAAAGGATTGTCAGATCTGATAGCGATTTTTGAATACTCCTTTTCTATCCCCATCAACAAAGTGACTCTTACAGGTGTTTTCATTTTTAAAACAAAGTCAGGGTAAATCTGCTCTAGGTCTCTTGCCATAAATTCTATCGTATCCTTTGATACCTTACCTTCAAGTATATTTGAGTCTTCGATAAGACACTCAATATTTTCAAATTTAATTTCTACACGCTTTATTATTCCAAGTGAGAGAAACATTGATTGTTGATTCATTTGCGTTGGATTTAAGCGCACTGCTTGGATATCAGCTAAGAAAAAAATTACAGTATAAATATTAAGTAATAATAAAATAATTGAGAGAATCATGGATTTATCATGAAGCCACCAGTGGATACCTAATGTTTCAATCACAATAGTATGAATCAGCATCACTTGAAAGGCAATATAACTAGAATTTTTATAAAGTGTCATACCTTCAGGAGGCTTCTTTTTCCAAGAGAAGAGAGCATAATAAATCATTAGTATTTCCGAGCGGGCTATATAAGTTATCGGATTTTTCTGAAAATATTTATCGTATGCATGGGGAAATGAAAAAACCAGCGGTAAGGAACTCATTGTCACATGTTTGAAAATTTTAGATAAAGTGCGCATAAATGAAACAATCAACATAACCAAGAATATGGCGGCTATACCTATCCCTGCCCAACTAATTGTTGCAAACGGCTCTAAAAGATGACTCGGAATAATGAACCAGGCTATAATACATCCCGTGACACATAATATGACAGTTGTACTAACAGACATATTTTTTCTGTAAAGCATCAAGAGTAATGGCAGCAATATTACCAGATCAATTACTGATGCTAATACTATACTGTTTGTCTCCTCCGAAGGAAGTAGGTTGTATCCTATACTTGTTTGATAAAGCATATAATTGCTGGTTAAAATTATTGCAAACATAAACACCCAAATTTTTTTTCCTTTAATTACTTTCATAAAAATCACCCTCCTGCCTTTTTTTACATGCCTAGGATCCTAGCCTTAATTAGTTACCACCCACAATTAAATGATCTTCATTTATAAATCAAATATAATTTCAATTTGTATCAACAATATATTTATTAAAGTAACATATTGCCTTTTATTTTTATTAACATTATTATATATGTACA
>NZ_CAKJTJ010000062.1 GCF_917563925.1 Sutcliffiella rhizosphaerae
GCCTTAGCTCAGCTGGGAGAGCGCCTGCTTTGCACGCAGGAGGTCAGCGGTTCGATCCCGCTAGGCTCCACTTATAAGTAAAATTATTATTCTTTTTGGCGGTGTAGCTCAGCTGGCTAGAGCGTACGGTTCATACCCGTGAGGTCGGGGGTTCGATCCCCTCCGCCGCTACCAAAAAGGACCTTTAGCTCAGCTGGTTAGAGCAGACGGCTCATAACCGTCCGGTCGTAGGTTCGAGTCCTACAAGGTCCACCATTTCTTTTCATATGCGGAGGAATACCCAAGTCCGGCTGAAGGGATCGGTCTTGAAAACCGACAGGGGTGTCAAAGCCCGCGGGGGTTCGAATCCCTCTTCCTCCGCCATACATATGAAAGTTTTATTTTTACTTAATACTAGCAATTAGAGGTCGAAGAAGTTAGTAACAATTATGCACCAGTAAAAAGAATTAATTATTATTATCGCGGGGTGGAGCAGTCTGGTAGCTCGTCGGGCTCATAACCCGAAGGTCGCAGGTTCAAATCCTGTCCCCGCAACCAAAGTGGTCCCGTGGTGTAGCGGTTAACATGCCTGCCTGTCACGCAGGAGATCGCGGGTTCGATCCCCGTCGGGACCGCCATTTAATATTGTGGTTAGAGAAAAAGTCATAGGAAGGCTCGGTAGCTCAGTTGGTAGAGCAATGGACTGAAAATCCATGTGTCGGCGGTTCGATTCCGTCCCGAGCCACCATGTTTTTTTATGAAGTGAGAGTTTTTTTGCCGGTGTAGCTCAGTTGGTAGAGCAACTGACTTGTAATCAGTAGGTCGTGGGTTCGACTCCTATCGCCGGCACCATTTTTGTGAATATTTAATATGGCGGTTGTGGCGAAGTGGTTAACGCATCGGATTGTGGTTCCGACATTCGTGGGTTCGATTCCCATCAGTCGCCCTTTTTGCGGGTGTAGTTTAATGGTAAAACCTCAGCCTTCCAAGCTGATGTCGTGGGTTCGATTCCCATCACCCGCTCCATTTTTGTTTATGGGCCTATAGCTCAGCTGGTTAGAGCGCACGCCTGATAAGCGTGAGGTCGGTGGTTCGAGTCCACTTAGGCCCACCATATTTATTAATCCACCATAGCTCAGCGGTAGAGCATTCGGCTGTTAACCGAAGGGTCGTAGGTTCGAATCCTACTGGTGGAGCCATATTGGAGAAGTACTCAAGTGGCTGAAGAGGCGCCCCTGCTAAGGGTGTAGGTCGTGTAAGCGGCGCGAGGGTTCAAATCCCTCCTTCTCCGCCATTATAGCAGGCCCGTTGGTCAAGCGGTTAAGACACCGCCCTTTCACGGCGGTAACACGGGTTCGAATCCCGTACGGGTCATCAAAAGTTGTGGTATTGCATAATATCATGGCTTTTTTTGTTTTCTCTTCTTTCAAGCATGCATCCTTCACTCATCATTTCCTGATGCTCCGTTTAGATATCTTTTCAACTGGTAACTTAGTTTATACCCCTTATCTCCTACTCATAAACTGATTTTAATAATAAAATTATTCTTTTGAAATAATAATCAATTGAAAACGTGTACACAAGTAATCTCTCTTCCTTTTCCTCCAAAAAATCTTTCGACACTTTCAAACAAAAAACAAAAAGAATTAAGTCGAATTCCACAATCTTGAAAACCTTTACAAAAACTCCTAATAAATCAGTGTTTCAATAGGTATAACAATGGAAACGGTTTCGCAATTCCTATTGTTAGTCGACAATAATTTCCCTGTAGTTTTATTTTGTTGTTTTATGTCACACGATTCGTACTTGTCGTAGAAAGGAGAATATTATAAATAATAGAATAGTGAAGTATAACAATATTCTATTATTTAGGATAAAACGGAAGGGTGAAAAAATTGATTGCTACTAACGCGACCGATTATGAGCTACACCTTTTTCACGAAGGCACGTTGTACAAAAGCTATGAATTGTTTGGTGCGCATGTTTTACGTTATAGGAAGAAGATAACTGGAACAAGATTTACTGTGTGGGCACCGAATGCAAAAGAAGTACGGGTGATTGGTTCATTTAATGATTGGAATGGGAATAAATCTCCTTTACAAAAACGAAATAATGAGGGTGTCTGGAGTATTGTGATCGAAGAAGACCTCAGAGACCATTTATATAAATATGAAATAGTGACGCAATCTGGACAAATATTACATAAGGCAGATCCCTTTGCTTTCAGGTCAGAAGTTCGACCTAATACAGCCTCCATAGTCTATGAAATGGGAGGATTCAAGTGGAAGGATCAAAACTGGAGACGGAAGAAAAAACGTAAATCAATCTATGAAAATCTAGTTTTTATATATGAATTACATCTTGGTTCATGGAAAAAGAAAGAGAATGGAGAATTCCTTAGTTATCTCGAATTAATAGAAGAGTTAATTCCATACGTAAAAGAGCATGGTTTTACACATATAGAATTACTACCGTTGATTGAACATCCTTATGATCGCTCTTGGGGTTATCAAGGAACTGGATATTATTCCGCTACTAGCAGATATGGTAGTCCATTTGAATTAATGCAATTTATTGATGCATGTCACCAGGTGGACATTGGCATTATCTTGGATTGGGTACCTGGTCATTTCTGTAAAGATGGTCATGGTTTATATATGTTTGATGGAGCACCAGTGTATGAATACGCAAATTTTCAGGATCGAGAAAATGAAGTGTGGGGTACGGCGAACTTTGACCTTGGTAAGCCAGAGGTAAGCAGTTTCCTAATATCAAATGCTCTTTTTTGGATGGAATTTTTCCATATAGATGGGCTAAGGGTCGATGCTGTGGCCAATATGTTGTATTGGCCAAATTCACAGGAAGAGCATGCTAACATTTACGCTCAAAATTTTTTAAAGAAGTTAAATGAAGCTGTATTTGAGAAAGATTACAGTATGTTAATGTTTGCAGAAGATTCCACAGATTGGCCATTGGTTACCACTCCGACTTCAAATGGTGGCCTTGGATTTAATTATAAATGGAATATGGGGTGGATGAATGACATTCTCCGTTATATGGAAGCCCCACCAGAACAGAGAAAAAATATGCACGATAAAGTGACATTTTCAATTGTGTATGCTTTTTCTGAGAATTTCATTTTGCCTTTTTCTCACGATGAGGTAGTACATGGGAAGAAATCTCTACTAAACAAAATGCCTGGAGAGTATCATGAGAAGTTTGCTCAGCTAAGGCTACTGTATGGCTTTTTTCTAGCCCATCCAGGTAAGAAGTTGCTATATATGGGTGGGGAATTCGGTCAGTTTGATGAATGGAAAGATCTTGAGCAACTTGATTGGTTTTTGTTGCAGCAGTATGCATCACATCAACAAATGCATCATTATTTTAAAGACTTACTCGCCTTTTATCATGGTCAAAAGGCGTTGTTTGAGTTGGATCATGTACCTGAAGGGTTTGAGTGGATTGATGCGGATAATAGGGAGCAAAGCATTTTTTCTTTTGTCAGAAAAGGAAAGAAGCAGGGGGATATGTTGGTAGTGCTTTGCAATTTTACTGGCCGCTCTTATGAGAACTATAAATTAGGAGTACCTTTGTTTACAGATTATGAAGAAGTGTTTAATTCCGATCATGAACAATATGGTGGTAGTGGTATGACAACTGCACGGGAAATAAGTGCGGAAGAAGGAGCATATCATGGCAAGGATTATCATATGATGGTCAATGTTGCACCGTTTGGGATGAGTATGTGGCGACCGAAGAAGAGGAAAGGGGAGAAATAACTTCATGGCAAAGAATAAATGTGTAGCAATGTTATTGGCAGGTGGAAAAGGGAGTAGACTAAGTTCCCTAACGAAGACACTGGCAAAGCCGGCAGTCCCTTTTGGAGGAAAGTATAGAATTATTGATTTTGCATTAAGTAATTGTACGAATTCAGGGATTACGACTGTAGGGGTCCTTACACAATATCAACCGCTTGTACTTAATTCTTATATAGGAATTGGAAGTACATGGGATCTGGACCGGAAAAACGGTGGAGTGACAGTCTTACCGCCTTATACAGAAGCTTCAGGTGTAAAGTGGTATACAGGTACAGCAAGTGCAATTTATCAAAATATAAACTATTTAATGCAATACGACCCTGAGTATGTGCTTATTCTTTCTGGTGATCACATTTACAAAATGAATTATGATAAAATGCTCGAATTCCATATACAAAAGGATGCAGATGTTTCCATTTCAGTGGTGGAGGTTCCTTGGGAGGAAGCAAGTCGGTTTGGCATTATGAATACAAATGAAAGATTGGAAGTCGTAGAGTTTGATGAAAAACCGGCAAATCCGAAAAGTAATTTAGCTTCAATGGGTATTTACATTTTTAATTGGTCAGTATTAAAAGAGTATTTGGAAATGGATGATCGTAATCCTGATTCAAGCCATGATTTCGGTAAGGATGTAATCCCGTTATTACTAGAAGAAAATAAGAGGTTAGTAGCTTATCCGTTTGTAGGATATTGGAAGGACGTAGGAACGGTTAAAAGCCTTTGGGAAGCAAATATGGATTTGTTAAAGGAAGATTGTGAGCTAAATCTTTTTGAATACGATTGGCGTATCTACTCAGTTAACCCAAATCAGCCTCCACAATTTATTGCCCCATATGCTGATGTAAAAGATTCTCTAGTAAACGAAGGGTGCTTTATTGAAGGAAGAATCGATCATTCCGTATTGTTTCAAGGAGTGAATGTAGGAAAAAATACGGTCATTCAAAATTCGGTCATCATGCCGGATGCCATAATTGGAGAAAACGCCTATATCAATAAGGCTATCATTCCAACCGGCATCAAAATTCCTGATGGTGCCGTCATTTGCCCTGAGAAAAATGAAGATGAAATTATTTTGGTAACAGACGACATGCTGGAAAAAGGGCTGTTCTTCGTATCACGGTAAAAATTAAATACAGGAAGGATGTCCGAAAATGATGCAAAAGATGTTAGGTATTATTGATGCAACGATCCATAATGAAGCAATGGAAGATTTGACATTAAAGCGTTCCATTGGGGCTGTACCATTTGGAGGGCGATATCGACTGATCGATTTTGTATTATCTAATATGGTCAATTCAGGAATTCAGAGTGTGGCAATTTTTCCAAGGTACCAATATCGGTCTTTAATGGATCATTTAGGCTCAGGTAAGCAATGGGATTTAGATAGGAAAAGGGACGGGTTATTTTTCTTTCCAAGCTCGGTTAATGAAACGAATCGAAATACAGGGTCGTTTCAGCATTTTAAAGAAAATGAAGATTTTTTCCGTCGCAGCAACCAAAAGTATGTGGTCATTACAAACAGCTTTACTGTTTGCAATATGAATTTTAAACAGATTCTAGAACGGCATATTCAAAATAGATGTGATATTACTCATGTTGTAAAGAATGAAGAAACATTGGATATATTCGTATTAGAAAAAGACCTTCTCGTTTCATTGTTTATGAATCATGAACATAATGGATACAAAAGCATAATGGATGTTGTACAGGATGGAGCGAGCGGTTATAAGGTTTGCAATTATGAGTATCTTAATTATGTAGCTGTTATTGACTCATTGGAAAACTACTATCAGCATAGTTTAAAACTATTAAATCCAACGGTTTGGAAACAGGTGTTTGTAAAAGAAAATCCCGTGTTTACGAAAGTTAAAGATGAGCCTCCTACGAGCTACTCTAAAGAGGCTTATGTGAAAAATTCCATGATTGCAAACGGTGCTATTATAGAAGGGCATGTGGAAAACAGCATTATATTCCGTGGAGTGAAAATAGGGAAAGGAACAGTAGTTAAAAACAGTATCGTCATGCAAAAAGGGGTTATCGGTGAAAAGTGTGTTTTAGATTCGGTTATCTTAGACAAAGATGTTAAAGTGGAGAACAATACAGAATTAATTGGAACGGAGAAAGCGCCGTATTTAGTGAAAAAAGGGTCAGTACAAGGAGCTCTGATGAATTCGTGAAAGTATTATTTGTTGTTTCAGAATGTGTGCCGTTTGTAAAATCTGGTGGCTTGGGCGATGTTGCTGGAGCATTGCCAAAGGAGTTAAAAAAGCTTGGAACAGATGTCCGGGTTATTTTGCCAAAATATGAACAAATACCAGACATTTATCGATCCAAAATGAAACGGTTAAAAACAACTTTCATTAATGTTGGCTGGCGTAATCAATACTGTGGAGTAGAAGAGCTTAAACACGATAATGTCACCTATTATTTTATTGATAATGAGCATTATTTTAAACGCGATTCCCTTTATGGCCATTATGATGATGGGGAACGCTTTTCCTTTTTCTGTAGAGCAGTGCTGGAGAGTATCACAATAATCGATTTTATTCCTGACGTGATTCATTGTCATGATTGGCATACTGGAATGGTGAATTTTATTCTGGAAAAAGAGTATAAAAAAAATCCGCGTTTTCAATATATTCAAAGTGTGTTTACGATTCATAATCTACAGTTTCAAGGGGTTTTTCCTCCAACCATTTTACAGGATCTGTTGAATGTAGAGGAGAAATATTTTAATCCTGATGAGCTGGAGTTTTATGGTCATGTTAATTTTATGAAGGCTGCACTTATCTCTTCTGGCTATATCACAACTGTAAGTCCAACCTACAAAGACGAAATTCAAACTCCTTTTTTTGGAGAAAAATTAGATGGGGTACTTCGACATAGAAATGATTCACTGGTTGGCATCATCAATGGTATTGATGATGAGCTATATAACCCTGAAACAGATGAGTTTATCGAGGCGAATTATAGCTCACAAAGTATACAAGACAAAGAAATTAATAAGGCAGCGCTGCAAAATTTATGTGGGTTACCAGTAAATGCAGATATCCCAATAATCGCTATGGTAAGCAGGTTAACGAAACAAAAGGGATTGGACCTTATTACTCGTGTTTTTCATGAAGTGCTGGAAAGTGATGTGCAGATAGTAGTCTTAGGAACCGGCGAGCCTCAATTTGAACATTATTTTAGGGAGCTAGCTTATCAGCATCCGAAGAAAGTAAGAACGTTTATTGGATTTGATGAACCATTAGCACATCAAATCTATGCTGGGGCAGATATGTTTTTAATGCCTTCACAATTTGAGCCTTGTGGGTTAGGTCAATTAATTGCCTTGAGATATGGGACCATTCCAATAGTAAGAGAAACTGGTGGACTGAATGATACGGTTAATTCTTATGATGACACCAAATTCGAAGGTAATGGCTTTTCTTTTACTAACTTTAATGCCCATGATATGTTGCATACAATAAGACGTGCTATTGGCTTTTACGAAAAACACGATGTTTGGAAAATAATTATGAAAGAAGCAATGGAACGCGATTACAGTTGGGCGAAGTCAGCCTTTAAATATAATCAGCTTTATTCATCATTAATGGCTAGGAGTGGAATGTCATGTTCTCAAACAAAGAAAAATTCAAGGAAGCTTTCTTAAAAAAACTTGAAAGTATGTACGGAAAAAGCTTTCAAGAATCTACTTCAAGAGATCATTACCATACACTCGGAAACATGGTTCGTGAATATATTAGTGCCAACTGGATAGCAACAAATGAAAGAAATAGAGCAAAAGATGAAAAGCAGGTTTATTACTTATCTATAGAATTTTTGTTAGGAAGATTGTTAGGTAGTAATTTGTTAAATTTGGGGATTCAACAAGTTGTAGAAGACGGGTTAAAGGAGCTAGGATTGGAATTATCTGCGATTGAAGAAATTGAATCAGATGCTGGACTTGGCAATGGTGGTCTTGGCCGCCTTGCAGCATGTTTTCTTGATTCCCTTGCTTCTTTAGACCTACCAGGTCATGGTTGTGGAATACGCTATAAACATGGTCTTTTTGATCAAAAGTTTGTGGATGGTTATCAAGTAGAATTGCCAGAACAATGGCTAAGACATGGAAATGTATGGGAAGTGAGAAAACCTGACCAAGCAGTAGAAATTCATTTTTGGGGAAAAGTCGAATCCTATCGGGAAGACGAAAAGGTGAGGTTTAGGCATATCAAGGGGGAGGCTATAACCGCAGTACCGTACGATATGCCGATTGTCGGTTATCAAACTAAAACAGTGAATATGTTAAGGCTTTGGAGTGCAGAACCTGCGCCATTTCCGATTCACAAAAATATCATGCAGTATAAGCGTGAGACCGAAGCAGTATCTGAATTTTTGTATCCGGATGATACGCATGATGAAGGGAAAATATTACGTTTAAAGCAACAGTACTTTTTAGTGGCAGCAAGTATTGGAAGTATTGTGCGCTCTTATCGTAAGAAGAATGGTAGTTTACTAGATTTCCATAAAAGGGTCACCATTCATATTAATGACACTCATCCGGTTCTCGCCATTCCAGAGCTAATGAGAATTTTGTTGGATGAAGAGGATATGAGCTGGGAGCTGGCGTGGGAAATCACTTCTCAAACTATTTCCTATACGAATCATACAACACTTTCAGAGGCATTAGAAAAATGGCCAATTAACATCTTTCAGCCTTTGTTACCTCGGATTTATATGATTGTAGATGAAATAAACGAACGATTTTGCAAGGAGCTTTGGAACAAATATCCAGGTCAATGGGGACGTATCGAAAATATGGCCATACTTGCACACGGCCTAGTAAAAATGGCACATTTGGCTGTTGTAGGAAGCTTTAGTGTAAATGGAGTAGCAAAAATACACACTGAAATTTTAAAAAATCGAGAAATGAATTTGTTTTATGAAGCCTTTCCAGATAAATTTAATAATAAAACGAACGGGATTACACATCGCCGGTGGTTGCTAAAAGCTAATCCTCACCTTACATCACTCATTAAGGATACAATTGGAATAGGCTGGATGAAGGATACAACCCAGCTACGTCAGTTGGATGCGTATGCAAACGATTCTGCTTTTTTAGAAAAGCTTAATAACGTGAAGAAAAAGAGAAAAGAAATATTGGGAGAGAGGATTAGAAAACAGACAGGGATGGTAATTGACACTGACAGTATTATTGATGTCCAAGTAAAAAGATTGCATGCATATAAGCGTCAGTTATTAAATGTTCTTCATATCATGTATCTTTACAACAAACTTAGAGAAGACAGCAGTTTTACTATCCATCCAAGAACTTTTATTTTTGGTGCTAAAGCATCGCCAGGTTACTACTATGCGAAGCGTGTCATAAAGCTGATTAACTCTCTTGCTGAAAAAGTTAATAATGATCCAGCTATAAAAGGCTGTTTAAAAGTAGTATTTCTTGAAAATTATCGAGTATCGTTGGCAGAGGACATTTTTCCTGCAGCAGATGTTAGTGAGCAAATTTCCACAGCGAGCAAGGAAGCTTCAGGTACAGGAAATATGAAATTTATGATGAACGGAGCATTGACAATAGGAACACTTGACGGAGCTAATATCGAAATAAAAGAAGAAGTTGGAGAGGAAAACATGTTTATATTTGGATTGACCGCAGAGGAAGTCCTGAATTTCTATCAAAATGGCGGATACCGTTCTAGCGAGTATTACCATCATGATAAAAGAATTCAACAGGTTTTAGAACAGTTAATAAATGGCTTTTTCCCGGATGTGCATGACCATTTCGAACCAATTCATGATTCTCTCCTTATGCAAAATGATGAGTACTTTGTGTTAAAGGATTTTTCATCCTACATTGATGCCCAGGGGCGGGTTGATACAACATATAAAGACAGAAACCGTTGGCTAACGATGAGTGCCAAGAATATAGCGTATTCCGGTTTCTTTTCAAGTGACCGTACGATAAAGCATTACGCAAAGGATATATGGGGACTTGAACTTAGTTATAGCAAAAGTTAAAGGAGCTGTTCAGAAAGTCATGATTTATGGCTTTCTAACAGCCTCTTTTAGTTAATATAAAACTTGTAAAAAGGGTACGCTACCATCTTTCCAGTTTATAACTTTTCCGACATTGCCTTCATATATGTTTCAATGCTATGATTCTTTACAATTGACCCTTCTCTTAATATAAAAAGCGATTGGTGACCAATATGGTGATAATACCAAGTTTTTTTACTAACGGGTCCAACTACTTTTGTAGGTGGTACAAATGGAACAAGGTCCGCAAGATTGACAAAGCGAATGGAGGTTGGCACACTCTTGTTATAGATCTTTGCAAAGTCATCATTTCCTACCCGAGGGGAGCCATAATTGTACATACAAATGGAAGTAAAAGTAGCATTCAAAGCATTATCTAAGGCAAGTAAAGTGGCGAGTGCCCCACCTAGACTGTGCCCTGTTACAAATAGCATCTTATTAGAAGGTAGAGCTTGTAAACAATGGAAAAGTTCTTCCCTCATCGACTGATAAATAGATAGAAATCCGCTATGAACAAGTGGCTTTGAAGGGCAATACGGAAATGGTGTCTGGAAGATATCTGCATCAGAAATCCAATCTAGATCTGTCTGTGTTCCTCTGAAGCTGACCACAATAGCTTCATCAGATTCAAGGATGAAGCCGAACCACTCATGGCTGTAAAAAGAAACGCCTTTAAATTCTTTAATTAGTTCAAAACCTTCAGGTGGAAAAAAGACACCATTTTGAAGAAATTGATCGTAGGCTAATTGACAGCATTCCGCTAAAAAAATAGCCCAATCTTTTGAAAGAATATTTTGTACCAACTTATTCATACCCTCCTTCTATAAAAAAATGGCAAAAGCCTGTTTTGTTAGAAGTTGAAAAATATCTATCTCTATCGCTTGGCACTTCGAGTCATAAGCAGATTCTTCAAGAGTGAAAACCAACCTTCGTGCAGCCACGTCTTATGCTTGTCGGGGCTGATCAAGGCGCTTCCGCTTTTCTTACTATATGGGTGAATGTCATGATTTGTGCAAAGCGATATGGTTAGAAGGGTTTATTGATGTTGTGTTGAATGTATAATGTGAAAGGAGGGATAGTGCGGTGGCATATGAACTAAAAACAAAAGAAACGGAAAATAATGTGATTGAATTTATTGAAAGTGTGGATAGTCCTAAAAAGCGTGAAGATGCTTTCAAACTTTTGGATATTTTTACTGAAGCAAGTGGTTTTGAAGCAAAAATGTGGGGGCCAAGTATCATTGGCTTCGGTTCTTACCATTATAAGTATGAATCTGGTCATCAAGGAGATACCATGATGGTTGGTTTTTCTCCACGAAAAGCAAAGATTAGTCTTTATTTTGCAACTGGAGACACCAAGCGGGAAGAACTTTTAACGAAGTTTGGGAAGCATACAACCGGGAAAGCCTGTGTATACATAAATAAAGTAGCAGATATTGATGTAAAGGTTTTAAAGGAACTGATAGAGCAGTCAGTGGAATTTTTGAATAAGACATATCCACAAAAATAATACAACAAAGGGGCTGGGACAAAAATGTTTTAGCCTAAGACAAAACCGAACTTATTTGAGTGATTGATCAAATATGTTCGGTTTTTTAGTATAAAAATATGCTTTTATTTTTTAGATTACACTAGCG
>NZ_CAKJTJ010000063.1 GCF_917563925.1 Sutcliffiella rhizosphaerae
CTAACCGCAAGAAAACTTGTGCGATTGGTGGATGCGCTACTACGTAGTCACCAACTCTTTACGCCTGAAAGGGGCGTGAAAGAATGACGTAAGAAACGTCATCGCTATCCTTAATTAAAATCCCAGTAAATGACATCTAGTTGCTGGATTAGTTTCGTGATGTCTTTTTTAAGCAAATTGACCTTTGATAACTTCATATTCTTTTATTTTTCAGTTGACATATTACCGCAGGTCTTTTTTCGTTAGACGCAAAAGCTAGTTGGGAGGTTTCAGTTTTTCGTTACAAAATTTGTAAAGAGAGTTGATATGTGCGTTTCCTTCCTTAAAGAGGGTCAAATATCGGTGAAGTAAAAAACGACCAGCCTCGTTTATGTTATCGAAGCTGGTCATTTTATTCTAGAGGTTTTCTGATAAATCACAGCAAATTGGACACACCATTTGGCAAATCTTCCTCTTCTATAATTTCAAATCCCTCTGTATAAGCACCCTTAGCCGATACTTTTACATAAGTACCTTCTGCTAAAACTGTACTCGTTGTAAACGTTACCTTTTTAGTTTTTCCATCGGCATTATACCCCTCTATTTGATACTTGAACCTTCCGTCATTGTCCTCTGGAGATCCTTTTATTTGGACGTATACATGCTCTTGGATAATAAAAGGATTATATCTGTCCAAGCTCTCTTTAAAAATGGTATAGCCACCAAAAGCTACCGCACTAAGAAGTAAGATGGAGATTAGTATTTTTTTCATTCTTTTTCGCCCCTTTTTATATAACACTTTTTACAATCTTGCGATAATAGCTGACCGTTAATATCGCAAAAAGTAAGTAGATGATCACGTACACACTTATCCCTATCAAAGATGGAAAAATGATACTTGAAATTACCATAACTGAACCGACCTTTAATGCGAAGATTGCGTGCAACAAGCCTATTACTAATGGAATGCAATATACATAGATTTGTTTGAGGACAATGCCTTGCATTAATTGATTTTCACTAAAACCAAGCTGACGCAGCGTCTTATAATACTGCCTTTCTTGCTCTGCTTCTGTCATTTGTTTAAAATACAGGATGCTTCCAGTAGAGATCAAAAATACTAAACCTAAGAATGCTGTTACAAAAATGAACAGTCCGTTCATTTGAATTGCTCCTTGATACATGGAGTAGTAATCTGTCATCAACCGTTCTTGTGGTAATAGTGCGTATATATCTGAAGCTTTTTCTCGTTCTCCATCCTTTTCTATTTGGAAGGTATCATATACAATGTTGAGAGCCTCTTCGTCGGTAAATTCTGCTGCAAGTTTCCCAAACATGTCTTCTGAAATCACAAGCTGGTCCCCATAAAAAGAAACATTCATGACGTTTTTCAGCACCGTATCTGTTATGAGAAGAGTTTCAGCATTACCCAAATGAACATCTTTTTGATCTTTGTCATTCATTCCCTCTATAAGTGCTCGTGAATTGTAGTAAACAGCTTCACCGTTTGGGGGTACCTCTACATTTATACCAGCCTTTTGCAATTGTTCAGCTGGAAATAACAAGATAACTCGCTCTTGCTCCGATATGTTCCCCGTCAGTTGGAGAGATTCGATTTGGTAGTGGTGATAGGTTACATCTTCTTTATCTAGGTTCAACAGGAATGATTGAGCCGTTGCTTCCATATTTTCCATTGCAAAATCAAACGGCATGGAGAGCCTGCTGTCATTTTCTACTGAATAATACAAAGAGTAGGCTAGTGATACCATCGTAATGGTCATCGCAGACAATACAGTGATAAGCGTAAGAGAATTCGCATTCCCCTTCATTCTATGCATCAGTGTTGCAATAGACAGACTGTTCTTTAATCCCAGGTTTCCATTCCTTTTTTTTCGATACTGATAAAATAGCCAACCTATTGTAACTCGAAATAACAAATACGTTCCTAATATAGTGGAACTAAGCACAAGTAACATATTTTGCAATAATGTTTCTATGTCATCAAGCATGATTCCTGATACATAATAACCGAAACTTATTAGTCCTACACTTACTATTACGAGTAATCCAGAAAACATCGTATTCGGTTTTTTTATTGGGTCTTTTTGTTTTTCTGCGCGAAACAAATCTAATAAACTGTTGCGGGAAACCAATCGAATAATCTGAGTTATTGTAATGACCATTAACATAGTAAAAACAACGACCGTTTGTATAGTAGCGGTGAGTGAAAATGGCAGTCCTGCAACAGTCTCTATCCCAATAAGCTTTATGAGGACAACGAGGAAGAACCTTGATAATAGAGCACCCATAGCCATACCAAGTAGTAAGGAACCAAATCCTAATACCACTTGTTCCAGGATAAGAAAGCGAGTAACCCATGATTTTGAGAGGCCAATCATTTGGTAAAGACCAATCTCCTGGCTTCTCCGCCTGAGAAAAATACTATTAGCATAAATAGTGAACACAATGATAATGACGATAAGTAGAATCCCTGCCGCCAAAAATGCATTAGAAAATCCGGATGTAAGATCCGTCATTTCTGCCACAGCAGGATCATGCTGCAAGGTCGCGAAAATGTAATAAAGACTTATGCTGAATATCATGGAAAAGAAATAGAGATAATAGAGCTTAATGTTTTTCTTCATACTACGGAGAAACAATTTACTTGTTGTCATTCATGATTTCCCCCAAGCACCGTTTGCACGTCCATAATCTCTTTAAAGAATGTTTCTCTTGATTTATTCCCACGATACAGCTCCGAGAATATCTTCCCGTCTTTAATGAATACAACCCGACTACAATAACTTGAAGCAACCGGATCATGGGTTACCATTACAATTGTCACACTTTTCACTTCGTTAATATCCGCTAGCTTTTCTAATAATAGAGAAGCGGCTTTAGAGTCTAAAGCACCTGTAGGCTCATCAGCAAATACAATGGAAGGCGTATGAATGAGTGCACGTGCAGCGGAGGTTCGTTGCTTTTGGCCTCCAGAAATTTCAGAAGGATACTTATTCGCTAGCTCCTTTATATCTAAAATTTCTGCAATACTATTAAATGCTTCCTCCACTTCGCTATCATTTTTTTTCATTAAGGAAACAGGTAAAAGGATATTTTCTTTAACAGTTAGAGTGTCAAGTAGATTGTAATCCTGAAAAATAAATCCTAGACTCGTGCGACGAACTTTCGAAAGATCTTTATCCTTTAATGTAGAAACATCAGTCCCATTGATCAAAATGTTTCCACCAGAGGCTCGATCAATAGTTGCTAACGTATTTAGCAAAGTCGTCTTACCAGAACCCGATGGACCCATAATTCCGACAAAATCGCCCTCTAACACACGAAGATCTATTCCTTTTAACACTTGTTGAGCATTTCCTTTTGCTCCATATGATTTATAAACACCTTGCGCGTTTAATACTGTCTTTTGTGAATTCATGTTAATCTCCCATCTCGTATTAATATGTCCTTATTATAATTGGATTTCTACTCGTCGGTCGCAAGTTTCAGATGACAAACAGTTGATCTAATGTGATAATTTTGTCACATTAGATGCAAAAACGATAAAAAGCCACAGAAAGGGGAAATGTTATCCCTTTTACCTGTGGCTTTTTAATTGTTATTGTACCATCGTTCGTCTTATTGCCTCTGTCTGATCCTCTCTCAAGAAAGTCATATACATGGCCGTTCCTTCTCCATAGGTAGATTCTACATCCAAGGTGATGCTCAATTTATTCGCTACAGCTTGCGCAAGATATAGTCCGATGCCAGTAGCCGAATTCTGAATCCGTCCATTTTCACCAGTGAATCCCTTATCAAAAATACGAGGAAGATCGTGCTCTTGAATACCTGGTCCTTCGTCATGTATTCCCAACCAAACTGCCCCATTACTCTTTCTTCCAAGTGTTATACGTATTGTTCCCTCTTCAGGACTGTACTTAATAGCGTTAGTCATGAGTTGTCTGATGATGAATCTACACCACTTTCTATCTGTTACTACAATCGGAACTTCTACATCACTGTCTATTTGTACATTCATATTTTTTTCCATACACCAAGATGCCAAATCACGAATCTCTTCTTTTAAAAGATCCTCCATTTTCACCTGCTCCACTACATAGTCCGCTTCCAGTGTTGGAAGTCGTGTAATATACAGCTGCCTATCAATAAGTAAATGCAACCTTAGCCAATTTGTTTCTATCTTTTGAGCTAATCTGTCACTTCTATTGGAATCTATGGTAATCTTCATAGCAGTTAGAGGTGCCTTTATTTCATGAATCCATGATGTAATATAATCATTTTCCATTAATTGCGTTTTCTTCACATCATGAAATCTCTTTTTGTAAAAATCATCTGTATTTCTCATTAACTCCACTATCATTTTATCGGGAAATGAATAGTTAGCATCTGGCAAAGCTTCGACCCAACTTTCACCTATTTCTTCCTTTAATGTTTGAAGCTTATACATAAATGCTGTTTCTTTTTTATAACGCCAAATGAAAAATGCGAGGAAGATAATGAGAAAAAGAACATTGAGATACATTAAAGAAAACATACTAAAGGAGATGCCTTGATCGAATACGATAAGTGCGTTCGTTAACATAAGTAAGGAAGCAACTAAAAAAATCCAGCTCTTTTTATATGAAAGATATCGTAAGAACATTTCTATCCCCCTAAAGGGTAACTGCCATATACCCAATTCCTTTTTTTGTAATAATCCCTTCCGATATACCTAGTTGTGAAAGCTTTTGCCTTAACCGCGTGATATTAGCTGTGAGGGTGTTGTCATTAATAAATTGATCATCTTCCCAAAGCATTCTCATGATTTCATGACGTGAGACGATTTCATCATTTGATTTTACAAGCATATTTAATATAAAAAATTCATTCTTGGTCAAATCTATTTCTTTTCCGTCCTTACGAATAACCCCTCTTTTTTGATCAATCAATGCTTCGTTCCATGTTACTACATCTGTGGCTCCCTCTTCATATGCATATGTCCGACGAAGAATAGCATTAATTTTTGCCAATAACACTTCCATGTTAAAAGGTTTTTGTATATAATCGTCTGCCCCCATATTCATCGCCATGACCATATCCATTGGGTGATCTCTAGAAGAAAGAAACACAATAGGAACTTTTGATACAGCACGAATTTCTCTACACCAATGAAATCCATCATATTTAGGTAGTTGAATATCCATTATTACTAAATGAGGCTGAGTATGAATGAAAGAGCCCATCACATCTCCAAAATCATTTGGAGATGATACTTGAAAAGACCAATTGCTTAGTCCCTTTTTTAGCGCTTCTAATAAAAGACTATCATCCTCAACAATAAATATATTCATATCCATCACCTCGTTTATTTTCATTTACTCTAGAAAAAATGTCCATATTTCTAATGGAGAAATACAGACATTATTTTCATTTATATATCTAACCTATTTACGCCAGAAGGTTGTGCAATCTGCCTTATCCACTATATTAAACTCAATCATTTTCTTAAGTAAGTCATAGTCAAACGGACTGTTCCATTTAAAACGTACCAATTCCTTCGTATGATCAAAACCAGCTTCTTCAATTTCCTCTAAGAAATGGCTAATCCCTATTTGTTCAGGTGCAACTGCTACGTGCTTTTTGGACGCACTAAAGCCAATGATATACGTATCACGATCTGTAAACATAGGCTGATTCCACTTTACAACTGGTGAAAGTGATGGAAATTCTTCTGATACCCAAGTCAACAATTCTTCCATTCTCTCCCGGTGCTCTGGATTATCTACTTTTTTTAAAACTTCAGCAAAAACCTCCATGCTATTACCCTCCCGATATTAGTACTTAATTCTAGTATATAGGTTAGTCCAACAGTTTCATACTTTTCTCGCCCTTGTTGCATAATATTCGTATTAATTATTTTCGGAGAGGGAAAATCATATGAGTGCCAATCATCAGCATCATTCCAAAAATAAAAAAGCTTTAATGCTATCGTTTATTATTATCTTTACCTATATGTTTGTGGAAGTCATAGGCGGTATCTTAACCAATAGCCTTGCCTTACTTTCTGATGCAGGTCATATGCTCAGTGATGCAGTGGCATTAGGATTAAGCTATGTCGCACTTGCTTTTGGAGAGAAAAAGGCGACCTTAACAAAAACTTTTGGGTACAAACGATTTGAAATACTGGCAGCATTTATAAATGGACTTACGTTAATCGGAATTTCTGTTTACATATTTTACGAGGCATATAGACGAATTCAAGATCCGCCAGATGTAGTGAGTGGTGGGATGCTCACTATAGCTGTAATTGGACTAATAGTTAATATAATTGCTGCCTATATTCTCATGAGTGCGGACAAGGAACATAACTTAAATGTAAAAAGTGCTTTTTTACACGTTATCGGTGATTTGCTAGGTTCAGTTGGAGCTATTGTCGCTGCACTATTAATTCTGTTTTTCGGGTGGAATATGGCAGATCCGATAGCAAGTGTCGTGGTTGCAGTTCTCATTATCATTAGTGGTTACCGTGTGACAAGGGATTCTTTTCATATTTTAATGGAAGGAGCTCCAAGAAACTTAAAGGTGGAGGATATCAGGCATTCCCTTCTGCAAATTGATGGTGTGAAGGAAGTCCACGATCTTCACATTTGGTCGATAACATCTGAATTTCCTGCTTTAAGCTGCCATCTTGTCATTGATGATTCTATCTCTCATCAGAAAGCATTGGCTAAAGCTAACGAAATACTACAGCATACGTTTCACTTGAAGCATACTACTATTCAAATCGATCTTTTCGGGAGAGAGTGTGGGGATAATTGTAACTAAAAATAAAAACACTTGCTCAAGTTACCGATGCAAGTGTTTTTAATACATTCTATTTATTCGCTTTCTTTTCTTTAACCGTTAAGATCGTTAGGAAAAGAATAATGAGCGTAAAGGCAGTCCACGCCAAGAAAGGAATCGTCACAAATCCAAACCAATTGATGTATTGCGCATTACACGGGACACCATTCACACATGGTTTAATTTCTGCAAACCCTGGTACTTTTTGAACTAAATAATGATAGAAGGATATGAACCAGCCAATGATAGCCATTGGTAAGGCGAATTTTTTTGCCGACGTATCATTTTGAAAGGTCGATATCCCTAGTATCAAGGCTAGTGGATACATTAATATCCTTTGGTACCAGCATAATTCACAAGGGATAAATCCTCTTATTTCACTGAAATAGAGACTCCCTAGAGTGGCAATAATAGATACAAGCCAAGCCAAATATAAAAAGATGTTGTTAGAGGTTTCTTTAACTTGTTTCATTATTCGGTACCTTCTAGTTCTGACTCTATTAGCTCTTTCATTTTTTCATAATCGAAAGGATCTGCTAAAGCTTTATCATTTACCATAATGGTTGGAGTTTGAGCTATTTTAAACTCTTCCGTAAGTTCAGAGTCAAGGAGAACAGCATCAATAATTTCCTGACTATTTATATCTGCTCTGAATTGTTCAATATCGACGCCTTCTGTGTTGCTTGCCACCTCTACTAATTTTTCAGGTGTAATCCATAGAGCATCATGGTTTGCTGTAGGCTGTTCATCAAAAAGGGTTTTATGGAAATCCCAATACGCTTCTGGACTTTGCTTCCAAACAGCCTCTGCAGCTGCAGCCCCTAAGGCCGATTCTTGTCCATGAAAAAGAACATTAATATAGACAAATTTTACTTTCCCTGTATCTACATAATCATTTACCAATTGAGGGTAGAGATTTTCACCCCATGCCTTACATGCAGGACACTTAAAGTCACCAAATTCCACAATAGTTACAGGTGCATCTTCTTGGCCAAGGACAGGTTGCCCTTCTGTATTAGGTATATTTTCAAAGGATGTTTCGTCTTTTGCATTTGTTTGGGTAAGAACGACAATTGCTATTATCAGGGCAGCAACAATAAGAGTTACAATAACCAATATTTTTGCTGGATTATTTTTGTTTGCCATATAAACCTCTCCGTTTCTTACTGACTTTCCCTACTCATTCTATCAAAATACCATTTTTTATTCAAAAGAAGATTTGAATAAAATATGACAATTAAGGTTATTGCCCTTTTTTCTTTATTTTGTATCATTCAAAAAAATATTTGAATAACTTAATAGCATATATTATACTATAATCAAATGAACATTTGAATGAGAGGGGAATATCGATGTCAGTAAAGGATACGTGTGAGGTAACTTGCTTTGATGAAGAGAAGGTAAACAGAGTCCAATCAGAGGTCGGAAAAGAAGATATAAAAGGGGTTGCTAACATATTTAAAGCCCTTGCTGATGAGAATAGAGCTAAGATTTCCTATGCTTTATGTATAGAAAAAGAACTATGTGTTTGTGACATTGCCAATATCATTGGCTCATCTGTAGCAACTACCTCCCACCATTTACGAACATTATATAAACAAGGTGTTCTAAAGTTTAGAAAAGAAGGGAAAATGGCGTTTTACTCATTGGATGATGAGCATATCAGACAAATCCTTTTAATCACCTTGGAGCATCAGAAAGAAGGGAAAATGAATGAGTGAAGCAAAAGCAGTAGATGAAAAAGTCTATCGAGTGCAAGGATTTACTTGCGCTGGCTGCGCAAATAAATTTGAGAATAATGTAAAAGGCTTGCCAGGTGTTCAAGATGCAAAAGTAAACTTTGGCGCAGCAAAAATTACCATAACCGGAACAACTACTATTCAAGAGTTAGAAAAAGCCGGGTCTTTTGAAAATTTAAAGCTGCGTGATGAAAAGGAACAAAGACTAGAAACCATCCCTTTTTGGAAGCAAAAGGCCAACATAAAAGTGTACATTTCTGCTGTCCTTTTAATAGTCAGTTTTATCCTACAGTTTCAATATGGAGAAGGACATTGGATTCCTGTCGTTGGTTTTGGTGCCGCCATTGTAATTGGTGGCTATACACTGTTTATGCACGGACTTAAAAATCTAGTTCGATTGCAGTTTGATATGAATACGTTGATGACCATTGCCATCCTCGGCGCAGCAGCTATTGGCGAATGGGGGGAAGGCGCTGTTGTCGTTATTCTCTTTGCCATAAGTGAGGCACTGGAACGTTATTCTATGGACAAAGCCAGAAAATCGATTGAATCCTTAATGGATATTGCTCCAAAAGAAGCATTCATTCGCCGTGAGAATAAGGAAATGCTCATTTCAGTCGATGAAATCAAAATTGGCGATATCATGATTGTTAAACCAGGGCAGAAGTTGGCGATGGACGGAAAGGTTATAAAAGGAACCTCCACCTTAAACCAAGCTGCAATAACAGGAGAGAGTGTTCCTGTTATGAAGGCAACGGATGACGAAGTATTTGCAGGTACGCTTAATGGCGAAGGATTGCTAGAGGTGCTTGTCACCAAAAGAGTTGAGGATACAACTCTTGCAAAAATCATTCACCTTGTAGAAGAGGCCCAAGCTGAAAAAGCGCCATCCCAGCAATTTGTTGATAGATTTGCGAAATATTATACACCTGCCATTATCGTCATTGCCCTATTGTTAGTTGTTCTCCCCCCTCTTTTCCTCGGCGGAGAATGGAACGAATGGATATACCGCGGATTAACTGTTCTTGTTGTGGGTTGCCCTTGTGCACTAGTTATTTCTACACCTGTTTCTATCGTCACAGCGATAGGGAATGCTGCCAAAAATGGAGTTCTGATTAAAGGTGGCGTTTATTTAGAAGAAACTGGTCACTTAAAAGTAGTTGCTTTTGATAAAACTGGCACGTTAACAAAAGGAATTCCAGCTGTAACAGATATCGTCACTTTTGCAGACAACGAGAAAGAATTGCTGGCCATTACTGCAGCTATCGAGCATGGTTCTCAGCATCCACTTGCCTCTGCCATTACAAGAAAAGCAGAAGAGGACAAAGTAGATTACAAGGCAGTTCTAGTTGATGACTTTCAATCGCTTACTGGTAAAGGTGTGAAAGCCACTGTAAACGGTGAATTATACTATGTTGGTAGCCCCAAACTATTTTCCGAATTACATGGAAAGCTGGATTCTAGTACCGAAGAAAACATTGCAACATTACAAGAGCAAGGGAAAACGGTCATGATCCTTGGATCTCAAAATCAAATTTATCTTCTAATTGCCGTTGCCGATGAAGTCAGGGAAACCTCTCAAGCAGTTGTGAAAAAACTGAACCACCTTGGTGTTGAAACGGTGATGCTAACAGGTGACAATGAAAGAACCGCGAAAGCAATCGGAAGCCAGCTAGGTGTTAAGGATATTAAAGCAGACTTATTACCTGAAGATAAATTAAGCTTCATTAAGCAACTACGCGAAAAGCACGACCGGGTAGCAATGGTCGGTGATGGCGTGAATGACGCACCGGCACTTGCAGCATCCACAGTAGGAGTGGCCATGGGGGGAGCAGGCACTGATACCGCTCTTGAAACAGCAGATATTGCTCTAATGTCCGATGATTTAAGCAAATTACCATACACCATCAAATTAAGTCGCAAAGCACTAACTATAATTAAACAAAATATCACTTTTTCCCTAAGTATTAAGGTACTTGCATTACTGCTAATCATTCCAGGATGGCTTACTTTATGGATGGCGATTTTTGCAGATATGGGAGCAACCCTTTTAGTTACATTAAATAGTTTGCGATTATTGAAGGTGAATAAGGATTGATGTAATAAGTATGTTTGTATTGCAAAAGGTAATCTGTGTTAGTGTGAACAAACAGAGGCTTTGTAACGCGAACTTTGCGTGGATTCTTGATTTGTGTCCACTATACTTGGCTTTGCAACACGTACATTGTGTGGAAGTTTAATTTGTGTCCACTATACTTAGCTTTGCAACACGTACATTGTGTGGAAGCTTGATTTGTGTCCACTATACTTGGCTTTGCAACACGTACATTGCGCAGAAGCTTGATTAATGTCCACTATACTTGGCTTTGCAACACGTACATTGCGCAGAAGCTTGATTAATGTCCACTAAACTTAGCTTTGCAACACGTACATTGCGCAGAAGCTTGATTTGTGTCCACTATACTTAGCTTTGCAACACGTACATTGCGCAGAAGCTTGATTTGTGTCCACTATACTTTGCTTTGCAACACGTACATTGCGCTGATTCTTGATTTGTGTCCACTATACTTGGCTTTGCAACACGTAAATTGCGGAGAAGCTTGATTTGTGTCCACTATAC
>NZ_CAKJTJ010000064.1 GCF_917563925.1 Sutcliffiella rhizosphaerae
TATATAGTATTCAAATGTATTATCAAAGTAAGAAAGAATACAAACTAGAACAGGAACATGTATACCATGAAAGACAAATTGAATATTTAAATTCTTTACTAACCAATAGCAAGTTTGGAAAAGAAGTTAGGCTACTAAATTATTCAAAATATGTATTAGATAAATGGTACTTACTAAAAAGTATAATAATAGAAAAGTATTTGGGGATAAAAGGCAAGAATTATACTGCAAATTTAATACTTTCAATTGCGGGGTTTAGTCTAATTGGATTTTTTTTCATCTCTGTTGCAGTGTCAATTTCATTAGGAACCTCAACTATTGGATCATTTGCTGGTTTAGTTTCATTTATTGCTCAGCTAGGACCAATGCTATCCAATGTTGGAACTAATTTTAAGAATTTTGCTAACCACAGATTGAAAGTTAATGATTTAATCAACTTTATTAAAGAAACTGAAAAGCCAATGAAAGAAAATGTTGTGAATTTTAATGAAATAGAACCTAGAATAATATTTAAAAATGTATCCTTTCAGATTGGAGAAGGGATGGAAAGGGAAATACTAACGAATATAAATCTGGAAATAAATTATGGTGAATCAGTTGCTATAGTAGGTGAAAATGGTGCAGGAAAAACTTCATTAGTAAACTTACTCTTAGGTTTGTATCAACCTACAAAAGGCTCAATATTCTTAAATGAAAATAATTATAATAAGTTAGATATAAATGAAATTTCAAATTATATGGGTGTTATTTTTCAACAACCAGTGCAATATGAAATGTCTGTAATCGATAACATTCTTTTGGGGCGCAAACTAGATACAGATAGATTAAATATAGTTCTTGATAAAACAGGTGTAAGAAAAATATTTAAAAATGAAAACATAAGTGAAATAATATTAGGGAAAAATTTTGGTAAACTTGATTTATCAGGTGGAGAATGGCAAAAGGTAGCACTTGCAAGGTGTTTTTATTCAAGTAAACCTATCTATGTTCTCGACGAACCAACCTCATCTCTTGATCCAATTAGTGAATATGAAATATTTGATATATTTAGAGAGTTTACCAAAGGAAAGACTTCCATCTTAATTTCACATAGGCTTGGGTCAGTTATAAAAGCTGATAAAATTATTGTTTTAAAGAATGGAGAAATTGTGGAAACGGGTAAACACGAAGAATTAATCAAGCAAAATGGAGAGTACAAAAGATTATATAACTTGCAAGCTAGCTGGTATAAAGAGGGGAGTGTAGGTTAAATATGGGTAAATCGGCTTTTATTTGGTCGTATAATTTGTTAAAAAAAGCATCCCCCAAAGATTTATTTTTGACAATTTTTATAAGTTTGTTTCTAGCGCTTTTGTCTGCAATTTCACTAAAATTATTAAGTTTGCTAGTGAATAGTGGACAAGAAATTTTTCTCGGCGGCCAGAGTTTTTCAGTGATATTTATCGCCATTTTTTATTTTCTGACAGCATTAGTACTTCCAAATGCATTAAATATATTATCTTCATGGATTACCGAAAGGCTACAAAAATACTCTCAAATGGAAATATCAAAAAAAATCATGATGAAGTCCACACGAATTAATTTAGAGATTCTAGAAGATAGTGAATACCAGGACGCCCTTGAGAAAATAAGAGGTGTTAACAGTGAAGTAATTACTGGCTATTGGAAAAAGAATATCGAAATTTATATGGCAGTAATTCAGCTAGTATCAACATTAGCTATTCTTTTCTATTTTCACTGGATCTTGCCTTTATTATGGATTATCATTTCTATTCCAGACTTTTTATATAAGAATATAGCTGCTAAAAGACAAGTTACCTTATTTGAAGAACAAATGACATTAATGCGTAGAATGAATTATTATTCGGACTTACTTTTTAATGTAAGTTGCGTTAAAGAAACCAAAGTCTATAGGATGTGGAATTATATTTACCAAAATTATAAGGAAGGTAGCGAAAAGTTTACAAACCTTCAATTAAGTATTGATAAGAAGAATGAAAAGGATAATTTAATCGGACAACTTATATTTTTTATTGCACATAGAATATCATTGATAATTGCTATACATTTGGTTATTGTTGGGGATTTAAGTGTAGGTGCTTTTACTGCATTCTTCTTTGCAGGTAATTATGTTATCCAAGCGCTTAATATCTTTTCTAAAAGTATATCAGAATTGAAAAGAGATGAAATTTTAATAAACAAGATAATTAATTTTTTGGATGAAAAAGAACCTCCACGTGAAGGTACTAAGGTTTTTGAGTATAATAAATTTGAAATTGAATTCAAAAACGTCACATATAAATATCCAAATGCCTTAGTAAATGCGTTGGATAATGTATCATTTAAAATTTATAATGGAGAAAAAATATCAATCGTAGGTGATAATGGTTCAGGAAAATCCACTTTAATTCGTTTACTTTTAGGGTTAAGTAACCCTACATCTGGTGAAATACTTGTAAATGGAGTGAACTTAACGAAGCTAAATGATGAAGAATTCAAAAGGAATACTGCAGTTGTTTTTCAGGATTACGGTAAATATTACTTGTCACTTGGAGAAAACATTGGATTAGGTAATTTATCAGAAATTAATTCAATATTGAGTTTAGATAGAGCTGCATCACAAAGTGGCGCAGATAAAATTGTAAAAAAATATGAACATAAATATAATCAGATGCTTGGGAATTTATATAAGAATGGTGTTGAATTATCTGGAGGAGAATGGCAAAAAATCTCATTAGCGAGAGGGTATATTAGAAACGCAATGTTACTAATTATGGATGAGCCAACAGCTTCTCTTGATCCTATAGCGGAATTTGAGGTTTATAAGCAATTCATAAATTTATCAGATAATAAAACTTCTATACTTATTTCTCATAGACTAGGTTCCGCTACTTTATCTGATAGGATAATTCATTTGAAGAAGGGGAAAGTTATTGAAAATGGATCACATACAGAGTTAATGAAAATTAATAGCTATTATAGAGAATTATTTATTAAACAAGCTTCCTGGTATCAAGATGTAAAGGATATAAAAGGGTTAAATAATATTAATGCATAACATATTATGAAAATAAATTATTATTTCGAATTCCTAGGAGGTTTTACTTTTATGGAAGAATTACAAAGCAATAATAATAACAAAAGAATATGTATTAAGGGAGGGACGTATAGTACTTTAAGTATAACTGATAGCCATTACACTGACGGTGATTTAGATGTTAATGTTGTATTTGTTGATAGTAAAAGAGAAGTTAATAGTAATATCAAATGCAAAGATATTTTAGTGGAAAAAAATGCTCATATAAACGGAAGTATTGAATGTAATAAAGGCTCATTCCATGGTACTACATTAGTGAACGGTGATATTTCCTCTTTTAACATTATGGCGAAAGGAAACTTTCAATGTACTGGAAAGCTTAACTCTACTCATATTTCCCTCATTGGTACTGCCAAAGTAGAAAAAAACATTCTATCAGAAACATTAAATATAATCGGAGATGTATCTATTGAAGATATTTGTGTATCAAGGTTTAAGTTTGTTTTAAATCAAGAAAGCACTGCTAGAAATATTAAAGGGGATTATATACAAGTAATAAAAGGTATTAATAGTGAAACTAAAATGTTTTTTGAAGTTGAGAAAATTGAGGGGAAGGTTATTTATATAGAAAACACTTTAGCCCAAGTAATTATCGGTGATGAAGTAATTGTAGGATCAGGATGTTTAATTGAAATTGTTTATTGCAATAAATTAGTAATCAAAGACGATTCTTCAAAAATTTCTACTAAAAGGGAAAAATCGGAATATACTTCTTTTACTTAAAAATAGGTCGAAAGGTGTTAAAAATGAGAAAAAAACTAGAAATAAATGAAAATATTATGATTACATGCTACCCTGAACACGCCCATATTTTCCTTATAATGGATACTGATAACCATAAATCAATTTCATGGATATTTCATAACTATCTTTGTTTATTTTATTCAAGAGAAACTGGTTTTGATGAATTTTCAGTTGATTTTTATTCTCAGTATTATCCATGGCACCAAACAAGATTGCCCAATTGTCCTTTAATTGACTACTATAGAGTACCTAAATTTATTGTCGATGAGAAGTATGATGATATTGTAGATTTTGTTATAGACTCTTTAGATAAAAACAAATTTGTTATGCTTTACTCTGCCAGGGACTACACTCCTTTTCATGAAACTTTCATTACAGGTTATGATATAGAGCAACAAGAACTTGATGTTTGGGATTTTTGGCCAGAGACAAATTGGAAGTTTTGTGAAAAAAAAGTGAAATTTGATTGGTTAAGAACTAATTACAAGAATGTCCCCAAAAACTTAGATGATACAAGATTAAAATACTTGGTTTTATTGGAAAAAAATCAGGAGTATAAAATTGGTCATAGATGGGGATATGAAACTGTACTGAATTTTTCAATAGATGATTTTATCTTTATTTTTGAAAATTATATAGGCAAAAATAATTACCTACAAAGTATTGCAAATAAAGATGATGGACGTTGGATAGGTATACAAATTTATGACCTAATCATTGAAGGACTTAAAATAAACATAAGTAAAAATAATTTTATACCTTCACATACTTTTAAAGTATTAGTTGACCACAAGAGTATTTTGAAAAAAGCATATATTTCCCTTTCGAAGGAATTAGATGCAAGTATATTGAAAGATTTAGATGATTTACTTTCAGAAGTAAAAAGATTAATGAATTTTATATTATATTGTCAAATAAAAAGTGTGTTTGAAGAAAAGTTAAGTCAAATATGTACATTACTCTCAGATATAAAGGAAAAGGAAATCCGTGTAATAGAAAATATGTTGTTTGAATTTAAATCTACTTCTATTAATGATTATTAATTGTATTAATTTATATAAATAAAGGCATTGGATTAATAGTTTAACAATATTATATTCTTTTAGATTATTAATAGAAAATACCTTAAATTAATGAATGGAAATAACTTGAGAATATAAGCCTGTGTACTCTTGGAGTGACATTTACTCGAAATAATTATACGCCGACTCATACCCTGCAAAGAAACATCTAGACTAATAACAAAAAAACCTTCTTATAATAGAAATGTCATGAGTTAAGCATACTTCCTTATTAGACAAGAAAGAATTATTAATATAGCATATGTAGTTTAACTTCTCATATGGTGGTTTTTTCATCCGTATTAAGTGGTTCAAAAGTTTGAACTATTTGCGTCCACCTCTACAATACTCTTAATATTACGCCATTTTTGAGCTTAAGAAAAATTATAACCTTACATAAATTAACATTATGTTTATAAAACAACAAAGTCAACGTTATAATTTACAACATTATTTACTGATTACATTACCCTTTTAGATTATTTAAAAGGGTTTTTGTAGTGAAAAAGAAAAGAATATTTAAATTGAAAGATTAATTTAGTGTTTTTTTGATAAAAAGTAGTTCCGCAATCGGGCCAGATTGTGGAGCAACTTATATATGTTGAGTAGACAGAAACTACACAACAACGAATCCTTTAATTTTGGAAATGACGAACAATAACTGATTATATTCAAGTATGATTATAGTATGAAGATTTGAGATATTGCAGTTATTCACTTACTCATGTTGTAGTTTGGTAGGAGATTAATGTTTTACTTGTATTTAATATAAGAAAACGTGGTATGATTAGAAGATTACAAAAATTTATTCCAACTAAAGACTTATATTAAGAGGTAGTGAATATGAGAAATAGAGGACTATGTTATTGGTAGAAAATGAAAATTTGTGCTTCTTCAAAGAACTAAAGATGAGAGTTTATTACGTTTTTTGATGATGGGATAGAAAATGAGCATGGGGTAGCGCTGGAAGTAGGAGAGAAAAGAGAAAGGAGGGAAACTATGACTAAAAAAATACGAAGTGACTTATTTTTTTTGAAACAATATGGTTTCAATGATTCCCTTTTACAAACTATTTTTCAGTTAAGCTTAGACCCCATAAAAAGTATTTTTAATAATGAAAACGAACTGATTATGGAAATTGAAAGTATGTTTACAGAAAAAGACAGAGAATTAGCAAGAGATTATCAAAAATATAAAAGTTTCAAATTTGAATTATTTAATACTGAAACTTTTTTTAAAGATAGTAGCAGTAAGATCTATTTTAAATATGATCAAAATGATTTGACGGCAGTAATTCCAGAAAAAATTATGCCCCTTTTTATGTATTCAAAAGGTGATGTTGCACAATTGTCGTTAGATAAAAAAAGAGTTGCTATAGTTGGTACCCGTAAGCCATCGGAAAAATCTATTGAATTAACAAAAAAAATAACACAAGAATACGTTCACAATAACTATATTATTGTGAGTGGATTAGCTGAGGGTATTGATACTGTCTCACATGAAACCACTCTTAGTCTTGGTGGGAAAACGATTGCAGTGTTGCCTACAAATTTTAATGAAATTTATCCAAAAACAAATCAAGATTTAGCTAATTTTATATCTGAAGAAGGTTTGTTATTAACAGCTATCGGTCCCAAAGAAAACACTTATAAATCAAGCTTTTTAGATAGAAACAAATATGTTGCCAATATTAGCAATTTAGTAATAATTATAGAGACAAATTTAAAAAGTGGAACTATGAATACCATTAGAAATGCATTTGAATCTAACAAAAAGATACTTTTTGTAGATCAGGGTGACGAAGCGATAAATAATAAAATATTTGAATTTGGAGGGGAAATGCTAAATGACAAATAAATTAATTTTCGTATCTAAATTGGTATTTTTTAATGAAAGTAATGAATTGATTGAGAAAAATTTACGAATCGCTGATTACTTTAATACCGAGAAGGTACAATTAGCTAATGTAGCTCAGCAAGCTACAATTAGTATATTGAAAGGAAATTTACCAACAGAATATGAAGGTAAAATAAAATTTGTTAATAGAAGCTCAGAAACTAAAGAAAAAATTAGAGAGTTAAAAGATAAAGGCGGAATTTTTGGTGTAATAGGAATTGTTGAAGAAGATGCTATCTTTTCTTTTAATTGCAAAATTCCATTATTTAATCCAGAGGCATTAAGTAGTCGAGTAACTGTGACAGAGAAAGTGAAAAAATATGGTTTGCCGATAAAAGACTTTCAAGATGTTATAGATTGTTTTAAGGCAGATGAGATTCATAAAGATAACTACTTTCAAATGAGCTTTGGAGATTCTTTTAGAGTTATAAGTTTAAATAATGCAAATACTTTTTATAGACCCGAAGAAGAAGCGAGAGTAAAACAAGTTTTTGAAACAAATTTAAAAGGTACCAAATCTGAACGTGATCAAAGAATATTACTTCTTCTATTATTTCACTTGATAAATGAAGTTACAACAAACCCTTATTATAATAAGATTGATTATTGGGGAACTTTCCCATCATCAAATCCACAAAATTTAGCTACATCAGTTTCTTTTTTAAAAGAGGCTGTTAGAGTAGTTATTGGTGGAGGACCTAGAAGAGGTCCTGAAATATTAATCAGAAATAAACAAATGCAATCTAAACATAGTAGTGGAGCAATTCGTTTGGAAACTAAAAGTAATAGTGATTTCAAAACTTTAATTGTAAATCCAGCTTTAAAAAGTAGCATTAAGGGGAAAGTAATTTGTATCATTGATGATTATATTACAAATGGCTATTCAGCTGAGGCAGCCAAACACTTACTGTTTGCTGCAGGTGCTAAAGAAGTAATATTTCTCTCATTTGGTAAATTCGGAAAAAAATATTTTTCAACTAATTATGTAATAGACGGAGATGTATATTCTAAATATACTTATGAGTTTATAGAAGAAGAACTTTATGAAGGTAATATTGGTAAAGAAATGTATTATAATCCTAATAATGATTCGGAAATTTTAAATTTTTCAAATCTGATTTAGAACTATTACTCAATTATTTTATAGTTATAGATTCTTAAAGACTTTTTAAGACCTATTCTATCAAGCCAATATACCGGCGATAAGTCCTCTTGGCTTAACTTTGGATTTATCTCTTAAGCACAAATGACAATCCGAGATTAGAAAAAGCATGATTCAACTATCGGGAGCTATTCTCCAAACGATAAAATTAAGCAGGGCAAGGAAGAAAAGATGAAACAAAACAACGGACAGGCGCGAGAAATGAGCCCGATTATACTTCTGTAGCTATTTTTTTATACATCATAATTATTAATAATCTTACAAGAAAGTGAATAAGGTAAAACAGAATATTCTTGTAGGGGGACTATAATTGAAACACTTTACAAAGTGGATAAATCGGGCGTTCAAACATTATCCCAAGTAAGAAATGACTCTCGTTATGGGATCCCAATACGAACCACAAACATTTGGACAGCCAGTAGAACGAAACCAAACTTCGTTAATAAGTGATGCCGAAAAATACTTTCGCCCTTCCAGCCTCCCTATAAAAAATACTTTTTTCAAGGAAATCCCATTTTTTGATTCCTATTATGAATCAAACTACAAAGATATTAAACTGCCTGCAACTTTAACCCGAACTCCAGATGAAACTATTTTAAACTACTTTAGTATTTTAAGAGAGGCAGAAAACCTCACGCAAAACCAGTTGGGGGGGTGCGGAACTGTAGGGATGGCCAAATTGCCTTATCCAATTGCTTATAACTTTTTTACTAAAGACTATCATAAAATGGTTCCCTATAATGAATATCTTCAATCGTTTGCTGGTATCGGACATCTAAATTTAATTAAGATGAACAGACTTTCAGATGAAAAAGGCATTGTTCCTTATTTCATTGAGCTGGAAAGTATCGAAGGTTCATCAAAAGGTGTCACCTATTTTGCTTATTATTATGGCTATGTCCAATTAAAAAAAGAGCAAAACTTGTATAAAATTGACCAGATGAAATTGTACGGAGAGGATTTCCTATGTGCACCCTATCATCTCTGGCAACATGATGCAGAAGCAGTGGTTGCTATTATGTATGGAGAATGGTGCAAATTAATAAAAAAACAGCTGCCTGCAAAACAAGACGGTTACGTCAAAACCATTGATTATATTGGTACGGAAGGAGCAGATTATCGCTTTATCTTTTATCAATTAACAAACGATACAGATGTATTAATAACTCAATACAAAAAGAATTCTGAAGGAAACTGGGAATCCATCAGAATTGATCCCTACCAATGTCTTAAAAAATAAGCGTGAAATAATGAGTATGCCAAAGAACCTTCCTATTTCTCATCATTGGAAGATTTTGTTTTATATTGTTAAATGTAGTTATTAAGCTAATTATTGGAAGGTTGTTTTGTTATTTAAAAGTGCATAAATTAGGTGTAAAAGCTTATTAGCACATGCAATGATTGCTACTCTATAAGGTTTACCCTCATCGCGTTTTTTATCGTAAAACTCTCTTAATTTCTTGTTTCGAGGTATCACAGTTTCGCTCGTCTTTTGTTTACGGGCAGCTCGAATTCCACAATACACAGCCATATATAGTGCTTGCCTTAATCTTCTAGAACCTCTCTTCGTTATGCGATTGTTGGTTGCTGTAAATCTTCCTGAAGAGTATACACTAGGATCTATTCCTGCAAAGGCAACTAACTTTTTAGGGTGATTAAACCGATCTATCTCTTCAATTTCGGAAATGATTGTTGCCGCAATCTTTTCTCCGATACCAGGGATAGTCTGGATAATCTTATATTCTTCAATTTCACTAGCGAGGGCATCTATTTCTGCTTCTAGTTGTGATAGATGCTCTTGATATGGAAGAACGATGGTAATAAACATCTTTAGGTTAAAAATATGGCTTTCATACATATTGTTTTGAAATGGATTTCGTAATGCAGCCTCCATAAG
>NZ_CAKJTJ010000065.1 GCF_917563925.1 Sutcliffiella rhizosphaerae
GCTGCCGAAGCCTTCCTTGTCCTGCGGGAGGAAGGGACATGGGAAACCCCACAGGGCGCAGCCCGAGGAGGTTCCCGGACCGCCCGCGGAAAGCGAAGCGTCTGCAACGAAGATCAACAGTCAAATACAAATTTATAAATAATTTGGGTTTGTCAACTGTTTGAGACTATCCTAAGTTATTGGACAGTCTATTAATTCAGCTTAATGGTTCTTTTTGTTTGTCATTTTTGCTGCTTCATACTCCGCATAAGAAGCAAATTCAGAATCCATATTTCCTTTTTGTTTCGCATTATTGTTTCGTTGAGCGTTTGCATTTCCTTTTTTAGTACGACCCATTCGAGACTCCTCCTTTTATATGTGAGTCCCTGTTAGTTTATGCTGAATGTTTTTTTTTAGTTAGGGTAATTCTAGTTAGTACTTTTAGATATTGGATTATCAGCGTAACTTATCCAGTCACTCCAGCTTCCAGCGTAGAGCTTTATGTCTACAAACCCTGATACTTTAAGGGCGAGGATGGTTGGGCAAGCAGTGACTCCTGAACCACAATATACTACTACTTCTTTTTGTTTATCTAGAAATTGGAACCTTTTCTTCAAGTCCTGTTCATCTTTCCATTTTCCGTTTTCGGTGTTATCAAGCCAAAAAGCATTTCGAGCCCCTGGAATATGTCCAGCGATTCGATCAATCGGTTCTTCCTCACCAGTAAATCGTTTTGGTTCTCTTGCATCAAGAAGGTATCGTTCATCAAGCTCAAAATCTGGTAAGGATGCTTTTACCTCTTCTTTTCCAACTATTAATTTTTCGTTGAATTTAACTGTTAATTTTCCCGATTTTTGTGTTGGTTGCTGGATGTGATTAGTCAAAGGGAAGCGTAGCTCTTTCCAATAACTGTATCCACCGTCCATAATATACACATTATGAAAACCCACTAATTGAAGTAGAAACCACATTCTTGAAGCCATAGCCCCATTTTGGTCATCATATAGGAGAACTTTAGCATTATCGTGTACACCGGCTTCTTCTAGTTTAAGGTGAAATTCCTTAATATTTGGTAATGGATGTCTTCCTCCATGTTTTTGCACAGGTCCTGATAAATCTCTATTCAAATCAAAATAGTAGGCATTGGGCAGATGGCTTTGCTTATATTCTTCAAATCCTTTGTCAGGTTCCTGGAGATAAAACCGGCAATCCAAAATAACAAGGCTTTCTAAATGTTCGTTTACCCATTCTGGTTGAACAATATATTTCATTTCATTCCCTCCCGAATTATTTACTGCGGGAAACAAATTCCTCCACCATTTCTGCTGTTACCATTTTACGTTGTGGAGCAATTCCTTTACGAGCCAGCTCATTTATTTTCTTTGTTACTTCATTTATTTTTGCTGTAGTGAATGGTTTCTTTTGCTGGCAAAGGATTACTGCTTCCTCAATGAAAGCTTCCCTTTGCTGATCAAGTTGGAGAAAGTTCATGACCACTTGATTCTGTTTTCTGGAATGCTCTGATATTTCTTTATGTACGCTCATGGATGTTCCTCCTAATTCTTCTGTTCTTTTTCCATTAATTTTAACACGTTTTCTTTCGGTTGCCAGCAATTAAACTGGTAATGTGGCCTTGTATCGTACCCAAGCCTACTACAATGATAACGAGTACGTTCTTGTGACTTTACGACCTCATAATGTTGACAGGTCGCACAAGCGTGAAATCTGTTATGTTTTGACATGACCATTATCACCATCCAATCCAAAAAATTATAAGGCAATAGGTCTGGATAAGCTTTTCTCATTTAGCTTCATTTTCTTTATGAATGTCATTAATTTATTCCTGTATTCGTAACCTTTTTTTGTTCACAGGAAGGAAACTATATTTAATGTGGTTGTGTCAGGAAAGCGCAATACCTTGCTCCCAGCTTCACACAAAAAGGATATGCACATTATTTTCTCTTTCCATTATTGTGTAACATATCCTCGATGTTTTTCAAATCATTTTCCCTTAGCGTTTGTAAGCTGCAATTTCTTGATAGACTTTTTCAAGCTGCGGAACGTCTTGATCTTGTTCCAGAACGTCCTGCATTCCATCAAAAAAGTCTTGAATCTGCTTTTCCGTATACGAATGAACTTCTTGGAAAGATTGGGTTAACTCTAATTGATAATGGACCGTGAGCCTATCCAAATTTTCTTTTAGATAAATATCCATCATTGGTGAAAATTGTTCCTCTAGATACATAAACATATGCTGTTTCTCATTTTTCTCAAAAAATGATTTTGAGTTTCTGTAATAGCCCGCAGTCTGTTTGTGCGTTTTATTCGCAACCTCAGGAGGTGCTACTACAATCTTATAAGGATTGATAGTTTCTATATCCATTTTTCGGATGGAAGAATTCGCCTCTATAGATTTCACTTCATTCTCTATTTCTTGCTGCCATTCCCTCAACATTCTCACCAAAAAATTTTCAATTCTAACAGTAGTAGCTCTTATTTCCTGCGATAAATTATGAAAAACATCATTTGACAACTCTTGTAAGCATTGACGGAGTTGTTCTCTTATATTACGCCCATCTTCCCTTAGTACCGCCGGATTAAAGCTTTCTTTAAAGAAATCAGAAAATCTAAGTAATGTCCTTTGCTTCACGTAATAAAGCAGTTCCTGTATTTCCTTTTCGAGGAGTATTGTAAAGGATTGTTCAGAATACGTATGAAGAGTAGTTAAGATCTGTTGTTTGTTGTTAGCAATACCTTGTTTTAAACTCTCCCTTTCATCTGCTCCTAGCCTAGCTTGTGTTACGTAGTGTTTAAATAAATCGACCGCTCGGTTTATATCGGATTGTGCTGCATGTAAACGCATTTCAACGAGGTCCGACTGAATAAATTCTGAAAAAGCATGTTCAAATTCATGCAAGTAAGCTCCATTTAAAAATGGATGCGCTGTAGTTTCCCCTTGTTTTTCCTTTAATGCTAAGAGGCTTGAAACAGGGTAAAGTCTTGGATGTCGAATTCCATAATTGGTAAGCTGTTCCTTCACATAGTTACAGACCAACTCTAATTCTTCCTCATTATTCGCCAAGTCTGCGGCATTTACTAAGAAAAACATTTTATCCATTGCAAATGCATCTTTTACTCTTCCCAACTGAATGAGAAATTCACGGTCAGCCTTCGAAAATGCATGTTGATAATATGTGACAAAAAGGATGGCATCCGCATTTTTAATAAAATCAAATGACACGTCTGTATGTCTGGAATTTATCGAATCCGCTCCTGGTGTATCCACTAATGTTAGTCCTTGTCTAGTAAATGGACAATCGTAAAATACCTCAATCCACTCAACAAAACAGGACTTTTCTTCTTGAGCAACATAAGCTTCGAATTCTATAAATGTTACTTTGTGCAAAGAACCTAAATGATTCCTCATTTCTCCAAAGCCGGCCAAGTAAGCTTTTAGAAATTGAAATTGAGGTTTTTTACTTGAATCCAAATCAACATGTTCATTTTTTCGGATAATTTCGGCAATTACTTTTGTTGCAGTTTCCAGTGAAGTTGCAGTCTTACGAAATATTCCCAAAGCTTGGTTCACATCATCAAGAATTTGTTCCGGACTCTTCATCATCACATGGACGGTACCATGTGGAGATGCTTCAGTAACTGGAGAAATCTTATTGATAGATGCTGTTGTTGGATTAGGAGAAACTGGCAGAACCATTTCTCCAAATAAAGCGTTAGCTAAAGAGGATTTCCCTGCACTAAAAGCTCCAAATAGTGACACAGTAAATGATTGATTGTTTATTTTTTCTGCACGGTCCTTTAAATCCTTAACAACCGTTTGGAAACCTGAAAATCCTTTTAATAATGAAGCTGTATGTTGCAGCTCTCCTACAAGTTCAGCTGCACCTTTTTGCAATTGCATTTGCTTGTTATTAACTGGAACCTTTTCTTCTTCAAAAGTTGATTTAGTTGTAATTTCAAGTTCATCCCCATGTACTCTTTTATAATTAAACGTGGTATACAAAGAAACAAGTTTTGAAGATAATTCGGAAATGTCCGCAGAATTGATTTTTTTCATTACGTCGACGACAAGCTGATACTCTTTTTCCAAATCTAAATAGAGTGAACTGATGTTTTTCTGAGCTTGTAATACTTCTTGTAGTTCACTTTCTTCTATTTTCAATATAGAAATATCTTGTTCCGATTGTCTATCTAGCTTATCAAAGTACTTTTCCATAAAGGATTGTACCTGTTTTTGATATGCTAATTTGATGCTTTGAGCGAGGTCTTTTGAATAATTCAGAACTGCATTTCCGCTATATCCTGCTCCTTGCTTTACATGATTTAAGACAAAATCATTTGTTATTGATAAGGAGATTTCCTGAACTTCATCAACAGAAGTTGAAGAATGAAAATCATGATCTTTTAGAAATGTCAGTATGTTCTCATGAATAAACTTTTCGATTTGTGTTTGGACACGTGACTTCAGGTCATTACAAAGCGCTTCACTTCTTTGAATTTTTTCTTCTTCTGTTTTCTTACTTGAAAATAAAAATCCTACTTTATATCCCTTTTGTCTGGATTCTAAAAATTTCTCGGCTAGCTCCCTCATCTCGAAAGGTGTAATGTTTGCATTTTCAACGATTCTCTTTATCTCCAAAAGGAATGCTTCTTTTGCCTGTACCATTCTAAATTCAATAGTGGAAATTTGACTTCTTTTCTCATCAAGGTTTGCAGACACTTCATCTAATGGACCATCCCATGCTTCTACTATACGTTCATTCTTTGTTATTTCGGCTTCTTTTTGTTCTAAGATCCATTCCTTATGCTCGAGGAGGATATGTTCTAACGCTCTTTCAATAGTTTTAGGTAATATTTCTAGTTTATCCTTGCGGAGAATATGAATCGTTTCTTTAACAATTTGCAAATCGTTTAGGTGATGTTGCTTATCCTTTAAACTTGTAAAATAAATACTTGCTGGTATTAGTCCCCAATCATCAAATGAGTCTTGTAATCTTTTAGTGTAAGTCGAGAAAAGTAACTCTTCCTCCCTATGCTTGTCAATTTGATTAATGATGAGATATATCTTTTTCTCTTTTTCCTGTAGTTCCTTAATAAATTTCAAATTTACTTCAGACTGAACGTGATTATAATCCATCACATAGAAAATAACATCTGCAAGATGGAGGGAGGATTCTGTAGAAATACGATGAGCATCATCTGTGGAATCCACACCTGGCGTATCAAGAACGATGATATCTTCTGGAAGATGTTCAAATGGATACTGATATTCAACAGTTTCCACATGATCTCCATCTTTGCAGTAAGCTTTCACTAACTCAAAGGATACAGGAGGTGTTATTTCAAGTGATTCCCCTTTGAAAAAATTTACATGTGCAAGCTCCTGTCCTTTTTTTATCTTTACCACATTTGCTGATGTTGGTATTGGACTGGCAGGTAATATTCTTTCTTCTAATATCTCGTTAATTAATGATGATTTCCCTGCCGAAAAATGACCACAAAAGGCAATCGTCAGCTCTTTCGTATCAGCCTTTTGGAAGAGTTCCGCAACTTTACATGCACCCTTTTCGTCCCCTTTTTTATGTAAAATGTCTAAAACAGAATATAGTTTAGTGGTTAAATGTGCCATTGATTGTTCAACTTGATGATTTTGTTTTTGTATTCCCATCCATGGTCCCCTCAGTTGATTATAATCATTTTTTTGTCATTTCCTCTATTTTACTTGAAAAACAAGCTTTTTCCTACTTCCGTTTTATTATTTATGGTTCTTTTCTAAAAGATATATTGCTATTCACTCCGAAATAATCGGCTTCTAGAACTATTCTACTTTTAAGTAGAAAAACATTATCCTTCATAAGAGTGCGACTGTAACGATAATTACGAGTTTCTTGTAAAGAATTTCACAACCATCTTATATTATTTATTCATATTGTAGAAGGTGGAGTATGGTGATAGTGAACTTTTACCTTGGTTTGCTTTGTATAGACTGCTACACGACCAACCAAAAGCTATGAAATAAAAAAAGGATTTTCTATAATAAAAATAGAAAATCCTCAGTGTGAAGACAAAGGTACTTTTTCTTAAAGTTAATGCAATTCCCATGTTGATCGTAGTGAAAGACGCGAAGACTCCTGCGGGAGGAAGGGACATGGGAAACCCCACAGGACGCAGTCCGAGGAGGTTCCCGGACCGCCCGCGGAAAGCGAAGCGTCTGTAACGAAGATCAACAGTTCAATGCAAAGACTAAAAAAATGGGTTTGTCAACAGTCTGAGGATTTTCTATAATAAAAATAGAAAATCCTGTCTTTTATTATTCAACAGATTTAGGCTCACATGTTTGCTGTAAAATCATTTTCATTAAGATAGAATACGTCACAACCGTCGCACCAATGAATACCATAACCATGTTGGTGTCCCCCTCATTGATAGTGATAATTATTATCATCATAACAGTTTCTAGGCTAAATGACAATGACTATCATTCTAAATCTTTTTGGAAAGTTGGGGAAAAACGTTTCCTAAGACTCATATATGTATCATAATTTTTGGACTTTTCGAAGAGAGCCTGTTCTTCTATTGGAATTCTAACCGATAACATCCATAAATTTAATGCGGTAAATAACACTGCTGTCATATATGCCTGAAACAATAAAGGAATAAGCATAATCTCAAGCGTAACAATTACGTAATTAGGATGCCTCATAAAGCGGTATGGCCCTTTCATTGAAATTTCTGCATCAGGAATAATTAATATTTTGGTGTTCCAGTAAGGGCCTAATGAGTATAGGGACCAAATTCTTATCGCTTGTGTCATAATAAATAAGGTCAACCAAATTGGCCATATGGGACTTGCATATTTTCCCAAAGCGGTGACCTCCCCAAAAAAGCTTACTAAGAATAACACATGCAAAGAGACTATATATTTATAGTGTTCACTTCCATATTCAATAGCTCCATGTTCTAACATAAAAATTTCATTTTTTTTGGCAATCAATAATTCATATATTCTTTGTGAAACAACAAATGTAAAGAATATTGCAAACCAAATCACTTACTCACTCCCATTCCATCAAGAGCATTTCTGAACTAAATCCTGGTCCCATTGCTGCAGCCAGACCAAGATCTCCTTTTGAGGGGTTACTTTCCATTATTTCTTTTAGCACATAAATCACAGTGGCAGAAGACATGTTCCCGTATTCCTTCAAAACCTTTTGAGAGGCACTTAATTTTTGTGCATCAATTCCCAAACTTTTCTGGTAGGCATCTAGAATTTTCAAACCCCCTGGGTGGAGCACAAATTGTGATAGGTCATTCTTTTTCCGATGATAACGTGCCAAGAATCGTTCAACATTAGGACCAAGCCAATCTGTAATAATATTGGGAATATCGCGTGAGAAAACCACGTACAATCCCCCATCTCTTATCTCCCATCCCATTACATCCTCTGACTCTTTCATTAGGGTTGATTGACTTCCTAGAAGTTTAGGATAGGTAGCCTCTGAGTTAGTTTTCACTTCATCTCCAACCATTAATACACAAGCAATACCGTCCGCAAATAATGAGGTACCTATCAAATTGCTTTTTGATCGATCATTTTTTTGAAACGTTAAACTGCAAAGTTCAACACATAGAATTAGTACTTTTGCTTTTGGAAAAGCAAGACAATATTCATATGCTCTTGAAAGTCCTGCGGCACCACCAGCACATCCAAGCCCCCAAATCGGAATCCTTTTTGTAAATGGTGAAAATGGTAGAATATTCATTATTCTCGCTTCAATGCTTGGGGTTGAAAAACCTGTAGTAGAAATAAAGAAAATTGCTTCTATATCTTCAAATGGAACACTCTCTTTTAAAAGACATGAATTAATCGCTTCTGTCCCGTAAGCAACCGCCTCGTGGATGTAAATGTCGTTTTTTTCTTTTATAGAGTGCCTTTGCTTAAACCATTCGATGTCTCGCACAAAATGTCTTTTTTCAATAAGACCATTCTGGAACACGGTTAACAATCGACTAATATCTTTAAATGACTCTTCAAATAGTTCTTCTGCAAACTTCGCTGCTGTGACCTGATCTATTTCGTATTTTGGAATGGAGGTTCCAATAGAAATGATTTTTGGCATGTACGTGCACCTCGATAATTATGGTACTTATACGATTTCCTATTATGTTTATTTTATACAATAAATGGAATTTATGAAGGGAAGAAAAAACCTCTCCGATTTTGGAAAGGTTTAAATTCGTTTTAAAGGAGTTGTTGTGTTGTGCCACTTTATTATAACGAATCGCACTTTTACAATCACTATTCATTTTATGGAAATAAATTAGGAATATCTCACAAGCATATTCCTTCCTTTACCTAATTTCGCACAAAGAGCAAATCTATTTAAAGAATTTCGCCATCCATATTTCATCTACGTATTCACCATTTATATATGCTTGTTCTCTCTGATTTCCTTCTTCATGAAACCCATATTTTCTGTAAAGTTGATAGGCCACTTGATTAGTTGAGAACACCGTAAGTGAAAGCTTTCTTATATGTTGTTCACACCACTTGTCTGTATAGGCCATTATTTGTTTTCCTATCCCTAAGCCTTGTACTTCTTCGGATAACCATGTACGAAAAAGTCCCGTATGCCGCTTCATAATGATTTCCCCTCTGATAACACGCCCTATTCCGACCACCTTTCCGTTACGCTCTACACCAATATACATGTTATCTTTTTCTTTCATATCATGTATAAAATTCATTTCTTCTTCAACGGTATGTGGGACATCCTTTTGAATGTACTCCCCAGCAGCAACAACACTTGCTACAGCTGTTACAATATCGTAAGCATCTTTTACTTCAACTGGACGCAAAGTAACTGAAGATCCATCTTTTGCTTTAAATTCTAATAATTGAATCATGCATGTTGGTCCTCCTAATAATTCATTAAGTTATAAATCCTAGTACATTTACCATTATTGTTCAACAGATTAGTGAAAAAATTTATCGACTTGAAATCGAGTAGGAGGGGGTGACTAACCCCCGACCTCTCACACCACCGTACGTACCGTTCGGTATACGGCGGTTCAATTAAAGTTGACGTAAACTTTCATATCTTGCATATAGACTTTTGAG
>NZ_CAKJTJ010000066.1 GCF_917563925.1 Sutcliffiella rhizosphaerae
CTATATAGACAGATACAGAAAATAAATATTATACAAAGCCATGCACTTAGTGAAAAGACAAAGATTATAAAGGTAATTAATGCTATTACTAATTGACATAAAACTAGAATGCTTTCAATTAAGTTAAATGGCGAATATACATTTGATTTAGCCCTAGACAATTTCCCTTGGAAATCTTCATTATAAAAATCTATAGTTGGAACAGCTTTGGCTGAAATTTGCATTAATTCAGTAGATACAAAATTCACTTTATTTCTTGCTAGTCTGCTAAATATATTATTTAATATCATTAGAAGAATTTGAATTAGAGATATAGCGGATAATATTATAAACATTAACACAATTTCATGAAACTTACTGTCTGTCAATGCATCTATAAGATATTTAATAAACCAAGCTTGCAAACCTGGTATAACTCCTAACACTACTGTGCTTATTATCATAAAAACAGTTATCAATGGCACAGAACGAAACATTAATCTAAAAGCAAAAAGAAACGGAGTATTTGTATTGTTAATCATACATGTACCTCCTTTTCCTCTGAATAGAAATTTATAATCTCCTCAAATAAGGACTCCATCTGATGCTTTTCACCCAAAATAAAAGTATTTATCCCTGTATATTTACTTAAATTTTCAGCATGATTATTTAATTCTTGGATGGAAATTGAATTTGAATTAGTAAAAATCGGACTGCTAAGGTTTCTTATTGGATAAAGTACAAGTCCAAGAACTTTAGTATCAATTATATTTTCCAAAAAATTGATAGTGCTTTTAATATATTTAAGTTCATCTTCAAAGTTGACACACAAAATAATTGCATCAGGTAAAGTACCAAAGATAAATTCCGTCTGCGGAATTGTAAAAGAACTTAAATTACTTGTATCATAGGGAATTGTTCCGGATTGAGATCCTACAATTATAATGTCCGGATTCGTATCTTCGATCTTTCCCATCATATTATTTAATACTTTTATTGCATCAGAACTTGAAACTTTAACATTTGAATTAAAACCCATAGGATAAACTTCATTCATTCCAAATAAAAGTGATGACGGTTCTGTTCCTAATTGACCTACAGAATAGCCTTCATCAACGAATAATTTTCTTAAAGTTAATTGTAAGGAGAACTTACCTTGTTTAGAACTTGTACCAAAAACCCCCAAAACAGGTTTGGATATTTTTTGAAGCTTTCCAAAGTGATGCTGTGGTATAGTAGTTTCATCAATGTTTGGGAAGAATATTTCCTTGCTTTTATCCCCCCCTATAATTATCTCTTTATAAGAGCTTAAATCATCAAAAGAATAAACGTTTTTATTATACTTTATACAGTTTATTAGTATCTCTCTTTTTAAATCTTTTTTTAATTTTGTATCCAGTAGATTTGTATGTCCCAATATAAACGTGTCAAAATCATCATTGTTCCAATCTATATCATCCAAATTTTTAATTATAGTTGTATAATCAATTTCTCCTGGTAATATTTTGGATGTGGAACGACCCACATGTCCTAAATACTTTGAACTATAAACAGAACATAAGTTGAAGCTTAAAAGATCTTTATATCTAATTAAACTATGCACTTCCTTGTTAAATGGAAATACTACTGCTTTTTTAATTTTTTTTAAAAAGTCCATATTATCTTTTAAATAAGTATCATTTTCTTTGTAACAGTATGTAGCACTTATAAATAATTGATTCAATACTTCCTCCATGCTTCGTTTACCTGTTTGCATTATTTTTGCAACATATCCTGATACATATGCAGCAGCAAAGCTTGTCCCATGCATAATTATATATTCTGGATTAGTCCAAGATACTCTTTGAAAAGACCCTTTTGCCCTAATATTAATAATTTCACTTGCTACATATTCATATTCGTAATCAGCCTTTACAATTGAACTTGTATCAACTCCAATGACATTCTTAAAACTTGCAGGATAAGATAGAGCCCCTCCGTTATCAAAAGCAGAGACAATGATAACTCCTTTTTGAGAAAGCTTTTCACAAATCTTAAACATCTCCAATTTTTCGCTCGAAGTTGTTACACCTAAACTCAAATGTAAAATATCACAATTAACATTGGTTAATACATAATTCAGAGCAAAAATTAATTTTTCTTCAGTGCAAAAAAAATCATCTTGAAAAATTTTAATTATTGTTATATTTGAATTAGGGACTAATTTTTTTATGATTGAAGTAACTGCAGTACCGTGTCCGAGCTTATCTATAACATCGTCCTCAATCTTATACCTTTTTTTAGTATCTGTAATAGAAATTCCTCTGAATTTTATATTTTTAAATTTGGGATGGCTGCTACTTACACCACTGTCTAAAATTACGATATTTATATTTTCACCTTTTTTTTGTCTCCAATCTAAATCCACACATTATCACCTTTTCTTAAAGCTTATTAAGAATCCGAAATTCTAACGATTTTCGGATTCTCTAAACACTACTTACTTACTCTAACAATGATTTGTGCAACCAGCATTTGAACATCCACCGTTTGCGCATCCACTATTTACACATTCATTGTTATAAGCAAGTACCAACGATGAATTTTTTATTTTTGCTTTTGGCTTAATTAATTTTTTTTTCATACTGAAAAGTTCACCTCCTTTCAATTATCTGTCCTATTTTATTAACTTCTCTGTAATAATTTCAGTTAAGTGATCAATTGATTGGAATAAGTCTATTGATAAGTAATCATCTGGGATTTCAATATCGAACTCTTGTTCCAATTCAAGTATAATAGTTATAAAAAAGAAAGAATCTGTGATTGTTTCACTCAATTCAAAGGACTCATCATCTTCTATTTCAATACCTAGTCTAAATAAACATTCTGTAACTCTTTCCTTAATATTCATCTCATTCTCCTTGCTATTCACATTCTAAGATCTTCTATTTGATTATCATCTTTTGCAAGTATTCTCATATATTCTTTTATACTCTTTTTCACATCTGGGCATGGTTGTGTGTCTATCTTCATTCTTTCAAGTGGACATGTGGCACCTTGACAAGCTGGTCTAAAATAACATTTTTGGCATGTAGGGTCAATTGATTCATGGCCTGCAACCCATAAAGAGTGTTTATCATGATCTATATGCATGATACCATTTTCTGACAACATACCAACTTGGTTTTCTTCCATGTCAAAGGCAACTGTACATTTATAAATTATTCCATCTGACCCAATTACAAAGCTATTTTTCTTTGAAGCATAACAAACACTCCCGGTAGGCTTCATCATATCTCTGTACATATTAAAACTTATACCTTCATCTGACGCATCTCCTAAAGCTGATAGATAATCGGTGGTATTACAAAATGTACTTTCAATTTGCTTTACAGAATCTCCTCCCCAGTTTCCTGCTGCTTGCCAAAAAGAACTAAACCTAATATCACCTGAAAACTCTTTCTTAAGAAACTCAATGTATTTATCAATATTGTGTAATACTGGACCAGTTATATTTGACCTTATCATTATATGAAAAGAATGTGATTTAATATTTTCTTTAATATCTTTAAGGTTTTTAACAATTTGTTCAAAAGTACTATCCCCATTTATTTGTACTCGTTGTTTGTCATGTGTTTCAGCTGTACCATCAATAGTGATTTGATACTTTCTTACACGGCATTTCTGCATTTTTTTAAAAACATCAAGATTCAGATTATATCCATTTGTCGTCATGCCGGCTGCATATGGAATGCGATTTTTTTTACATAAATCTATCATTTGCCTTGATAAATCTTCTATTATAGGAATAGCGGTAAGAGGCTCTCCGCCAAACCAACTAACATTTAAAAATTTGTACCTATGTAAATTCTTTTCTAAAAATTTAATGATTCCTTTTTGAACTGATTCTGACATGAAATTTTTCGCAAAAGACTCATAACAATACTTGCACCTAAAATTACAATCTTCGTTTGGCATTATTGTTAGTTCTAACCCACCTCCTAAAGTAAGAGTTTCTTGATGAAGATACTCGGCCCTTCTAAATTCATCAATAGTTGAAGGAATAATGATGCCCCTTTTAACAAATTCACTTAAATAAGGCTGATCGAGATTTGCATTTGGTTTGTTTAATGTTTTTATTACGTTCTCAGTATCTTCTAAATCAATTCTAAGAAATTGGTTCGAGTATGTATTAAGAATTAATAAATTTCCATTTTTATCTTTAGTTCTAACATTAAATCGTGAAGGCTTGTACCCTACTTCTTTATCTAACTTTTCTGTAAACTTATTTACCTTTTCTTTTATACTCAATACGTCTCCTCCTTTTAGATAATTAACACTAGAATATTTCTCACTCGAAACGTTTCAATTTTCAAACAAACATATACTGTTCGAATATTGAAAATAATAGAACATAATTTAATAATACATAATATCTTTGTAGAAGTTAGGGGAATTTTGTCGAAATTAAAAAAATGTTGGGTTGTGGACATTAACATGTAGAAATTCTTCGATAAAGTGAAATAGACCAGCTTATGAAATTTTAACTTCATAAACTTATTTATTATATATATTTACAAGCATTTTATAATCTATTAAATGGTTTATTTACTGGATTTTCGGGTAAATTATGCCCTCCTCCCCCTGAAATTTGTTAATACCTGCAAGAGTATTTATTGAGGAAAATAAAAAATAGGAAAGATAAACACATTATGAAACAACTTTTCCAAATCATATATTATGCCCTCTCCTTCTGTAATTTCAAATATAAAAACATCCATAGAAATATAATCGTTTTGGTTTTGATGAAAACATCCTAGGTTAATTTCCCCTTTTTTTGCAAAAAAAATCCCGAATAATTCTCCAGTATAAGAAGAAAAATAATAATTACATACCACAGAAGAAGGTGTATTGAAATGAAAGGAAAAGGTATTTTAGTAACCGGATTAGCCTTGAGTATATTTGCAACTGGCTGCGGGAATGTGAATGAATATGGAGCAGAACGCGGCGTTAATCATCAAAGAGATGCATTTAACGTTAATTATGAGAACAAAGTTCGTCATGAACCAGGTTTCAGAAATAATAATAAGGTAACTCCGAGAAGAGTAAATGATACTAGAGCCGAAAGACTTCAAGTAAATGATTCTAGAGCAGAAAGACTCCAAGTATCTGATGAGATAGCTGATAAAGTATCTGAACTAAAAGAAGTAAAAAACAGTCATGTTATGCTAACAGACAAAACTGCTTATGTTGCTGCTGTTTTAGAAGGTAATAAAAATCATGAGCTATCGAATGAGATTAAGGAAAAGATTTCAAAACAAGTCAGAAAAGCTGATCCTAGTGTTAAAAATGTTCATGTGTCCGTAAATCCAGAGTTCGTAAACAGGATGGAAGGATACACAACACATGTAAGGGAAGGCCATCCTATATCTGGAATTTTTGATGAATTCACAGAAACTGTTCGACGTATTTTCCCAACTAATCGTTAATAGAAAAGCCCCTGCCTCTAAATCCGAGGCCACTGAAAAACTTACGTTTTTTATTTCTGTAATCTATAATGAATACAAAAAGGCAATATTCCGTTTGTTTATTAGGCGGAATATTGCCTTTTTCCTTTTCCTTTTTATTCTTTTTCATTAAGGAGTTTCAGAATTCGCTTGAGGTTAACTGCAAATATCGCTGTGGCTCCTTGAATTTCCATACCAAATAGACCCGCAGATGATGCCGTTTCATACCCGTGTCTATGCTTTAACTCACTATTCTTTGCTTCAATTTTATAACGTGAGCGTGCAAGTTCTGTAAATTCTTCACTGTTTTGAAATGCTTCTTGTTCCTTGTGTTCAGTAGATTTTATTGAAACAGAATATGTTTTACTTTTTGCCCCTTCTTTATAACATCCCTCACGGAAAGGACATACGTTACATTTTTCAATATCAAAGTAATATGTATCCTTTTGATTTTTACTTTGTCCCTTCTTCCCTGTTCTTGCTTTACGTATTGCCATGTGACCTGCTTTACAAACATACATACTCGCATCTTTATTAAACTCAAATTCATCTTCTCTCGCTCGTGCACCTTGTGTGATCTGGGGATTCAGCTTGGATACTAGTTGAAATTCTTCAGTTTTTGCATATTGGATATTATCTTTTTCCGAATAAGCGGTATCACCAATGATTCTATCAATTGTCATGCCTGCTTCCTTACTTTTCTCAACTAAATCTTTCAGGTATTTTCCATCACTTTTCTCACCAGTTGTAACAATCGCAGCTGTAATAATCCGTTCATCACTCATAGCTATATGTGTTTTAAATCCAAAGAAAGAAGAATCAACTGTTTTATGTCCCACACGTGCATCTGGATCATTTGAAAAACATAGCTGTTCTGCATAATCTTCTACAACTTCTTTTAATACGTTTAATTTTTCTTTAACAGCAGGAATCTCGGCGATTTGTGGCTCAGTTTCAATAACTGTTATGACTTGACGACAATAATCTAATTCATCAATAACTTCGTTAGAAGTCGTTTTTGATGGGAATTTTCCTTTCATTGATCCATCTATTTGATATACTGCTTTTCGGACATTTTTTGATTTCTCTTGTAAAAATTCTTTAGGTGATTTTTGATTATAACGAGCTTTTGTATGTGTTGCATCCACGATAATTGTTTTACTCTTAATAATCTCTTTTTCTAAAGCAATCTCAACGGTTTTGCCAATAAGCATATCTAATAAACCCACATCTTGAAGACGAAGTTTTCGAAATTTTGTTAAGGAGCTTGGGTCAATCACCGAATCCTCTGGAGCCATGTCGAGAAAATATTTAAATGACATATCGTATTTTGAAAGTTCAATAACATCTACATCTGACAAATCATAGATTGATTTAAGAAGTAAATATTTGAACATGCGAATTGGCGAAACTGCATTACGACCATTATCATGACAATATTTTGTTTTTAATTCTTCTAATATGAAAGTAAAGTCTACAAGCTCATTGATTTTACGAAGCATATTATCTTTTGGTACAACAATATCGTATAAAGCCATGAATGGGCTAAAACTGAGAGATTCTTGATTTGAAATCACTAAAATACCACCTACATACATTTGATAATAATATTATAAAGTAAAAAGACAGTTGTAAGTTCGTTAGATTGAACTTTCAACTGCCTTTATTAAATATTGGACTTTTTCAGTGGCCTCTCTAAATCCCGGGGGCATTTTTGCATATAACGTAGGTATTTTAAATAAATAAGGTAATAGTGTGTTTATAAACTCTTTATACTGACCATATTGGTACTGGTTATCCAAAAGCCAACCAATTCCTTTCCTTTTACACCTTACTAATTCCATCGCAGTAAGGTGCTTTTTTTCCTCTTGCATAATTATTTTGGAAGCTGTAAATATTATTTAGTGTCGGATTTTATATCTGACATAAAATCTTTTGCATCTCTAAATAGAAAAGACTATGCTACTCCGCCAGCATGGTCTTTTCCTTTTGTGTAACAAACTATATTACTTGTACATACACTGCAAATAACATTTCTATTTTGGTTGGTGATATGAATGAATGAGGAACTTTTAATCGAAAGGAACACGCTAATCGGTAGGATTTTCACTTTAGGGGGATCTATCTTGTTTTTGATAGGTTCTTTCATTGCTGTTATGGCAGCTTATCAAGCTTATACCAGAGTTTTGAATACAAAATTATAAGGACCCTCGAACATGGTTTTGTTGAAACAGGTAATATAGAATAATATTTAAGGAAATTTCAGACATAGACATAAACATAATGCATTCACTTTTAAGGAACTGGATAACTTTTCAAAAATGAAAAAGCGTGTTCCATTTTTTTCGCAAACTCTAATGGTGGTTCTATAGATTGAATATGAATATACATGATTGATGGCTCTGTAAATAGCCAGTGATTATGCAAAGCACTTACAATCAATCTTTGTTGATTGTAAGTGCTTTGCATAAACAGAGGAATTTCTTCTTCTAAAATTGCAATTTCTGATAAACATAATGCTTTACCATTTTGATCAATTGATTCAAATAAGACTTCAACTTGAGCAACAGAACTACTTAAGCGACCTTGAACTAACACCTTAAAATTACGATGTAGTGACACGGAACAACTATTTTTTTCTATTTTGCTCTTTCCTTTGAGAATGAAAGAAAACTGTTCACAAATGCTTTTAAAATTATTCATTGAAGAGACCCCCGTTTTTATAAGAAGAATATCCCTATATACTTATTAAATAAATGTTTCTAATATGCGGAATGGAAAAATGGTAATAGGCAAAACAATATGGAATTCTAATTTGTGGAGATATTTTACGATTCATAGATGATTAAGACTGGGTAAGTTTTATGTACAGCTATCCTAACTTCATACCATCCAAGTGCGACTGTTGAGAGAATCCCTAATAGGATGAATGATAATACTATTTGAATTCTGTCAGACGCTGAAAGGCACTTGATATATTACTGCTCTTTTTTTAGCCTCACTGTAAAAACATAAATAACAAATTAATTTTTTAACTTTATTCAAATATTTGGCCCTTAAATGAAAAACGATGTATTTCCTAAAGAAACGCGCCCGTTAGCTTTTAAACTTCATAAAGTGACTTGAATTTGGATTAAGATTTTCCTTTGTAAATCCTAAAGAAGTATAAAAGTTATCAGCCTGTTCCGTATCTGTATGAAGCACCAAAATCTTATAATATCTTTTTGCTTCGTC
>NZ_CAKJTJ010000067.1 GCF_917563925.1 Sutcliffiella rhizosphaerae
AAAATTCCAGTAAATGACATCTAGTTGCTGGATTAGTTTCGTGATGTCTTTTTTAAGCAAATTGACCTTTGATAACTTCATATTCTTTTATTTTTCAGTTGACATATTACCGCAGGTCTTAATAGTAAAATCTCTGCGCCTTTACAAGCATAAATCGAGTCGATGAGAAAGTTGAACCTAAGAACTCTAAGAGCTAAGGGCTGTAACTAAATTTATAAATTTATAAAAAAAACCGCCCTTAACGAATAATCGTTAAGGACGGGGATGTAAACAACCACGTGGTACCACCTTATTTTACAAATAGCTCTCACCATTTGCCTCAATCAGTACGGAAAAATAGATACTGTGACATTTGTAACGAGTGCCAAATCTCGTTACGGCCTACTCAACCGTTCAGCCGTAAAGCTCGGAGGTCATGTTCAAATGAATGCTTTTGCTTCTTTTCAGCTACCGAAGCTCTCTTTAAAAAACAGTGTCATTCTACTTTATCTCGTTATAGCATTTTTTCATAATATTAACAGCATTATATGAGAAAGAAATATAATTGTCAATATAATCAAAAAAAGGAAATGATAATTATTCAACGAAATATACTAACGAATATACAATTTTTGAAATGAGGAACAAAATCATGAATAATTATGTAAGAAAGGCAATCTCTTTCGTATTTCAGCAATTATTTTTTCACTAAAAGAGAACTAAAATCTTTCCACCCAAAAGGAGAACTGATTGATGTAGATGAAGGACCAACTATTATTTTAGAAGCTGGGTTGGATGAAATCATCTTGATTGGACATTGGATCAAAAAAAGGCATCCCATTATTGTACTGTGTTATCGTATGATAGAGCTGGATATGGGTTGACTCATGAATAATCTAGAACTCACAAGCCAACAACATTTATTAAATTTAAGAAGAATTGTAAGAAACCTTTCCCTCAAACCACCGTATATACTTGTAGGACATTCATATGGAGGATTAATCATGAGAGAATTTGCAGCCACATATCCTGAAGATGTGGCTGCATTGATATTAGTCGATTCTGTTCATGAAGATTGGTATAACAATAGTGCGATGACAGTAGAGAGAAAAACAAAAATAAAGAAAATGCAAAAAGTTCATAAACTAGGAAATTATTTAGCTGATCTAGGATTCCAAGGTTTTTCAATCTTTACGTAGGTTCAAAATTATTTCCACAAGATATTGCAAAAGAAGCTAAAGCACTCGGCTTTCAAGCAAAAGCATACAAGGCGATTTTTTCTGAACTGAAAAATGCAGCAATGAGTGTGGAACAATTCTCCAAATGTCCAAGGATCCCAGTTGAAATACCAGTCACAGTTCTAAGCGCAGACAATCAAACGGAATTGTGGAAATTGCAACAACAAAAGCTATCATTGCTTCACGAAAATACTACACAAGTAAAGGCTGAAAACTTGGCCATGCTATACCATTACTAAAACCAGAAATAGTTAACCTGGCAATTCTTCATGCTATCACAAATGGAGATAAGAAAAAAAAGGAGCAATATAAATATGGAAAACAGTTATTTTGTAGGGTGGGGGACACTTGCACTTATTAATGCTGGTCTTGCGCAAGGGAAGAATCGAAGTGGACTCAATTGGTTCCTTCTTTCACTATTACTTGGTCCCTTGGCGACGTTCATTTTAGTATTGGTAGAAAAAAGAGGATAGGGCTTATTTATTATGCAGCCCTACCCTAGAAAAACTACTTTTAACATGATACCGATCAATATCGCAAACAGAAAGGAAGTAAGTGTTCCTAGGAGAAAATACTCCGCCCAATCACGGTCATCCATTTGTTTGAAACGTGTGAGAGATTTAGCTGCAACAATGAAGCCAACTGCCGAGAAGGAACCCATTAGTATTAAGGAGACTACTAATAATCTTTCCAAGTATCCAATTACTTTTCCACGTGAGAGGTCTTGATGTTTCATGACCATATATGTATATTCTTCGGTCATATTTTTTTCACTATTGGGACTCACAGCCATATCCCGCAACGTGTATTTGCCTTCAAATAATGATAGATGTCTTGTTAGTGACCCGAGCATAATTCTTATAATATGACCGGTTACAGTTGTACATAAAATGAACATAATGATCAAGAATAGCATACTGTTGAACAATCCATGTTCTGGTCTTGCGCCTTCCCATAAGTTAAGTGATAAGAGAATATAGTGGAACAGTTCATATAAATCTACTTTGATAAAAATCATACAAATTAATAAAATACTTAAAATATGTAAAAGCTGATCTCCGATGAATAAACTTAACTTCCATGCGTTTTTTTCTTGAAAGAATAGGGAGTTATGCTCCAATTTCATTTTTCCTATATCAACTATACCGTGGACAAAAACTATGAAACCTGTTGGAATTATTACTTCAAATAAGAACCCGTCTCCCTGCATAAAATAGACGAAAAGAAGGACAATAAAAGTTACTATAGTATGATGTAAAAGATGTAGCTTCAAATACTCCTTTTTATTACGGACCATCTTCTCCGTCTGAAGATAAAAGTCTGCAATTAAATGAGCCAGGATAAGCAATAAAACAATCATTCCACCCGCCCCTTACAATTAAATCAATTAATTATCCATGTATTTTTCCATATTATTACGGCATTTTTTTGCCTAAAAATCAAACAGATGATATTTCTCCCTAGTAAATTACCTTTAGCAAGGAGGCATTTCAAAAAAGTGCTCCATTATATGAGTTCTATATTTTTTTGTAATTGTTTTTTAATGGTAGTTGTTAATTCCTTCGTGATATGATGTGGGACATTACCACTTGAATCTTGCTCCAGCTGGTTTAACGTATGTTGTATCGTCCTCTTAGTTTTCAGTATTATCTCACAATTCCCCTTTTTATAGTGGCTTGAAATAGTAGAAGGTGACTTTTTTACTATACTTGCAATCGCTTTTTGCTCTTCCAATATGGAATACAACCTGGAGATAGATCGTTGAATGTCGGTTTGTTCACTCATCATTTTATGCTGGTATTCTAATAGTAAATTAATCATTTCTATGGATGTGGATTCTTGATGTGCTAATTCAGGCATTAAAAACATAGAACGTCGGTTTGTTGCTTGTTTGATGGTTTCGTTTGCCAACCTAGCTTGTCGCATTATTGGGTGATTCCATTTATCAATATCAATACTAGAGAAATCATCTTCTACCATTCCAAAGGTCAGGCCAAAATATGGCGGTTGTTTTTTATACTTCCAAATTTGACTGATGTAGAAAGCGACGATATAAGCACTAGAAAAGTGATCCATCATACAAACAATTTCATCTCCGAGACGGTGTTTCACTTTTACAGAAGGAAATCCTCTAGTCCAACCTTTTATTATTGTTTCTACCTCTTCTAAATACTTTACAATCTCATTCCAGTTTTTTGTGGAGTTGGTCACATCCATAATAAAAATCGAAACTGGCTTTGCCATTTTTACTTCCTCCTACTTACATTGAATATCATTAGTATATGGAATAAGTTTATTCTAATTCGACTATTTAATCAAATTATTATATATTTGATATTTTAATCGAATTATAGAAAAATAGACTAATATATATAAAAGGAAAAAAATTATTACCAAACAAACGAATCTATATAAATCGAGTATAATCTAGTAGGCCTTTGTTGAAATTTTATACAATTAGGTTTCTTATCTAGTTCCTTATAACCTCCTTGCACGTATATATGCAGTATAAATATCCAATATGGATATATTAATTAAGGAGGATGTGTATGGAAGATTATTTTTTTTATGATTTTTTAGAATCATTATTAGGGTTGTCCGTCACGATTTATCGAGGGGGACCGGAATCAAGAACTGGTACACTTTTAGATTATAAAGATGATTACCTAACTTTACATGCCCAGGACAAAAAAAATAATAACCGTTCAATTATCTATTACCAGTTAAAGCATATTAAGAGTATAAGTGAGGACTCCAAAATTAACTCCGTCCAAACTACAGCATTAGAAGATATGAAAGAAGAGTTTTATCAAGGACAGGACTTTATAGATTTATTGGATCAATTGATTGAGCAGAAGGTGCAAATTAACCAAGGAGGTCCTGAAGCAAAAAAGGGTACACTAATAGCTATTTCTCAAGATCATTTAGTATTGTTTACATCTGATGATGGTGTTATTTATATTAATGTCCAACACATTAAAAGTATCTCTCTTCAAGAGAAAAGAGAAGATTCTAAAGATGCAACCACTGAGAAATCAATCGAAGTTTCTTCAAAAGAGGATACTGAATTATTCCACTATATTGAGGCAACAGATTTTCATTCTCTATTTGAAAATTTGACAAATAAATGGGTCTCAATCAATAGAGGAGGTCCTGAAGCTATGGAAGGTGTTTTAGTTGAAAATGCGGGTGGTTATTACACATTAGTAAGCAATCAGGAAATCCTAAGAATTCATCCATTTCATGTTAGGAGCATCAACTCAGGTCCTAAGGGTGCATTTATACAAAGAAATCAAGATGCAGAAAGCAACATTTCTACAGAAAATGAAGTAAATGTAAATACTGATAATGGAAGTAAGGAAGACAAAGTGAAAAAGAATAACAAAAACGAAGAAAAGAACAAAAATAAAGACAAAGATAAGAACAAAAATAAAGACAAAGATAAGAACAAGAATAAGAATAAGGACAAAAATAAAAAGAAATAATCATTTAAAAGCAGAAAGTAACTCATCGCTAAAAAGGGTGCAATGGTTCACCAGACTTTTGCACCATTAAATTTATATTGATACCTACACTTAAAGGGGAGATTTTATTGACAGGTTTAATTAGTCTAATAGGTAAAAATGTAGAGTTAGAGATATCTGCCAAAACCCTTTTTCAAGGCACCGTAATAGATGTCGGTCTAGATATTATAATATTATTTGATAGTAAAAAATATCTATATATTCCTCTTTTACACCTTCAAGGCATTAAAGAAAAAGCAGCAGAAAATACCTCTTATTCGTCTGAAGAGGAATCTCCTTTACAGCAAGAAGGTGAGGTTACTTCTTATAGGAAAATACTGAGTAATGCAAAAGGGCAATTTGTGGAGATTTTTGTTACTGGTAATAAATCCATCCATGGGTATGTAACAAGTGTCTTGAACGACTATATTGTTTTTTATTCTCCCGTTTACAAATCTTTGTTCATATCTATGCAACATCTAAAATGGCTAACACCTTACTCCAATCAGTTAACCCCGTATTCGCTAAGTAGAGAAGCGTTACCAGTTGTGCCTTACTCCTCTCCATTAAACAGATCATTTGAAGAACAGATGAAAAAATTCATTGGTCAATTAATAATATTAGATATGGGGGAGCAACCCGAAAAAATCGGTCTGTTAAAAAATGTTTCAAATAATATTGTGGAATTAGTAACTTCTAATTCAACGACAATATATTGGAAGGTAAATCATTTGAAAACATTTCATTTCCCCAATCAATAGACCATAAGAAAGGCTTTCCTCCATAACTATTATAAGAAAGCCTTATATGGTTAATCGACAAAGAAAAGAGCGACCCAATAATACAAACATAATAAAGTAAAAACTAAAGTTGCTGGTATAACTTTTAACGTGACACTTATATAGGAAGCCCATGATACTTTAATCTTATTTTCTCTTAAAATATGCATCCATATTAGAGTAGCTAACGTACCAGTTGGAAGAATAAGTGATCCAATGTCACTTCCTATTATATTTGCTAAATAGATTGTTTTTAATGTAATGTGGTCCAGTGCCATTTCGTTTAAAGTAATCGTCCCTATCATTAATGCTGGATGATTATTAAATATATTAGAGAAAATAGTTAGTAGAGCCCCCATTGTAAAACTAGCATAAAAAAGTCCTTCAGAGACTACTGGCTCTAATATAGTAACCAAAAGATCTGTTAAACCAATGTTTTGTAATCCGTATATTAGGACATACATACTGAATGCAAAAATAAAGATATGCCAAGGTGTTTTCTTCAGTATATCGGTTGGATAAACTTTCAAATAGAAAGCTCTCCAGATAAGTAATATTGAAGACCCTAGTACTGCTATCAAGGCAACGGAAATGCCAAGATATGATGCGACAAATAAACTTATTCTGACAAGGAAGACAAATACGAGCGCACATATCATTAATTTAATCGAAGATTTCATAGTTTGATCAGAGTCCTGTAAAGGGTGTTTTTTTTCTAATCCGTGAATAATTAAGCTTTGGTAGTTAGGAAGAGTTCGAGGAAGTTTTTTGTAGAAAATTAAATACAATAATACTGTTAAAAACAACAGTCCCAACGTACCAGGAACAAACATCATGACGGTATGCAAATAGAGATCCATCCCGATTATCTCTAGAGATATTAAATTGACGATGTTACTTACTCCAATTGGTACACTAGATGCAGTTGCAACAAGAGCACCACTAATTAAATAGGGGAGTAATTCATGTTTCTTTAAACCTAAATGCTTTAACAGAAGTATTAAAATAGGTGTTGTAATTAATATACTCCCATCATTGTTTAAAAATAGTGTCATTAAAAAGCAAAGTGTACAAGTCAGCCAAAATAATCTTTTGCTTGATCCTTTTGAAAACTCAAGCATCTTTTGCGCAACCCATTTGAAAAAACCAAAGCTTTCCAATGCAAAGGCCATTATCATTGTGGCCATAATCGTAACAGCAGCTCCAGTAATTTTTTGACTAATATCTAGTAAATCTAACAAATTAACGCTACCGCTTATTAGAACTATAATAGCTCCAAATAAAGCAGGTATTGTTTCATTAAGCCCTTTAGGTCTCCAAAGTATCAATATTATTGTAGCTACAAAAGCAAAAATTGTTAGAAAAATTGATAGAGGCGTCATAGATTGTTCACCTCACTTTCTATTTATTTTCACAGACTATATATGGAATCTATCATTTATAAGTATGTGTACTGTATGAATACGTGTCCAACAAGGATTTTGTACTAATCAAAACAACTATTTAAAAATAAATCCACGAAAGTCTACCAATTTCTTCACAAAAAATAGAGAAGATTTTTTAGCAAAAAGGGAAGAGCAAGTTTCAAAAAGTCTCACTATAACATTTATTAAAATGTATAAAGTTAGCGACTATTTTCATGGTCGCTTTTTCTATTAAAACGATGAAATGTCCATCTCGGGAAATGAATTATTGCAGAATAATCAACGGGTAATAGTGAAATTTCTGATTACTTTTCTAATAAAATGAATCGCTAATTATTTCCCAAGATCAAATAATTTGTTTGAATTCATAGAATAAATCCCAATAGTGTAATAAGATTGAAAAGTATTGTACTTAGGATCAAATTACAAAGAAATAAAAAAATAAAGGAATGAATAATTATGGAAATGCTTTCAATCTACAATAAAGAAAGAGAATATTTAGGAGTCGCTACACGTGATGAAGTTCATGCAAAGGGACTATGGCATGAAACATTTCATTGTTGGATTCTGACAAAAATAGATGGCAAAGACTATCTTTACTTCCAACTTAGAAGTAAAGAAAAACAGGATTACCCGGAATTATTAGACATCACCGCAGCCGGACATTTGATGGCACAAGAAAAAGTGGAAGATGGCATAAGAGAGATGGAAGAGGAGATTGGCATAAACGTTGCAATAGATGAACTAACCTATTTGGGAATCATTCCTTATGAAAAAGAACTGTTAGGGTTTATAGACAGGGAGCATGCACATGTTTTCCTATTAGAACGAACGATTCCGTTTGACCATTTCACTTTACAGCCTGAAGAGGTTAGCGGAGTATTTCTGGTAGGGTTAGAGGATTTTTTGGATTTATGGGCAAATAACGAGGAAAGTATCTACATAGAGGGGTTTGTAGAGAATTCTACCATTGTAAAAAAGCAGGTTGTTTCTAAAGAGCATTTTGTACCACATAGCGATCAATTTTATAGAAGAACAATGGAAGCAATTATGGAGAAAAGAGGGAAGATGAATGACTGATAAAAGTGTTCGACAAATGTCAATTCCGGTTTTAAGAATTTTTGAGGTGGATAAGGCAAAGGAATTTTATTGTGATTTTCTTGAATTTGAGATTAACTGGGAGCATCGATTTGAACCAGATTTCCCCATCTATATGGAGATACAATCTGGAGAATGCAAGTTGCATTTAAGCGAACATCATGGGGATGGGACCCCTGGAACTCTCATACGAATAGCTACGGAAAACATTGAAAGCTTGCACGAATCATTGTTAAAAAAAGACTATAAATACACCAGACCAGGCTTAGAGGATACTCCTTGGAATATGAAGGAAATAAGAATTGGAGATCCTTTTGGAAATAGAATCATTTTTTATGAGAAAACCAGTCACGTTTCTTAATATCTCTTTTGAAATATTACACGAAAGAGGAGGGAACAAAAAAACTGCCCCAGAATTGTTAGGCCACTGAAAAAGTTACGTTTTTTATTTCAGTAATCTAAAATGAATGCCCAAAGGCAATTTTCCGTCTGCTTTTTAAGCGGAAAATTGCCTTTTTCCTTTTCTTTTTTATTCTTTTT
>NZ_CAKJTJ010000068.1 GCF_917563925.1 Sutcliffiella rhizosphaerae
TATGCACGTATCTCCAATCTATACTTGTTTCTCGACAATTCAAGTATATTAGACTGGGTGATTACGTGCATTTTTTATGTCTTCAAATTGTGTAGGAACCCCAACATTTATTATAGAACCAAAAAACTATAACCATAACCTGCATACTATAAAAAAAGAGCGCCACATCAACTCAGTGGCGCTCTTTGCGTTATTATTTTACATTCATCACAGCCGATAGCTCATCCCAATAGGTGCAAAGTGTCAACAAGCCTTTATCAAAGTTTTTCAGCTTAAAGTTTTCGTTAGGTGCATGTACGTTATCTGACGGTAAACCGAAGCCCATCAAGACAATCGGTGCCTGTAGTTCTTCATCCAAAGTGGATACGATTGGCAAAGAGCCCCCTCCTCTCGTAAAGGCAGTTGGTACTTCCCAGACCTTTTCGTAAGCACGACTAGCAGCTTGAATGGCAGGGTGATCAAATGGGGTGACAAATGGAGCCCCTTTGTCAAACAGTGAAACAGATACTTCTACGCCAGGTGGTGCGTTTTTTGCGACATGGTTTTGTAAAAGTTCAAGAATTTCGTCTGGATCCTGATCAGGGACTAATCGGCAGGTGATTTTAGCATGAGCCTCAGAAGGTAACACCGTTTTGATTCCATCGCCCTGGAACCCACCGTATACGCCGTTTACTTCTAACGTAGGCCTTACCCAGACTCTTTCATAAAAGGAGTACCCTTTTTCTCCAAAGAATTCTGAGACACCGACCTCATCCTTAATAGCGTTCTCATTAAAATCAAGCGCCTTAAATGCTTGCTTTTCTTCTTCTGAGAGTACTGCAACTTTGTCATAAAAACCTTCTACAGTTATCACACCATCTGCATTTCGGAACGACTGTAAGAGTTCCACCACTGCATGGATAGGATTTGCTATTGCACCGCCGTACAGGCCAGAATGAAGGTCACGTTTTGGTCCTTTCACATCCAATTGGAACCCACACATTCCTCTTAATCCATAACAGATTGTAGGTTTGTCTTCTTCCATCATAGAAGTATCGGATATGACAATTACATCAGCAGCTAGTAAATCTTTATTTTCAGAAACAAACCGTGGTAAATTTGGACTTCCGATTTCTTCTTCCCCTTCAATGCAAAACTTAAAGTTAAAAGGAAGAGAACCAGTGCTTTCAAGGATAGCTTCTAGCGCTTTAATGTGCATAAAGGTTTGTCCTTTATCATCACTTGCACCGCGAGCAAAAATACGTTCGTCCCGAATTTCAGGCTCAAAAGGAGCTGAATCCCATAAATTCAAAGGATCGACAGGCTGGACATCATAATGACCATAAATTAATACTGTAGGTTTATCTGTTGCTTTCAACCATTCTCCATAAACAACAGGCTGGCCATTTGTCGGGTACAAGGTAACGTTCTCCATCCCCAGTTTTCTCAAGGAGGCCGCCATCCATTCTGCAGCTCTTATGGTATCCTGGTTATGCATGGGTAAGGCGCTCACACTTGGAATGGAAAGTAATTCTTTTAGTTCATTTAAATGACTTTCGCGGTGCTCCGATAAGTAGTTCGATATAGTTGGTGTTGTCATGCTTTTACCTCTTTCTCTTTCAGAATAGGTGCTTTTCGATGATTAGTAGCCTGTTCATAACCATATGCAATTTGAATCAAAGTACTTTCTTCAAAAGCTCTAGCCGTAAATGTCGCACCAACTGGCTTTCCTTCGTTTGTATATCCAGCTGGCACCGTAATGGAAGGATACCCTGCTTTGGCTGGGATTCCAGCACCGTAATTGTTTGGTGTTAAAATAGCATCGAGATTGTATTCTGCCATTAGGGCATCAATGCCAGCCTCTCTTGTACGATAAATATCTTTTTCACGACTTTGGATGTATTCTTCTTCTACTAATTTGCCACTAAGGCTCTCGCTCTCTTCTAATACCGTCTGCTTATGTTGCAGCATCACTTCAAAGTCTCTTTTGTTAAATGCTATCAGTTCCTTTAGGTTTTTGATTGGAACTGTTGGACCAGTTTGGTGAAGATAAGCATTCAAGCTAGGTTTAAATTCATATAGAAGTGTATTGTAATCCCATTTCTCTTTTGCAAAAGGAATTTCAACGGAATCTATTACAATGGCACCGTTGTCACGAAGGGAAGCGATCGCCTCTTCCATCATTAATGCTTCTTCATCGGATAAATAGGTAAAAGAAGGGTCTTTTGCTACCCCTATTCTTTTGCCTTTCAACCCATCTTTTAAAAGGAAAGCGGTATAATCAATTCCTGGTTCAGGGTTGATATATGTAGCTATATCCTTCTTATCTTGCTTTGTAAGGGCACTAAGTAAGATTGCTGCATCTTGAACCGTTTTTGTCATAGGTCCAGCAGTATCTTGACTGAAGGAAATAGGGATAATACCTTTACGACTGATCAGGCCAACAGTTGGCTTGATTCCTACGATAGAATTGGAGCTTGCAGGACTTAAAATGGAGCCAGATGTTTCTGTCCCAATAGCTGCTGCGGCAAGTCCTGATGCAATGGCTGCACCGGAACCACTGCTTGATCCACCAACATCAAATGTTCCTGGTCCATATGGATTTAGGACCTGTCCACCTCTCGAGCTGAATCCATTAGGCATGTTTTCTGTCATAAAGTTAGCCCATTCTGTCATATTGGTTTTTCCTAAAATAACTGCCCCAGCCTCTCTTAATTGACTAGCCACAGTGGAATCTTCTTTTGCAACATGATTCTCAAGTGCAAGAGATCCTGCGCTAGTGTGCATCATATCACCAGTATCAATATTATCCTTCAGTAAAATCGGAATGCCGTGTAATGGACCTCGTTTACCTGACCTTTTTCGCTCCAAGTCAAGAGCTTCTGCAATAAACACTGCATCAGGATTGACCTCAAGTACTGAATTTATTTTTGGCCCTTTTTTGTCATATTGACTAATTCGATGTAGATACATAAGAACTAAATCTTTTGAGGAAATTTCACCTTTTTCCATGGCCTCTTGAAGTGTATCGATAGACGCAGATGGTAGCCAATCGTCGACTAAGCTAGCTAACTTTGGTTGAAACATTTTATTAGCCCCCCTTAATAGTAAAATGATTTATTTTTACTTATAATAATAATTCAAACTATTTAAAAAACATAGTATTAAAGGTATGATAATAGGATAATGTATAAAATTCAAGATATTCGTTTCGCTAAACGAAATAAAAATGCGTTTAAAATAGATTTTTATCTTTCAACGCAGACTAAACAGAGTGAATGATTTGGAGGACAAAGTCAGATGGGGAGAATATTTTCATATTTAAAGCCGTATAAACTAGCTGTAGTAATAGCTTTATTATTAATGCTGACAGAGCTTGTTGTGGAGCTTATGCATCCGCTTTTAATGGCAAAAATTATTGATGAAGGAATTATGACAGGTGATATGAACGCTGTCCTAAAATGGGGCGGGGTGATGGTGTTATTTTCATTCATCGCATTTGCAGCAGGAATTATTAACTCTTTTTTCGCTGCCCATGTGAGTCAAGGCTTTGGTTTTGATATTAGAAAAGGGTTGTTTGGAAAAATCCAATCGTTTTCCTTTGCGAATTTTAATTTATTTCCTACATCGTCTTTGATCACAAGAATGACCAATGATGTAACGCAAATACAAAATACGGTTTTTATGAGCTTGCGTATTATGCTACGTGCGCCTTTACTAGTCATCGGTGGTGTAGTGATGGCTGTAATTGTCAATTGGCAGTTAGCTTTGTTTCTGGTAGCAGGTGTGCCAGTCCTGTTTTTCTTTCTTTTGTGGGTAATGAAAAAGGGAGGTAAACTTTTCAAAAGTGTTCAGGAAAAACTGGATGGTGTGAATAATGTCATGCGTGAAAACCTTGGTGGTATTCGGTTGATAAAGGCTTTTCTCCGTAAAGACCATGAAATCAAACGCTTCGGAAATGCTACGGGAAAATTAAAAGATGAGACAGTAACAGCACTTCGCCTCATGGAAGTAACCATGCCAATTCTTTTGTTAATAATGAATGGAAGCATCCTAGCAGTGCTTTGGTTCGGAAGTAACGGTGTCAACAATGGTGGTGCTCAAGTAGGAGAGGTTGTTGCCATTGTTAACTATGCAACAAGAATTACTGGTGCTCTGTCCATCTTTTCTTTTATTATTATGGCATTTGCCCGTGCGAAAGCATCTGCACATAGAATTACAGATGTCTTAGAGGAAGAAGTAGATCTAGTAGATAAATTGGATGTAGATCAAGATAAAACTGTTTCAAAAGGAGAAGTTGTCTTTCAACATGTCTATTTCCGCTATCCAAATACCGAAATTCCGGTACTTGAAGATATTTCATTCCGTGCTGAGGCAGGATCCACAGTGGCAATTATGGGTGCAACAGGTGCTGGGAAATCATCATTATTTCAATTGATTCCTCGTCTCTATGATATTGAGAGTGGAGAGATTAGAGTGGATGGTCAGAATCTGACTGATTTATCGTTAAAAAAACTCCGAAATCAGATTGGATATGTTCCACAAGAAGCGCTACTTTTCTCCGGTTCAGTCAAAGATAATATTGCATGGGGGAAAGAGAAAGCAACACTTGATGACATAATTGATGTTGCAAAGGATGCACAAATCCATGAAACCATTGACCGACTTCCAATGAAATATGAGACGGTTCTTGGACAAAAAGGGGTTAATTTATCAGGTGGTCAGAAACAACGACTTTCCATCGCAAGAGCACTTGTTCGAAAACCCAAAATATTAATGCTTGATGATAGCACGAGTGCTCTTGACTTGAAAACAGAGGCAAAATTACTTTCTGCAATCAGGAAATATGAGTGTACAACATTTATTGTGACACAAAAAATAAGTACAGCGATGGAAGCGGATAAAATCCTTTTACTTGAAGATGGCAGATTACTTGAAGAAGGATGCCACAATGACCTTTTGCAAAACTCTACTCTCTATCAGAAAATCTATCAGTCACAATTCGGAGCGGAGGTGACAGAGCATGTCGAAGCCTACAAGTAGTAGTGCAGCAGTTGCGAATAAAATAAATCCGAAACCAAAAGCAAAAGACTGGTGGGGGACCATCAAACGGGTTTGGGGGTATCTTGGAGAGAATAAAGGATTATTAATTGCCGTTTTATTAATGGTGGTAGCAAGCTCGGCACTTGGACTTTTAGGGCCATTTATCGTGGGGATGGCTATTGATGATTACATCGTAGGGCAAAATGCTTCTGGATTAATAAATATTTTAATTGGCCTTGTTTTTGTGTATATCTTTTATTCTCTTTCCATGTGGCTTCAAAACTACTGGATGGTTGGGATTGCACAAAATACCGTACTGAACATGAGGACACAGCTTTTTGAACACCTTCACAAGCTACCCATTCCGTATTTTGATAAAAGGCAGCATGGGGAAATGATGAGTAGAGTTACGAATGATATGGAAAACGTCAGTTCAACGTTGAACAGCTCAGTCATTCAAATCTTCTCCAGTATTTTAACATTGCTTGGGACTGTATCTGTCATGCTTTATTTAAGTCCACTTTTAACAGCCATTACTTTAATAATTGTACCTACCATGTTTTTGGGACTAAAATGGATTACAAATAGAACAGGTCCTTTATTTAAACAAACACAGAAAAACCTTGGAGAATTGAATGGCTATATAGAGGAAACGATTTCTGGACAACGAATCGTAAAGACATTTTCTCAAGAAGAGAAAGTGATGGAAGAGTTCATGGAAAAAAGTTTGCAGTTGAAAAAGACGGCGTACTGGGCTCAAACATACTCTGGGTTTATTCCCAAGTTGATGAACATGTTGAATAACTTAAGCTTTGCCATCATTGCTGGTGTCGGTGGTCTACTAGCATTAAATACACAATCAGGCATCACGATTGGAGTAATCGTTATTTTTGCCGAATACTCTCGGCAGTTTACAAGACCATTGAACGATTTGGCTAACCAGTTTAACACTTTATTATCAGCTGTAGCTGGTGCGGAACGTGTCTTCGATGTCATGGATGAAGTAGAAGAAGAAAGCGATGAAACAGAAGCAATAGAATTAGATGAAGTACAGGGAGAAGTAGAATTTAGGGAAGCAACTTTTTCGTATGAAGATGATGAAAAAACAATAAATAATATTAGCTTTCATGTAAATGCGGGGGAAACTGTTGCATTTGTCGGACCAACTGGAGCAGGGAAAACGACCATTATTAACTTGATTTCCCGTTTTTACGATTTGGACAGCGGTACCATTTTATTAGATGGTCAACCTATATATCGTATTAAACGCTCCAACCTTCGAAAGCATATGGCCTTTGTTCTGCAAGATTCCTTTTTGTTTGAAGGTACGATTAGGGAGAATATTCGCTATGGAAGACTAGATGCAACAGATGAAGAAGTGGAGGAGGCAGCAAAGCTTGCCAATGCCCATTCTTTTATTAGAAAGTTGCCTGGAGGATACGATTTTAATTTGAAACAGGATGGCAGTGGAATTAGCCAAGGACAAAAGCAGCTTCTATCTATCGCACGTGCAGTACTAGCAAATCCATCTATATTAGTATTAGATGAAGCGACAAGTAGCATTGATACAATTACTGAGATGAAGATCCAGGAAGCACTGCAACGGTTGATGGAAGGTAGAACTAGCTTTGTTATTGCGCACAGATTGAATACGATCCAAAGTGCCGATCAAATTTTAGTACTGAAAGAGGGCCGAATCATAGAAAAAGGCTCTCATCAAAAATTGCTAATGGATAAAGGATTTTACTATGAATTGTTTTCCAGTCAATTGAAAAAGCAAGTTGGATAGAGAGCCAATTATATATTAGGAGTATTAGACTATCTGGATTATAAGAGGGGCTGGGACAAAAATGTTTTAGTCTAAGACAAAACCGAACTTATTTGAGTGATTGATCAAATATGTTCGGTTTTTTAGTATAAAAATATGCTTTTTGATTACACTAGCGGTTGATTGG
>NZ_CAKJTJ010000069.1 GCF_917563925.1 Sutcliffiella rhizosphaerae
TGGTGCTTCATACAGATACGGAACAGGCTGATAACTTTTATACTTCTTTAGGATTTACAAAGGAAAATCTTTATCCAAATTCAAGTCACTTTATGAAGTTTAAAAGCTAACGTGTTATTAAGCTATCGGGCGCAATCCAGGAACAAGGATCCGTGCCTATTTTTCATTTTAGGGCCAGATTATGGAGTAAGGTATTATTGAACTAATGGTGCAGGATAGTTGCATAAAGGTATTCATAAACCATTTAGATAATCTTCAACTAAATGGTTTTTTTTTTGAATTGTTTGTACGACTGTACTAAAATAATTACATGAGTAAAAAAAATAAATCAACCAACCAAAAAGAAATGTCATTCATCGAAAAAGCCCGTAGAGCTCAAATTGTGAAATGTGCGATTGAAACAATCGCAGAAGTAGGTTACGCTCAAGCCTCTTTAGGACAAATTGCAAAACGTGCAAATATCAGTAAGGGGGTTATTTCTTATCACTTTGCAAATAAAGAGGAATTATTGGAGCAAATACCTATCAAATACTATTTGGCTTGGCAAGCCTATATTTCTCCAAGAATAGAAGCTCAAAAATCTCCTAAAGAAATGCTTCGGGTGTATATTGAATCCAACCTTACATTTGTAGATGAAAATCGTCAGCATGTTTTCGCTGTTATAGAAACGGTTTCTAATAAAAGAACTGCTGATGGTAAACTTCAGTTTGCATCAGACCATGATGAAGCTATTTTACTTCCAATTGAAAATATTCTTACCCTAGGGATGCAAGAAGGAATTTTCAGAGAATTTACCAGATCATCAGCAAGGGTGATGGCGTTAACAATAAGAAGTGCCATTGACGGGTTCACCCTTGAATTAACGAGGAAGCCTCATTTAGATGTTCAGGAATATACTAGAGAAATGGTTACAATCTTCGATAAATCAACTAAAAAGTAATGTGTCACTTAGGAGGATGATTATGATTTACTATGAGGTACTCTGTTATAGTTGTAGACAACTATTCAGAGTATACGAAGGTTCACTAAACTATAAACTATTTAAGGAAAATAGGACTAAGTTTTTTTGTTGCGAAGATTGTAGTCATAAGATACGCATTGATGCAATTAAAAATTTCTTTAGATACTTAAACTAAAGGGCGCAATCCTGTAACAAGGATTAGCGTTCGTTTTTATATGGGCAAAAAAAATACCTTATTGTAGGGATTATATGACTATGAAATAATTGGAATTAAGCAAACGGGCAGGATATTTAAAAAGATACCCTTTATGTTATAAATATGACATAAGGTGACATATTAAAGGACTATAATGGGTGGTAGATCAACGAAAGGAGAAACAAATCATGAAACGAAGAATAATTTTAGATTTAGCAGTTACTTTAGATGGTTTTATTGAAGGGAAGAATGGGGAAGTTGATTGGTGCATCATGGACTCTGACATGGGGTTTATTGATTTCTTAAATCAAATTGATACTATTTTATATGGAAGAAAAAGCTATGATTTATGGGGAAAATTTACTCCAGAAATTGAACATACTGATACTGAAAAAGAAATGTGGGGATTATATCATAGTAAAGAAAAATATGTGTTTTCCAGGACAAAAAAAGGAACTGATAATAAAGCAATATTCATAAATGATAATATTCTTGAAGAAGTAAATAAATTAAAGAATAAGCCTGGTAAAAACATGTGGCTATATGGCGGAGCAAGTCTTATTACAACTTTTATAGATTTAGGGCTTGTTGATGAGTTTAGATTATCTGTGCACCCTGTTATTTTGGGAGAAGGAAAACCTCTGTTTATAGATATAAAACAGAGGTTGAATTTAAAAATGGTTAATACAAGAACATTCTCCTCTGGCGTTGTGCAACTAATCTATCATTTGAATGAGAAAGAATAATATTATCAGGAAATACTGGATATTAATTGTCATTTCTTCAACTAAAACGGGAAACGTTAGTTCAACAAAGCAGCGGCAGTCTAGAACTTTATTTTCTTGTTCAGGGCTGCCGCAGGTGAAAATAATGGGGGCAGTCTAAAACTTATTTCTTAAACGCAACGATTTTTTAGTACAAAAACCGCGTCAAATCAATAATTGCAGTCTAATACTTTATTTTCTTTGAACAACTGTTCAACAAAAAAATTATATTCAATAATCGGGCGCAATCCTGTAACAAAGGTTAGCGTTCGTTTTTATATTGGCCAAAAATATATCTTATTGTAGGAATTATATGACTATGAAATAATTGGAATTAAGCAAACGGGCAGGTTAATGGACGAAGGAATAGGAATTGTTCATATAGAAGTTAGCATTGTTGGTCGGTAGAAGAGGGGAATAATATGAACTATAAAGTAATAATAAACATTCCAATATCTAATAACGAAGTACCAGAATTAAGAGAACATGTTGGTTGGGGTAGACGAGATGATGATTATCCAACATTGTTTGAACGTTGTAATTTCTGGGCTGGGTTTAGAGATGAAAATAATAAACTGATTGCCTTCGGGTATGTTTGTGGAATGGGGTTAGAACATGGATATATGGAAGATATAATCGTCCACCCTATGTATCAAGGTCGGGGAATTGGAGTTGAATTGGTAAAGGAATTATTGCGTGAGTCTGAACGATTTGGATTAACAATTGTTACGGTGTCATATGAGGAAAACAGAACTAACTTTTATAAAGCATGTGGTTTTACACCCGGTTCAGGAGGATTGTGGCAAGCATCGAGATAAAATATAATACTCAGTTAAAGGGTGCGACCCTGGAAATGATAGTGCTCCTTTATTTATAGTTCCATTTTTTGAATAAGTAATTGTAATAAGTATTGAAAACTAAATTAATTATTATTAATAGGAGAAGATGACTTCATGAATACATATTTCATCAAATTAACTGAACCTACCCAAACTCTTGTAGACGTGTTAAATCGTTGGGAAAATGACCCCACTTTGATCCCGATGACACGACCCAACCAAAACAAGTCAGAGTTGGAGCGCGAGAGGATAATTACCCTTGATAGCTTAACACAACGCTTGGAAAGCCATCACATCTACTTAATATATCTGGATGAAAAATTGATCGGCGAAATGAACTATATGGTCGACCCGAGCCATCTCTACAAAAAAGAGCAAGGGACCGCCTGGATAGGTATTACGATTGGGGAGTCCGAAGGTAGGGGCAAAAGGATTGGTTATGTGGCGCTTCAATATTTAGAAGAACAGATTAAGAAGCAAGGTCTTAAACGCATTGAACTGGGCGTGTTTGAATTTAATATAAATGCGCAGAAGCTGTATCAGAAGCTGGACTACAAGGAAATTGGCAGAATAGAAGATTTCACTTATTGGCAAAATAAATTGTGGTCTGATATCCGCATGGAGAAGTATTTTGGAGACAATTACAACTAAATATAACAGAATCAATGAAATAATGGAGTTGGCAATTTCAATGTTAGATATTTAGTCAGCTCACTCTTCAATTATCGGGCGAATCCTGGAACAAGATTCGTGCCTATTTTTCATTTTAGGGCCAGATTATTAAAAAGAGAAAGGTGCAAAAACATGAATACAAATCAACAATTAGTGATAAGTAATTTTGAAGAGAAATTAAAAGCATTTACTTATGCAGTTAGTGGTGAACTAACAAGTGAAGAAGATTTCGTCTTAGCAAATACGGAAATACCTACTGATACATTTAATGTACTATTGGCAAAGTCTTCAAACTTACAAGGAATATTCAAAGTTAGACAGGGACTCGATTATTTTTCTAAGAAGGAATATCCATTTAGTGTTTGGATGGATGTTGAGCATATGAATGATGATTGGAAAAACCTTATGCAAGCATATGACTTAAAAGAGGCAGAACGTAATGTGATGATGAAACGTGAAAATACGCTCGATGTTGATCAAAGGCTTTCCAATCAATTAAAAATCACCCAAGTGAAAAATAATGAAGAACTTTTAAGATATATATAGGTGTTTATAAGCTTATTTGAAGGCACGCCAGAACAAGATGCACTGGAAAGCTATTTTAATAAGTTTTCACAAGTAAAGTTAGGTCCGGACGTGCAAATGTTTATTGGATGCATAGACGAAATAGCTGTAACTACTGGTTTACTAATAAAAGGCAAAGATAGCTACGGGATTTATGATGTGATGACAAAGGAAACAGTAAGAGGTAAAGGGTATGGTAGTGAAATGTTTCAATTTCTTTTAAGTCAAACAAAGGATAAACAAAAGCCAGTCATATTACAGGCTTCAGATGACGGGAAAAATATCTACAAGCGATTTGAATTTATAGATGTTGGGGAAATGGTTGTATTTGAATAAGAGGTCTTCTTATTCAGCTAACGGGCGCTTATCTGTAAAAAGGTAAGCTTTTTTTATGAAAATATAGATTGAGTAATTAATAAATTTTTGAAATAATTGGTATTAAACAATAGGGCTAGTATAACGGAATAACTGTTTAAGGATATATTTAGACCTTGGCGATTAGTTTGAAAAATATATTGTGTGAGGCAATATTATGAATTTATTATTACTCGTTTTCTCAATTTTCCTATTGTTGTTTAGTATGACAAAATTGGCTAAGATAAAGTATTCAAAAAATGACTCCATATTAAAAGAAGCAAGGTCGAACCTCATATCTTTACTTTGGGGAGGAGTAGCCATAGCAGGGTATTTACTCACTACTTACCAAGTTTGGGTTTGAGCTGGGAGTTCAGTTTACTGGGATGGAGTATATGTTCTACTAGGAACAGCCTTAATAACTGCATAATCTGCTTCGTTTTTTATTTTAAAGTTAATGCAATGTACAACTAGATAGAGTATTGAGTTGGATATTAATAGATATTGGCAAATCAATTTTATAGTAGAAGAAATTAAAGCAGAAGATTTTGGGGGATTCGCAGCCATTTTATCAAATGGTTATAAGTTAGAAGTCTTTCCAGACAGTTCAGAAGACGATGAGGATAGTGAACATTGGAGGTTCTTTAACCCAAAGGGTCTGTTAAAGGTAAATGTTGATATTTGATGCCTTTTCGAATTCTTGATATAAATTCTAAATTAGAAAGTTGGTATCTTATGAATGTCAAACTAATATGGGTGCTATTTCTTCCTTTGTTCTTGTTCTTTCTTTTAATGTTCTATTTTGAAGTGTCACTATATTCTGTCCTACCACCACACCAAGGCGGAATGAGTTTATAGATGGAATTAAAGAATACTTGGTATCGTTCCGTATGGTTTTATGCAATGCTTTTAATTATTTTTTTATTGTTTTATTTTAGTTTTCTACGTGTTAAGAAAAAGTAAAGCCCAATTAGTTGAAACAAATAGCTTCATTCAATAATAGAGAAACCCTAACTAAAATGAGGTTTCTCTTATTATTATCTATAAATCACCATTAAAGATTAACAGAGCCAACCCAAAAGAAAAGAGTCCTCATTTTTCCAGAGAAGGGATTGAAAGAGTTAAATCTTCCACAATCAGGAGCGATTGCTGCATAAGGTGATCGTTCTTACAACTTAAAGATATTTAATTGTATTTATAGAAAAGGAGTTTGGCTATGAATAGGTTTGTAGACCCTCCTAATATGATGGTTATCACATTAAAAGAAATCTTAGATGGAACAAAAACTGTCCTGTATGTTTCTCACGATGAGGAAGATGAATGTGGCAATTTCTAGATGGGGCATATACAATTGATACGAACAATGCAAGAATAGTAACTCTTGAAGAAATGTTGGTGATTGGTGGGTCTTTATCTTTACTATGGGATTTACCGATTTACCACTTGTTGGGATAGCGGAGAGAGTCAATAATGAAGCATTATGGACAAAGCGTGAAAATAATTAAGCCCAGATATATTATTAAGCTATCTGGGAAATTTTCTTCAAAAATATTTTAGACAACAATATTCAACTATACCAGCTAATATAAGTCAACCCTTTTTTTTAATAATACTAGATTAAAGATGTTATAATAAAAACATGCATGACAAAGAAACTTCAATAATTTCATTTGAAGTTTTTGTAAATGATGTGATTATTTGTATAGGATTATGCTGTATACTTTTGCTTATGTTTTAAGATGGCATAAATCCAATGCAATAGCTTGTTGGCGCAAGCTATGATGGCTACTTTGTGAGGCTTGCCCTCACTTCTTTTTTTGTCATAATACTCTCGGAGTTTCGCATTTCGGTTGTTTGTTAACCCACACTGAACAGCTGTATAGAGTGTTTGACGTAGCTTTGTAGATCCTCTCTTGGTGATGCGATTGATAGATGCTGTAAACTTCCCTGATTGGTAAATCCGAGGGTCAATCCCTGCATAGGCTACTAGCTTTTTCGGGTGACTAAATTGTGTGACTTCACCTATTTCTGAGATAAGAGTAGCTGCAATTTTAGACCCCACCCCTGGGATGGACCGAAGAATCTCATACTCCTCAAAATGCATTGCTAATTGTTCAATCTCCTGCTCAAGTACGTTGAGAAACTCTCGATGTTGAAGAAGCATTTGAATATACATTTTTAGAGTAACTAAATGGCTTTGATACAGTGTTTTCTTAAATG
>NZ_CAKJTJ010000070.1 GCF_917563925.1 Sutcliffiella rhizosphaerae
GCTCGCGGGTCACCCGCGGAAAGCGAAGTCTTGCACGGAAATCAATAGCGGTATTTATTGTCGGCCATTATATTGTTCGTCTTTTTGTTTGTGTTCTTTAGTTTTGTCCCAGCCTCTTTCTAATGGAAAAATTCATGGTATTATTGGATATAACAGGAAATATATAATTTTATAGATTCTTTTGTGGGGGAAACAAATGAAGTTAAAATTCGCTATTACAAAGCGTTATCACATTCAGCAGATTTAGAATTTAAAGGGAATGAAAACATAAAATTAATATCTTACGAATACAAGTCATCTTCCTCAAGCATAAATGCCTCTGTGTATATTGCTGATATTTTAGAAAATCAAAGAAATTTATCATCGGGGCAAGTAAGTACTAATGGAACAGGGTCCGAGAGGAAAGTAAAGATGTAACCATTACGGTAAATTGAGAGACAGATAGTGGAAAATATGAAGAAACAATAGTTTTTGACAATAACTAAATAGTAACAACCCTTAATTGTACGATTTAAATTAGGGGTTTTATTTTATTGAAATCATAAAAGGGGGAAGGAAGAATGGCACTTTTAAGATATGGATATGGCCTAGATTCCAACGGATATATAGTCAGCGATGTTGAAATGGAGAAGATAAATTCTATCTATTTGCCATGCATTCAAGAATCTATAGAAGGTCTAAAAAAGTTATTCCATCAAAAATTACATAGTGTGTATGTGTATGGAAGTGTAGCTAGAGGTGACGCGATTCCTCCTAAATCAGACCTGGACCTTATCGCTTTGTTTAATGATAACTTGAGCTCTGATGAGTTGGAGGAACTAAAGCAACTTGGTGGAGAATTGTCTCAAAAGTATGCAAACCTCATTCGAGAAGTCGGTATTTCAGTAGCATATTATGAACAAACCTTTGATCCAGCCAATTATTACGAAACTGCATTTATTAAGGAAATTAGTGTTTGTATATATGGGGAGGATGTAGGAGAGCAATTTGGTCCTTATAAGCTTACATCAGAAATAGCCATCAGCTTTAATGGAGACATTAAGGCTGTACTTATGCGAACGTTAAAGAGATTAGAAGCAGCAACAGATGAAGATTTTAAGAGATTTTCGCAAAATTTTGCCCGTAAGCTCATCCGAACATACTATTCTATGGTAATGGTACGTTCTCAAATTTGGACGACAAGATTACGCGAACAAGCGGAAGTCTTCATTCAACACTTCCCAAGTAAAGAATCTATTATCCTTTCACTATTAAACTGGGTAGATGAACCTCCAATGGATCGTGAGATTGTTTATGACTTGTTTAAGAGAGAGGGTGAGTGGGCTACTGCGAATTTTGTACGGGAAGCTAGTATGACTTCTTAAACTAGATTACTTGTAAAAACGGAAATCTGAACGGTATCGAAGGAGGATATTTAATGGAACAGTTAGTAGATTATTCTCTTCGGATTACACCTGGGCTGCTGTTACTTACTATTACATATTTAATACTCCCTAAAAAAACGATAGCCTTTCCTTGCTTCTGGATTGCTTTAAACAAAATATATTAAAAACGCTTGGAAATCTCCAAGCGTTTTTATCCGTTTATTTATTAGAAATCCCCGACTGCATGCTGTAATTTCTCAGCAGCATCCCATTAGATCTCATCATTCCAAACTTCTCATAATATGGGACTAAATCATCATCACAGCATAAATCCACCATGTAAATGTCCTTCAGCTCTTTTAGCATTCGTTTCACTAACTCCTTGCCAATCCCTTTATTTTTATAGGCAGGCAATACTTCAAGAAGCGGAATGTAGGCAGTTAACACTTCATCGCTAATGGCAGTGATGAACCCTACCACTTGCTTATCCTCGATTGCGACGACCACTTTACTACTATTTTTCAATAATGTTAAGTGAGTTTCTTGGTTTGGCGGATTTGGCCAATCCACAAAGAATCCTTCTAACATTTCTGGTGAAATCCCAGTAAGGGAGGTTTTATATATCATTCAAAATCAGCTCCTAGGTTTTAAAATGTTTTTAGGAAGCTGATAGATCAAAAATAAAGTAACAAGCGGTATTACCCCCAGACTTTCTTTGGATAGATTATATAATTCTACAAAAATTGTAAAAATCCTTTTATCAATCCTTCTTAAACACAGTTTTTATCCATTTATGGCAAATTAGTGACATTAGTCAAATTTTCTAGAAAGATCCCGCTTTCACTGGAAAATTATATTTAATTGGACAGATGATTCTTCTACTTGGACTATTACTGTTGGTAATTTATCCAGTACCAATAGATACGAACTTTTGACTGCTTTTAAAGCTAAGGTAGTTTAATATAACATTACTGGGGTAAAAGTTGACAATACTGTAAATTTTGAAACTGGTTTATTTGGAAATGTCAAGACTAATGCAAAACTAAACTTTACAGTATCATATAGTTATTAAACTCTAGACTAAAGGGGTAGATATCCTATGAGCGAGAAACTATATCGTTTGATTGTCTCATTTTGTTTAATAATTATTGCTTTTAGTTTCCTCTATATAGCTATAAAATTTAGTGAATTGTTAGAGATATTAAAGCTAATAGATAATAATCTTAATTTTTTTGGACAATAATAAAAAAAGCTATTATAACTTTTTTAAAGTAGTTTTCAGCTTGTAGACAAAGTCTAGTTACTAGGCAGGTCTATAGGCTTTTTTAGATGTTACCGAAACAATCGCTGGAAGGGCGCTATTAAGTTTCCATGATAGCTCTAGATCATATTGTTCCTAATGATCATCTTATGCGTAAGTTTGAAAAAGCCATGGGTTTTACCTATATTTATGACTTAGTGGAAGATAAATATTCTACGGATAATGAACGTCCTAGTATTGATCCAGTTGTTGGTATTTATTTGGCATTCGAGAAATGCAACAAACCATTCGAGAAATAGAAACCAATGTGGCGTATCGTTGGTTCGTTAGGTTTTGGCTTCGATTAACCGATTCCTCATTTCTCTACGTATGGTATGAACTATACCCGCAGGTTCAAAGATACAGAAATCTTCTACCATATCTTATCATTCTTGCCACTCAAGTTACAGGAGCCAATGTACATGATAGTCGCATGTGAAATCCCTCGTGAATAAAGTGAAGGAAAAAGTAGGAAAACCCACAGCTGTTGCGGTGATATAATTTATACTTAACCGAATTTTTACCTTGACCTTTATGCATGAATAATTTACCATTGTTGTAATATAAATGTAAGCAATGATGAAGAAGAGTAAACGTTATGAACGCTGTAGAGAGCTGATGGTTGGTGGGAATCAGTGCGGAACTATCGTTGAATGGGCTTCTGAGCTACTGAACTGAAACGATAGTAGGTTTAGCGGAATGTCTTACCGTTAAAAGAGACTAAGTATAGACTTTGGTTCTGTACGGATTAAGTGCGTTTATTTTTTGTAAACGAATGAAGGTGGCACCACGGGTTACTCGTCCTTGTATGTAGGATGGGTAGCCCTTTTTGTATGCAAATTTAAAGTAGGTCGGAGGGTTTTTAATGAGGAAAACAGTATTAACTGGAATAAAGCCAACTGGGGAAATTCATTTAGGGAATTATATAGGGGCTATTAAGCCGGCTTTAGAGCTAGCAAGGGTTCAAGAGTATAAAGCGGCTTATTTTGTTGCAGATTATCATGGTATGACAAAAGTTCATAATCCAGAAGAATTCAGACATCTATCCTATGGGATTGCAGCTACTTGGTTAGCATTAGGATTGGATCCTGAAAAGGTGATTTTTTATCGACAATCGGATGTTCCAGAGATTTTTGAGTTGAATTGGATATTAAGCTGCTTTTCGTCTAAGGGCTTGATGAATCGGGCTCATGCATATAAAGCAATGGTAGATCAAAATAAACAATCGAATAATGATAAAGATTTTGGAGTCAATATGGGCTTGTTTAACTATCCTATTTTAATGGCTGCTGATATTTTAATGTTTAAAACAGAAGTGGTGCCTGTTGGAAAAGATCAAATTCAGCATGTTGAGATTGCAAGGGATATCGCGGAAAGTTTTAATAACAATTATGGAGAGACATTTTTATTACCAGAATACCAAATACAAGAAGAAACAGGAGTTCTGCCTGGACTAGATGGACGGAAAATGAGTAAAAGTTATCAAAATACAATTCCGCTTTTTGTAGAGCCGAAAAAATTGCAACAGCTTATAAACAAGATCAAAACAGACTCACTTCCACCTGAAGCACCAAAGGATCCTCATACATCGAGCGTTTATTTTCTGTATAAGGAATTTGCTACAGAAGCGGAAGCATTAAGAATGAAGGAGCAATATTTAAAGGGAATTGGGTGGGGAGAGGCCAAGAAGGAACTGTTTACTGTGATGAATAAGTTTTTAGCAGAACCACGAGAGAAATATAATGAACTAATGTCTTCACCAGAAATGATAGATAGTATTCTAAAAGAAGGCGCTGAAAAAGCGAGATCTATAACTGTTCCATTTTTACAAGAAATAAAAAGTAAGATTGGTTTTCATGTTTCATAACATCGACAGGATCGAACGAGATCCTGTCTTTTCTAATGGTTGATGGTTATCAGGGAAAGACGGACTGAAAAGTGATTTCACGCTAAAAATGCCAAGCATTCAAATACCTACTGTCATAATATATGGAATCGAGGAAAGAACAGTCCCTGTCTCACATACTCAAAAAGCCCGCCAACTTATCCCAAACTCTGAACTGGTCCTTATAAATGAGGCTAGACACTGGTCGCAAAATGAAAAACCAGAAGAGTTCCTGCGTCATTTAAAAGGATATTTGTCCATGTGATATTACGAATGGTCCGACAAATGCATTGCGATAAATTCAGCATCAAGGCTGACTCCACATATTAGTGCTGAACCTCGCTGATGCTGCCATGGTAAACCGATAAAGTATAGTCCTTTAATTGGGGTGATGCCTCTGTTGTGGATGGGCATGCCTTTGCCGTCAGTTAGACCTTCTATAGCAATCCAATCATATGAAGGGATGAATCCAGTTGCCCAGATCACACTATCATAGTGCTGCGTTGTTTTGTCTTCAAAAGTTACTTCATGGCCACTTAGGGAAATTGCTTTAGGCTTTCTCTCCACCTTATTCATTTTGATTAACCTTTTCAGTTCCTTCCCAAAAATCGGGTCTTTTTGTTTTTGAAACCACTTTCCCTTTACAGTATCTTTTCCTGCGTAGAGAAGTCCGGTCCTATCTAACCATGAAAAAATACTTTTTCCGAAGAGGTGTAGCGGTAAAAATTTGAAAGGATGATTCACAGCGATGGTAACGTTTTTCTGCTTTGCCAACTCAACAGCGATCTGTGCTCCTGAATTCCCTCCACCAACAACTAATACTGATTCTCCCAGTATTTCTTCAGGTGATTGATAGTGACTAGAGTGGCTTTGGTGAATGTCCGTTTGTTCCTTTACAATTGAAGGGATGTAAGGCTTTTGAAAGGCTCCAGTTGCCACTATTACATGGTGCGCTTCTATTAAACCTGTGTTGGTTTCAATAATAAATGTATCTTTCTTATTTTTAGTGAGGCGGATAACTTTGGTGTTAGGCAGGATAGGGAGGTTGAAGTGTTTTACATAAGACTCTAAATAATTTGCAACATCATCCTTTGAGGGAAATTCCCCTTTTGGACCATCCATTGGCAGTTCAGGCAGACTGCTATATTGCCGAGGAGTAAACAATACTAATGATTTGTATCTATTTCTCCAAGAAGCACCTACCTCTTTGTTCTCATCAAGAATGACAAATGATTTTCCTGCTTTTTTTAAATAATATCCCATCGTAATGCCAGCTTGTCCGCCACCGATAATGACGGTTTCGTATATATGCATATGTACACTCCTTATTTGAGCGGAAGTATTGGTTGTTCCAGGTAATAATGATTCAGTAAGCACTCGGAAAAAAATGCGGGACAGAGTAAGTGCAAAATCCAAAAGTCAGTCCAGCAAGAGTCGGTTGCTGGACTGGAAAGGCTTGAAATTGCAAAGTTAGTCAGCAAGAGCTGGATGCTGGACTGAAAAAGCTTGGAATTGCAAAGCTAAGTTTAGTGGACACAAATCAAGAATCCGCGCAATGTACGTGTTGCAAAGCCAAGTATAGTGGACACAAATCAAGCTTCTGCGCAATATTCGTGTTGCAAAGCTAAGTATAGTGGACACAAATCAAGAATCCGCGCAATGTACGTGTTGCAAAGCCAAGTATAGTGGACACAAATTAAGCTTCCACACAATGTACGTGTTGCAAAGCGAAGTATAGTGGACAATAATCAAGCTTCTGCGCAATGTACGTGTTGCAAAGCCAAGTATAGTGGACACAAATCAAGCTTCTCCGCAATATTCGTGTTGCAAAGCCAAGTATAGTGGACACAAATCAAGAATCTGCGCAATGTACGTGTTGCAAAGCAAAGTATAGTGGACACAAATCAAGCTTCTGCGCAATGTACGTGTTGCAAAGCTAAGTTTAGTGGACATTAATCAAGCTTCTGCGCAATGTACGTG
>NZ_CAKJTJ010000071.1 GCF_917563925.1 Sutcliffiella rhizosphaerae
CTCGAAAATGCTGACACATTTTCTTCGTGCGATGAATGGCTGCCGAAGCCTTCCTTGTCCTGCGGGAGGAAGGGACATGGGAAACCCCACAGGGCGCAGCCCGAGGAGGTTCCCGGACCGCGGAAAGCGAAGCGTCTAAAACGAAGATCAACAGTCAAATGCAAATTTAAAAATAATTTGGGTTTGTCAACAGTCTGATAGCACCATTCAAGGTACTATTTTTTCTACAGATCACTATGCAGCAACAGATGAATCTTTACTTTGCACTTTTCTCGTAATAGAGAAAACAGCACATATCAAGGCTAAAATAACAAGGACAGCACCAAACCAGGCTGTGTGAGACACGGTACCTGTTTGACTTAAGACAAGCCCACCAAATGCGGAGCCAAGCGAGATACCAATTTGCAGAGCTGAATTATTGAAGCTTTGTTGAATATCAGATGTTACAGGATCTGTTTCAATCAAGTAGCTTTGTTGCGGCGGGGCTAAACTCCAGCTCAATGCTGCCCAAATCATCATTACCGGAATGAATAGGATCATTGAAAAGGTGGAGAATGGTAATAGGAATAGCACGACAGCAAAGGACAAGATCACCATAATGATGCTTTTATGCGTTCCAATGGAATCGGATAGGATTCCTCCAAATGCTCCACCGCTTACTGCGGCAATCCCAAATAAAAGGTAAAAAAGACTAATCCAATTGGCACTTAAGTGAAGCTCAGCTTCTAAAAATGGGGTGAAATACGCATAGAGCGTATAATGGCCAGCTAGCATAAACATGGTTGCTAGGTGGGCGCTTCCAATTTTCAAGCTGCCGACTGCCTTCAGTTGCTTAGAAAGTGGGACGGTTTTTTCGCCAGGTATTTTCCCCAAAAAGATGGATATCAGTATAAAGGAACCAATAGACAATAGGGCGATTCCAAGAAAAATAACACGCCATCCTAAAGCATCAGAAATGAGAATACCAAGTGGTACGCCCATAACAAGTGATGAGCTTATCCCCATATAAATAAGGCCAAGCGCTTTTGCTCGGTGCGATGGTGCAACGATTTTTGCTGCAATCGTTAAGGATAAAACAACAATAAGGGCCGTACTCATCGCACTTAGAACTCTTGCAAACATCATAAACGTAAAGGTGGAACTATAAAAGGTTAGAATATTACTAATGAAAAATATAAATAAAGAGATAAGATATAGTTTTTTTCGTTCTATTTTGCTTGTTAAGACGAGTAATACAGGACCAGAAATAGCATAAATCAAGGCAAAAATAGTAATGAGCTGTCCTGCTGAGCTTAATGTAACATTTAGATCATCAGCAATTGTCGGCAAGATACCTCCAATAATTAATTCAACGAGCCCAACAGCAACCGTTGATAAGGCAAGGATAAAAACTCGAACATTCATTTCTTACAGTACATCCTTTCTATAGAAAAGTTAGAAAACATAAAAAAATCCTGATTACAAAAAATGAGTGTTCATTTTCTGTAATCAGGATTTTAAGGTTCCTGGTAGAGACCCTCATGCCATATTCTGAGGTTATACAGGTTTACTATTCATTTGATATAAGCAAGATACTTTGATTAGTTTACAAGCTATTACCTTACTTTTCAAGTGTAAATTAACGGTAATGCTAGGTTTGTTAATTGTTATTAAACAAACGGAAGAAACTTGTATAATATAATCATAAGCTTAAAAAGATAGAGGGTATAAAAATGGATAAGGAAACAGCTAAAAACATAAGGAAAAGTTTAACAGCTGATTGTACAAAATGCTTTGGACTTTGCTGCACGGCGCTTAATATTGTACCGTCGAGTGATTTTCCAATTAATAAGCCCGCGGGGATACCTTGTGTTAATTTACAATCTGATTATAGTTGTCAAATCCATAGCAGCCTACGAGAGAAGGGCTATAAAGGCTGTACAGTATTTGATTGTTTAGGAGCAGGACAAGTTGTGTCACAGGTTACTTTTAAAGGTCAAAGCTGGCGAGATTATTCAGAAGTAAGAGATAAAATGTTCCGAGTGTTTCCGATTATGGAGCAAATACATGAAATGATTGCATATACGTCAGAGGCTTTATCGTATGACATTCCCAATGTGTTTTCTGAAAAATTGAGCGTGCAATTAGAAGAATTACAGGACTTAACAGCGCTTGATGCAGAACAATTACTAGCACTTGATCTTGTGACGTACCGATTTCCGTTAAATCAACTACTATCTGAATCCAGTAAGTATATTAGAGAGCATTTAATTGCGAAGCTGCCTGGCACTAAAAATAGTAAAAACTATAATCACGAAAGAGCAGATTGGGTTGGCAAAAAATTGAGCGGGACAGACTTACGAGCAGTGGATTTAAGGGGAGCATATTTGATTGCTGCAGAGATGAGGAGTGCAGATTTAAGAGGAGCTGACTTTATTGGAGCTGATTTACGTGATGCTGACTTGAGGGGAGCAAATTTGTCTACAGGTATTTTCTTAACTCAAATGCAAGTAAATTCAGCCAAAGGGGATAGGAAGACAACGTTACCCGCTCACATACAACGCCCATCACATTGGGATCAGTGATTTATAAAATAATAGTTGGGGTGAAAGCATGAAATATACCTGTCCATGCTGTGGTTATAAGACATTAGAGGAAGAACCACCAGGTACATACGAAATCTGTGAAATCTGTTTTTGGGAAGACGATGCCTACCAATATAAATATCAGAACGAGACAGGGGCTAATGATGTATCTTACCGTGAAGCACAACGAAATTTTTTGAAATTCGGTGCAATAAGTGAGAGGAGTTTGGAATTTGTAAGACCTCCACATGAGTCAGATATAAAAGACCCTAATTGGAAATAAGCAAGAAAACCTCGATAAATTATTTTAGTGAGTAGAACATTAAAAATGGGAGCTCTCCCCCATTTTTTTCTGTTACAAAGGCCGATCCTACATTGCTAAATCTTGACTTTCTCCCTACATAATTTACTGTATAGTCAATTTCAATCATAATTGAATTTACATCCCCCATTTTTTGAATGAAAAGTTGTGGAGTGAGATGAAATAAATTATGATTTTTAAAAATAGAGGTGAACAACATGCAGGGGAAAATGGCTCCTTATATGATATTACTCGCAGCAATCCTTTGGGGGACAACTGGGACTGCTCAAGCTCTCGCACCTGAAGCGGCACATCCGATAGCCATTGGCACCATTCGCTTAGTAGTTGGTGGGTTATTTTTGTTGATATTCGCCATTTTTACAGGAAATTTACGTACGACGAATTGGCCAATAAAGGCAACAATAGTAGCTTCTTTAAGCATGGCGTTGTACCAACCATTATTTTTCTCGGCTGTTACCATCACTGGTGTGGCAATTGGAACGGTTGTAGCGATAGGAAGTGCACCGATTTTAGCGGGATTTATAGAGTGGGTTTTTGGTAAAAAGCGTCCGTCTCTAATCTGGTGGGCTTCTACCTTCTTGTCTATCACAGGTTGTGTCATGCTTTTTCTAAATAATGAATCCATATATGTGGACCAGACTGGTATATTAATGGCATTGGGTGCTGGATTGTCGTTTGCCGTTTATACGCTTGTAAGCAAGGTAATAGCGGAGAAGCAGTCATCACTTTCAGCCGTTGCGGTTGTTTTCACACTAAGTGCTGTCATCCTCTCTCCCCTATTATTTATTTATGACTTGTCATGGCTTGCAAGTACTGGTGGAATTAGCGTGAGTCTTCACCTTGGAATAATGGCAACTGGGATTGCTTATTTTCTTTTTGCCAAAGGTCTAACTCATGTATCATCTTCAACAGGTGTCACCCTTGCATTAGCAGAGCCGTTAACAGCAGCTCTATTAGGAGTTTTTTTATTAGGGGAATACTTAAACGTTACTTCTTGGGTAGGAATTTCCTTATTATTGATAGGAATTGGCATATTAATATGGTCGTCAAAAAATGCAGATATCAAAAATGATAAGCAGATAGAAAAGGGGATTTAATTCGATGGCAAAAATAGAAGACTTTCTAAACATAGATATTCGCGTTGGCACCATTATTCATGCAGAAGATTTCCCTGAGGCAAGGAAACCAGCACTAAAACTAAAAATCGATTTTGGAGAAGAGATTGGCATTAAACAGTCTTCGGCTCAAATTACACGTAGGTATGATTCAGAACAGCTTATTGGTCGGCAGGTGGTAGGAGTAGTCAATTTCCCGGCAATGCGCATTGCTGGGTTTAAGTCTGAGGTGTTGGTCCTTGGCGGTGTTCCGGAAGACGGAGATGTGGTTCTTTTAAAGCCTGATGAACTTGTTAGGAATGGAACGAAAATCTCATAAGAAAAGAGGTCATTCATGTATAGCAAAATCTCAGAAGGTAGAATACAAATAAAAGGGAAACTGACCGAGGAAGAGGTACACGAATTATTACATACTAGTGAACTTGAAGTGATACAGTTTCAGAGTGAGGTAGAGCTAGATACGTTCCAACTGTTAAATGATATTTTATTTTCTGTTCGTGATGATATTGTCCTTCGTGTGTATGGTTTTTCTCACTCTAGTTGTGACTTTTGTTTTCTAGAAAAGCTTCCAAACCTATCACGCTTTTGTGCAGAGTGTTATGAGATGGTGGAAAATATAGGAGCTCTCTCATACTTAAAGAAGTTGAAGGAATTGGAATTAAGTATTTTTAATCTTGAAAGCTTTGATATTTTTACGAAAATACCAAATACACTAGAAGAGCTAGTTTTAGGAGAAACGAAATCAAAAAAGCCTAATTTAGCTGTTTTAGAAAGATTTGAAAAGCTGCAGAAGCTCTTTATTGTAGGACATAAGAAGAATATTGACGTGATCAGTAAATTGGAGAATCTAGAGGAATTAGCACTTACCTCTGTTACGACTGAGAATTTGGACTTTTTATTACCTCTGAAAAAGTTGTGTTCTTTAACTATTAATTTAGGTGGTATACATAACTTTTCAGCCATTGAAGGATTAGGAAATATCTCGTATCTGGAGTTATTTCAAATAAGAGGATTAAGCGATCTTTCGTTTATATCCACAATCACTGGACTGCAATACTTATCCCTTCAAAATCTACCGAATGTAAACGTATTGCCCGACTTAAGCAATCTTTCAAAATTGAAGAAAGTGGCACTAGAAAGCATGAAGGGGCTAAAGGACTTAAGTAGTTTAGAAAACGCAGCAGCCTTAGTAGAATTTACACACTGGTCAGCCATGAATATGAATATTGATGATTATGTACCACTTTTACAACATCCGTCGTTAGAAAGAGTTTCCGTAGGGTTTGGAAGTGATAAAAAGAATCGTCAGTTTGAAAAGTTAGCAGAGGAATATGGCAAAACAGGGGATATTATATGGCATAATAAAAAGTTTTTTTATAGATAAGATGCTCACCACAGTGTTGAAAGCTGTGGTGTTTTTTATGTCATATAGGACGGAAGTGTTTTTAGATAAAACAACAAAAAAATAGTAAAAAATAATATAAATTTATTGTAATTCAATAAACAAATGGTTATTATTAAGAAGCTTCAGATAGTTTTAGCTAGGAGGGACCGTTATGTCATTATTTTTATTATTGGGTCTTTTGGGGATGATCCTCTTTTTGTGGTTTAAAAGACCAATACTAGACAAACAAGCTGAGAATAATAAATTGGTAGATAAATTAAGTAAGGCTACATGGTTTCAATCTTTTTGGTTTGCAGGGCTATTCTTATTTTGCATGAATGGTGTTCTATTCTTCTTAGCTGGACTTGGACTTTTTATATTGGGGTATTTCACCATTCCATTTGTTCATTTACTTGTGATGGTTCTGGCGGTATGTGTAAGCATTTATTTATGGATTTCCGTCAATAAGGCTTGGCAAGGTACGAAGAGTAACCGTCTCAAGATGAGTATTATTGGAAGCAGCTTTTACCTTATTTTGACGTTTATATTTGCCTATTTGTACATAACACTAGAGCCAACTTATCCTGGGGAAGATATTTTTATGGCTGCTATAGGCTTATTTTTCGCCATTATTGTAACACTTACAGCATCCATTACGTGTTTTATCATCACGGGGTTTGGAAAGAAGAAAGTGGCCAATTCGTAGAAGCTACGAATGGGGGCTGGGACAAAAATGTTTTAGTCTAAGACAAAACCGAACTTATTTGAGTGATTGATCAAATATGTTCGGTTTTTTAGTATAAAAATATGCTTTTATTTTTTAGATTACACTAGCGGTTGATTGGAGGGCAAGACGTAGACTCC
>NZ_CAKJTJ010000072.1 GCF_917563925.1 Sutcliffiella rhizosphaerae
CTATTAAGATTAAATAAAGAGGGGGGAAATAATGAATAGTCTTATAGTCTTAGATGAATCAATCAGTGAAGAAAGAGCTCAATATTTAAAATTAAAGTTATCTTCAATTCCTAATTTATCAACAGTAATCGACCTTAATGACTTTACTTCAATAATAAACAATAAGAACTTTTCTCTAGTTATTGCTATAACTAATAATCAGAAATTTTCTTCAAGTGAAAAAATTGATGCTGTGAGATCAATATGCCCTTTGTTAGTTTTAACCAAAGTTAATCAGGATAGTCTAGTCTTTATTCATTCATTAATAGAATCGTTTATGAAACTTAACGAAATTAATTTTGAAGACGATATTCTCTCAAAATCAATAAACTTTATTTTGAGTAATCTATACGATGATAATCTTTCACTAGAAAAAGTGGCATCTCATGTCTATATGAATAAATATCAATACTCTAAATTCTTTAAAAAAAACATTGGCATAGGTTATAAAGATTACATTATAAAAAAAAGAATTACTAAAGCAAAAAGTTTATTAGAAACAGGGGTTTCAGTTACTGAGACCTGCTTCTTTATTGGCTACAATGATTTAACTCATTTTTCAAGAATGTTTCAAAAGGTTGTTGGGGAAAAACCATCTGTATTTCGAATGCGACATTTAAACAATAAAAAATCGTCTAGTAATATTCAATTCAATAGACAATTTGAGGGGAGCTATTAATAATGAAAGATAAAATAATAGGAATATTAGAAGAATTATTAGAAAGAAAAATTGATAATACTGAATTGAACATACCAATAAATGATGTAGGAATTGATTCTTTAATGGCATTAGAATTTGCAGTTACAATTGAAAGAGAGTTTGACATTCATTTATCAGAAGAGGATTTAGGACAAATAAAAAGTATAGACAGTATATTAGAACTAGTTGAGTTAAAGAGTAATTTAGGTTGAAGAATTTGTTTCTATTATCAATCAATCGGCTTTTAAATTTGGTCACATCTTCATCTATCGCCTACTATAGTGGTAATTCTAAAAGATATAAATTAATATTCTACTATTTTTTATATGGTCTTATTATCACTTTGTTTTCTTTAAAAAATAACCATAAAGTAAAAAATAGAATCATGAAAGTTAATTGCCATTATAGAGGGTTTACTTATGAAGGCGCAGCCTTGGCAATTGCAATAAAATGTATGTTATTTAGAAATAACGTAGAAAAGTTTGAAGAATCTACTTTGAGCTTATCTGAAGGGTCAATTTATCAAAATTATGTTGCTTTAGGTTGGTATTTACATGCAAGGCACAAATTCAAAAAATCTAAGTATACTTATTTGAATACGAAATTAAATAATAGATTAAGTTTAATAGTATTTGATGGAATTGGTTTCAAGGCAAGTATCTTTAATATAAGTGGGGATATAACAGATAAATTTAATGAATTTGAAATTGATCAATCTAGAGTTTGTTATCAAGGTTACGGCAGGAGTTTATGGTTTAAAAGTGGCTTTAATATACAAACAGCTCTTTATGAGATAGAAAAAGTTCCATACAAATATAAAGCAGATGTATATAGTGGATTGGGTCTAGCTAATGCGTATAGCTTTTTCGATAAAATCGAGACTACACTCGAACTAACTAACTTAATTCCATTAGATTATAGAGTTGCTTACATTCAAGGGTTATCATTTGGTTTAGAAGCTAGAAGGACCCAAGATGCAAGATATTGGGACGAAACTATAAACAGCCTTCCTTTTTCTTACATTGATATTGTTAATAGAATGATAACTATTGTTCATAAAGCAATTGAGAAATTTATAAATATAAATGATAAAACTTTCTACACTATTTGGGTGGATGAAGTTAGAAAGGAAATTAAATTAGCAAAAATCCCTTGTATATTAGATAACAAGCAAGAGTAACTATTAAAAATACATGTGATAATTATCATTAGATAAAGTATATCTCAAATTGATTTTGCGTACGGAAATTAATTTATATATTTTATCTAATAAAATAAAGGGTGTGAAATTAATGCTATCTAAAGTTACATCTAAAGTACTAAAAAGTAAAGTTGGGCATAAACTATCTGTCCCAAAAGCAAAAAGTGAATTAGAAATTGTTTTAAATGATGGTAGATCAGAATCCTTTCAGTTAAGTAGTACTGGGCCTGTTGATTTTATTATTTTTAATCCGGAGGAAACAATCACGGGGGATACTATTGTACCTTTAGAAATTTTAAAGTTTGAAGTTGAAGCAATTAGTAAAGTCTTGTGGCCAGGAGAAAAAGTGAAAATGGCAGGTGGAAAAAACATCGGACACGAATCTTTACCTATTAAGGGGGAGGTAAGAATCCCTAAAGGAAAGAACATGACTGATGGTGTAGAAAGTGAACAACTAGTTTATATCCAAGTAGATTGCCCTTTAGGGAAACTTCATAATGTAACAGCTGTTCCAATGGTAGGAAAAATAAAGGGAATTCCTCCAATCGGTGTGAAATTTAAAACAACAGGACTGGAAACCCCATTATTTGATGAGAATATGGAAAAACAATTAACGGTCGTTGCATGCGGTAGTGTAACTGGGACTTAATTGTAATTGAGACTCAGAATCATTGATTCTGAGTCTTTATTTAAAAAATGGAGGTTTTTTATGTTTGATATTATTATCGTGGGAGCACGGTGTGCTGGTGCCTCACTCGCACTCTTCATGGCAGATTACGGTTACAAAGTGTGTTTAATAGATAAAGGGACTTTTCCAAGTAATACTCTATCGACGCATTTGTTTGGCGATTGGGATTTATATAAAAAACTAGGTATTGAAGCTAATATTAAATCCTCGGGAGCTCCGGAAATAAAACGAGTAAAAGTGAGTTTTGAAGATTGTTCTTTTGAAGGTCCATTAAAGGTTACAACCGCGCTGAGTGGATTGCGAAGAATTAAGTATGACCAAATACTGATAAATAAAGCAATGTCACACCCTAATATTCATTGTCATTTAAATTGTAAACTTAAAGAATTAATATATGCAAATGGGAAAATAAGTGGTATTACTGTGCAAATGAACGGTGACTTAAAAAATATTTTTAGTGAGGTGGTAGTAGGTGCTGATGGTAGAAACTCACTCACAGCCGAATTAGTAAATTCACAAAAATATAAAATTTCACCATCATTAAGATGTGCATTTTATGGATATTTCAAAAATGTATTTCCAGATCATACACCTACATTTGAATTTTTTTGGTCTGGTAATAACATTATTTTAGTCCAACCATGTGATGAAGGCTTATATTGCGTATGTATATTACCCATGCAAGAAGAGTACAGTGACTGGGCAAAAGATTTGGAGAATAAATTTATGAGCTCTCTTCTTAAAGTTGATGTATTATCTTCAAAGTTTAAACAAGCAATTTTAGATTCTAAAATAGTAGGTACAAATAATTTAGATTCATATTTAAAGACACCATATGGAGAAGGATGGGCCTTAGTTGGAGATGCCGGGGCAGCAGTTCATCCATGTTCAGGAGCTGGAATGGATCAGGCAATAAAGTGTTCTGAATTCTTGTCTATCTCATTACATGAGTATTTAAATGGTACAAAGAGTTGGAACGATTCTATGGCAATCTTTCAATTAAATAGAGATAAATACGTGGAAGGGAATATATATGCCGCTGACTCGATTAGTAGCTTAACAAATATTTCTTCTGAAGATGCTAATGTTTTGGGCTTCTATTGTACAATTCCAAACTTGGTAAGGGATTTAATTCAAATGATACCCGAAAAATCTTTCTAGTGATCTTTAAAAATGAAAAAGGTTATTTTAATTAGTTGAAGAATATATTAAATATGAAATAAATAAAAAACTTGGAGGTATTATATGACTGAAGTTATTAGTAATGTAGAACAAACATTTTACAACCTACATGATAATTATGTTTCATTGTGGGAAGAGGCTATGGGAAATGGTCAGACTCAAAAAGTTGAAGAATTTTATGATGAGAAATCATATAAAGTCACAGTGTTTACAAATGAAAATGCAGAGCCACTACTATTTAATTACAAGCAATCTATCGATGGATTAAGACAATCTGTGAAGGCGTTAATCGGAGCTGAAAAACGGTTCGAGAACCGAGTAGTACGTCTAAAGAATGAATTTTATTCATATGTCTTTTATGAAATGGTTATTTTACAGGAAAATAAAGAGATCACTCGAATTTTCACCACTGAAGAATGGAAGAAAATTGATGGTAACTGGAAGATTTCCAATGAAGTTAATACAATAATTAAATAAACTGTTTGTAAAAAAATTAGTTCAAGTTTTATACCTCCAAGTTAAGTACATAATTGCTTTATAGTAAAAAGCCCTTCCTAATAATGAGGACACTGCAAAACACTTACATTTTTTAGAAGAAACGCCCTTCGGGGCGTTTTTTGTTAGAATAGAGTTATATCAAAGTGTATCGGGGTTTTTGTAATGTTACTAAATCACAATCAATCAAGCCTATCTTTTCATTCGGAACTTTACTCTTTTGTGCCAGAAGATCACCTTTTGAGAAGAGTTCATGAACTAGTTGATTTTTCCTTTATAAATGAGTTAGTTGAAGAATCTTATTGTAAGTATTATGGTAGACCTGCCAAGGAGCCTGAACTGTTGTTCCGTCTCCTTTTTCTGCAATTTCTGTACAATTGTCTGACGAAAGAGTGATTGAGGATTCACCATACAATTTAGCCTATAAATGGTTTTTAGGTTTAAATCCAGAAGACACTTTACCAAATTCTTCACAGCTTAGTCGATTTCGTGTACATAGACTAGGTGCAAACCGAATAGAAAAGGTATTGGAATATGTTGTAAAACAATGTGTAGAAAAAGGATTGATTCAGTCTAAAGCTCTCATCATTGATTCAACGCATACTATCGCAAATGAAGCTAAGGATAAGCCATTAAAAGTTCTTAAAAAGGCTTGTACTCGACTACTAAAAGGTGTAAAAAACAATCTTCCAGTCTTTATAAGAAGCTCCCTACGTTTCCAAAATTAGAGGGAACCGATGAAGAAAAGACGAAACAACTTTTACAATATTTAGTGGATCTGAATAATCTATTGGGAGACAAACTCCCAGATGCCGAAGGCAGCTTGCTTGAAAGAATAAACATCGTAAAACAAATAATTGAGGATGAGAGACTCTTAACTAATAAAGGGATTTCATCTGCCGTTGACCTAGATGCAAGATTTGGAAGATAATCAAAGTCTAGAACTTTTTATGAATATAAAAACCATATCGCCATGACTGAAGAAGAAATTATTACAGCTATTCATGTGACATCTGGAAATGAAGACGATGGGAAACAACTTCAAACTTTAGTAAACAAAACGATTGAACAACAAATCTCAATTAATGAAGTGCATGCAGATACAGCATATTCTGGTAAAGATAATCTTAGCTTCCTTCAAACAGGAGAGATTAAAGCTTCGATTCCGTTAAACCCT
>NZ_CAKJTJ010000073.1 GCF_917563925.1 Sutcliffiella rhizosphaerae
ACCAATAGATAGTTCATTTGAAAATGGGTCTTTATTTAATCCGCCAATAGCAACAAGGACACCTTCTTCATTGAACACGCCAAATAAACCTTCTCCAGAATAATTAAAAGTATTACTGCCATTTTTATAATCATTTACTAATCTTTCTACAAAACGAAAACCATCTGCTTTGCTTTGCTTTACTAAACTATCCAAATCAAAATTCAACAAATTATATATTTGCTTTACCTCATATTTTCCCATATGTATCCCCCTCGCAAATTATGTAATTCTTGTTTAACGTTTCTTCCTATTGTTTAATACCAATTATTTCAAATACAAGTGATAAACTCAATCTTTTATTTTCATTCAATATAAAAAATCACGCTCAAATTTGAACGTGATTTTTTAAAAGTATTTGCTGTAGAGATCTCTTCTTAATTTCCCACTTAGTTGAGCATATATTCTTTGTTTCACTTTTTTTGGCCAAGTAAGCTTTATATTACTTCGAGAGGTGCCCCATATATTAATAATATGAGTAGCGTCGTAGCTATGTCTTAATTGATGTTTTTAAGCCACCTGCGGACATCTTATTACTGTAGTGCTATCCAGTGGTCTGTTTCTTCTTCATAGTTATGCCCAGTATAATCAAGGCAACATAGATTACGATGGCAATCGAATCTATAAGCGTATCCGTAAGTGCCGAAACGTCAAGTATTGCCGTTACACCAAGAATGACCATCAATCGGACGACCAGGATCGCCACGATCATCCATGCGGCAAAACGGACCTTTGATTGCTCACTTTGGAATGACATGAAAATGAATGCGATGCCGAAGACCAGATTTTCCGCCGTAATAATGTGCCAAACATACGTGAATACCGTCCGGGTATCCATGGACATTGCCATAATGTCGATCGTAGCAAGTACAAAGTATTGCCCGTTCCATGCATGCGTTACGGCAGATAGTATAGTAAGAACACCTACAATCAGATAATATAAATTTCTAACCTTGATGCTGATCACAACCCTCCTTAAAAATTTTCGGTTCATTGTCATAAATATCTTTGTAAAGCTCGCGGACAAATTCTGACAACCGTTGATCGCTTTCGTCATTGAAATCCCTTAACGTTTCAGCAGCTATGTTGAGAAGCTGACTGACCTTTTCAAGATGGGTAATCTTCTTGCGCGTTGCTGCGTTTTTAGCATCGAGGAACACAGCTACCTCTTCGCAGTATGCAGAATCGATATTTTCCATCTTGCGGAAACCAACTTTCCCCTTGATTTCGTCAAGAGAAAGGTCCGCATACCGCATAATTTGAATGTTCATCAAGTCTATGAGATCGTCTCTCGAATACCTACGGTACCGATTGTCTTTCCGAGACGGCGATACAATCCCAATCCGGTCATAATATCGAAGTGTATCCTTAGACATCCCAAGCATCTTCGAAACCTCTTGTATAGAATAAAGTTTTTTCATGAATCTAGAATATCATTTGAGTCGACTCCAATGTCAAGTTGTTTTCTGACTTTCTTTTACATTCAGAATTTGTCCTTAAATATCACTTTTAATTAATAATATTTATCATTTTATTCCGCAAACTTGGCCAGATTGTTGAACAAAACCTTTTATAGAAAATTGATATTTAAAATTTTTAAGAGATTGTGAAGGTTTCACTTAAATTAACGGTGCAGGATAGTTGAAGAGACAATAAAAATGTCTCTCCAATTTATGAGCACTTAACTCAAATTAAACAGCCTATTTTAATAATGTTTACATACATCCATCTCACAAAAAAGATACAGAAGAATATTCTCCTCTGTACCTATAATTGTTAGTTAACCTCTTTCTCTGTATCTTTAATCACTAGCAGAACACCTAATAATATTAACAAAGAACCTATCCAAAAGGTGAAGCTAATGGTTTCCCCAAGTACAATCCACCCTAATAAGGTTCCAACTACTGGCTGAAAGAAAAAGAATATACCTCCACTTGAAGCATTTAACAAATGCAATCCGCGATTCCACAACAAGAATGCTATAGAGGTGGATATGATTCCTAGATATAAAAGACCGCCCCAAATAACTGGGTCTTTTAAAATATTAAAATCCAATGCAGGTAGTGTTGGTAAGACAAATGGTGTTAGAACCACTAATGCAATGAAGGTTGCATATGTGGTTACGACAATTTGCGAATAATAACTCGGAAGACGTTTAATTAAGACAGACATTAAAGCCCATGTTAAAGCAGCCAAAATTAAAGTTAATCCACCAAGCATACTAGAGAACTCGATTTTATCTATACCTACGATGGTTATAACTCCTATTGTGGCTAACACAACAGAAACTGCTTTTTTGAATGTTAAAGGTTCTTTTAAAATGAGGCTTGCAAACACAACCATAAAAGCAGGTGTAGTAGCTGTGATAATAGCTCCCATTTGTGCGGTAGAAAGCATCGTTCCTGTTTCTTGAGCGACAATTGAAATTACATATCCCACTACTGCTATTAATAAAATTATAAAAAAATGGATTTTTTTCACTTTCCATTTTTGCTTTGTAATTAAGCCAATAACAACTAAAGCAATCAGTGCAATAATGTATCTCATCCATACAAGTTCCAAAGGTGGGATAACTGCCACTAGTATTTTTACGACGACATACATTCCGCCCCAAATACTGGATGCTAATATAAGAAATACAGAACCAAGTAAAGTGTTTTTCATTTTATTTACCCTCCGTTTGCTTGACCCATTCTATTAAGCCTTAACGGAGAGTTAAGTTTGTATTCTCTCCGTTAAGCGCGGGAGGATACAAATGGTACATCATTTTCAAAAAGAGGTTTGTAGAACACGAGATCATCTCCTTTAATTAATATTGTTATCATAACATCCTTTTATTTATTGGAAAACATAAAAAAGATGATGTGTATTTAAAATCTCTTAGTACTTTTAATGAAAGTGGAGAAGCTTTTGTACACAATATTAAATTAACAGGCGGTGCCAAAGGATAAGGAAGATTGGTATTCATACTTATAGTTGGACTCTTCCTGAACAACTAGAAAGTGGCTTGCAGCCATTAAATTCAATATACATTACCGGGGCAGTTTAGTTGAATAAGATTCCGATATCCAATTTATGTTATCTAGTTAATACTATTAATTATCTGTGGATGTTAAAAAATTGGAAGCTTTCTATAAAAAAATCTTTAAAAATAAATGAGCAGCTACAGCTGAAATTCAGTTGTAGCTTTTTTGTGTAAAAAACGACAATCGGTTGCAACTGCAACCTTTTCTATTGTAATAACGGGGTTAGTGACCAAGGAATGTAAGAGCGTAGACTCTGTGAGACTTAGGAGGGTTGACCTCCATAAGATATGTGGACATCCATTGGAGCGTATTTATCCAACTTTTTGTAAATAACCGAATGTTGGCTAGTTTCTTAAATAAAGTCTGAGTTTAAACTCTGCTGGGCATCACAAATAGTTAATAGAAGAGTATACAATTGTGACGGTTCTACCTGTTAATAAAGAAATGATATGCCAATCATCTGGGCTTTATAGTATCGTATATATCATCTTCATTTGAGTAGTTAGTTTCACTTAGATACATAGTTGGTGTTATGTTTTTCACGTTTTAACACTATTAATTCAATTGGATATAAGAGAATATGGAAACACATATGGACTATAATAGCAGCACCTATTCCATTAGAGTAAAATTGCCACCCGCATACAACACCAACTAGCATGTTACCAAAGAAAATGTATATATATAGCGCTTTAGAGTTTCCAATAACAGCTGATCCAAGATAATGTGATGCAGTAAATATTATACTTGAAATTAAGATGGCCAACCATATTGTTATATTAGGATCCTCTATGAAATAATGTATTACCCAATAAAAGAAACTAAGCGCTGCCCAGCGGAATATTATTTCTTCTAACACACTCGCATAAAAAACTCTAGTGAAAATACCAATTGAATTCCTATGCTTCTCGAGTTTAGAAAACTCATCACTAGGGAGGTAAAATTTAAATACACCGTAATAAATTAGAATATGGGCTATAGAGCAAATTGTTCCTAATATAAAAGCCTCTGCCCATTTATCAATAAATACTGCATCATGATGATTTATTAATCGAATTAAAAGTGATCCCACTATTATAAAAATGCAAAGCAGGATTAATTGAGAAATTATTGTAAATAACGGCGGAATATTCTTCTTATCTGGTGTGGTATCATCTCTAAGGTTCATTGAAAATATAACAATACCGGGTAAGGAAAGAAGAAATAGACAGACGAGTAATGAACTACTAATCATTAGATTTACTTCCTGAAGTGATTACATTGTAAATTTTCTTAGCTATATCCCTGAATAGTCTTGTTTCTTCAATAGTGAGCTTTGAAAAGTAGTTATCAATTACCAAGCGGTCAACTCTTTCGTACTCCTTAAAAAATTTATCACCTGAGGGTCCTAATGATAACAATATTTCTCTACGATTCTCTGGATTAATATCACGGCTTACATAATAATCCTTCTCTAATCTGTTTACAATTTGACTTACAGAACTCATTGATAACCCTAATTGCTTGGATATTTCATGTACCTTAACAGGATGGTTCTCATTTATGATTTGGAGAACCATAAACTGTTTAGGCGATAACTCTATTTCTAACATAGAATAATAATTTATAGCCAAGTGATTATTAATCTCTTCAAATATATGAAACGCTTCTTTTATTAAATCTTCTTGCTTCATTATAAACGACCCTCTTATAGTTTATTTACATAAATAGTTTATTATCATAAAATGTTTATGTACATATATAAT
>NZ_CAKJTJ010000074.1:0-1296 GCF_917563925.1 Sutcliffiella rhizosphaerae
TTTGGGTTAAGTCCTCGATCGATTAGTATTCGTCAGCTCCACGTGTCGCCACGCTTCCACCTCGAACCTATCTACCTGATCATCTTTCAGGGATCTTACTTACCGAAGTAAAAGGAAATCTCATCTTGAGGGGGGCTTCATGCTTAGATGCTTTCAGCACTTATCCCGTCCGCACGTAGCTACCCAGCTATGCCTTTGGCAAGACAACTGGTACACCAGCGGTGCGTCCATCCCGGTCCTCTCGTACTAAGGACAGCTCCTCTCAAATTTCCTGCGCCCACGACGGATAGGGACCGAACTGTCTCACGACGTTCTGAACCCAGCTCGCGTACCGCTTTAATGGGCGAACAGCCCAACCCTTGGGACCGACTACAGCCCCAGGATGCGATGAGCCGACATCGAGGTGCCAAACCTCCCCGTCGATGTGGACTCTTGGGGGAGATAAGCCTGTTATCCCCGGGGTAGCTTTTATCCGTTGAGCGATGGCCCTTCCATGCGGAACCACCGGATCACTAAGCCCGACTTTCGTCCCTGCTCGACTTGTAGGTCTCGCAGTCAAGCTCCCTTGTGCCTTTACACTCTGCGAATGATTTCCAACCATTCTGAGGGAACCTTTGGGCGCCTCCGTTACTCTTTAGGAGGCGACCGCCCCAGTCAAACTGCCCACCTGACACTGTCTCCCAGCCCGATAAGGGCTGCGGGTTAGAATTTCAATACAGCCAGGGTAGTATCCCACCGACGCCTCCACCGAAGCTAGCGCTCCGGCTTCTCAGGCTCCTACCTATCCTGTACAAGCTGTACCAAAATTCAATATCAGGCTACAGTAAAGCTCCACGGGGTCTTTCCGTCCTGTCGCGGGTAACCTGCATCTTCACAGGTACTATAATTTCACCGAGTCTCTGGTTGAGACAGTGCCCAGATCGTTACGCCTTTCGTGCGGGTCGGAACTTACCCGACAAGGAATTTCGCTACCTTAGGACCGTTATAGTTACGGCCGCCGTTTACTGGGGCTTCGGTTCAAAGCTTCGCTTGCGCTAACCTCTCCCCTTAACCTTCCAGCACCGGGCAGGCGTCAGCCCCTATACTTCGCCTTACGGCTTCGCAGAGACCTGTGTTTTTGCTAAACAGTCGCCTGGGCCTATTCACTGCGGCTCTCTCGGGCTTTAACACCCTAACAGAGCACCCCTTCTCCCGAAGTTACGGGGTCATTTTGCCGAGTTCCTTAACCAGAGTTCTCTCGCTCACCTTAGGATTCTCTCCTCGCCTACCTGTGTCGGTTTGCGGTACGGGCACCAT
>NZ_CAKJTJ010000074.1:1396-4725 GCF_917563925.1 Sutcliffiella rhizosphaerae
CTCCTCGCTAGAGGCTTTTCTTGGCAGTGTGAAATCAGGAACTTCGGTACTATATTTCCCTCGCTATCACAGCTCAGCCTTCACGAGAAGCGGATTTGCCTACTTCTCAGCCTTGCTGCTTAGACGCGCATATCCAACAGCGCGCTTACCCTATCCTTCTGCGTCCCCCCATTGCTCAAACGGAGTGGAGGTGGTACAGGAATATCAACCTGTTATCCATCGCCTACGCCTTTCGGCCTCGGCTTAGGTCCCGACTAACCCTGAGCGGACGAGCCTTCCTCAGGAAACCTTAGGCATTCGGTGGAAGGGATTCTCACCCTTCTTTCGCTACTCATACCGGCATTCTCACTTCTAAGCGCTCCACCAGTCCTTACGGTCTAGCTTCAACGCCCTTAGAACGCTCTCCTACCACTGTTCGAAGAACAGTCCGCAGCTTCGGTGATACGTTTAGCCCCGGTACATTTTCGGCGCAGAGTCACTCGACCAGTGAGCTATTACGCACTCTTTAAATGGTGGCTGCTTCTAAGCCAACATCCTGGTTGTCTGTGCAACTCCACATCCTTTTCCACTTAACGTATACTTGGGGACCTTAGCTGGCGGTCTGGGCTGTTTCCCTCTTGACTACGGATCTTATCACTCGCAGTCTGACTCCCATGGATAAGTCTTTGGCATTCGGAGTTTGACTGAATTCGGTAATCCGATGAGGACCCCTAGTCCAATCAGTGCTCTACCTCCAAGACTCTTACTACATGAGGCTAGCCCTAAAGCTATTTCGGAGAGAACCAGCTATCTCCAGGTTCGATTGGCATTTCACCCCTACCCACACCTCATCCGCTCACTTTTCAACGTGAGTCGGTTCGGGCCTCCATTCAGTGTTACCTGAACTTCACCCTGGACATGGGTAGATCACCTGGTTTCGGGTCTACGACCACGTACTCATGCGCCCTATTCAGACTCGCTTTCGCTACGGCTCCGTCTCTTCGACTTAACCTTGCACGGGATCGTAACTCGCCGGTTCATTCTACAAAAGGCACGCTATCACTCTGTTTTTTTCGCAAGAAAATAAACATAGAGCTCTAACTACTTGTAGGCACACGGTTTCAGGATCTATTTCACTCCCCTTCCGGGGTGCTTTTCACCTTTCCCTCACGGTACTGGTTCACTATCGGTCACTAGGGAGTATTTAGCCTTGGGAGATGGTCCTCCCTGCTTCCGACGGAATTTCACGTGTTCCGCCGTACTCAGGATCCACTCAGGAGGGAACGAAGTTTCAACTACAGGGTTTTTACCTTCTATGACGGACCTTTCCAGGTCGCTTCATTTACCCCGTTCCTTTGTAACTCCATGTTGAGTGTCCTACAACCCCAAGAGGCAAGCCTCTTGGTTTGGGCTAATTCCGTTTCGCTCGCCGCTACTCAGGAAATCGCGTTTGCTTTCTCTTCCTCCGGGTACTAAGATGTTTCAGTTCCCCGGGTCTGCCTTCCATACCCTATGTATTCAGGTAAAGATACTGCTCCATTACGAGCAGTGGGTTTCCCCATTCGGAAATCTCCGGATCAAAGCTTACTTACAGCTCCCCGAAGCATATCGGTGTTAGTCCCGTCCTTCATCGGCTCCTAGTGCCAAGGCATCCACCGTGCGCCCTTCATAACTTAACCGTTGACCAAATTTGGTCATGTGTTGATATCAGCGATGATATCAGAGAATTACGAAGATGAACGATATTTTGTGAATATCTTGATATTAGTTACATTATCTAGTTTTCAAGGAACAAGCACGACAACAAATCGTCAGATTTGCACATCGATCTTTCTTTGAGAGAATGCTCTCTCAAAACTAAACAAAACAACAAGCGTCTTTATCCTTAGAAAGGAGGTGATCCAGCCGCACCTTCCGATACGGCTACCTTGTTACGACTTCACCCCAATCATCTGTCCCACCTTAGGCGGCTGGCTCCAAAAGGTTACCCCACCGACTTCGGGTGTTACAAACTCTCGTGGTGTGACGGGCGGTGTGTACAAGGCCCGGGAACGTATTCACCGCGGCATGCTGATCCGCGATTACTAGCGATTCCGGCTTCATGCAGGCGAGTTGCAGCCTGCAATCCGAACTGAGAACGGTTTTATGGGATTGGCTCGACCTCGCGGTTTTGCGGCCCTTTGTACCGTCCATTGTAGCACGTGTGTAGCCCAGGTCATAAGGGGCATGATGATTTGACGTCATCCCCACCTTCCTCCGGTTTGTCACCGGCAGTCACCTTAGAGTGCCCAACTGAATGCTGGCAACTAAGATCAAGGGTTGCGCTCGTTGCGGGACTTAACCCAACATCTCACGACACGAGCTGACGACAACCATGCACCACCTGTCACTCTGTCCCCCGAAGGGGAACGTCCTATCTCTAGGAGTGGCAGAGGATGTCAAGACCTGGTAAGGTTCTTCGCGTTGCTTCGAATTAAACCACATGCTCCACCGCTTGTGCGGGCCCCCGTCAATTCCTTTGAGTTTCAGTCTTGCGACCGTACTCCCCAGGCGGAGTGCTTAATGCGTTAGCTGCAGCACTAAAGGGCGGAAACCCTCTAACACTTAGCACTCATCGTTTACGGCGTGGACTACCAGGGTATCTAATCCTGTTTGCTCCCCACGCTTTCGCGCCTCAGCGTCAGTTACAGACCAGAGAGTCGCCTTCGCCACTGGTGTTCCTCCACATCTCTACGCATTTCACCGCTACACGTGGAATTCCACTCTCCTCTTCTGCACTCAAGTTCCCCAGTTTCCAATGACCCTCCACGGTTGAGCCGTGGGCTTTCACATCAGACTTAAGAAACCGCCTGCGCGCGCTTTACGCCCAATAATTCCGGACAACGCTTGCCACCTACGTATTACCGCGGCTGCTGGCACGTAGTTAGCCGTGGCTTTCTGGTTAGGTACCGTCATGGTGCGAGCAGTTACTCTCGCACTTGTTCTTCCCTAACAACAGAGCTTTACGACCCGAAGGCCTTCATCGCTCACGCGGCGTTGCTCCATCAGACTTTCGTCCATTGTGGAAGATTCCCTACTGCTGCCTCCCGTAGGAGTCTGGGCCGTGTCTCAGTCCCAGTGTGGCCGATCACCCTCTCAGGTCGGCTACGCATCGTCGCCTTGGTGAGCCGTTACCTCACCAACTAGCTAATGCGCCGCGGGCCCATCTGTAAGTGATAGCCGAAACCATCTTTCAACATAGAACCAGGAGGTTCCTTGTATTATCCGGTATTAGCTCCGGTTTCCCGAAGTTATCCCAGTCTTACAGGCAGGTTGCCCACGTGTTACTCACCCGTCCGCCGCTAACTACT
>NZ_CAKJTJ010000075.1 GCF_917563925.1 Sutcliffiella rhizosphaerae
CTACAAAATTTGAATTGTATGATGGCAATGCTTTAAGAATTGCAACAGTCGGAGAACCACCAGAAGTTAAGGAGGAACAAGTGAGTTTCAGTCAAATTTCTTTTGATAAATTTAATAGTATAAATTTGGATAGTTATGATGCAGTATTTATTATGAAAGAAAATCTCTCCCAAGCTGCTGAAAGTCAATACGCAGTTGTTTACTTAAATTCGACTATTCCATTCATCTTTGTATCTGCTAAAAGTCATATACCTTTTATTGTGAAAAATGAAGCATATTCTAACTTTTGGGGTTGGGCCCATGGAAATGGTTATACTGTTAGGATACTAAGTGCTGAGGAAGGCAACTCAATAAATAGTTGGGAATTTGGTTTGTATAATGATGAAATATCGGATGAACATATAAAGGAAATGTATACAAGGATTTTTAAGAAAATTGATGGGCAATAGTAATCATTAACTTGAATTATGTATTTTCATTAGTGAATTATTCAGCAATCGGGCGCAATCCAGGAACAAGGATCCGTGCCTATTTTTCATTTTAGGGCCAGATTGTTGAGTAAAGATTACTGATTCTAATTGTGAAATTATTATAAAGTATTTTCTCATTTATTTAACTTTTCTAATACCCATGAATATAAAATTATAAGGTATTGGAGGAATGTTAGAAGAGGATGGATTAGATATAACTTATTTCAATGGGATATGTAGATTTGCCTCATTTATTCATGTAATTGTGTAGGGATAGTTAAATAAGTTTTGGAAAGAATATACCTTAAAAAGGTTGTGAGAAAATGAAGATTATAATCCCTGTTGTCATTCTGTCGTTAATTTCTTTTGGACCAGTTGAAGAAGCATCTGATAGTTCATTGAAATCATTTAAAGAAAACTTAGAACTTTTTGAGAATCAAGAACTGTCATTGAAACAAGCTATTGATTTGACATATTCATCTGCTTTGGAATGGGACGAAAATGCTCAAATATTACAAGCTGTAAATATAGACTTAGATAAGCCTCGGAAGTCAATTGGGAGTAATGGGAAAAGAAAGTATTGGAATATTAGTTTTGGAGTGCCAGAAACTAATAAGTTATTTTTAGTCACTATCCATGAGGGTAAAATTAATCAAGCACAGGATGTAACCAGGAAAGGTGATTCACCGTATCCCAAAAAAGAGTTTACAAACTTGGAGGATATTAACTACGATTCACCTAAATTACTTAAAAAGCTCTAAAAATGGGTAGTGTTTATCCAGGTAAAGATTGGGCAAAAGGTTACAATTTTATGCTTAGAAAAGACACAGCGACAAATATCCCCCTTATGTTAGTAATAGGTTGGGATAGCGAGCAGACAAAAATGCAAGTAGCTGGCTTTAATGTAAAAACAGGAGAATATATTCCGCCGCAGAATTGAATTCTTTTGCTATTCTTCTTTGATCAACTAAACCAGCTAATATTTTGTCAACAGTTCCCAATAAAAACTTAAAATCTTTCATGCTAAAGAAGTCCTACCATATCAAATTAAGATTTTTTACTCCTAAGTATAGATAAAAGAGAAAAACATTCGTTAAGCAAATTTCGACATGAAAAAAGCCGGTTTTTCCTCCGCTAAGAAATCATCGGCTTTTAGTATTATTAAGAGGGCGTAGTGAATGTAAACTTGCTACTTTACTTGAATCAAATTGGTATTCACCAAGGAAAATTAATGTGTTCCCAACCTGGAGAAATCTGTTTAAGTAAATCTTCTCTCAAATTCCCCTTTTATCACCCTATATCTCCAACGCATATAAAAACCTTAACTATTCTGACTATCGCAGAACAATCAAGGTTTTCTCTTCCTTAAAGAGAATTTCAGTCTAGAATATACGCATTCGGCAAGATAGAGTATCCCCTGGGAGCGGGCTTAGTGGGGGGGAAAAGGTTGGAATTGATTACATACATGCGGCAGTTGTTTTTCAACATGGGGAATCTTTAAATGATTGGTAGAAAGCATATCAATTTAGTTTAAAAGGAGGTATTTATTAATATAGCCTACGTGACTCACTTACTCCGCATTAGGTGGCTCAAAAGTTTGCACTAGTGGCTCATTCTGTCTGCAATAATCAGTCTTTATACTGTAAATGTCATCCACTAAGTTATAAAAATTCTACCTATAATTGTATTTCTTTCAATAACCAGTTCTTTGGATGTAACTCTACAATTTCCAAATATTATTGACTAGACACCAAATGGTGTCTTATAATTAACTAGACACCATTTGGTGTCTTATTTTAATTTTGGGTTCTGAATAATACTAATGAAAAGGAGGAGACAAATGAAAAGAATAATCAATGCAGAAACAAATGTAATGGGGAGGACTAACATGACAAAGAGAAAAAAGATTATCTATTGGATTGCTACTGTATGGTTAGCACTAGGAATGCTTTCAGCAGGAATTGTACAAATTATGAGAATGGATGCAGAAGTATATATGATGACACATCTGGGATACCCATCATATTTCCTCATTATATTAGGAGCTTCAAAAATATTAGGCGTGATAGCAATATTAATTCCTAAATTTCCTTTGCTTAAAGAATGGGCTTATGCAGGTTTTTTCTATACGATGTTGGGAGCACTTATATCACATCTTGTGTTAGGAGACCCATTTAGTGATATTTATCAGTCATTATTGCTTCTCATATTAACTGGTGTTTCTTGGTATTTTAGACCTGTGGAAAGAAAAATAAAGTTTTATGATAAATAATATTTGTTACTGAATCTCTTTATATTATTTAATAGAATCAACTATGCCTGAAAAGGAACTTGTAATATTGTTCTATAAAAACCCCTGACCGGAGGGGGTTTTTTTGTATTCAATACTCTGTTATAAAAATGATAGGCTGAGATAACAGCAATGAAAGAACCTAACAAAAACAGAAGAGTACCCCAATTTAACAATTCACCACTTAAATTGCATTTGAAATCGGTTGAAATATGTCAAATGCGTTAACATACAAATCTTCAAAACCTACGCCTTTTCCGCCTGGAACATTTTTCGGTTCCCCATGAAAGGTGACTCCACGGTCTTTCATTTCAAGATACTCCTTTTCAATATCGTCACATGCTGAAAACCTATGCAAATGAAGAGATGAAGTGAAAAATTATGATGAATGGTTTAATGTTAAAATAAGATGAATTATCCTTGTGGAGGTGGTATTGGAGTGAAAGGGAGGAAAGTAGGTTTTTTACTTTATGATTATGTAGATATTTTAGATTTTACTGGTCCAGCCGAAGTGTTATCACTTACTGCAAATAATAAAGCAGAGCAAGCCATTACTCTTTACAAAAAGCATTTGTTACCTACTAGGCCTTTTAAGGTATATACTGTTTCAGAAACAGGAAAGCAAATACTAACACATTCTGGGATAAAAGTAGTACCTGATTTTAGTATTGATAATAGTCCTAAATTAGATATTCTAATCATTCCCGGTGGACCTTTAAGGGCGGTCCAAACTATGGTTAAAAACCAAAGGATTCAAAAATGGATTATTAAACATAAAAGTATTGAATATATATGTTCAGTCTGTACTGGAGCTATTATTTTAGGTGAAACTGGATTGTTAAATGGGAAGAAGACAACCACTCACCATTTGGCTTTAAAAATGTTACAAGAAAAATACCCTGATATAAGAGTAGTATCAGACAACAAGGTCGTATGATAGTAACTTCATTTCTTCAGGTGGAGTGTCTTCAGGAATCAATATGGCATTATATCTTGTTGAGCAAATTATGGGAAAATCTACTGCTGAAAGAACAGCAAAAACTATTGAATTTGTACAATAAACGGAAATGGCGCTATTGAGATTGCTTTAGATAAAAATATTATATTCGTTCTTCAACAAAACCAGCTAATAGTTGTCAACAATTTTCATTAAAAAAATGAAAGATTAGATGATATACTAAAAGTGGGTATGCCAAATAACCTTCCAGTTTTTTTATTATTGGAAGGTTTTGTTTTACAATGTTAAATATAGCTATTAAGCTAATTCTTGGAAGATTGTTTTATTATTTAAAAGCGCATAAATCAGGTGTAAAAGCTTATTAGCACATGCAATGATCGCTACTCTATAAGGTTTACCTTCATCGCGTTTTTTATCGTAAAACTCTCTTAATTTCTTGTTTCGGGGTATAACAGTTTCGCTCGTCTTTTGTTTACGGGCATCTCGAATTCCACAGTACACAGCCATATATAGTGCTTGCCTTAACCTTCTAGATCCTCTCTTCGTTATGCGATTGTTGGTTGCTGTAAATCTTCCTGAAGA
>NZ_CAKJTJ010000076.1 GCF_917563925.1 Sutcliffiella rhizosphaerae
CTACAAAATTTGAATTGTATGATGGCAATGCTTTAAGAATTGCAACAGTCGGAGAACCACCAGAAGTTAAGGAGGAACAAGTGAGTTTCAGTCAAATTTCTTTTGATAAATTTAATAGTATCGATTTGGATAGTTATGATGCAGTATTTATTATGAAAGAAAATCTCTCCCAAGCTGCTGAAAGGCAATACGCAGATGTTTACTTAAATTCGACTATTCCATTCATCTTTGTATCTGCTAAAAGTCATATACCTTTTACTGTGAAAGATGAAGCATATTCTAACTTTTGGGGTTGGACCCCTGGAATGGCTATACTGTTGGGATACTAAGTGCTGAGGAAGGTAACTCAATAAATAGTTGGGAATTTGGTTTGTATAATGATGAAATATCGGATGAACATATAAAGGAAATGTATACAAGGATTTTTAAGAAAATTAATGACCAATAGTAATCATTAACTTGAATTATGTATTTTCATAAGTGAATTATTCAGCAATGTGCGCTATCTAAGAACAAGGAGCAGCGCTCATTTTCATTATTAGCTATTAATGGATAACTTGAAAGGGTGATCTAATATGCGTAAGAACATTATTATTAGTTTCTTATTTGTACTTCTGTTAACTGGTTGTTCCAACCTGTTAAGTTCAGCGAACAATAAAGCAAAATTTGAAAGACTATTATCGGATGATGAGTATACATACTCTTTGTTCATTGCATCACCAAGGGAATTAATTACGTTAAACATACTCGAAGAAAACAATATTACTAATGTCAGTAGAATACAACATGAAGAATTACAGTATATAGATAAAGAGTATAAATTCCTAAAAATAAATCGTTCCCCTTCTTTTTTAGTATTTGATAACAAAGAGATGATTTATATGACTGAAAATCAAAGTGATTTAGTGAATTTTCTACAAAATACCAAAAACAAAGAATAGAAAACTTGTAGTAGCAAAAAAGTTCGCCATTAGGTGACTTTTTAAGTTATCCGAGATATATAACTATTTGTAAGGTTATTCATGGGATATTAATAGCAAATCTTCAACAATCGGGCGCTTTTCTGAAGTAAAGAATTGTGCTCTATGAGCCCGTTTGGTAGCTTTTTATCTTAGAGTCTCAGCGTTTTTACGTTATTCACCAGCTGCCACTTTTTCTTCTACATTCACGGACCTTTCGAAAAGTAGAGAATTACCGAACACTAAACTTAGCCCTAATACGGCTAAAATAATTCCCGAAGTTATACATATAGGGATAATTCCAAAAGATTGGATGAGCATCCCTCCGATTAGAGGAGACACCAATACCGTAAAGCTCATCGCAGAGTTTACTATGCCTGAAACACGGCCAATTTCTTGCTCTGTTGTTTCTGTTTGAATAATATATTGGAAGGTAATCGTTAAAAGTCCAACCCCTAAACCGGCTACAAAACAAAGCGATATAGGTAACAGGATGAAAAAGCCTTCACGAAGAAATCCTAGTCCTCCAAAACCAATTCCAATTAATAACATGCTTGCACCAATAAGCCATCCAAATTTCTTCAACTTACTGAATCGATTTAAAATGACTATCATCACCAACGCACCAAGGCCTGAAGCACCCATCAACCAACCAGCCAATTCGGGCAGATTAGGAGCGATTTCTCGGAATAGAACTGGAAACTGAATGTCTACCATTTGAATGGCCGTTAGACCGATAATGGTAGCTAACAAGCTGATAAAGAGAACTTTGCTATTTAAAACTATTTTCCAACCTTGCCACCATTCTGCCCAGAATCCAATTCCGGAAGACTTAACTAATTTAGGTACCGTAGTTTTTCTATTCAACTCTTTGTTTAATAAGATGAATAATAGAATACAGGCAGAAATCGTAAAGGCAATAGCATTGATGAGAATACAAAGCTTGGGAGAAAATAAGCCGACTAGCGTGGCCCCAACGAATGGGCCGATAATTTTTGATAACTGATTGACCGTACCGTTCAACGTAACAGCCTTCATAATTAGTTTCTCTTTTACGACCAGTTTAATAAGACCTTGTTGTGATGGGTTATGAACAACATTAACGGCCGCTCTTAAAGATATAATAATAAGTACCGACCAAGGAGTATTGGTAAAAAGTAGAATGGCAGTTAGAACCGCAGTCATCACATCGGCAGCCATCATAATCTTCACTTTATGGTATCGGTCGGTCAAAACCCCTGCAAACTGCCCTAATAAAACTTGGGGCAGGGCGTAAGCAACAGGGATCAGCGCTATTACCAGCGGATTTGCTTGCCACACATATCCAAATAAAATAACAATGGCCACCATGTCAAACCAATGGCCGAGCATAGAAATGGAATATGAAGCAAATAGCTTCATAAAGGTTGAGTTTTGCCAAATCGTATTTTCTTCTTTTTGTAATGTATTTTGAGTCATCTTTTTCATCCCCTCCAACTAATTCTTATCATAAGAATATTGATTGAATGTCAGAGGAATATCAGAGGAAAAGTGCGAACTTATCTTTTATTTTTTCCTTAATCTCATATAACCTGTATTTCTCATACACTTCTGTCTTTTTAATGAAAATGATTTCTAAAGCTTTTTCATTATGGAAGTGGGTCAATAGCTTTTCAGCTATGCTAAGTGTTATAAGCATCTGAATGATAAATTTTGATCTTTCTAAGACATTAAAAGATTGCGTGATTAAATCAAATCCATGTGTTTTCTCGTTTAAATGAAAACAATAAAACCCTTTTAACAACAAGAAAAGACCATATTCTCTTTGAAAGGGGTGTTTCTTGAAAAATTCTTCTAGAATATTATTTTTTTCTAATACCATGGTAAAATCTTTTACACATAAAGCATAAGTAAGCCACCAAAGCTGATAAAAACCGTAAAAACCTACATTTTCAGGACATATTTTACTTTCTGACTCTAAAAGTAAAATATGTGCTTTTGAATATTGATTTGCTTTTAATGCGATAAGAATACGAAACAGATTAAGATCTTCCTGCTCGCTTTCACCGAATACTTGCTTATCTTCCAGAGATTGTAGAGTTTTATAGACGTTATCGTAACTTTTTTCCTCAATTAGTCCATATAAACCTAGTAAAGGATGAGCTTTTTCTTTAAAAGGAATATGTTGCGCTTGTAATAAAGGAAGAAAGTCACCTCCTAAGAACTCAATGAAAAGTTGACGTGTATCATCTAATTCTATGCCAAATGTATTTTTATCAAGTAATTTTTGAATAGCTTCTCCATGACCATATAGATGATACTTATTTATTAGGTTTCTACTAAGCTCTTGAATCTCTTCATCTTGTACAAAAGGAAGGGGAGAGGTTGTCTGTGAAGTAACTGATAATTTATATCCAAAGCCTTTTACTGTTTCGATTCTAATCAAATACTCCCATTTTTTCAATTTCTTACGTAATCGGTATATATGATCATCTATGGTACGATCGGATGGGATTTGTAATGACCATACAGCATCTAACAGTTGCTGCCGTGACAGTGCTCTATTGTTATGTTGATATAAATACTCTAGAAGTAAAAATTCTTTACGAAGGAGACGTAATAGTTCCCCATTGATTGTGACGGTATAATCACTTATGTTAAAAGATAATATCATAGAGATCACCTCATCTTTCGTGCTAAATACTGTATTCTTATAATACCATTTAAAAAAAATGTAAGACTTCCATTATTCCAGAATCGGGCGCTTATCTGTAAATGGGTAAGCTTCTTTTTTATGAAAATATAAATTGAGTAATTAATAAATTTTTGAAATAATTGGTATTAAGCAATAGGGAGAATCGTTTAACAAGATTTACGTAATTTACAAGGGGGATACATATGGGAAAATTTGAGGTAAAGCAAATATATAATATATATAATCTGTTGAATTTTGATTTGGGTAGTTTTTAAAGCAAAGCAGACGGTTTTCGTTTTATAGAAAGATTAGTAAATGATTATAAAAGTGGCAGTAATACTTTTAATTATTCTGGAGAAGGTTTATTTGGCGTGTTCAATGAAGAAGGTGTCCTTGTTGCTATTGGCGGATTAAATAAAGACCCATTTTCAAATGAACTATCTATTGGT
>NZ_CAKJTJ010000077.1 GCF_917563925.1 Sutcliffiella rhizosphaerae
AGGCTCGCGGGTCACCCGCGGAAAGCGAAGTCTTGCACGGAAATCAATAGCGGTATTTATTGTCGGCCATTATATTGTTCGTCTTTTTGTTTGTGTTCTTTAGTTTTGTCCCAGCCTCTTTGTATATAGAGATTAGTTTATAGCTTTAATCTTTTTACTTCCGCTCCAAAAGTTGATCACCAAGTCGCTTTATTTCAGCTCCCACAGTGCATTCATTAATGCAAAATGATTGGGCATTAGTTTTGCCATAATCCTTACGCAATGTCTGTTTTACAAGACATTCCGTACAGTATGTATCTAGAATTTCACCAACTTCCATCAGTATCTTTTTTCGATTCATCATGATTATTTTCACTCCTATTTTTACAATTGCAAGTTGCTTTCAATTGGCGTTCCATCTAAAGCTTGTTTTGCTAAGTGGTGTGCTTCATTATTATCTTTTCTTGAAATCGGTTTATAAATTGGTTTAATTTTTAAAAGTTTTAATTTATCCTCTATTTTGTCTAACCATCGATTAAATAGTTCATCATAGCAAGGCCATTCACCGGAAAGTTGATTCAGCACTACTAACGAATCACCACTGAAAGTAACCTCCATTGAACGAATTTCCAAATGTTCAAGTTGCTGCACTAAAAAATAGAATGCAGCATATTCTGCTTCATTATTTGATTCAAGCTCCTCTAGTCTTGCATTAATTCTGTATCTATAGTCTTTTCTATTTTGATTATAATAAACGACATTGCCTATCCCGGCTAGCTTGGTATCAGAATCATAACCTCCATCAAAATAGGCTATAACATCTGAAATACCTATTTCCGCTTGCTTAATCCATTTATTTATTTCCTTTCTTGTCCATTCCCTTCCATCCTGGTCGTAGAAGGCAAGGCGTTTCATCCTGCCTGTTTTTTCAATATCTTCAGCAAGTCGTAATGCCAGATGTACATCAAGTTCTTCGCTTCTAAATATGGTCTCTATATGTTTTGGAGTATGATAATGCCATTCAAGCGTCATTTTCATAGAAGAAGTTCAACCCCTCTCCATTTTTACTTTCACAGTTGTGTGAATTTGTGTATTCTTATCTTATCACAGAACTTTATTAAATATGTTCTTATAACATGGATTTAACAGGTAGGAGTGGCAATTATAATGATAGAGGTATATATCGATGGAGCAAGTGCAGGGGATCCCGGTCAATCTGGTGCTGGAATCTTTATAAAGGGTCACGGTCGTGCTGAAGAATATAGCATTCCTCTAGGTGTAATGTCTAATCATTTAGCAGAGTTTCACGCACTTATCGAGGCATTGAAAATTTGTAAAAAACAAGGCTACACTGTTGTTTCATTTAGGACAGACTCACAGGCAGTAGAAGCTGCAATGGAAAAACGTTTTGCAAAGAAATTGGAGTATCGTCACCTGTTAGAAGAAGCATTATCAATCGCGGATGGCTTCGAACTTTTTTTTATAAAGTGGATACCAAGCAGACAGAATAAAATGGCAGATACACTTTCTAGAAAAGCTATTCACCTCAATGAATAGTAATAAAGGGTTGCCACTTTTAAAGGCAACCCTTTTATATTATATTTTTAACCTTTGCTAATTCAAATGCTGCTTTTTTGGAAAGGACTTGTTCCTTTTTTATCATTTCTAAAAATGAGACAAAAAAGCTACCATCAAATTCTTTTTGGGCCTTTAATGTAATTTCAATAGCAATATTAACCAAATGATCCGAACTTCCTGTATAGTGTTTACCAAACTCAATAAAGCCGATTGAATCTTCTCCAAATTTAAAGCCTTTTGCAGTAAGGTGTTGTAGATACTCTTCAGTTGTCCATGATTTTTCCATTTTTCCCCATCCTTTTATATCAACCCCACCTATTATCTTACCGCAAAATTTGTCGGCTGCCTATTATTGATTATTCCATAATCCCAGTTTTTTCTTTTTAGGCAAAAGTTTCATACCTGCTATTGCTAATATTAATCCTAAAAAAGCACCGCCTACCACCTCTTCTGGTTGATGACCTAAACGCTCTTTTAACCGCTTTTTCAACTTATCATGGACATTTTCTTCTGGTTTGCCTTCAAGTCTGTCCAACTTTTCCGCCAAGTCATTGACAGCAAGTGTTATTTCACCGGTTTGCCGCCTAACTCCTTGTGCATCATACATCACTATTAAACCAAAGATTGCAGCTAGGGCAAAATCGATAGTCTTTATTCCCTTTTTTAACGCTATTATAGTTGCTAATGCAGTTACACCAGCAGAATGAGAGCTTGGCATCCCACCAGTTTCAAAAAAGGTGTTCCATTCCCATTTTCCAGAGCGAATGTACTTTATTGGAATTTTTATTAATTGTGCCAATAGAATTGCACTAATTGCTATTTTTAACGGTCTATTCATTTTCTCACCTCTACATTATTTTGTATATTGAGCCTTTTCCTAATACAACATAATTTATGTCAGAGAAAGGAACACTAACGTACATTGGAGGTGATCAACATGAGTAAACATACTAACGAAGCTAATCGAGGAAAGAAAGCACCCGGAATTAATCCTCAAGGATTTGATCAGAACGGAGAAGTTCCAAACGAGGTTCGCTCAAAGCTTGAAAATAAAGCGAAAAAAGATAATACGAAGCGATGAGACTATGTTTCAATTCACGGAAATAATCATGTCATGGGATTTGCTAATTTCAGTACTGAGTAATAAAAAATAGAACCTTCGAGAAATAGTTGAATAAGCAAAAAGCGAATACTGTAATCAACAACTTTATTATAAATAATAAAGCTGCCTGAAATTCATTTTTGATGATTTCTGGGCAGCTCCAAAGGATTAGCAAACTTTATCGATGAATGTATTTAAGTTTTTAAATTCTAGTTCTTCGAATTTGTTGGATACTTTTAATCGGTCAATCGTAATAAATGCATCAGTTAATTCACATGTAACTGGTACATCACACTTTATCGTAGCAAGTTCTCGTGAAAGATGTAATAGATCGAGGCTTTCCTCAAATTTCTTTTGCTGACTTTTCGTTAACGAAGATAAATTTTCTAGAATGCCATCAACCGTTTTAAATTCCATTAATAATTTGGTGGCGGTTTTTTCTCCAACACCTTTAACACCAGGGTAATTATCACTTGTATCTCCCATTATTGCTTTTAAATCAATAAGTTGCTCAGGAGTAAGACCCTTTTTCTCATAAAATCCGTTTTGGTCTAAAACATCGTAATTCCCATACCCTTTCAATAAAAGAGCGACACTAATATTTGGTTTTATTAGTTGTAATACGTCCTGATCACCAGTTAAAATAACTACTTCTGCTTCATTTCGATAGTATTCTGCCAATGTACCAAGACAATCATCTGCCTCATAACCTGCGAGTCCGATATTAGGTATATCAAATGCATCCACTACTTCTTTTACGAGGTCAAACTGCGGAATTAGTTCCTGGGGAGGAGCAGGTCTATTCGCTTTATAATTGTCAAACATTTCCGTTCGGAATGTTTTTGATCCCATATCCCAACAACAAACCACATGGGTTGGCTGAAAGGTTTCCATTGCAGTAATCATATGTTTTACAAATCCTTGCACTGCATTTGTCGGTATTCCATTTGATGTATACATAAAACGATTATAAACACTTGTTGCAAAAAAGGAACGGAAAAGTAATGCCATTCCATCGATCAATAACACTTTGCTCATATCAAACACTTCCTTTCTTGTCCGATTAAAATTATAGCATAATATGAGATGAATTTCTTTTGTCATCTAAAAGGAAATGTATGTATGATGAGCCAATATAGCTCTATTTATTTTGTAGGGCAAATATTGTAATCGTCTCTCATTATTATTAAGCATATGAAAAAGACTGTCCTAAGTTATTGGACAGTCTCAGTGTATAGACAAAGGTACATTTTTATTTAAATCCATGCAATTCTCTTGTTGATCGTAGTGGAAGACGCGCAGACTCCTCGAAAATGCTGACACATTTTCTTCGTGCGATGAATGGCTG
>NZ_CAKJTJ010000078.1 GCF_917563925.1 Sutcliffiella rhizosphaerae
ACCGCTAGTGTAATCTAAAAAATAAAAGCATATTTTTATACTAAAAAACCGAACATATTTGATCAATCACTCAAATAAGTTCGGTTTTGTCTTAGGCTAAAACATTTTTGTCCCAGCCCCATTGAGTAAAGCTTACTATCTTAAGCTTATAATAGAAGTTTTACGGTCATTATTTTTATCTTGCAACATTAGATTTACACCAAGGTCAGTTACAACACCAAATTCATCTCTAGAAAGACTGCTCTTTTACATAATAAAAAAAGTTTCCGCTAAATAAGCATTGAAAGAAACCAGATTTTATGATAAATTTATATAGATGCTCACTGTACTTTTAAAAATAAATAAATTATCCCTATTTTAATTATACAGTGGAATCAATCCGCTAGTCAACCCTTTTTTCAAATAAATTTTTAGGAGTGTATGCCATGAATATGGATCTTCAGATGGAGCAAAAGCGATTAGACAATGTGATGGATACAATAACAGCGGAAATTGGCAGATTAGAAGAAGAAACTGCCACACGCAAGAGTGAAGTGATTCATATCCGCAAGCACTTTTGGGAAGAGGTAAAAGTGAATACGGATACCTTTGATGATTTCCTGGAAACCATTATTGGCTTGCGACAAGAAGCTCAGGCCTTATCTGTAAACCAAAGCATTCATAAGCATGCATCCACACGTTTATCCACATTGCGCAGAATGGAGGAGGTTCCCTTTTTCGGCCGTATAGATTTTTTGGAAAAAGGAGATTCAGCTCCAGAGCAAATCTATATTGGCATTTCCTCACTTAGTGATAACAATGGAGAAAACTTTTTGATATATGACTGGCGGGCTCCTATCTCGAGTGTCTACTACGACTATCAACCAGGTCACGCCTCCTATGAAACACCAGAAGGAAAAATTGAAGGGACTTTGGAGAAGAAGTGGCAATATCTAATTCGAAATGGTGCTCTTCAATCAATGTTTGATACTAGTCTAACCATCGGTGACGAGATTCTTAAACAGGTATTAGGTAAAGGCACCGATAAACAAATGCATAATATCGTAGCGACCATTCAACAGGAGCAAAACCGAATTATTCGTCATGACCAAGGAAGATTGCTCATCGTTCACGGCGCAGCGGGCAGTGGAAAAACATCTGCAGCACTTCAAAGAATTGCCTATTTACTCTACAAATATCGAGAACACCTCGACGCTGATCAAGTTATTTTATTTTCACCGAATAACATGTTTAGCAGCTATGTATCTAATGTACTTCCAGAGCTTGGTGAGGAAAATATGCAACAGGTCACCTTCCAGAAATACTTGGATCATCGTCTGAGTAAAGAGTTTAAAGTAGAAAATCCGTATAATCAATTGGAGTATGTTTTGACAGCAGAAAAAACGCCAGCATATAAAACAAGACTTGCAAGTATCCGTTTTAAAGCGACTATTCAGTTTTTTAAAGTACTTCAATCCTATAGAAAATCACTAGAAGAATCAGGAATGCTTTTTAAGGATATTAGTTTCAGAGGGCAGCCAATTGTTACTGCACAACAAATGTCAGACAGATTTTACAGTCATGATACATCACTACGTTTTCATAATAGGCTTGAGAAACTGACTGATTGGTTAATGAATAAAATAAAGGCAGCTAAAAAAATCGAACGGACAAAGCCTTGGGTGCAGGAGGAAATCGAACTGCTGAGCAACGAGGACTATCATAAGGCACATGCGTATTTAGCCAAAAAACGCGGCTTTAAAAAAGAAGATATTGCCGACTATGAGCTTGAACCAAAAGTGCTTGCCCAATTGATTGTGCACCAAAAATGGAAGCCGTTAGGAAAACGAATCCGATCCCTCCAATTTCTCGATCTAAAGGGAATTTACAAGCAATTGTTTGCAAATCCTGCACAAATTAATGATTGGGCAGGAGAAGATTCCCCAACAGAATTGGAGTCTATTTGCCAAGCGACACAGGCAAAAATTGATGAAGATGTGCTACTTTACGAGGATGCCACCCCTTTTTTACTTTTGAAAGAGCTAATCCAGGGCTTCCAAACGAACAGCGCCATTAAGCACATCGTAGTAGATGAAGCTCAGGATTATTCGCCTTTCCAATTTGAATTTTTAAAGTTGTTGTTTCCTTCCGCAAGGATGACCGTCCTCGGTGACTTTAATCAGGCCATATTCGCCCATGCAAGTGAAAGAGTGGATTTCCATACACTCACCAACCTTTATGGCCCAGATAAAACTGAATCCATCAATATTGCACGAAGCTACCGTTCTACCAAACCGATTATTGAATTCACCAGAAGACTTGTTCCGAATGGAGAAAGTATTATTCCTTTCGACCGCCCCGGCAAGTCACCAAAGCTGAAGCAAGTAGTGGATCACACTGAACTGCACAGCTGCATTACATCAAAGATCGCTGATTTAAAAAAGCTCGGCTATCATAGTATTGCGATTATATGCAAATCTGCAGAAGAAAGCATCCGTGCCTACGAATCCTTATCTGAGGAAGTGAAACTCTTAAAGAGCAACTCCATTGAATATGAACAAGGAGTTGTCGTCATTCCCTCCTATCTGTCTAAAGGAATAGAATTCGATGCCGTTATCCTTTATGATGCATCTGAGCAAGTATATGGAGATGAAAGCCTGCGCAGAGTTTTCTATACTGCCTGCACCAGAGCTATGCATTATTTACAGCTTTACAGTGTTGGTGAACCTAGTTCGTTTTTGCAAGATGTATTGCGGGAAGGTTTCGTTGAGCATAGTGAAGTGTAAAATAGTTAAACCCCATTTCTCTTTTGCAGAGGAATGGGGTTTTGTGTTTGAGTAAAGTAGAATTCTTGAGAGTGTCATTTGAATGCCCTGTTTCAGATTGAAGGTAGCGCCCTTTTTATGTACGCAAGCCGAGTGCCCGATTTTTCCATTTTGCTATTTTTCGGGCACTCATTCGTCTTTTGTGTGCCCCAATTTTCCATTTTGCTATTTTTCGGGCACTTATTCGCCTTTTGTGCGCCTCTATTTTCCATTTTGCTATTTTTCGGGCACTTATTCGCCTTTTGTGTGCCCCAATTTTCCATTTTGCTATTTTTCGGGCACTTATTCGCCTTTTGTGCGCCTCTATTTTCCATTT
>NZ_CAKJTJ010000079.1 GCF_917563925.1 Sutcliffiella rhizosphaerae
GAATGATTACTCCGTTCTAATAATTAATTTAATTATAAACGGGTTATCTAGTTATAGACATAGAAAAACCCGAATAAGGGGCACTTTTTTATAAGTGTCCGATATTCGGGTAATAGTTCATATTAGTGGGGTGCTTACTTTTCTTTTATATTTCATTCATTAAAAAGGGTTCTCTTTATTCCACAATCTTGCCTTTTAAGTGAATAAAGACGCATTTTCTAAAGAAACGCGCCCGATAGTTGAAGATCTAACAAACTAGTTCTATTATACAGTTCAAACCTTCTTTTAATTCTTCCAAAGATGCATATGCATAAGAAACACGAATGTGATGTATATCTGTTGTATCATATATATAACCTGGGTTTATAAGTACATTTTTCTTAAGCAGATTTAGAAACATTGCCTTATTTACAATAGGTTCATTGAATCGAATCCAGATATAGAAACCTCCTTCAGACTTCTCCCACGTTGCGACGCTCTTAAATTGTTCTTCTAGGATTTTTTCTACAAATAAAGCTCTTATTTTCAATTGTTCGCGTAGTTGCAGTATGTGCGATTCATATATTCCAGATGACAACCAGTGTGCAACAATTTCTTGAGAGAAAGCACTTGAACCGTAATCTGATTGCATTTTTATATCTGCTAACCTTTGGATTACAGGCTCAGGAGCCACTACCCATCCTATTCGTAATCCAGGACTTAGCGTCTTTGAAACACTTCCTACATACAATACTTGTCCCGATCGATCGAGTGATTTTAGTGAAGGAGAAGATGATTGTTCAAATAACAGTTCATGATAAACATCATCTTCAATAATCGGGATTTGTAATTGCGCACAAGTTTCATACAAGATTTGTCTTTCCTCGCTTGTCCAATTGCGACCTGTTGGATTTTGAAGCGTTGGCACGCAGTAGAAGAGGGATTGTTTTCTTCTTTTAGCAATTCTTAATGTTTCTGTTAAGTTGCCATCACGCTGAATAGGCATCATACGCATTCCAGCAGATTGAAATGGGTGGATGGAATTTAAATACGAAGGATTTTCTTGAAAAATAATAGCCCCTTCTTCAAGTAATCCTATGGCAATCAATTGAAGCGCTTGAATTGCACCTGAAACAATTAAGATATTTTCTGGTGCAGTATCAATTCCCCTTTTCTTTAAATACTCACACAAAACACTTCGCAGTTTATTACTTCCTTGTGGTTCAGAGTATCCTATTGCTCTAGAATCCAATGAAAGTGATTTTAAGGAGCGCTCAATTTGTTTTGTTGGAAGTAGTTCAGGGGATAACTCACCTGTTCCCAGACGTATGATGTGATCATATTGCTCATATTCATTTATCAATTGTATGGTATGATAGTTTGGTTTGTGAATACTAGCATCAATATGTTGCTGCCAATTAGGCTGTGATTTATTTAAAAGAACATTCCACGAATTATTTGCTACAAAAGTACCTGAACCTACTCTCGATTCAAGTAAACCATCTGCTTTTAATTCATCTAAAGCAAGATTAATTGTGCTTCGATTCACTTCAAATTGTGCTGCTAGTTTACGCTGTGTCGGGAGCTTAGTACCAACTGTCCAATCGCCTCTCTCAATACGAGTTCTCATCCACTCTTTGATTTGCTCATGAATGGTAAGATGGGATTTCCTATCTGGTTTCCAATGCATAAAAGGTCATCCTCTCAATAAAATTGGCCGGATAAAAATCCATCCAATTGGTTGTTTTCTTTTAGTTGTAACATAGTTACAGTATTAGGGAAAGGGAGATGACAAATGGAAGCAATTATACATGGAATTATTCTAGCAATCGGGCTCATTTTACCTTTAGGGGTACAAAATGTATTTCTATTTTCACAAGGTGCTACACAACCACGACTGCGTAGCGCGTTACCCGCAACAATTACAGCTGCGTTATGTGATACATTATTGATACTTTTAGCTATCTTTGGTTTATCCCTCATCGTCTTGCAATTCGAATGGTTACGACTTAGCTTGATAGTTATAGGCATTTTATTTTTACTTTATATGGGTTACTCTATTTGGCGATCTACACCTTCTACTTCTATAACCAGTACAGCGTTACCGACGAGTAAACAAATTCTCTTTGCCTTGTCTGTTTCCTTACTAAATCCACATGCAATTTTAGATATAGTGGGAGTTATTGGGACAAGTGCATTAAAGTATATTGGCTCAGAGCGAATTTACTTTACCGTTGCTTGTATTGTAGTTTCATGGATTTGGTTTTTTGGCTTAACGATAGCAGGTACAGTCATAAAGAAATTAGACAGCAAAGGAAAATTAATGATTATCTTTAATAAAAGCTCTGCACTATTTATTTGGGGAACTGCCATATATCTTTTCATCGGTTTAATGTGATAAATTAATGAAATAAGTACTGCTGCGTAACAACGATTTCTAGGGAAATCGTTGTTACTGTTTTTTTCTTCGATTAATTCTTATTTCAAAATCCTTAGTTCATATTATCCATTTCTATTTAAATTTAAATTTCCAAACTTTTTACAATTGATTTTCATATAAAATGACCCTAGAATCAATTATTGGTTTGGTTAATAAACCTGTCTATTTTTCAAGTCATGTTGCTCCGCAATCTGGCCCTTTAAAATATAAAAAGGCGCATTTCCAAAAGAAACGCGCCCGATCGTAATATAAGTTTAACCAGTTTTTACTGGTTGAACTTTTTTCATTTGGTTTTATTATTGCGGTAGTCGGAGTAGAACGTAGCGCCCGGGGGACATGATCCCGTCCGCAAAACTGTTCACTCCCTACTTGTATAAGCATGTTTCAGGCTGGTTGGGACAAAGATCCCGTTTAACAAGCGAACCTATGACAGTACAAGCAGCCCTAGGGAC
>NZ_CAKJTJ010000080.1 GCF_917563925.1 Sutcliffiella rhizosphaerae
AGGAAAAACTGGAACGGGTACTAATTCAAGTCTAACCTTTTATTTTGATACGAACATTTGTAAGCAATGTCCTTTAAGAGAAAGATGCTATAACAATACCAAAGAAAAAACATACTCAATTAGCATTAAATCTGAAGAGCATAGTCAACCAATGGCTTACCTAGAATCGGATGAATATCTTCAAAGAAAAGGTATTCGTTCCCATATTGAGCATAAAAATGCTGAATTAAAGAATGCACATAGAATGACCAGGGCTAAATACCGTGGTCAGTTGGGCATGCGAATACAAGCATTTCTAACTGCTTTTGTTGTTAACATAAAGAGAATGGTTAAGCTACACAAAGCCCTATCCCATTAGGGATAGGAGGAGTAGATAAACTCAAAACAAAAAAGCTCCTAGTTTATGTAAATTCATAAACTAGGGGCTTTTTTACTTAAAAGTGCGTAGCAATTATGCTCTTTTTGCAGTGTCCTCAATAATGAAGGGCTTTTTATTAGTACGATGGAAATGTTTATAAAGCATTGGCTTAAAAATACCATTCTAAATAAAAGTTATCTTCATTTATCCTATTTTATATTTTTCACGGGAGAGTTTGTATGAAAAAAGAATACATTATAGCTTATATTAATTTCAAATCAGTTTTGATGTCTTTAAACCACTATTTGGTGGTTGTCAGAAAATACTTAAAAAATTGAAAATATTAAAATTAGTGTATTGATATGATTTTATACAAAAAATGAATTTTTTAAGAATAAGATATTTAATTTCGGATAACAAAGGAAACGGAAACTAACCAAATCTCATTAATTTAGTCATCTAATGCATCAATAGCTTTCTGTGCTTGCACCTCAGTTGTATTCAAGTATAAAGCAGAAGTATTATTGGATGTATGGCTAAGCTGACGCATAAGACCATAGACAGGATTTCTTTTTGCGTATTCTTTAGCAAAGAAATCTCTCATTTTTATGAGGGGACAACTTCTTATCAGATAAGGCTTCTGTATATTTCATAATAAATTGCTGAAAAGCTCGAACCGAAAGCGGTTGAGTGGCTCATTTATATTCGTAAAAAAAAAAATATATGTTGTTATCAGTAGCTTTGTAATGTTTGTTTCTTACATCTTTATAACGCTCCAAATAGCGAAGGGTATTTTCGAAAGGGAACAGTTGATTCTTTACTGCCTTTTCGAAGGACGGCAAACTTCCTCTTAAAACAAAAGGTATTCATAAGAATTTTATATTAACTCACTTTTAATATAAGAATTTATTATTCTTATTCAACAAACGGGCGCGTTTCTTTAGGAAATGCGCTTTTTTCATTGTTTAGGAAATTATAAAATAATCGAATTGTGGATAAGTGTCCGGTATAATTTATAATACATAAATAGTAATAGGAAGAATGACTATGAAAAACATCAAGAGTGGAGTTATTAAACAAGTACTTAAAGATCATTTTGACGGTTATTGGTGTATGTATGGAAACTCGTACCCAGAAACATATCGTGATGATATTAAAGAAACGGTTCAAAAAGCGATTAGGTGTGGAACAACGGATCTTGGATATGCACGATATGAATGTTTTGGTTGTGAAAAGAATTCCCAAACGAAGTTTGTATGCTTTACATGTAAGAGTCGTTTCTGTCATAAATGTGGTAAAAAGTACACCGATGATTGGTCAGAAAAACAACAGGAAATGATTTTTAATGTTCCTCATAGACATATGGTTTTTACGATACCTAAGGAAATCAGAACGTTGTTCTTTCAAGATCGGAAAAAGTTGAACGAACTTAGTAAAAAAGTGTCCGAGGTATTCCAATTCTACTTTAGGAGAAAAAGTAAAAAAAGGCATCTTCAAGTTGGTGTGATTACTGTTATTCATACGTTTGGAAGAGACATGAAATTCAATCCCCACGTTCATGCATTAGTTACCGAAGGGGCTATTGATAATAAAAATGAATGGGTACCTACCGAGTTTATTCCTTATGAATATCTCCGCAAATCTTGGCAGAAAGTATTGTTGGATATGCTTAGAGAATGGTTTCCTTCCAATCCAAAAGTACAGAGGCAAGTTTCTGAACTATACCAACGGTATCCCAAGGGATTTTACGTAAATGCGGAGAAAAGAATGAAGGATGCGAAAGGTGCTGTTAAGTATATCGGTCGCTATTTAGCTAGGCCGGCCATCGCTGAGTATAGGATTATTAATTATGACGGTAAAAATGTAGAGTTCTGGTATGAAGATCATCAAACTGGAAAAAGGGTTGATGTTAAAATATCTGTTTATGAGTTCCTAAAAAAATTACTTCAACACATCCCTCCCAAGCATTTTCGAATGGTTGGTCGTTTTGGTTTGTATAGTAGAAGATCATATAAAAAAGCTAACCAAGTACTTTCTTTGTATGCCTTCATGCGAACGAAACAACTCTCATTATTATTAGAGACTAAAAAGAAAAGAAGAAAGTCTTATCGCCAACGCATGATAGAGTCATTTGATAAGGACCCATTATTATGTCCAGGTTGTAATAAAGTAATGGATCTAGCGGAAGTGTATCATGGTGATTATGGATACTTGTATCACTATATGGACGATATGAAAATTATTAAAGCGAAAGGAATGAAGAAGAGTGGCAAAGAAAAAAGAGCTGGATGATAGTGA
>NZ_CAKJTJ010000081.1 GCF_917563925.1 Sutcliffiella rhizosphaerae
AATGATTACTCCGTTCTAATAATTAATTTAATTATAAACGGGTTATCTAGTTATAGACATAGAAAAACCCGAATAAGGGGCACTTTTTTATAAGTGTCCGATATTCGGGTAATAGTTCAAAATCAATGGTTATAGGGCTTTTTATTTTTTTGTTGCTTTGTAGAATAACATATAATATATGTTTTATTTGGGGCTGGATTGGGGCTAAAAATAGTCGTGGACAGACTCCCCCCTCCCAATCAATTATTCTCTTTACACCCTCACGTCAATTTGACGTCCACATTTGATACACTCAAAAACTTCTCCTAGATTTCCCTAACGTTAGCTTTTGTCCATGCTGACCACTAGTATCCAAAACTAACTACTTAATTTCTTTATGACAATAGAAGCGTTTACGTTAGCCTGAGTGCCTCCTACATTAGAAGCAAGACCAACTGCTGCAGAAGAAGAATGATTATGAAGGGTCAATACATCACCTGCTGCTAAGGTAAAGATAACCTGGCCATTGTTTTGTTGAGTTCCGGCACCTGAACCATAGACTGTTTCCGTACGAGGTGCTCCATTTACAAATAATGCGAATTGGCTGGGCTCTGTTCCAGAGACTGAAAAAGTAACTTCGTAGTCTCCGGCTTCAATAACTTGGATATTAGCGGTGCCTGGAGCATGAAGAATTCCTGATGAAATAACTCCGTTTGAATCAAAAAGTACTGGAGCCTCAATTGCTACAGTTTGAGCAGTAAAATTGTAAATATACCCATATTGTGACAACCCACCAGCTGGTCCTGCTGGTCCTTGTGCTCCTGTTGCTCCCTGTGCTCCTGTTGCTCCCTGTGGCCCTGCTGGTCCCTGTGCTCCTGTTGCTCCCTGTGGCCCTGCTGGTCCTTGTGCTCCTGTTGCTCCCTGTGGCCCTGCTGGTCCTTGTGGTCCTGGTGGTCCACCTGCTGGTCCTTGTGGACCTACTGGACCCTGTGGTCCTGCTGGTCCCTGTGTTCCTGTTGCTCCCTGTGGTCCTGCTGGTCCTTGTGGACCTACTGGACCCTGTGGTCCAGGTGGACACGGTTGTTGGCAACAGTTAAAATAATCACGTTTATTACGATATCGAAATTTAGAGTAAGTACAGTCACAATTCTCAATATATACACCCATAAATTATTTCCTCCAACAAAAAATAGTTATTTATATACATTTTACTTTGGAGTTTGTGTTTTGCTTGGGTAAACATTGATTTGTACGAAAAAATATTTTTATTTTTACTTTTCTTATGCTTTTTATTTTTCCCCTGGATCGTAGTAGAACAAAACAAATACTATTAGCTTTTGCTTTAATCATTCTGAAGGTTTTATAAACGAGATAGGATATTATTACAACTTGTGGAACTATCCATATGAATTCTTAATCTTTCTCCAATTCCTTATCGCAGTGGGCTTTATGTCAGTGCCAGTATTAATTACACTAACATATCAATTATTTAGTAAATGGAAATTATATTTATTAGCAAATTTAGCTACCTCTTTCATCATGGGTTTTATAGGTGTTTCACTTTTTAGTTATATTTGTTATTATGAAATTGATCATGAGTATTGGGGTCTATTCTCTTCATTTTTGGTTTTATTCATAGTTACTCTTGTTGTAAAAGTCCTAATAGACCTGTTAAAGGATAAATGATTCACTTTGAAGAAATAATAAACTTAGTAATAGAGATTTGAAACATTGAGGAAATTGTAGACCCCATTTCAGGAAAGCAAAGTGGAAAAAATACTTATTAATAAAACTACAGGATTTCTTTATACTCTGGAATTCAAATAATCGGCATGTAACCTAAGAGTCTTGTTTGCAGGGGAGAAAATGAAGTCCCCTTCTTTCACACAAAAGAAGTTTTCTAAAACAATTAGAGTTACCACAACCTCCATAAGCGCCTTGGTTAATGAAAAGAGTCTACCTAGCTTTGAAGTGGCATATGCTATTGGAAAAGAACTTAACAAACCCATTGAGGAAATATGGGTAAAGTTCGAAGGTAGAGGCGAAGGTAATGAGGATAGCGAGCATGAAAGCTAATATTCCGGAAGAATTAGAAACGGCCATATATGAATATGTCTATACTCGTTTGTTAGTGGAAGTAATAAACAATAAATTGAATAACGAGGATGAGAATAGTAACACCTATAAGGTTTTGGAAGGTAATTATAAGAAGGTACATCATAAAATGGTAGACCAGAAGAAATACTTAAAAGAACATAAGGTGAAAGCAGATCCTATGGAAAAGCTTGATGACATGTTTAATGTGGTTCGGTATTTTGTAAAGATGGATAGAGGAAGCCGTTCTAAGCTTAGCTGCATCTTCTGCATTATCAACGAAACCATTTTCCGTTAACAATGCCGGCATACG
>NZ_CAKJTJ010000082.1 GCF_917563925.1 Sutcliffiella rhizosphaerae
TATGTGCGCCCGGCATGGGTGCAATCTATAGGGTGCAAGTCCCGAACTGTGAAGACAGAAGTAGCAGTTAGCTTAACGCAAGGGTGTCCATGGCGACGTGGAATCTGAAGGAAGCGGGCGGCAAACTTCCGGTCTGAGGAACACGAACTTCATAGGAGGCTAGGTATCATTGGATGAGTTTGCATAACAAAACAAAGTCCTTTCTGTCAAAGGTGATACAGAGTAAATGAAGCAGATAGGTGGAAGGAAAGATTGCATTCTTACCCGGGGAGGTCTGACTGAGACGCCGAGCACACTTGGTAACCTGTCTAGCGATAGACAGTTGAACAGTCAGAAGTCAGCAGAAGTCATAGTACCTTACTTACTCGAGAAAGTAAGGGAAGGACTGAACAGTTAAAGATGAACGAGAACTATGCGTACACTTCTTGCGCAGAAGCAGACAATCTCTTAGGAGACCTACTTGGAAGAGGAAGTGGTGAATCCCACGGGGGATTTCAAGAGGGTGGAGCAAGAATAACACAAATAGACCTCTCGTTCGCGTGGAAAGGAAATATCTTATGTTAATGGATAGGTTACTGTCACGGGAAAACTTGATAGAAGCACTCAAACGTGTGGAGAGAAACAAAGGAAGTCACGGGATGGATGAAATGTCCGTAAAATCCCTACGAAGACATCTTGTTGATAACTGGGACTCTCTCTGTCAATCGCTAAGGAATGGTACCTATAAACCGAGTCCTGTCCGTCGAGTCGAAATCCCGAAACCGAACGGTGGAGTCCGTTTACTAGGAATACCTACTGTGACAGACCGATTCATTCAACAGGCAATCGCTCAAACACTGACTCCAATCTTTGACCCTGCATTCTCCGAGCATAGTTATGGCTTCCGACCGAATAGAAGGGGACATGATGCCGTGCGGAAAGCAAAAGGATTCATGAAAGAAGGAAACAGGTGGGTGGTTGATATAGACCTTGAGAAATTCTTTGATAAAGTAAATCATGACAAGCTAATGGGAATACTGGCTTCCAAAGTGAAAGACCGGACGGTCCTAAAGCTAATCAGAAGGTATCTTCAGGCTGGGATTATGATTAACGGTGTCGTCCATGAAATAGAAGAGGGGACTCCTCAAGGCGGTCCGCTAAGTCCACTTCTCTCGAACATCCTTCTGGATAAACTCGATAAAGAACTGGAATCCAGAGGTCACCATTTCGTCCGATATGCGGATGATTGTAACATTTATGTTCAGTCCAAGAAGGCAGGCGAAAGAGTCATGAACTCGATCAGTGACTTCATAGAAAGGAAGCTGAAACTAAAAGTGAATCGAGAGAAATCAGCAGTAGACCGCCCTTGGAGGCGTAAGTTCCTTGGCTTTAGCTTTACTATCCATAAAGAACCCAAGGTTCGGATAGCAAACGAGAGTATCAAACGACTCAAAGCTAAAATAAGAGTCCTAACATCTCGTTCTAAACCAATCCCTATGGAAATGAGAATAGCGAAGTTAAACCAATATCTTGTAGGATGGTGCAATTACTTCGCTCTCGCAGACACACCGAGCAGATTCAAAGAATTGGATGAGTGGATAAGAAGACGACTCCGAATGATTGTATGGAAAGAATGGAAACACCCGAGAACCAAAGTGAGAAAGCTAAAAGGGTTAGGTGTCCATCCGTCTAAAGCATATGAATGGGGAAATTCAAGGAAGAAATACTGGAGAACAGCCAGCAGTCCAATCCTACACAAAACCCTTGGGAACTCCTATTGGAGTTCCCAAGGGCTCAAAAGTCTATATGCAAGATATGAAAGTTTACGTCAACTTTAATTGAACCGCCGTATACCGAACGGTACGTACGGTGGTGTGAGAGGTCGGGGGTTAGTCACCCCCTCCTACTCGATT
>NZ_CAKJTJ010000083.1 GCF_917563925.1 Sutcliffiella rhizosphaerae
GAGGGCACTGAAAAACTCCAATATTTATTAAAGGCAGTTGAAAGTTAAATGAACTTTCAGCTGCCTTTTTATTTTATAATATTGTTATCAAATGTATGTAGGTGGTATCCAAGTGATTTCAAACCAAGAATCTCTAAACTTAAGTCCATTCATGTCTTTATACGATATTGTTGTATCAAAAGATAATATGCTTCGTAGAATTAATGAGCTTGTAGATTTTTCTTTCATACTGGAAGAATTGAAAACAAAATATTGTCTTGATAATGGTCGTAATGCTATTTCGCCAATTCGTATGTTCAAATATTTACTTCTTAAATCAATCTATGATTTGTCAGATGTAGATGTTGTTGAACGTTCCAAATACGATATGTCATTTAAATATTTTCTCGACATGGCTCCAGAGGATCCAGTGATTGACCCAAGCTCATTAACGAAATTTCGTAAACTCCGTCTAAAAGATGTGGGTTTATTAGACATGCTTATTGGCAAGACCGTTGAGATTGCTCTAGAAAAAGAAATCATCAAGAGTAAAAGCATTATCGTGGATGCAACACATACCAAAGCACGTTATAATCAAAAATCACCAAAAGAGTTTTTACAAGAGAAATCAAAAAATCTTCGAAAAGCAGCTTATCAAGTAGATGAATCGATAAAAGAAAAGTTTCCATCAAAAACAACTTCTGATGAAGTAAACGAGGAATTAGATTATTGTCGCCAAGTCATTACTGTTATGGAAACTGAACCACAAATTGCCGAGATTCCAGTTGTTAAAGAAAAACTGAATGTATTAAAGGAAGTGATAGAAGATTATACAGAACAACTAAGTTATTCAAATGATCCAGATGCACGTGTTGGACACAAAGCAGCTGATTCTTCTTTTTTTGGATTTAAAACACATATAGCTATGAGTGATGAACGAATTATTACAGCTGCGATGGTTACTACTGGCGAGAAAAGTGATGGAAAATACTTAAAAGATCTAGTTGAGAAAAGCAAAAAATCAGGAATGACAATTGATAGAATCATAGGTGATACAGCTTATTCAGAAAAGGATAATATCCAATTTGCAAAAACCGAAGAATTTCAACTAGTATCTAAACTAAATCCACTGATCACCCAAGGTGGACGTGCTAAAGAGGATAAGTTTGAGTTTAATAAAGATGCAGGTATGTACGTTTGTAAAGCAGGTCACATGGCGATACGAAAAGCACGAACAGGAAAGAAAAATCAAGGGGAAAATCAAAAAGACACTTATTACTTTGATAGTAATAAATGTAGAGTATGTCCGTTCCGTGATGGCTGTTATAAAGAAGGAGCAAAAAGTAAAACTTATTCAGTTTCAATAAAATCCACTGAACACAAGGAACAAGAAACATTTCAAAACAGTGAAGAATTTAAGGAACATGCACGCTCTCGATATAAAATTGAGGCAAAAAATAGTGAATTAAAACATAGGCACGGGTATGAAACGGCATCCTCTTCGGGTCTATTTGGTATGGAAATTCAAGGAGCCACAGCGATATTTGCAGTTAACCTCAAGCGAATTCTGAAACTCCTTAATGAAAAAGAATAAAAAAGAAAAGGAAAAAGGCAATTTTCCGCTTAAAAAGCAGACGGAAAATTGCCTTTGGGCATTCATTTTAGATTACTGAAATAAAAAACGTAACTTTTTCAGTGGCCTA
>NZ_CAKJTJ010000084.1 GCF_917563925.1 Sutcliffiella rhizosphaerae
GCATGTATTAGGCACGCCGCCAGCGTTCGTCCTGAGCCAGGATCAAACTCTCCAATAAAGAGTTTGAGCTGTTGCTCAAAAATCTTGCTAGCTTGTTACTTAATTTTCGTTCATGTTAACTATTAAAAGTTAACGTGGACGCTGTTGTTTTGTTTAGTTTTCAAAGATCATAAACTCATAGTGCTTTTGGTGGAGCCTAGCGGGATCGAACCGCTGACCTCCTGCGTGCAAAGCAGGCGCTCTCCCAGCTGAGCTAAGGCCCCAAAAATTTAAAGTTTCTACTGGTCGGGAAGACAGGATTCGAACCTGCGACCCCTTGGTCCCAAACCAAGTGCTCTACCAAGCTGAGCTACTCCCCGTTAATGGCGCGCCCGAGAGGACTCGAACCCCTAACCTTTTGATCCGTAGTCAAACGCTCTATCCAATTGAGCTACGGGCGCATATGAAATGTTTTTTGAAAAAATGGTGCCGAGGACCGGAATCGAACCGGTACGGTAGTCACCTACCGCAGGATTTTAAGTCCTGTGCGTCTGCCAGTTCCGCCACCCCGGCAATTCAATGGAGCGGAAGACGGGATTCGAACCCGCGACCCCCACCTTGGCAAGGTGGTGTTCTACCACTGAACTACTTCCGCTATTGAAAACTATGCGGGTGAAGGGACTCGAACCCCCACGTCAAAGACACTAGATCCTAAGTCTAGCGCGTCTGCCAATTCCGCCACACCCGCGTAAATGGTGTGCCATGAAGGACTCGAACCTTCGACCCTCTGATTAAAAGTCAGATGCTCTACCGACTGAGCTAATGGCACATAATCACTTAACAATAATTACGTTATGTTAAGTATATCAACTAATAAGAATACGAATGGTGCCGGCGATAGGAGTCGAACCCACGACCTACTGATTACAAGTCAGTTGCTCTACCAACTGAGCTACACCGGCAAAAAATTTCACTTCGTGAAACATAATGGTGGAGGATGACGGGATCGAACCGCCGACCCCCTGCTTGTAAGGCAGGTGCTCTCCCAGCTGAGCTAATCCTCCAAAATCCGCCTGGCAACGTCCTACTCTCACAGGGGGACAGCCCCCAACTACCATCGGCGCTGAAGAGCTTAACTTCCGTGTTCGGTATGGGAACGGGTGTGACCTCTTCGCTATCGCCACCAGACAAA
>NZ_CAKJTJ010000085.1 GCF_917563925.1 Sutcliffiella rhizosphaerae
CTTCTAGTTGTGATAGATGCTCTTGATATGGAAGAACGATGGTAATAAACATCTTTAGGTTAAAAATATGGCTTTCATACATATTGTTTTGAAATGGATTTCGTAATGCAGCCTCCATAAGCTTTTGGGCTTTTTCTTTTGCCCACTTTTCTGAACGTCTGGTACATAACGTTACAATCTTGTCAGTTAACACGGATTCGGTAGTATTTAGTACATGTTCAGAAGTAGGAAATAAGGAAAGAGTCTGTAAAGAGACTTTTGAATATAAATTACCGAAGACACCTCTATATTCAGGAAATACTTGATCTAACACTGTTAGAAGCTGTACCTTAGTTTGTGCAGAAATAGCTGAAATTGTCTCTTGTTGCCTTGTAAGATTACGAAGGTTTAAGAGTTGAATACCTCTTTTCTTATATGGCTCAACTTCTTCTTTGTAGTATAGTTCGCAAAGAAGATAGGCATCGACAGCGTCTGTTTTTACCTTTCTTAAACTTGCACTCCTTGCTCGATGAGAGATAAGAGGATTCACAATAATATAAACATATTGCTGTTCCTCCAAACAGGAGAGTGGTAATGTCCTGTTGATTCTAAGATAACCGAAGGTTGCTTACCATCAGCTACTCTTTCAATCTCTTTTAAAAACTCTATTAAACGCTCAAAGCCCTCCACTGTATGCTTTACACTAAAACTTTTACGAAAAGGTTGCCCCTTATCCAAGAATGCTTGTACCTGGCTTTCTCCTTTAGAAACATCCAGACCTACCACTGGATTCATCATCATCTCCTCCTTAGAAATTAAGATTAGTCGGTTGTCCCTAGGGCTGCTTGTACTGTCATAGGTTCGCTTGTTAAACGGGATCTTTGTCCCAACCAGCCTGAAACATGCTTATACAAGTAGGGAGTGAACAGTTTTGCGGACGGGATCATGTCCC
>NZ_CAKJTJ010000086.1 GCF_917563925.1 Sutcliffiella rhizosphaerae
ATCAGCTGATATCGAGATCGTGTTAACTGTTGTAAAGCGACGTATTGGCTTTCTTTGACTACTGACATTTGGTTACGACCAAAACGTAAGTAATCGGCAATCACAAACGCATCAATCTCGTCTGTTTTGTTCATATCGGAATAGCTTTTCTTGAAGTTTGCGATTTGTTTCGGATTCATGACAAACACTTGGGCGCCAAGGCTCTTTAAGTCTTCATCATGATGTAAAAACATGGAAGGGTGAAAACTATAAACAGATGTTGACTCTAAGCCAATCTTTAGGATGTCAACCTTTTCATCGGCTACACAATTCAACAATTTTTCTTTAAGCACCGTAGCGCCTGGTAAGTCATTGGAGACAGAAAAAGCATCAAGCTTTTCCCCTTCACCATCAAGAAAACACACTTTCATATCAAACGAACTCACATCTAAACCAACAAATAATCTCACCGGGAGAGACCTCCTTTCGGTTTAGAATCATCTGGCTTTTTTCTTGGACGTCTCGAGATATCTCTAGTGTGTACGCCGACCAACAACCTCGTGTATAAGAGCTTCGCCTGAATCGAAAGCCGCCCTAGAGCTACTACCATCTAAGTTCGAGGGTCAGGATGCTCAGCCTGCGAGTAGGGAGTCCCGCGCGTTCACTGAGAAACAATCTTAAATTGTGGTTGATCCACAGGAGGAAAAAGAATTGTCCCAAATGATCCTATTATCATTATCTAGAAATATCTTGAGACGTCCAAGCATTATGCAAGTCGCTCAATTAAAAAGAAGGAAGATTTTAGCTCTGCAGAAGGG
>NZ_CAKJTJ010000087.1 GCF_917563925.1 Sutcliffiella rhizosphaerae
CAAGAAGTAGATTCCTCCGTCTTTGGTAACGCCATGATGGAGTTGTTTCTAGAGAAATTCAGCTTGGAAGAGCTTGCCCACATGCCTCTTGAAGAACTCGCTGCATTTCTACAAGAGAATGGGAAAAATCGATTTGGCGATCCTGAATGTGTAGCTGCATCGATTCAGAAAGCTGTGCGATCTTCGTACCGTTTGGACAAAGTGGTGGAGGACTCCATGGATGTCATCCTAGGCACCTCCATTGAAGTAATTCGTACCTTCCAAAAGCAAATCAAAGAGATCGATAAAGCCATTAAGAAAATCATGGCTGGTTTGACCCAGACGCTTGAATCTATTCCTGGTATTGGACCTGTATTCGCTGCAGGTATCATCGCTGAAATCGGCCAAATTGAGCGATTTGAGGATGAAACCAAAATAGCGAAATACGCTGGGTTATACTGGAGAAAACATCAGTCTGGGCGCTTCACCGCTGAAGATACATCTCTTTCACGTAATGGGAACCAGTACTTGCGGTATTACTTAGTTGAAGCCGCCAACTCTGTACGAAGGCATGTACCGGACTACCAGGCATATTACGCGAAGAAGCATAGTGAAGTACCAAAACATCAACACAAACGAGCACTCGTTCTAACCGCAAGAAAACTTGTGCGATTGGTGGATGCGCTACTACGTAGTCACCAACTCTTTACGCCTGAAAGGGGCGTGAAAGAATGACGTAAGAAACGTCATCGCTATCCTTAATTAAAAT
>NZ_CAKJTJ010000088.1 GCF_917563925.1 Sutcliffiella rhizosphaerae
CTTTCGCAGATAATGCTTAATGGTATTTTTATAGCGGTTTGGAAGAATATCAATTGGTTCTTTCGTTATTCCATTGGCGATGATGAGCTGGTACTTTCCCTCTCTCGTGTCCCCTTTATACTCATCAATTGCGATGACTTTCGGCAGCTCTTTTGCTTCTTCATTTACCGTACTCCCCGCCAATTGGTCAAACCTTCTGACCACCGTGGACGAAGAAGCCTCATACACTTCCGCCGTTTCTTTAAAGGTTTTCCCTTTAATACTGCGGATTTTAATTGCCTGATTTAATTCCACGGATAGGCGCTGATACCGTTTCACAAGAGGGGTTTTCTCGGCGAACTTTTTTCCACACTTGCAGACATAACGGCGCTTTCTGTAGAAAAGCAGCGTCTGCCTTTCGAATATTTTTAAATGCTTGATTTTCTGTACTCGATAGTCATGAATTTTTTCTGTGGGTGACTTACATAATGGGCAGAGATGGGGTTTTACAGGCATTTCTACATGTATAGTAAGCTTTTCCTCCACTTCCTCCATTTTCATCACGATTACTTCTTCAAATCCTGGCAGCTTTATGTTAGAATTCATTATGCACGTATCTCCAATCTATACTTGTTTCTCGACAATTCAAGTATATTAGACTGGGTGATTACGTGCATTTTTTATGTCTTCAAATTGTGTAGGAACCCCAACATTTATTATAGAACCA
>NZ_CAKJTJ010000089.1 GCF_917563925.1 Sutcliffiella rhizosphaerae
GATCTACTGGAGCTACCGGAGCTACTGGAGTTACCGGGGTAACTGGGGTCACAGGAGTGACCGGAGCCACTGGAACTACTGGAGTAACAGGGCTTACAGGAGAGACCGGAGCCACTGGAGTTACTGGAGTAACCGGGGCTACTGGTGTTACTGGATCTACTGGATCTACCGGAGCTACTGGAGTTACTGGGGTAACTGGGGTCACAGGAGTGACCGGAGCCACTGGACCTACCGGAATCACAGGAGTGACCGGAGCCACTGGAGCTACTGGAGTAACGGGGGTTACAGGAGCTACTGGAGCGACTGGAGCTACTGGGGTAACTGGGATTACTGGGGCAACCGGAGCCACTGGAGTGACTGGAGTCACTGGGGTTACCGGGGCAACTGGAGCCACTGGACCTACTGGAGCCACTGGACCTACTGGAGTCACTGGGGTTACTGGTGCAACTGGAGCCACTGGAGTGACTGGAGTCACTGGAACTACCGGGGCAACTGGACCTACTGGGGTCACTGGGGTCACAGGAGTGACTGGAGTGACTGGAGCCACTGGAGTAACCGGAGTCACAGGAGTGACCGGGGCTACTGGTGTTACTGGAGTGACCGGAGTTACTGGAGTGACTGGATCTACTGGTGTAACTGGGGTTACAGGAG
>NZ_CAKJTJ010000090.1 GCF_917563925.1 Sutcliffiella rhizosphaerae
CGTACTGTCTATAGCCATCTCTAGTGGTTGTGCGATAAGAGAGTATTTGGTCCTTCGGACAAATATAACAGTCATAATGCTCATCGTAGGTATATTCATACTTTTTCATGTATCCATCTTTAGTGCGAGGGCGAGTGTATGGCATCACGGGTCGAATTTCTTCTTCGAGTAGATAATGGGCAATTGGCGCAGTTTTATATCCAGCATCCACCGCAACAGCAGTGGGTTTTCCTATTTTCTCTTTCACTTCATTCACGAGAGTTTCCAGCATGCGGCTATCATGAACATTGGCTCCCGTAACTTGAGTGGCAAGAATAAAACCTTTGGCATCACAAGCTGTGTGAAAGGAATAGGCAAACTGTTTTTCCCTCTCATCTTTTACATAATAACCACTTTCCGGATCAGTAGTGCTTACTTTAATTTCTTTTGTTTCATTCTTTGTCTGAGGGGTGAAAGGCTTTTTTCCATGGGCTACCCTGTCTTCGTTTATTTCTTTATCCAATTGTTCTTGATAACACTTTGTTTCTACATTCACGACTTCTTTCGTAAATTTCTTTTTATTGGCGTTGGCTTTCACATGAGTCGAATCAATAAAGGCTACAGAGGGATCAACGAATCCTT
>NZ_CAKJTJ010000091.1 GCF_917563925.1 Sutcliffiella rhizosphaerae
AGTTACTAGGCAGGTCTACAGGCTTTTTTTGTCGAATAAATATAGTAAGTCAGTTTGAGGGGTGTTAAAGATGTTATCAAAACAATCGATGGAAGGGCGCTATCAAGTTTCCATGATAGCTTTTGATCAAATTGTTCCTGAGAACCACCTAGTACGTAAGATTGAAAAGGTCATGGACTTTACCTTTATTTATTGATTTGGTGGAAGATAAATATTCTATGGACAATGGGCGACCAAGCATCGACCCTGTTGTCTTAATTAAAATGGTGTTCATTCAGTATTTATTTGGAATTCGATCTATGAGACAAACAATTCGAGAGATTGAAACCAATGTGGCGTACCGCTGGTTCTTAGGTTTTGACTTTGATCAACCAATTCCTCATTTCTCTACCTTCGGTAAGAACTACACCCGCCGGTTCAAAGATACTGAAATCTTTGAAAGCATCTTCTACCACATCTTAAATGAAGCGATGAAAAAAGGATTCGTTGATCCCTCTGTAGCCTTTATTGATTCGACTCATGTGAAAGCCAACGCCAATAAAAAGAAATTTACGAAAGAAGTCGTGAATGTAGAAACAAAGTGTTATCAAGAACAATT
>NZ_CAKJTJ010000092.1 GCF_917563925.1 Sutcliffiella rhizosphaerae
AAAAAAGTGCCCCTTATTCGGGTTTTTCTATGTCTATAACTAGATAACCCGTTTATAATTAAATTAATTATTAGAACGGAGTAATCATTCATGAGTAGAAATCATTTTACAGAACACCAGATTAAAGAACTTGAGAAAAATCCTAATATTATTTATGCTTCCGATAGATCTATTTCCTATTCTCCATCCTTTAAACTTAAGGCAGTACAGGAATATAATCTCGGCAAGACACCTTCACAAATATTTATGGAAGGTGGATTTAATTTAGACGTTATAGGCAAGGAACAACCAAAAAGTTCGTTAAGACGTTGGAGAAAGACTTTTGAACAGTTTGGAGAAGTTGGTTTTCAATCGGAAAGAAGAGGAAAAGCAAGTACTGGCCGTCCAACTAGTAAAAACCTTTCAGCGGAAGAGAAACTAAGAAAGGCAGAAGCTAGAATTAAGTATTTGGAGGCAGAAAATGATTTCTTAAAAAAGCTAGAAGTTCTCGAGAGGCAGGCGCTGAAGAAAAAAC
>NZ_CAKJTJ010000093.1 GCF_917563925.1 Sutcliffiella rhizosphaerae
AAGAGAAGGCAGGGACAAAAACTAGCCTAAAAAGGATCTGATTATAGTAAATTGCAATTTTCCGGGTACACAAATCCCAAATAAGTGCCCGATTTTCGTAAATTGCAATTTTCCGGGCACATAAATCCCAAATAAGTGCCCGAATATCATAAATTGCGATTTTCCGGGCCCACAAATCCCAAATGAGCGCCCGTTTTTCGTAAATTACAATTTTCCGGGCCCACAAATCCCAAATGAGTGCCCGATTTTCGTAAATTGCAATTTTCCGGGCACATAAATCCCAAATAAGTGCCCGATTTTCGTAAATTGCAATTTTCCGGGCCCACAAATCCCAAATAAGTGCCCGATTTTCGTAAATTGCAAATTTCCGGGCACGCAAATCCCAAATAAGTGCCCGAATAACATAAATTGCCTTTTCCTTGGGCACGCAAATCCCAAATAAGT
>NZ_CAKJTJ010000094.1 GCF_917563925.1 Sutcliffiella rhizosphaerae
AACAAAATCGCTAACGCGACCCAAAACCACGTCCCAAATGAGATATTAATCTCTTTGGACATCTCTCGCTTTTCGCATAGTACCATTACAGAACGGACAGACTGTTTCTACTTCTTCGCCTTCCCCTAAATCAAAAGAGAAATCATCAACTACAAAGTCAGGGACTTCGTCCTCACGGCCACAATCTATACATCTAAAAGTAATCATTTCATCTTCTTCCATTTCATCAAAATCAAACAATGCATCAATTTCACTATCATCCAGCTCTTTTTTCTTTGCCACTCTTCTTCATTCCTTTCGCTTTAATAATTTTCATATCGTCCATATAGTGATACAAGTATCCATAATCACCATGATACACTTCCGCTAGA
>NZ_CAKJTJ010000095.1 GCF_917563925.1 Sutcliffiella rhizosphaerae
AGATTTCCTTTTACTTCGGTAAGTAAGATCCCTGAAAGATGATCAGGTAGATAGGTTCGAGGTGGAAGCGTGGCGACACGTGGAGCTGACGAATACTAATCGATCGAGGACTTAACCCAAATATTTGATGAATGGATCGTGAATTTTCTTGATAGAACACATTATCTAGTTTTGAAGGAACAACCTTCAACTGAATATGTCTGGTGGCGATAGCGAAGAGGTCACACCCGTTCCCATACCGAACACGGAAGTTAAGCTCTTCAGCGCCGATGGTAGTTGGGGGCTGTCCCCCTGTGAGAGTAGGACGTTGCC
>NZ_CAKJTJ010000096.1 GCF_917563925.1 Sutcliffiella rhizosphaerae
CATTCTCTTGTAGAAATGCAGCGAGTTCTTCAAGAGGCATGTGGGCAAGCTCTTCCAAGCTGAATTTCTCTAGAAACAACTCCATCATGGCGTTACCAAAGACGGAGGAATCTACTTCTTGGGAGAATGTATTACACTTGAAACTGACGTGTTGGAGGAAATGCTGCTTTTCCTTCGTCATCATTTTGATCAGCTGATATCGAGATCGTGTTAACTGTTGTAAAGCGACGTATTGGCTTTCTTTGACTACTGACATTTGGTTACGACCAAAACGTAAGTAATCGGCAATCACAAACGCATCAATCTCGT